>JAFRRH010000013.1 GCA_017428215.1 Selenomonadaceae bacterium
TTGCTCTAAGCCTGCAAGCTTGAATGCGCCTGTAACACATTATGGCATTTCATACGTACAATTTTTACTTTGCCACACTTACGACGATTTCTCGCCAATTGCATTTCTACAATTTCAGGTTCTAGACCTGTACATTCGCAATTTCGTCAGTTCCTTGCAGAACATTCTAACCATAGCTATTTTATAGACCTCCGGCATATAGGACACACAACCCACCGCTGAGCCGCTTTCGTCATCTTACTGTTACGGTATCTCTCTGCCGACTTCACAGAGCTTCTGACGCGAACGTCAGTCGGAGTATCAGGGAGGGCGTTTCAGGGTGTTGCTCCTTCATTCCACCCTTTGGATTATCAGTTCGCTTGATTACTCAAGCGCAACGTCTTTTCAACGTTGAACAAGTCGCACACAACGATCTGTTGTGCTAACGTCTTGAGGTTTCAGCGTGTAGTTTTGCCCGCCGAGCTGAAAAGTGATGTCACCGAAGTCCGACTCGTTCTTGACGGTGAACATGACGATTTTATTAACGTTGAAGTAAGCCAAAATTTGATTAGCATTTATCTGCTGATTCTCTTTGACGCATACTTCATAGAAACTGTTATCGCCGACTTGGATAAAAAGATTGATTCCGCTATTCGAGGCGATTGAAATTGCGTTACGATAAACCGTAAGCACGCGCCCGCCGGAAGGCGAAATGATTCTGCCGCTCGTATTTTTGACGGCAAGCCCTCGCCCCATTGCGCCGTTTACAAAAGGAGTCTCGCCGCAATCTTTCAGCGAAATGAATTGCCCGCTTTCAACGGGAGCATTCAGAATAATGTTATGCATTAAAATTTTCCTCCGTTACTTGAGCCGCTTTTTAATCTCGTGCTTGATGATTTTCTTGCCGAATTCACGAACGGGCTTTGAAGTCACAAGTTCTGCAGTTTTCTTCGCGCCGAGATTTTTAAAGGCAGATTTCAAAATCGTCCTAATTAAAAAACTCACGAAAGACATTTCAATTACTCCTTTAATTTTCTAACTTGCGATTCTTTTAACCGCCAATGCTACCCATCCAAGAAATACAATTTAGTTTAACAAAGTAAAATTGCCTTGTGGTGTCCCGACAGGACACTCACAAAAAATTTTAGCCTCTGCCACTTAATGAAACGGCTCGTTCAATATTTTCATTACATTAACCAAAAATTTGCCCGTCTATTCAAAAAAAAAACGGTTTTGTCAAGCACTTTTTTATAAAATTTCTTTCAATCTTTTAAATCGGCTTCCGGCACATGCTTTTCTCCAGAAACATTATCGTTGTATGTGATGTAAAAATACAGGTTGCCAATAAAATTTTTTAGTGGACCCACACATGGACCCACAAGACGGAAAAAGCCCCGTCGATTGACGAGACTTTGTTGATTTCATATGGCGCGTCCGGCGTGACTCGAACACGCGACCCACGGCTTAGAAGGCCGTTGCTCTATCCAACTGAGCTACGGACGCTTACTTCATGCTTGTAATTAAAGCTTTTAAATTATACCTTCGCACGCTTTTTTTGTCAAATTTTTTGTTTTCTATCTCATTGCTTGTTCGTAAGATTTTTTATATTAACCTATTTTGTTCGCTTCAGTAGGAAAATTTTTTTGAGGATTGTTAAAGCGGCGGCGTTGTGCTAAAATTTATATAAAATTTTTTGGGAAGGCGGAGACTTATGGCTGATAATTATTACGATACCCTTGCCCAACGAGCGACGACTGACGAAGAGGCTTTTGAGGAGCTGTACGAACATTTTTTTCCGCGAGTTTATAATTTTATTTATGCGCGGCTGAAAAATTCGGCGGACGCTGATGACGTGACGAGTACAACTTTTATGAAGATGAACGAAAACCTTGAGAGCTACAACCCCGAACGCGCCGCTTTCTCGACGTGGCTTTTTAGAATTGCGAACAACGCGATAATCGACCACACGCGCCATATCGACAGAAATAAAGAAACCGAATGGGAAGAATTCTTCGACCCTGCCGCGCCTGAACATGAGGAACCCGAACGCCAAATGATTAACAGCGAGGTAAGTCGTGGACTTTTGGCGGCATTGGATAAACTCAACGAACGCGAACGCCGAATTATTGAGCTTAGATATTGGGGCGAACAGGACACTCGCACAATCGCCGAAATTTTATCCATGACTGAAAGCAATGTTCGTGTCACACTACACCGCACGCTCGGCAAGCTGAAAAATATTTTGGGTGAACTGTAACAAATTTCGTTCTGCAACGTATAGAGTGTAGAAAGTTTTGGAGAGTGATTGACATGACAATCGAGGACAGATTTGAGCAAACAGATTTCTCGCAGTTCAGCAAAATCAAGGACAGTCTGCTATTGAAATTAAAATTGCGCCGCCGGGCAATCAATGAAGAGATGTCGCTTGATGAACTCGATATGGTGGCGGCGGCTGGCAATCCGAACATAAAAAACGACGTTAATAAATATCTACCTCGTGCATAAAAAAATTAACCCCTGCAAAGTCGCGGGGGATTTTTTTATTTGTCGAATGGTTCTTCGGATTCTTTTAATTGCTCGTCGTAATTGTTATCAACTGTTGCCGCCTCTAAAGATTTTGGCGAAGACTTGCCAGATTGTTCAGCCTCTAAATATAAAAGCGCGTCAATCGTCACAGGAACGCCCATAGCCTTTTCTAGTTGAGCGCGGCTCGTGCTGTAATTGTAAAGCGCGGTGTAATAATTGTTGCGCGTCTCGACAACTTTTTCCTGCGCGTTCATGACGTTTAAGTTGGTATCGACGCCCTCGACGTAGCGAATCTGCGCGATTGCAAATTCTTCTTCTGCTTTGTCGACTGCGGCGGCTGTCACTTCAATATTTTTTTCCGCAGTTTTTAAGGCGATATACGCGCTGTGAACTTCAAGCTGAATAGTCTCAATCTGCTGTTGAGCGACGGACTCGGCTCTACGTTCGGCGGCTTTAGCTTGATTAACATTGGCGGAAGTAACGCCGTTGTCGAAAATATTCCACTGCATTTGCAAACCGACTGCCCATTGCTCGGCGTTGTGATTTGCTCCAAAAACATTTTCGCCTGACATGCTCCCTTGCATGACGGCATTAACATTCGGACGATAACCGCTTTTGGCGGCGGCAGTTTGTGCTTGAGCTTGCTTGACGACGTAAACTGCGGCAATCCCGTCGGGGCGGTGGGCAAGCGCGTAGTCAAGGCAAGTGTCCTCGCTCAAGTCGTATTGAACAAAATCAATCTTGTCACTTGCGGCAATTTCGGTGTTGACTGGCAAGCCGATTATGTTATTAAGCCGAGCAACTGCGGTTTGATAATTGCCCTGCGCGGTGTTCAAACTCTGTTGGCTGTTGGCAAGCTGAACACTAGTTGCGAGCACGTCGGATTTAGCAACGGTGCCGACTTCGTATTGAACGGAAACTGTGCGCAAATGTTCCTGCAAAAGTTGAACAGCTTCTTCCTGCACATTAATCAACGACGCCTGTTGAAGTACTTGATAATAAGCCTGCGCGGCTTGATACTTAACTTGTTGACGAGAATTTTCCAATGTTAAATCCGCCGCGTTCAAAGCATAACGCGCTGTTTTGCGCTGATTCTCCAATCGCCCGCCAGTGTATAACGGCATTGACAAATTCGCGCTGTTAGAGTTTTCGTTTTCGTAGGAAGGATAGAGGCTCATATTTATATCTTGCCCTGCATTTTTTGCGTAGCGAGCTTGGTCGTGATAGGTGCGTCGACCAGAATTGCGATAATATCTGCCGCCGATGCGATTGAGTGACGACGACCAACTTAAAGTCGGACCAGAAGCCCTGCGCACAGCTGACAAATTCCAACGCGCCGCCTCTCTATCTTCCTCCGATTGTTCGATTAGGCGATTGTTTTGCAAGGCAAGTGTTATTGCCTCGTCAAGCGTTAAAGTCATGCCTTCGGCGGCAAATGTCGTGTTAGTGGAAAGGAGAATTGCCGCCAAAGTTGCTAAAAATTTTTTCATGCTAAATCCTCCTCAAGCTGTCTGACGTTTAACCAGATTAGCAAAAATGCCGCCGCGAGCAACAAGCTCATCAAAGCCGCCGCTCTCGACAATTCTGCCCGCGTCCATAACTAAAATCCTGTCGCAATTTCTAATCGTCGATAATCTGTGTGCAACTATAATCCGCGTCGCGTGAAGATTATTCAAGCTGTTTGTTACGATTGCTTGAGTGCGATTGTCCAACGCGGAAGTCGCCTCGTCGAAAATTAAAATCGCGGGCTTGGTGACAAGTGCACGGGCGATTAAAATCCTCTGTCGTTGTCCGCCACTGATATTGGTTGAGCCTTCGGAAATGACAGTTTGCATACCCATTGGCATCATCGCAATATCCGGAGCAATGCCCGCCGCTTCAGCCGCCTCCCATGCGTCCTCTTGCGTCAAGGCGTTTGTGCCGATTATGTTCGTAAAAATATCGCCCTGCATAAGCTGACCATTTTGGAGCACAACGCCCATTTGAGTTCGCACGCTCGGCAAATTTAATTCGGCGAGGTCTTGACCGTCAAAATAAATTGAACCTTTTCGCGGAGTTTCAAATCCTAAAAGCAATCTTACCAAAGTAGATTTGCCGCAACCGGAACGCCCGACGATAGCAACGTTTTCACCCGCCGCAATCTTAAAGTTTATATCGTGTAGAACGTCGCGCCCTTCCGTGTAGCCAAATGTCAAGTTGTTAACTTCAATCGCGCCGCTCAAAATTCCGGAGTCTGCTTTGTCGCCAACGCTTTCCGGAACTTCTTTAAGAATCGGGCGCAAGTTTTCAATATGCGGCTGAATAGCAAAGTATTGACCGACGAGCGGAATAATTCCGTTTAACGTGGCATTAAAACTTGAGAACGCGCCTTGAAACGCTATAAATTGCGCGTAAGTTATGCCTTGAATTTGCTGACCGTTAGGTCCGACTTCATTCATGCCGTAAACCGCGATATAGTAAAGGCACATCGTCAATATAAACGGCTGAACGCTCCCGATAATCGCGTTGTAGTTGCTCTGCCAACGCAGTTTCAAATTCCATTTCCACGTTTCACCGAAAACGCCACTCCACAGCCAGAACGCTTGATTCTCCGCGCCGTGCTCCTTGAACTTGGCAAGCCCTTTAAAAATCTGTTGAACAATGCCAGCCTCTTTGTTGTTAGCGGCGATTAGATTTCTTTGGAAGCCGATAACTCGCCGATAAATAAAGGCGGTGATAATTGCATAGACGAACCAAACAGCAACCGCCGCCGCCGTCAACTTAAGGCTGTAATAGCACATTAAAAATATACTCCAAAAGCTAAACACGAAACCAAACAGCCCGCCGATAAATTCCGCGCTAACCAAATTTTTAATGACATTGATACCGCCCATGCGGCTTGCCAATTCGCCCGAAGTAAACTTTCTAAAAAATCCCGTCGGCAAAGTTAGCAATCGTCCCCAAAGTGCCGCCTCAGTTGCCATGTTCATTCGCGTCGTAATTCGCATGACAGCTATCGTCCGAACAATTCCTAAGCTTGCCGTTGTAAAACTTGTAACCATGATGACTTGTGTGACGGTTGCCAAGCCTTGTCGATCGAGTATCGGAATTATGTCAGCGAAAATTGTTTCCGTGACGAGCGGCATTACCAACGGAATTAATCCCGAAATTAAGCTTATCACGATAACCGTACGATAATCGGCGAACCAACATTGCTTGAAAATAAATTTCATCAAGTCAAAAATTTTCAGCTCCCGCGCAGGGAATCCCGCATAACATTCAAACGCGCTCTTGTCAATCTGCGCGGCGACTTCATCAGTTAGCGCAATGCCGTCGGGGTGTTCAATGTTGACGAGTTTATATTTGCCCGCCGCAAGCGGCACGAATACTGATAAAGTTTTCGCCTCGCCGTAGTAGCCGATTATTACGCCACTGTCATTTTTATGCCAATCTTCGACGAGTTCAATCAAGCGCATTTGCATATTGCCCTTTTGAATCAGCCGCCGAATTAATCTAATTTGGTCAAGCCGTCTAACAAGTTCCGCGTCAAGTTTTATGTTGTCGGTTGGCATGTTAAGCGCGGTTGCCGCCCGTTTTACGATAAATGACGCCTCCTCCAAACGTACTGCGCGTTCGGTCGTCTCTGAATAATTCGTTGTCTCTTCGCCGAGTAAATTTGAAATTGAGTTGTCTAAAATTCGTCGCTGATTGCGGGTGCGAACTTCGACGCGGTTGGAAAATCTTTTGTCCTCTGCTCGGAAACGTACTCCCAACAGCATTGAAAAAATTTCTTCGTTCGCGCGGAAAGCCTCTATTAAATCTTCCGCGCCCTCTAAAACTGTACCATTTTGCCACGTAATTAAAATGTCGTCGCCCTTATCCGCCAAAAGTCTTAGCCACGACAACTTTATCAGCTCTTTAAACCAATGGAGCATGAAATTTTTCAGTTCGTCGTGTGAAACTTCGTCAAACGTTAAAATTTTTATCCGCGTGTCTTCAATGGCAAAAATTAGCGTCTCTGTTTCCTCGAATTCGTCAAGCGAAGGAAATGCCGCTGCGCCCGTTTCCAGCTCAACTAAAAATTGTTGACGGAAAGAACCCGCCGCACGTGTCACGGCGTAAACTTCAACCTTGCCCGATTCAATCAGCGCGAGCCGTTCACCGTCCTCAAGTCGAACGCGCTCACCTGCCGTTAAAAATTTTTCAAAGCGGCTCAACTTCTTGGCTCCTTTCCTCAATCAATCGACGATATGCGCCGTCATGTTGAATCATTTCGCGATGCGTACCGCGCTCAACGACAACGCCTTTATCCAAAACTATAATCTCGTCACAGTCGCGGATTGTCGATAAGCGGTGCGCAACTATCAAGCACGAACAGCCGCGCCGCCGAATATTTTCTAAAACAGTTTGCTCCGTCATTGGGTCAAGCGCGGAAGTCGCCTCGTCTAAAACCAATAACGACGGATTATTTGCAAGGGCGCGGGCAATTTCCAAACGTTGACGTTGACCGCCCGAAAAGTTTAAGCCGCCCTCTGAAACTTCCGAGTCGTAGCCATTATCTAGTTGCAAAATATCTTCGTGTATGCAAGCGTCCTTCGCCGCCTGAATTATATCGCTACGCCTAACAGAATCATCAAACAGCGTTAAGTTCTGCGCTATCGTTCCAGTAATTTGAAAAACATCTTGATCAACGGCGGAAATTGAATTGACAATCACAGCGCGAGGCAATTCGCGACGCTTTACGCCGTCAAAGAGAACCTCGCCACTCCATTCCTCGTAAATGCCCGTGACAATTTTGGAAACTGTGGACTTGCCGGAACCGCTCGCGCCGACGACCGCCACCCAATGTCCAGGCTCAATGTGCAGAGAAAATTTATTAATCAACGGTTTTTCAAGCGGACTGTAGCCGAAATCAATATCTTTAAGTTCAAGTTCGCCATTTAATCTTGCAACGGGTTCATCAGAAATTTTTTCCTCGCGGCAGTTTAAATCGTCAATCTCGTATTTGCGTACGTCGTTAAGGCGTTGCATTTGCATTTCCGTAGACTGGAGCGTTGAGCCTAAACCGAGCAACGAATTTACGGGAGCTTGGAAACTTCCCATTAACGATTGAAAAGCCGTAAACATGCCCGCCGTCAACGCGCCTTCCATTATCGAAAAGCCGCCGAGTGTCATAATCAACGCGCCGTTTATGCCGCCCAAAAGTGTTGGGATAATCGTAGCTGTCATCTGCCAAATCGCAACGTCTTGACTAGCCTTTAGAACTTTAGCGCGATAACCAGCCCACTTTGCAAAAAAATCGCTCTCGTTGCCGTTGGCTTTAATCGTCTCAATCATCATCAAGCCGTTCATCGTCGTGCCGTATTCCTTGCCGGCGTCCTGCTGAATTTTCATGTTCATATCGGTTAAATGCCGCCTAAGCGCGAAGAACACGATTATGTTTATGCTTGAGAAAAATACGCCGAGCAATGTCAATGTCACGTCGTATTGGAGGAGCAGGAGCAAATAGAAAATCGCTACTAAAAAATTTAAAATCGCCAAAGCCGCCGGTC
The DNA here is from genome assembly GCA_017428215.1 of Selenomonadaceae bacterium. GTDB lineage: Bacteria > Bacillota > Negativicutes > Selenomonadales > Selenomonadaceae > Quinella. The sequence continues at coordinate 8,037 of JAFRRH010000013.1, forward strand.
CCGATAATACACCCGCGATTGATTCGTTGTAATTTACACGACTTGCAACTTCGCCTGCAAAACGCTGATTAAAAAACGACATCGGCAAGCGCAGTAAATGCCAAAAGAAACTCGCAGAATCGGCAAGTGTCAATTTTTTTTGCCAGCGCGTCAAGATTACTGCTTGTAACCACGTCATCACGCCGCAGACAACCCAAGATACCGTCATTGCCAAACAGAAATTGAACATCCAATCCGTATGCTTTTTAGCTAAAATGTCGTCCAAAAATATTTGGCTGAAGACGGGCGAGGCAAGTCCGGGAATTATCATGCCGAGATTGAGAAGCAAAATAAAAAGCACTGCCCACTTGTCGCGAGCGAGCTTTTCTGCCACTGCTTTAAAAATATTGTAGCGTCCGCCTTCGGGCTTAAAATTTTCGTTCGGGACAACGTGCAACGCTACACCCGTGTAAGACGTGCGGAACTCGTCCCATTTAACGGTGCGCCGCCCCATTGCGGGGTCGTTAAGATAAACCGTTTCGCCCTTTATGCCTTCCAAAACAACAAAGTGATTGAACTCCCAGTGAATTATCAGCGGATATGCTCCTACTTCTTTTAATCTGTCAGCGTTCCAACGATAACCGTTAGCGTCGCACCCGCGATTTCGCGCCGCACGAATTACGCAACTTGCCTTAGAGCCGTCGCGATTGACGCCGCATTCCTGCCGCAATTTTTCCAACGGCAACCATAATTTATAATGCGATAAAATCATCGAAAGCGACGCCGCGCCGCATTCAGTTGCCTCCATTTGTAAAATCGTCGGCACTTTTACTCGCGTGGTCGATATTCCCAAAAATTTTTTTATCGAATCAATAAAACTCATCATTTGCCTCATAAAATTTTTCATGAATATTTTCAGTTAATATACAGAAATTTTACTCGTAAGTCAATGCTAAATCGCAGTCGCCTTGAGTTTAGCGATTTCGTTCATGATTTCTTGCGCGAAATTTTCCATAGCATCCCTATCTTTCGTCGAGCCGGAAAATTTTATCGGCTTGCCGTAGACGACTGCAGGACGTGGAAGAAATTTCTCTTTGGAAAAAATTTTTTCAGTGTTAATGATTGCGGCGGGGATAATTTGAGCTTTAGTCATTGCCGCGATTAAACTTACGCCCGATTCAGCCTTGCCGAGCTTGCCAGTCTTGGAGCGCGTGCCTTCCGGAAAAATCCCTAAACATTTGCCGTCCTTTAAAATTTTAACGGCGGTTTTAATGGCAGTTTTATCAGCCGCGCCACGCTTGACGGGGAAAACGTGAAGTCCGCGACAAATCGCCGCCATGACAGGATTTTTAAAAAGTTCCACCTTGCCCATGTAGCAAACTTCGCGCTCAATGAACGTGCCTAAGAACGGCGGATCCCAGTTGCTGACGTGATTCGCCGCCAAAATGAACGCGCCCTCTTTGGGGATATTTTCCGTACCGATAATTTTCGTTCCTAAAATCGTTCCGAACCAAATTTTACACAGCACTTTAAAAATCTTGTAAAACATAGCCTCGCTCCCTTAACTTTTTATTTAAGGCGTCGACTTCTGACCGCGTCGCCAAAAATTTTTCACTTGTCCGCGCAGATTCGCTTTTGTTCATTTCGACGAGCACGCGCTGAAGTTTTTCCATTCGTTGAGTTAAAAATTTTTTCAAGAGCGGTGAGGATTCTCGCCTAAAAATTTTGGCGGGTGGATTTTTTTCCGCGCAAATAATTTCATAAATAATTCCCGCTGATTCGGCTAAATCTTCGTCGGCAATCGTCCAATTATTTTCCACGAGCCAAGCGCGAATTTTTTCTGCGGCGTTCATCGGCTGAATAATAATTTGCCGCGCAGATTGAACGACTTCGGGCGCGTCTGATAAAATTTTCGTAATGAGTGCACCGCCCATGCCCGCAATACAAATCGTATCGACTTCGCCCGCCGATAAAATTTTCAAGCCGTCGCCCAATCGCGCCTCAATTTTATCTAAGCCGTAAATATTTTTAGTTAAAGCCTCGAATGGTCCGATATTTTTTTCAGTAGCAATGACTTTCGTCGCACGCCCGCTTTTTATAAGCTCAATCGAAAGATAGCCATGATCCGCGCCAATGTCAGCGACGCGGCTACCTTCGCGAACAAAGTTTATAACGCCACTTATCCTCGAATCAATCAATTAAATTTTTCCCTCCCATTGCAGTTTTAGGAATTATATCACGGCAAACAGTTTTTGACTTAGAAAAATTATTTGTGTAAAATCTACCGTGAAATCTTTAAGGAGTGACGATTGCTTTGATGAAAATATTTTCTTTTAGCGGCGGCGGTTCGGTGTTCGCGATGCTCCAACGTTTCGGCAAGGCGTTAATGTTGCCGATAGCAGTTTTGCCGGCGGCGGGACTTTTACTCGGCATAGGCGGCACGCTGTCCAATTCCAACACATTGCAAGCTTTTGGATTTTTGGACATTCGCTGGATACAAATTATTTTAATGCTAATGGAATCAGCGGGCAAAATAGTTTTTGAGAATTTGCCGACATTATTTGCTGTAGGTTTATCAACAGGGCTGGCGCGTCGAGACAGAGGAACGGTCGGACTTGCCGCTATTTTATCAATGCTGGTAACGAATGCGACGATACACACCGCGCTAAACATTACCGGCAAGTTGGCAGAAAAAGATATATCCGGCGTAGGGCAAGGCATGTGTCTTGGTATTCAAACGTTGGAGACGGGCGTTTTCGGCGGAATGTTAGTCGGGCTTATAGTTTATTGGTGCCATGAAAAATTTTATAATGTAGAATTGCCGCCTTTCTTAGGATTTTTCAACGGCTCGCGTTTCGTTCCGATAATTTGTACCTTTGCATCAATTTGTTTAGGAATTTCTTTGTACGTAATCTGGCCTGGTTTCCAAATATTAATTCTGGAATTCGGCGGGCTATTCAAAGATACGGGCTATATCGGTACGCTATTTTACGGATTTTTCTTGCGTCTGCTCGGAATCTTCGGACTGCACCACATTTTTTATTTGCCGTTTTGGACAACGGGATTAGGCGGCAGTGAAATTATCAACGGGCAACTAATCGAAGGCACGCAGAGAATTTTTTTCGCGCAACTTGCTGACCCGTCCACGACAAAATATTACGAGGGCATTTCGCGGTTCATGTCGGGCAGATTTATAACGATGATGTTCGGACTAATCGGAGCCGCCTTTGCTTTATATAAAACTGCTAAACCGCAAAATAAAAAAATCGTCGGCGGCATGATATTTTCTGCCGCGCTGACGTCATTTTTAACGGGAATAACTGAGCCGCTGGAATTTTCGTTTTTGTTCGTTGCGCCAATGCTTTACGTCTTACACGCATTTTTCGACGGTTGCGCGTTCATGTTGGCGCACATTTTCCAAATCACAATCGGGCAAACATTTTCGGGCGGGCTGATTGATTTTATTTTATTCGGCATTGCACAGGGCGAGGCTAAGACTAATTGGATGTATGTGCCGCTAATCGGCGTTCCGTGGTTTTTCCTGTATTATTTTTCGTTCAAATATCTGATTGAGAAATACGACTTCAAAACGCCTGGACGCGAAGAGGATTTATCGGAGGAAAAAGTTTTAAGCGACGCTGAACAAACTAAATTAATTTTGGCTGGACTTGGTGGAAGAGAAAATATTGTTGAATTTGATTGTTGTATAACTCGGTTGCGCGTAACAGTTAATGACGCTTCTCTCGTTAAAGAGAAAATTTTAAAGTCAAGTGGCGCACAGGGGACTATCATACAAGGTAAAGGCGTTCAAATTGTTTATGGCTTGCGCGTCGCCAACATAAAAAATAATCTCGAAGAGGCTTTAAAGTAATCTGCGCGGCGGCTCAAGTTTCGTCGCGTTGCATAAGGTATTCGGCTGGCTTGCCAAAAATCTCAACGAGCTTGGCAATATCTTTTGCCGTAAAATTCCGCCTGCCGCTCATTTTTACTGAAATGATTCCTTCACTACATCCAAAAAGCTCTGCCAATTTTCTGTAAGTTATTTTGTGCTTGTCCATTTCCATTAAAAGATTTTTAAACGGGCTGTCTTTGCATACCGAAAAAGGCATTCCGTCATCGCGTGCCACAAGATATTCGGCGGGCTTGTCAAAAATTTCAACGAGCTTTGCAATCTGTTCCGCAGTGAAATTTTGCTTGCCGCGCATTTTGACAGAAACAGCCTCTTTCGTAATACCTAAAAGTTTTGCTAACGCCGTATATGTGAGTTGATGTTTATCCATTTCGACGATTAAGTTTTTGTAGGACGTTTCTTGACGTTCTATAACAGAAAGTTTTGCTTTCGTTTCCGTCGTCAAACTTTTTCCTATATGCGCTACCGAAATTTTTGCTTTTGCTTCGGGCGTCTGCTTTTTTCCACGATTGCCTGCCCCAATTTTTGCTCGGTGTTCGGGTGACTTTTTACGACCTTTGTTCGCCGCAGAGAGTATCGCTCGTATTTCTTCTGAATGAGAATAACCTGTTGGTCCGTCTCCGCCATCCGAGCGATTGTAACCATTTGGTGTTTTGCAATTCAGCGCGGCAATCCAAAAAATTTCGCGCTCGTTGAGTTGTTCTTTTGTGTCGCACTCTTCGATAACTTCTACGATGAAATTTTCCCCGCCGTACTTGCGAATTGCTTTTCCAATAACGGTATCAGCACATCGATGAGACGCCATTCTTTGTTTGAGAGGTGTCGTCGTTTTACCAACATAAGTTTTGCCGTTAACTTTGTTCGTGATTTTGTAGATAATACCGTACATGAAGACTCCGCCTTTCTGTTTGACTTAACGGCGCGAGCGTGTTAAAATTTTAAAAACTATGAATGGCTCTGCCGTGTATGTGGTTGTTCTAACAATACAATCATAACACGCAGAGTTTTTTTCGTCAATCGAAGAGAGTTTTTGACTTAGAAAAAATTTTCGTGTAAAATTCTTTTCATATTCTTAACAAAGAAAGGAACTCTTTATGGAAAAATTTTTTGAATTAAAAGAGCGGGACACCGATGTGCGAACAGAAATTGTAGCAGGAATTACATCATTTGTGACAATTTCATATATCCTCGCCGTTAATCCCATCATCTTAGGGGCGGCGGGCATGGACACGGGCGCGGTATTTACCGCAACGGCTCTGGCAAGCGCATTCGCAACCATCATTATGGCACTTTATGCAAATTTACCGTTCGTACTTTCCGCAGGTATGGGATTAAATGCATATTTCAGTTACACTTGTGTTATAGGAATGGGCTATACTTGGCAAGCGGCTCTGTCTGCTATCTTTATTGAAGGTCTTATTTTTATTTTCCTGTCGCTTGTGAATATTCGTGAGGCAATCTTTAATGCAATTCCACCTTCCTTGAAAGTTGCAGTGAGCGTTTCAATCGGTTTGTTCATTTGCTTTATTGGACTGCAGAACGCGCATATTGTCGTTGCCGGTCCGACGCTCGTCACGCTGTATTCTTTTAAGCATTCGGTTGAGGGCGGCATGTTCAATTCGGAAGGCATAACGGTTTTGCTCGCGCTAATCGGCTTGCTGATAACCGCGTTCCTGCTGATAAAAAATGTTAAAGGCGCGGTGCTGTTCGGAATAGTCGCGACGTGGGGATTAGGCATGATTTGCCAAGCAACGGGGCTTTACGTTCCCAATCCCGAAAAAGGATTCTTTAGTTTATTTCCCGACGGAATAATCTCAATGCCCGCGTCATTGGCACCAACTTTTATGCAAGTCGATTTCAGCTCGATATTCTCGTTTGAATTTTTCTCGATTCTTATGGCGTTTCTGTTCGTCGATTTATTCGACACTATAGGAACTGTCATAGGTTGTGCGACTAAAGCAAATTTACTCGACGAAAACGGCAAACTTCCTCAAGTCAAGCAAGTTTTATTAACTGACGCAATCGGAACAACAGCAGGCTCGCTACTGGGCACGTCAACGATAACAACTTTTGTCGAATCCTCTGCAGGCATAGCGGAAGGCGGCAAAACAGGTTTGACGGCATTAACGGCGGGCGTATTATTTTTACTTGCATTATTCTTCTCGCCGATATTTTTAGCAATTCCGGCGTTCGCGACGGCTCCCGCGCTGATAATTGTCGGCTTCCTCATGATGCAATCTGTCGCTAAGATTAATTGGACTGACGACATACTTACAGCAATTCCCGCTTACATAACAATTTTTTCTATGGCGTTCATGTATTCAATCTCGGAGGGAATTTGTTTCGGCGTCATCAGCTACACATTGTTACATGTCTTTGCGGGCAAGGGCAAGGACGTTACGCCGCTTATGTATATTTTGACGGTGTTATTTATTTTGAAGTACGCGCTATTATGAGGTTTATCATGACTAAAAACGAATTAAAAAATTTAATCGACGCGGCGGCGGGCAGAAGGAAAGCCGACCTCGTTATAAAGAATTGCCAAATCGTAAACGTGTTGAACGGCGAGATTTATTCGGGTGAAGTCGCGATTGCCGACGGGAAAATTATCGGCATGGGCGCGGCTGAATACGACGGTAAACAAATTTTTGACGCGGGCGGGAAATTTCTTGCGCCTGGCTTTATTGACGGGCATATTCATATTGAATCCTCTTACATAAGCCCTGAACAGCTCGGCAGAATAATTGTACCTCGTGGCACTACAACGATTATCGCCGACCCTCACGAAATTGCTAACGTCTGCGGGCTTGCCGGCTTGCGTTATATGCTTGACGCCGCGCAGAGGACAAAACTCAACATTGTTTACGCTATGCCAAGCTGTGTACCAGCCACGCCTTTTGAAGACGCTGGCGCAGTGATTGAGGCGTCAGATATGGAAGAACTTATCGGCGACGAAAATATTTTCGGCTTAGGAGAATTCATGAACGCGCCTGGGATTATCAACTGCGACGATAAAGCTTTGGATAAAATTTTGCTCGCTAAAAAATTCGACAAGCTGATTGACGGACACGCGCCGAATTTGACTGGTAAAGACTTAAACGCATATTTGAGCGCGGGGGTAGGCGGCGACCATGAATGTACAACCGTCGAGGAGATGAACGAACGCATTGCAAAGGGCATGTACGTTTTGATTCGCGAGGGTTCAGCTTGCCATAATCTAAAGACGTTGATTAAGGGTGTCACACCCGCCAATAGTCGCCGCGTTTTGTTGTGTTCGGACGACTGTCAGCCGAAAACTATTTTGGAACTTGGACACATGGATAAAAATATCAGAATGTGCGTCGCGAAAGGGATTGATCCGATAACCGCAATTCAAATGGCGACGATAAACTCGGCGGAGTCAATCGGAATTTACGACAGAGGCTTTATAGGCATTGGTGCACATGCAGATTTAGTTTTACTTGACGACTTAAAAAATTTCCGCGTTGATAAAGTTTGGATAGACGGCGAACTTGTTGCAGAGAACGGAAAATATTTACCCAAAATTATTCCCGCTGATATATCAAGCGTTCGCGGCTCCGTTAGGGTTAAAAACTTTTCTATTGACCGTTTGAAAATGAATTTGACTGGCGGCAAGGTTAATATAATTGGAATTGAGCCTGGCGGCGTCGTGACAAAAAAATATCTCGCCGAAGTTAAGCACGACGAGACGGGCGATTTTATTTTCGACCCCGCGCAGGACATTTGCAAAGTCGCAGTGATTGAACGTCATCACGAAACGGGAAAAATTGGTTTAGGACTTTTGGGCGGCTACGGAATCAAACGCGGAGCAGTTGCTGTATCTGTGGCGCATGATTCGCATAACATAATTGCGGCTGGTGTCAGCAACGCGGAAATTTTCTGCGCAGTCGAGGCTTTAATTAAAATGGAAGGCGGAATGGTTTTAGTTAAGGACGGAAAAATTATTTCGGTGATACCGTTGCTGATTGGCGGGCTTATGAGCGATTTGAGCGGCGAAGAACTTAAGGAAAAACTCGACGCGCTCCACGCTAAAGCACACGCCGAACTTGAAATCAGTGCAAATGTCGAACCTGTCATGACTTTAACTTTTATGTCGTTACCAGTTATCCCCGAAATAAAATTAACGGCGCGTGGACTTTTCGACTACGAAACTTTCAGTTTTATTCCACTTGAGGCTTGACGTTTTGACGGCTTTAAAATATACTTGCCGCGATTTACAAAAACATTTGGAGGTTGAGTAGAATTGTTTTTCTCTAAAAAGAAATTTAAATTGGCGTCGATGATCGCTTGCGGAATTTTGGCGAGCGCATTGTTCACAGGTTGCGGCGGCGAGCAAGGTAGCTCCGGCGGCGAAAAAAAAGCGGCTGGTGACGAGATTGTTATCGGTTCCAACTTCGAGTTGACGGGCAACGTCGCGCAGTACGGAGCAAATGCTAATAACGGTCTCAAGCTCGCGATTAAGGAAATCAACGACGCGGGCGGCGTCAACGGCAAGAAAATTAAAATAGTCGAGGCGGACGCAAAATCTGAGGCGGCTGAAGCCGTCAACGCGGCGACAAAATTAATTTCGGATGAAAAAGTCGTTGCGATTATCGGTCCGGCTGTCACAGCTAACGTTATCGCCGAATCTCAAGTTGCAACGGATAATATGGTTCCGGTTATCGGTCCTGCCGCAACTAATCCCGACGTTACTGTCGAGAACGGACAAGTTAAGCCGTATATCTTCCGCGCTTGCTTTATCGACCCGCAACAAAGCGAGGTTATGGCTCAATTCGCCGCAAAAGATTTAAATGCTAAAACCGCAGTCCTCTACCTTGATTCCAGCTCCGACTATTCAAAGAGTCTCGGCAAAATCTTTAAGGAAAAATTCGAGGCTGACGGCGGCAAGGTTGTAATGGAAGAGGCTTTCCTTGCTAAAGACCAAGACTTCAAAGCCGCGTTGACAAAAATTCAGACTGCAAACGCTGATGTTATCTTCGTCCCCGCTTACTATGAAGAAGTTGGCAAAATCGTCAAACAGGCTCGCGAACTCGGCATAACCGCCGCTATTCTCGGCACTGACGGTTGGGACGACAGCAAAGTTATCGACATTGCCGGTAAAGACGCGCTCAACAATACTTATTTCTGCACGCACTACTTTGAAGGCGACGCCGAAGTTCAAAACTTTATCAACGCTTACAAAGGCGAATACAAAACTGACCCGAATGTCTTTGCGGCTCTGGGCTACGACGCGGGCAAAATGTTAGTCAATGCTATTGAACGCGGCGGCGAAGACGGGCAAAAGATTCGCGACAACATTGAGACGATAAAAGATTTACAAGTTGGCACGGGCAAAATTACTATGGACGCCGCGACGCACAACCCGATTAAAGGTATCGTCGTTATCGAGACAAAAGACGGCGTTCGCTCGCTTCGTACCAAAATTGCTCCCGAAGGTTAAAAATAATACGTGACAATATCGCAATAAAACGTTAAAATCCTTCTTGAAAATTTTCAAGGAGGTTTTTTTATGGACTTTGTGCATCAACTTGTTCAGCAGTTGATAAACGGCGTAAGTCTGGGCAGTATTTACGCGCTGATTGCTCTAGGCTATACGATGATTTACGGAATCATAAAGTTGATAAACTTTGCGCACGGCGACGTTTACATGGTCGGAGCGTATATCGGATTTGCGGCGGTTACGATTGGAAATTTGCCGATTTTGCCTGCGCTCCTAATCTCAATGGCATTGACGGCTTGTCTTGGTATGTTAGTCGAAAGGATTGCTTATAAGCCGCTTAGACATGCGCCGAGAATTTCGTTGCTTATAACTGCGATTGGCGTTTCATTTTTCCTTGAGTACACGAGCATGTATTTTGTCACGCCAACGCCGCGCACCTTCCCCGAAGTCATGCCGAATATTTCGTTCAACTTGGGCGGCTTCATTATCAACGGGCAACAACTGCTAATTTTGAGCATAACGATAATTTTAATGGCGGTGCTGACTTACATTGTCCAGAAAACAAAACTTGGTAAGGCAATGCGAGCGGCGAGCTTCGACACGGAGACGGCTCAACTTATGGGCGTCGATTCGGACAAAGTTATTTCAATGACGTTCTGCATAGGTTCAGCACTAGCGGCGGCGGCTGGAGTATTAGTCGGCGTCTATTACAACACGATTGATCCGTTAATGGGAATTATGCCGGGCTTGAAAGCATTTGTCGCGGCGGTTTTGGGCGGTATAGGAATTTTGCCGGGCGCAGTCGTCGGAGGAATAGTTTTGGGCGTCGTCGAGGCATTAGTCGCAGGTTTTTTGTCGTCTACGTTCAGAGACGCGGCGGCGTTTGCCATTTTGATTTTGGTTTTGCTGATTAAACCGAGCGGACTTTTTGGTAAGAACACGAACGAAAAGGTGTGACGATATGAACTCAGCTAGGAAAAGAGATTTGGTTATGCTTATCTTCGGGCTGGTGCTTTATGGCGTCCTGCAGATGATGATAAGCACAAAAATTATTGGCTCGTTCTGGGAGCTGAACATAATTTTAATTTGCGTGAACATAATCCTATCGGCGAGCCTGAATTTAATTAACGGCTACACGGGACAATTTTCCTTAGGGCACGCGGGATTTATGGCGGTCGGAGCTTATGTTGGAGTTGTGGCGACGGTTAAATTTGGTTTACCGTTAATTGCGGCGTTAATTCTCGGAGCGATTGCGGCGGGTTCTTTAGGCTTTTTAATTGGACTGCCGACATTGCGTCTGCGCGGCGACTATTTAGCGATTGCGACTTTAGGGCTTGGCGAGATAATTCGTATCGTCATCATGAATATTGATTATGTCGGAGGCGCGGCTGGCTTTAAAGGCATTCCGCACTTAACAAATTTTACGTGGGTTTTCTTCGCAATGCTCTTGACTTTGTTCTTTATAAAAAATTTCGTAAACTCGTCGCACGGGCGGGCTTGCATAGCAATTCGAGAAAATGAAATTGCCGCAGAGGCTATGGGCGTCAACACGACAAAATATAAAGTTATGGCGTTTACATTAGGCGCGGCATTTGCGGGCGTCGCGGGTGGTTTATTTGCGCACCAATTTTATTTGATAAGCCCGACCTCGTTTACGTTCTTGTCGTCGTTTAACTATTTGATAATGGTTGTTATGGGCGGCATGGGGTCAATCACAGGCTCAATCGCGGGCGCATTCGTCGTAACGTTTATATCGGCGGCGTTGGCGTCTTTCCCAGAGGCTCGCATGATAATTTACGCGCTGGCATTGATTTTAATGATGTTTTATCGCCCACAAGGACTTTTCGGTTACATGGAAATAACGAACGTCGGACCGATTAAAAAATTCTTGGATAAAATTTCAGGCACTAAGGAGGCAGTGACATGACTGAAGCTAAGCAAGAGGCAATCGCTTTAATCGAGAGAATACCCGACGACAAATCTGCTATCGTCCTAAAAATTTTGGAGGACATTTGCGAATTGCTCAATGTCGCTACGAACAAACAAGAGCGATTGACGGAAAAGGTAGAGGAAAATTTGGCGTTAATGGAAGAAGCGGAAAATTTAGTCGGCGAGGAAATTTGGGATTACAAGAAGTTTAAGAATTAATTCTTCGGAAAGGAATTTTCTATGGCTGATAAAAAACATTTACTGGAAACTATTGACGTGTCGGAAGTTTTCGGCGGACTCAAGGCAGTCTCTGACTTTAACATTTACATTGACAAAGGCGAATTAATCGGGCTAATCGGACCGAACGGCGCGGGCAAGACGACGGCTTTTAACTTGATAACGGGTGTTTACAAGCCGACGACGGGCGAAATTACTTTTGACGGCAAATCGCTAGTCGGACTTAAGCCTTACGAAATTACTCAACGCGGCATTGCCAGGACGTTCCAAAATATTCGCCTGTTCAGCGAGTTAAGCGTCCTTGATAACGTAAAAATCGCTTATCATTGCCACGTTAAATACGGCTTGATTGAAACTGTTTTGCGCATGGGACGTTACTTTGGCGAGGAAAAATCTATCGAAGACGAAGCACTTAACCTGTTAAAAATTTTCAAACTTGACGGGCACGCTTACGAGGTCGCTAAAAATCTTCCTTACGGTGCACAGCGCAGATTGGAAATTGCCCGCGCTCTTGCCGCTAAGCCGAAACTTTTGCTACTCGACGAACCCGCCGCCGGCATGAATCCGCAAGAGACGCAGGAACTTATGGAGATGATTCGCTGGATTCGTAAGCAGTTCGGTTTGACTGTCCTTTTAATCGAACACGACATGAGCCTCGTCATGGGCATTTGCGAGCGGATTTACGTCCTCGAATACGGCATGATTATCGCTGACGGTACGCCCGCTGAAATTCAAAATGACCCTGAAGTTATTCGCGCATATCTCGGAGCGGAGGCAATTAATTAAGGGGGGGTTAATTCATGCTTAGAAAATTTTTCGCTACAACGCTACTTGTCGTAACATTTCTATTTGCGCAAGTCGTTTCGGCGGCTGACATTGACACGGTAAAAGATATTTCCGCTAAATATTATGCCAATGCAAAAGAAATCGCTAAACGTTATGTCGAGCTTAGAACTTACAGCGATCACGGAACTCATCACGCGGCATTAGTTGCTGTAAAATCTTTGGAAGCCGCCGACTCCATTGACGCGGCAAATTTCGGTAACGTGTGGTATTCGTCGATTGACAGGCGCGAATTGGAAATTGCCGCATTTATGCACGATACCGGCATGGACGGCGGGCAATTTAAAACTTACACCGACGGCAACGCGCTAAGAAAAGACCACTCGTTGAATTCGGCAATTCACGTTTTGGAAAATCGCGAGGCTATTGCGGCTTTGGGCGTCAATGTCGATGCGGTTGCGCTTGATTGCATGGGGCACAGCAAAAGTTGTTCGGGCGTTCGCGACTTGACAAGTTGGGAGCAATGGACGGATTGTTTTAATCGCATTGATGAAGCCGTTGAGCTTTACAATCAAAAATTTCCCGCCGCGCAGATTTACTTCGACAAATCGACTTGGACGAACGGTGAGACTTATCAAAATAAAAAAGGTGTAGAAATTTACAAGTTCAATCGTGAGGCATTGGCGAGGAGTGCGGCGGTTATTGCGGCTCTTAGAATTGGCGACGCAAATCGCGAGGCGGCTCAATTCCCCTACACTCAAACTGGCGAGACTATCGAGGTTGATTTTAAATCTTACGTCACACCCGCTAAGGATTGGCACGAGGAAATTGCTAAAGCGAAAATTTTTATGATTGACAGCAACGGCAACAGGACTTCGCTTTTAACTCAAGGCGTTGATACTAATGGTTTTGGGCGCATGTACATGGCGGGCGAGGGCAATCTTTCAATGTCTTGCGAATACAATCCCGAAACTGGAAATCTCCGCGAAGTTTTTAAAATTTTTCACGGCGCAAGTTTTCCGCTCTCTACGCAAAATTGTATAGAGGAGCGGCTCGGCGAACTTGATACTATGAAAAGATTTCCTGTCGAGGCTCACATTAAAATTGTTGGCGACTACTCCAAAGTTGACAAGAAAAAAATTTCCCGCATATACAGCCGCTATTGTCGCGACGCGCAACGCAAACATCAATTCCCCGTGACTTTTGAATTTTAAGAGGTGATTTTATGGCGTATAAAGCTTTAACCTTAGGTTCGGAAGAACTCGTAAATAAAATGTTGCCGCTTTATAAAAAAGAAATTCTACGTGGAACATTTGAAATAACCGCGCATGCTACTTTTGAAAACAATTCCGTTAATATCGCTGACGCAATAAATAAACTAAACGGCGCGTATAATTTTAGTGACTTTGATTTTGTGCTAGTTTCTCCTCAAAGTAATTTTTATGAGATTATGAAACAACTGGAAGCTAAAGACGTTCCGCATGATAAAATTATTGACGGGCGAGTATTTCAGATAAAAAACTTAGATTTTCCGCGTTTTTTGGAAGAAGGTATCGCGTATAGCGTTTTGGATAAGAAAATTTTTAATTCAAATGCGCGTATAATTTATCCCAAAGTTCACGAAACTAAAGACGGAAGAACAACGTTGTCGCTTGGCAGGAAAAGTTACATTCGATACGGTAGCACTTTGGAGGGACCAGGTTTAATTTCGTTAGGTAATTTTTCTTCCTTTGCACCCAAAATATTTTTTAGCTTAGGACAAAATTTTAGTCATAACTATCTTAACGTGGGTACAGTGCCCTTGAGCAGTCTGGATTGGAAGTTCCCAAAAGATTTTTGGCCGCCGCGAGGTGGTTGCAGAATTTTAATCGGTAGTGATGTTTGGTGTGGACGCGGAAGTATTTTTAAGTGCGTCAATCCAAATAAGCCACTCATTATCGGAAATGGCGCGGTTATTGCCTCAAACAGTGTGGTTGTAAAAAATGTTCCGCCCTACGCGATTGTCGGTGGCAACCCCGCGCAGATTATCAAATATCGTTTCGAGCCGCACATTATCGAGGCGTTGCTTAGGATTAAATGGTGGGATTGGGACATCGATAGAATCTACGAAAATTATAAATACTTTAACGACGTAGAAAAATTTATTTCCTTAAATGACAAATAGGAGGTTTGCTTATGGCAATGCTGGCAGTCAAAGACATTAACGTTTACTACGGCGCGATTCACGCGATAAAGGGCATAAGTCTTTCTGTCGATGAGGGCGAAATTGTCACGCTGATTGGTGCAAACGGCGCGGGCAAATCGACGACGCTACGGACAATTTCGGGACTGTTAAAGCCTAAAACCGGCGAGATAAATTTCCTCAACAAAAATATCGCAGGAATGCCAGCGCATAAAATAGTTCGCGAGGGAATATCGCAAGTTCCTGAAGGTCGTCGGATTTTCGCGGAAATGACGGTTCAGGAAAATTTGGAGCTGGGAGCTTTCACGCGCTCGGACAAGGACGAAATCCAAAACGATTTTAAAATGGTCTTTGGACGTTTCCCGCGCCTTGAAGAAAGAAGATCCCAGCTGGCAGGAACTTTATCCGGTGGCGAACAACAAATGCTGGCTATGGGGCGTGCGCTGATGAGCCGACCAAAACTCTTACTACTCGACGAACCGAGCATGGGACTTGCACCGCTTTTAATCAAAGAAATTTTTTCAATCATCGTAGACATAAACAAGACAGGTACGACAGTTTTACTCGTCGAACAAAATGCGAACATGGCGTTGTCGATCGCAAATCGTGCTTATGTTTTGGAGACGGGCAGAATTACAATTTCCGGCGATGCTAAAGAACTCGCCGCAAGTGAAGACATTCGTAAAGCGTATCTTGGAGGTTAATATGTTTGAGAGCAAAATTTTAAACGTAACAATTCGCAAACCAAAAATTCATTTCATACCCGACGTAGTTTATGCGCAAGTGCCGACGTTCGAGAAACCGAATCAACTTTTGCAAATGGATTTGTTAATCCCGCAGATTGAAAAAAAATTGCCTACCGTAATTTTCGTGACGGGCGGCGGATTTATCAGTTCTAATCGGGCGCGTATGCCGCAACTTAGAATGTACCTTGCCGAAAGAAATTTTGTAGTGGCGAGCATAAATTATCGTACGGCTCCCAATTCAAAATTCCCTCAACCCGTTGAGGACGTGAAGTCGGCAATTCGTTTCCTTAAAGTGAATGCGTTTAGATTTAATGTTGACACGGAGAAAATTTTTGTAATTGGTGACAGCGCGGGCGGATTTTTGACGGCATTTGTAGCGGTCACGAATGAGGAAAAAATTTTGGCGGCGGTCGATTTATACGGCGTGTTGGATTTGAAAGCAATCGCGAAGATTTTTCCGTTGGAAGGTTTTTTCGACGCGACGGAAGAAGTTGACCCGATTAAATACGTCACGAAAAATTCCGCGCCAATGCTCCTCATGCACGGCACGGCGGATAACATCGTTTCGCCCGCGCAGACAGATTTGTTATTCCAGGCGTTGAAAAGTCACGGCGTGAAGGCTGAACGTTATTTAATTCCAAATGCGAATCACGCTGACGAATATTGGCAACAGCCAGAAGTTTTAAATGTTATCGCGGAATTTTTGGAGGCTCATTTATAAAATTATGGAGGTGAACTTATGGAACAGCTTCAACAAATCGACGAACTGCGACGTAACTTAAATGAGTTGCGCGAGTTGGGGACGACTTTTAAGAGAGATTTGATTGAGATTGGAAAAATCATTGACCACGAAAGATTTGCCTCGACTGACGGCTTACAACTTTGGAGCGATGATTTATTAGCGTGGGTAAAGAAATCTGCCGATTGCTTCGCGTTGTACAGTAAGATTTTCAATGAGCCGTTGCCTGATAAATTTTCAGAGGCAGAAAAGATTTTGGACGCGGAGGAAACCAGAATCCGCGAGGCTAATATCGTAATGCAGGCGGAAAAGTTTTTGTATTTCGTCGCTAAAGGTTCCAAGTTGAAAAAAATTTTGGGCGAACATCAAAGCCAGCTGAAAAAATTGCTTGAAAGAAAAAGGCAGAATTCAAAGTTAAAGGCGACTGTTGAAAGATACGCCAAATTTGTCAACGCTATGGAAGAAACGGACATTGGCAAAAAGTTTTCGGCGGGCGCAGAGCTTAGAGAGTATTTCAGCGACGATTTAATCGGTAATGGGCTATTCGGCGACGAATTGACTTTGGCGACGCCTGAAGAGTTGGAAGAGAAAAAAATCGCAAGAACGCACAGGAAAAAAACTACTCCGCCCGTGACGATTCCGCTTGCTTTGGAGCCGCCGCCTAAAGAGGACGACTTCATTAAAATTCTTAACGATAAGGGAGCACTGTTGACGGAAAGTGATTTCGCTGATTGGGAAAAAATTTTTACTATCGAGAAAAACGAGCGCAACAGAGAATTTTCCGCCGTCCGTTTCAAGCGCGATTTTAAAAATTCCGAAATGCTTAAGCCGGTTTTGTGCTACATTGCGAATAAGGGTTTGCTTTCGTGGCCGGCATTCCGTCCGAAGAAAATGCCTAAGGAAATCATGGAAGGCATTGCCCAACTTTTGTTCAACAAGGGCTACATTCAGAAATATTCTTTCGAGAAATACGGCGAATTTTACGGCTTTACGAGAAACTTTTTTGAGTTCGTGAAGACTGACAGCGGCAAAAAATTTATCAACTACACGCGCAGTAAAAATGACCTCGAAAAATTTGCTTTCCTGTCTGAAGATATTAAGTATGCATTGGCGCGGACGATTTATTGTCGCTTTTACACCATTGAGCATGGATACGGCAATATTTTGTTTGATATAGAATCTTCGCCGCAAACGTTCCGCGTTGAGTTTATCAGCGAGAAGAAGCGCGATTTGCTGTTAGGCTGTTTTTGGGGAAAGGCGGAAGATAGCGAAGTTTTTTTGAAACGTCAACGCAATCACGTAGACGACTCCAGAAAATTTAATCGCATGTTCGTGGCGGGACTTACTCTTCAACACGCTACGAAAGTTTTTGACGCGCTCAAAGAAATTTTAGCGATTGATTTTCCGCAAGTCGACGATGTTTATCTGTACGACTTCAAAGCCAACGAATTTTATCACAAGGACACTATGGAAAAAATTTCTGCGGCTGATATTTGGAGTAAATCCGAACCGCCCGAAGATGACGACCCTGAACCCGATAAAATTCCCGACGACGAGCCGGAAGAAGTTGCAGAAGTTCCCGTTGTGCAAAAATCTGAGGCTCCGCCCATTGACGCGACGATTAAAGAAAAAATTTTGCATGACGTTAAAGACTTGCTTTTGAACAAAAAATTTTACTGCGCGGCGGCTTATCTTAAGGCGCAGAGTTTGGATATTAAAGCGGCTGAAATTCTTTATCGGCAACTTGCCTTTGCGCTCGATGACCCGCTGTTGAACGAGGGCTATAGTGCCGACTCGATTTCGATTTTGGCTACGCATGACGACGACGATTTTAGCGAGGCTCTGATAACTGCCGCCGCCGTTCGTGCACTTTTTTATAATGATTTCGGTGTTGATTACGGCATTCCGACTTTGCACGCGCTGATTAATAGCTTTGGAATTATCAAGACAAATGCGGCTTTGACGGAGCTGATTGTCGACTTGAAAAACTTTAAAACCGACGTGCACAAAGGCGTTGACTTTTACGCTGATTATCGAACTAAAGATAAAGTTGCCGCCGAAGAAAATCTTGCTAAAGTTATTCGCAACGCCGAAGATTATTACTCGCGATTTTTCGCGGGGCGGTTGAGCGATAACGCTGAAAACAAAACTTTTATCAGGCTTAAGAAAGTTCTTTTCGCTCGCGACGGCGATTTAGCACAAATTTTTAACGCGATAAAAGATAAAACCGAAGCTTATTCGGCGGATACGCTGAACCTCGTCAAAGATTTCTTGGCAGAAACTTTTCTCAAGAAAGACGCCGAATTTAGCGTTGTAAATATTGATAATGGCAAGCTCAAACAATTTGTGGCTTATAATTGGGACGCGGTTTGCGATAAGAAAAATCCCGGCAAGCTGACAGGCGAACTTGAAAATAATATCACGAAAACTTTGGAACGCGCCGCCGAAATTATGTGCGCGTGGGTTGGTTGCGCGGAAATTATCAGTGCAAGCGGCGAAGACAGCGGCAGTATTAAATACAAAAAAATTCGTTCGCGGCTCCTTGATAATCTTAGTGAGGCACGGAAAAATTTAGCTAACGACGCAGGCGCGATTGTCGTTGCTCAAACTTTGCAAGAAATTTCTGCGCGGCTTGACGGTTCCTATAACAAGCTTAGCAAAAAATATTTCTACGTAGAATTTTTGTGCGGCGATAAAATTGTCCTTGACGAAAATTATTTCCCGAACTTTACTTTGAACATTTCCAACGGCACACAATGCGAAATTCCCGCGCAGATTAAAAGTCATGCCGCGTTGAAGTTGCCGACGTTTGAAGAGCGCATTGAACAAATTTTTGAGGCAGGCGGCGATGATTTTGGCTCGGCGCAAATGATTGACGATTATCTTAAAGACATTAAGGGCGCGTCGTTTATCGAGAAAAAAGGATACGACGTTGCCAAGTGCATAAACAGTGCCGCCAAAGACGCTCCGCGCTATCTGGAAAGTTTTATCGGCGGTTTGGAACTGGCGCAAAGTTATGGACAATTTGATACGTTGCCGGAAGATGCTAAGGAAAGAATTCTCCAACTCGTCGAAAATTGCTACAAGTACGCGGAGGAGAGCAAAAATTTCGGTGTGTTCTTCCGCGTGAAAAAATATTTGGAGTATGTTCTCGAAGGCAGTGCCGATAAGCGCAGTTACGAATTAAGAGCTGATTTATCGGTGGCGGTCGAAATTTATAAAAAAGTTACAAACAATTTTAATGCGGCGGAACTTAAAGACAGCATTGCGGAAATTGATAAAATTATCGAGGCGCGAAATTTTACGGCGGCTCAAGGATTGATTTTCAAGTTAAGTCGTGGCGAACTCTATAAAAAATTCGACGACGCAGAAGAAACCCCGCTTGCAAGATTTTTGGACGCGGAAGAGTACAGCGATTGTTATAATCGTGTCAAAGATAGCGGCGATTCGCTGGAAAATTTAATCGGAAAGAAAATTTTGCCGCGCGATAAAGTTTCTCGCGCCAAACTCAATCTTATTAAAAATTGGATTACAAATCCCGTCAGCGAAGACAAGATTAAAATTTTGCTGGACTCGCTCGGCTTCAGCGTGGAGAGTGTGCAGAAACTTTTCTTGCTTAGTGCTAACACGGTTAATTTCCACGTAAAAATTTTCGGCACGGGGCAGAAATACAGTCACCCGATAGCGGCATTTGGTTCGGACGCGGAAATCAACGGCTTTAACGTGTCATGTCTTTTCGGCAAATTCGACGAGAAAAATTTGGTTGAGAAATTTAAAGAGCTTGGCAACAGCGAACACACGCTGATATTTTTGGATTACGCACTTGACTTGCCGACGCGCCGCCGCCTCGCTAAAGAGATTAAACTTGATAAAAATCTTACGAAAGTTTTCGCGGTCGTCGATAGGGTCGCGATAATGTATCTGCTTAAAAACTGCGCGGCGCAACTCGGAACTAAAAGAATTACTGATACGCTTATGTCGCTTGTTATGCCGTTCGCCCGTTGCCAACCTTATATTTGGTCTCCGCGAATCCCTCTGCCGCCGGAAATGTTTATTGGGCGCGAAAACGAAATTAACGAGGTCATGAATCACGGCGGAGTTAATATCGTATGTGGCGGTCGTCAACTCGGAAAATCTGCGCTTTTGAAAATGGCGTGCAGAAAAATTGACGGCAACAATAATGAACGCGCAATCTTTATTGACATTGACGATAAAAATTATCGAGAGGCGGCAATTTTAACAAGCCGTGAACTTAGCGATAAAAATTTCTTCGCTGAACCTTTTGAGACTGACGATTGGGAAGAACTCACCCGCGCCATAAGAAATCGTCTTGCAAGCGATACACTCGCGAAAATTCCCTACTTCCTGCTTACACTCGACGAGGCGGATAAATTTATCGAATCCTGCGCGGAAAATAATTACAGCCCGATTGTCGCGCTCGCCAAAACTCAACAGGAAGATTATAACGGTAGTCGTTTCAAATTCGTTATTGCCGGCTTGCGCAATATTATCCGCTTTGAACGCGAAAAAACTTTCAGCAACAACAGCATTCTCCCGACGCTTAAATCCTTGACTGTTAAACCGTTCAGTGTTGAGGACGCGAGAAAACTTTTGGAGGTGCCGCTTAGGTATTTGGGCTTGTATTTCCCCGATAATCAAAAAGATTCGCTTATCTTGACGATTTTGGAGACGGCGAATTATTTCCCTAGTTTGATTCAGCTTTACTGCGAAAAATTAATCAAGGCGTTGTTTGAACCGAGTTATGCAGGCTACGACGCTGACACGCCCATTTATCGCATAAGCGAGGAGCACATTAAAAAAATTCTTGCTGACCGCGAATTCACTAAGGATATTAAAACTAAAATCGAAATTACTTTGCGGCTCGGCGAGGATAAATATTATTTCGTTATCGCCAATTTGCTCGCTCATCTTTATTACAATCAAAACAGCGTTAACGGTTACTCGCCTAAAGATATTTTGAACGCCGCAGAAACTTTCGGGCTGATTAAAGAACCATTTTTGCCCAATTCGGCGGAAAAAATCGGTGCGCTCATGGAAGAACTTTGCGAATTAAATATTTTGCGCAAGACTGGTGCCGAAAATTATCTTTTCTCCCGCCAGAGAATTCTCCGTATCGTCGGAAGTCTTAACGAGGTCGAAGACGCGCTTTTAAAGCTGATGTCGGAGGTCGATAATGATTAATCGCGAAGAATTATTCGGAAAAATTTGGTGGGAAGATTTAAACGGTCCGCGCAGATTTTTGCTTGAGACAGCTGAAAATTTATCGGGCGGCAAAAGTATCGTGCTTGCCTTGCCTAAATCCGTTCCCTGGCTAAATATTATGCGTGATGTTTTGGAAAAACTTTTGCGCAAGGGCACGCAAACGATTAAAGTTGTCTACGCCGAAAATATTTCTGCGGAGCCGCAGGAATTTGTCCTGAAAAACTTCTGCGCTAATAAAGACGGTTTCCGCCCCTACAGCAAAAAAGCTTATGCAAAATTTTTAGCGGAAAGTACTGGAATTGCTCTTAACGACAGCTGTATTTGGATTAGAAACGCCACGCCCGCCCAAATTGACAGCTGGATTGCCTTTATCGCCGATTATCAGAACTTTCTTGACGGTAAACGCGGCGGCGTATTTCTTCTGGAAACGAATTATCCTTTAAATTTTAAAACCGGCGTCGAAATTCTTTCCTACAACGAGAAAATCAGTGGCTATGACAGTTTTGCGTTTAATATTTTTGCCGCCGCCGATTTTGCCAATGAAAATCACCTCATGAAACAATATCTCGCTGAATTAGTTTCCGCGCTCACTGAAGGCGACGTGGAATTTGGCGCGGAATGTATTGGACGGAGTGATGATTTCCTTAAAAATCCCGAAGAAGTTTTTGGGGATATTTTATGGGAGGGAAAATTTACTTCCGGCAAAAGTACCGACGACATTGAACAGGCGATTTGGATGACGCAACTCAAATTAATTTTTCCGCTCGTCGAGACTTTCAGACGCAATTTTATTCGGCAATACGAGGATCAAATTAAAAATGCGTCGCTATATATCTCCGCGCCCGAAGAAGTCGAGATTGGGCAACTCTACGGCTTGTTTAATCAGCGGCGTTGGCTTATCAATGAAAATGACGCCGATGATTTGGAATTTTATCGCGAAGTCCGAAATAAATTGGCGCACTTGAGAACTTTGCCCTTCGACGAGTTGAAAAAGATTTTTGAAAAAAATTCAAGACACTAACAGGAGGTTACCAACATGGAAAATCAGGAAAATTACGAACGCTATATCCCTATCGAAATGTCGATTGTCGGCTCGTTGCTGGAGATTCGCGAAATGCAGGCAGGAAGAATTCCCGAAAAAACTTGGCGCGAAGTGCGTGCGGAGATTGAAGCGGAAATCTCGGCTGAGGAGCGTGAAGAATTGAATGGAAATAATAGCAACAAAGTATTTTAAAGCAGACATTAAATTTTATCTCAAGAAGAAAAAATTCTCCAAAATAAATGATGACATAGACACTGTGACCGGCGAACTTGAACAAGGTAATTTCGTCGGCGACAAACTTGAAGGATTGAATCTGCCAGAAAATACTGCGGCGTATAAAGTTCGCGTCGCTAACAGTTCGACAAACGTCGGTAAATCTCATGGATTTAGAATCATTTATTACGTCGTTATTGAGGAAAAAATTTACCTCGTAACCATTTACTCCAAAAAAGATGACGCAAGAGTTCCAAGCGATAAACAAATTGAATTGTTGATAAAAGCCATATTGCAGGAGGAGGAATGAGTATGTTTGTAGCATCGAGAATGACTAAGCACCCTATATCCGTTACAAGCGACGCGACTATTCAACAGGCTGATAGGCTAATGAAAAAACATAAATTCCACAGAATGCTTGTCGTTGATAACGGTAAACTCGTCGGATATTTTAGCGACCGCGATATTATGCGTGTTGCTCCCAGTCCAGCTACTACTCTGTCCAAATTCGAGATTCGCTCTCTGTTGGATAAAATTTCCGTGCGCGATATTATGCACGACGAAGTTATCACCGTAAACGAAAGCGCAACGATTGAAGAAGCCGCGTTAATAATGTACCAAAATAAAGTTGGCGGCTTGCCCGTTGTTTCAGATGTCGGCGCAGTTGTCGGTATTATAACCGCGACTGATATTTTAAAGACTTTTATTAAAGTTATGGGGCTAATCGGCGGCAAAACTCGTTTGACTTTGGAAGTTGATAATAAAGTCGGTGTCATGGCGGAGATAACCAAAATTTTCGCGGACAACGGTATCAATATCGACAGCTTCATAACGTGTCGCCATAAAAACAATCGTTATGAATTGGTTGTGCGCCTCGACGAACGTCCCGAAGGTTTCGACGATATAAAAAAGATTCTCGGCGAACGCGGCTATAAAATCGTCCACTCCGTTAACATTGGCTAAAAATTTTTCTTGACACGTAACAATTAAAGTGATATAAATTAGCGCGTTGAATTGATTAGCCGGCTTAGCTCAGTTGGTAGAGCAGCGCATTCGTAATGCGCAGGTCGAAGGTTCGAGTCCCTTAGCCGGCTCCATAAAGAAAAAAATTACAAGCCTCGACGTTTTGTCGGGGCTTTCGTGCTTGACAGATTTTTTTTTACGTGGTAATATCCAACGCATTGCGGAAGAGTTTATTTTTTCCGTAATCATACCGGTGGCTCGCCGGGAATTTACGACTGTGGAGTGTTATACTAAACGTCGGTAGCTAAGGCGAAAACGGACACGACAAAGCAGTAAGACAAAATCGCGAGATTTGTCCAATTCATCTTAACATGGTTGATGGCTATGTTTTAAGGAGCAG
The DNA here is from genome assembly GCA_017428215.1 of Selenomonadaceae bacterium. Taxonomy (GTDB): domain Bacteria; phylum Bacillota; class Negativicutes; order Selenomonadales; family Selenomonadaceae; genus Quinella. The sequence continues at coordinate 31,844 of JAFRRH010000013.1, forward strand.
TGTCCGAGCGGTTGATATAAACAGTAAACCGCTCAAGGTGGAGAGGTGTCCGAGCGGTTGAAGGTGCTTGACTCGAAATCAAGTGTGGTCAAAAGCCACCGTGGGTTCGAATCCCACCCCCTCCGCCATTAACGGAAATTAACAAGCCGCGTTTCAAATCGGAACGCGGCTTTTGCGTTAGAAAAATTTTTTACTCAATTCAACTCAATTTGTACGGAAGAATTTTCGTCTGAAAGTTCCTCAGCACTACGAGCAATTTGGTATTCGATAATGTTTGACTTCACGGCGCGGATAAAAACAGTTGCCTCTTCGTCGGGTTCGTCAAGGTTAATCGTGATTCGTTTAGCCTTTTGAATACTCATCTGATTGGATACGGCTTCGGGCAAGTTCGTATAAAAAATGTCGAAACTGTCGCCCGCGTCGATAAACGGGTACCACAGACCAAATTTAGTTGTTCGGTCGATAATGGTTTTAAATTTGCGCTTTTTATTTCTACCGATGTAGCAACTGAACGGCGTCTTAGAAGAATCGGGCGTAATGTGTTTCGTTTGAACAAGACCGCCAGCACGGCTTAGCAAAAGCCCGAATGCAACGCCCGTTTTACCTGTTGGCGCAGTCAAGTCCGTGTTAATTTCAACACCGCGTTCTTTTTGGAGTTCTTGAGCCGCTTCAGTGCCCAAAGCCGGATAAATTTTAAATTTGGGAGCCTTGCCTACGAAACCGAATAAAATATCTGCTTGTGATTTCTCACCGTCAGGATTGGTGGGAATTTTTTTTATTGTTTCACTTAAGACAATCTGATCGTCCTCGTTATCCATGTCGCCCAGCCAAACTTCCAAACCGTTGTTATCGCGGCGATAAATGCTGTTGCCCCGCGTAAAGTAATCGTCCTTAAGCTCGTAACCAACTTTGAGCCGTCCGTTGACAAAAGGATTTTCGTCCTCAGCGAGGCTAGTGTCTTCAGCGGGCAAAAGATATTCTTCAAAAAGTTCGTTAACCAGCGGCGATTTAGACGAATTGCCCGCCAAAAAAATTGAAATTTCATCAAGCTCACGGATTGGCTTAATTTTGCGCAGAGAATTTTTGCTGTTCTTATCGAATGCCTCTTTCATGGAGATAAAAAAATTATTTATACCGGACTTGATTCGCTCGCGCAGAATTTCTTGTAAGTCAATGTCAATGTTGAGCTGAAAATTTTTAACAAATTGCCCGTCGTCGCGGAAAAGATTGACTTCGATAGAATTGCTCGACAAAATCTTCCACGCCGCGTCAGAATGTGGAGCTTCCCACACAGGACGCAGTTTTTCAATCAGCGCGTGCATATTTGCATGAGCCTCTTGCGAATCTTTTATCAGAGCTTCGGAACCTGCGAAACTTCTTTTATCCGCCGACCACGTGAACGGAATTTTCCCGCCGCCGTCCAAATTTATCAATCTGTCTTGGTTAGATTTGAACAACTCAAACGCCAAAAGTTTTAAAAGATTTTCGCCGCCTAAAGTCCTGTCGCCGTTCTCGCCGAAATGCACTAATAAATAATCATACCGGTCGCTTGACGACTCGCGCAGAAATCCAAAATCAAAATCCGTCGTGCCGCCGCCAAAGTCGAATACCGCATAATAAATTTCCTCGTCGCCTTCAGGATCAAAGCCGTATTCTTGCAGAGCCGTTATCGCATAAGCCGCCGCCTCGCTTGCACCTTCACGTACAGAAAATTTTTTCATAATTGCTTCGTTAGACAATAAAGCCGTCGGCAAGGATTTTTTTAAACCGCGCTCAAAAGATTGCCGCATTTTTTCGCGAATAGCTTTGTCATAAGTCACGGGGAACGACAAAATATAATTCAAGAAAACGTGATTCTCCTGCTGCATGTTGTTGATATAAAGTCCAAGATAGTAAGCGTAAATTTCCAGCGGATTAATCTCGTCGTCGGCAAGTTCCTCGAATGGCGCAAGTTGCGTAATAAATTTTTTCTCGTCGCGTAACATGAATTGAGTTTTGGAGCCGCACCAATATTTTATATCAGTCAGGAATGAATAAAATTTTTCGGAGCCACCCTCAATCATATTTTCAAACGCCGCATGAGAAACTTTAACGTCGCTCCACTTTGTAAACGGTCGCCCTTCGCGCCAATAATACGCCGTCAAAAAACTTTCAATGTCGACGAATTGAATCACCGTCGGATTCTCGTAATTGGCAGAAAAATTTATTCCGTTCTTAAAAGAGCCACTGCCGACTCTCAACGGCAAAATTTGTGAGTGTTCATTTTCGTAGACGACGACGGTGCGGCTGGTGCCAAAGTCGATAGCGACAATGCCGTTTGATACGTCGGTTGAGGGGTTGCGTGCTACAAAATTTCCGTTGAGGGGAATTTCTTTGCCGCCGTCTTGATCTAAGTCCCACAAATCCCAATGTCCACGATTCGGATCGAATAAAATATTTTCATCGTAAGGGTCTAATCCTGCGCGGTCGGCGTCGCAATTCAGCAAAAACGTTTTCAACTGCTCGGCGTCGCTAAAAAGTTTTTGATTATCTTCCGATACTTTGAGGCTGTTGATAATTTTCGTCATAAACTCATCTCCCATTTTTAAGAAGATTATAACACAAAATGAATTTTACCAAGCGGAATTCTGTGTTATAATTGGAAAAATTTTTATAAGGAGTTGTTACTGTGAAATTACTAAAGAAAATTTTTATAGCAGTGTTGATGAGTGCAACGATTTTTATAGGCGGCGAGGCCGAGGCAGTTGATTATTACAGCGCGATTTATCAGACGGTTAATCGCTACAATGGCAATGAGGTTGAATGCGATTGGATAACGCGAGCGATTTTGTACGCTTCCAGCGAATATCAAGTTGACCCGATTTTGATAACGTCGATTATGGAGGCGGAAAGCGAATTTAATTTCCATGCGACTAGCCCCGTTGGTGCGATTGGCTTAATGCAACTCATGCCGTCGACGGCGGCAGGCTTGGGCGTCAATCCGCACAATCCGCTTGAAAATATTATCGGCGGCACGATTTACATAAAAAATCAGCTTGGACGTTTCAAGGATTGGGGCGTTTATTCCGTGACAGACGCGGTTGCCGCTTATAATGCCGGACCTGGCGCAGTCGAAAAGTATGGCGGCGTTCCGAATTATTCTGAAACCGTCCATTACGTCATCAAAGTCGCTAACAACTACAAAAATCTTTTAAACTTGATTCAGTCATAGAAAATTATCCAAGGTTTCGCTTATTTTTCATTTCTGGACTTTACCAACACGCTCTAAAAGCTTGTTATGCATAATTCGTATTTCCTCTCGATGTCGCCGACTTAAGATTCCAGACGCAATTATTAAGCTTGTGACGATTCTTTTGATAAACTTCGGGTTTGCTGTCGGGATTTTGAATGAAAGCCTGTGCTACGGTCTAATAAATTTATGAAAATATGCCGCACGTTTCTTTTGAACAGTATGACATATTTTCACGAAGAATTTTTTATCTGTATGCACTTGAGGCTTTTTGCCCGACCGTGAAAAAAAAATATAAGCACAGCAAGCGAGAATTAAATAATGCGGTATCATGGTCTGCGTTGAACATCCAACTTATGTTGTTATATTCATCTCTTAAGTTTTAATTATCGCGTCGCTTAAGTTAATGCCATTGCCCATTTCTGCACAAAAAGTACGCTAGTTTTCGTTCTGGTGTGCGATTTGAAAACATTTCCATGCAAACCCACTACTGCAAGAATTCTGATTACAATATCGGCACGTTTAACTTCTAGTCCGAATTGAATTGGGCGTTCGACATCGATTTGAGAAATTTTATAGCCGTAATCGTCGATTAATTTACGAATAAACATTTGCCTAACGGCTTCTTCAGGCGTGAGGCGAATTTCTTTATTACGAACGAGACATTTAATAAAAAAAAGTCGATTTGCCGCGAATAATTTTGGAGTAAGCGTTTGATTCGAGGAAATTAATCTGCGCGAGCGAGAAAATAGTTGATTTATGAGCCGAGTCGCTGAAAAGATTATCTAAAGAAATCATTTAATCACCTCCTGCATTTTTTTAAAACAAAGTTAGCTGATTAGTTTCCTGCAATCCTTTAAAGCAACCGTGAGTTTTTAGGGCAGTAATGACAGTTCTATTTAATCCAGCGCGATTTTTTAGGTCTTCAACGGAAGAAAATTTACCGTCTGCGCGAGCCGCAACGATATTTTTAGCCGCCGCCTCGCTAACGCCGTCTATTGAACTTAACGACATGAGCAAAGAATTTTTCTTGATAATAAAATCTTCCGCATCTGAATTATACAAATCCGCCCGTTCAAAAGTGAAGCCGCGCAGAAAATATTCGTAGACAACTTGATAGTCGGCAAGGCGGTCGCTCTCTTTAACGTCAAGTTTACGTTCTTCCGATAAATTTTCCAATTCGTCGAGCTTATTTTTGATATATTGCTGCCCTTTGATAATTTCGTTAGCGTCGAATTCCTCTGTACGCTTTGAAAAATACGCGGCATAATAAGCCAGCGGATAATGAACTTTACAATAGGCAATTCGATAAGCCATCATTACATAAGCAGTTGCGTGGGCGCGTGGAAAGAGATATTTAATCTTTTGGCAAGAATCAATGTACCAGTCCTCGACGTTGTGCGCTTTTAAATCTTCGACGACATCCGCTTTAATTCCCTTGCCCTTGCGGACGTTTTCCATAGTTTTAAAAGACTTCAGCGCGTCAACGCCGTGATGAATCAAGTACATCATAATATCATCGCGGGCGGAAATTGCATTTTTCAGCGTGCACTTGCCTTGACGAATTAAATCTTGCGCGTTGCCTAGCCAAACGTCCGTGCCGTGCGAAAAACCCGAAATTCTAACTAAATCGCTGAAACAATCGGGGTGCGTATCGTCAATCATCTGCCGAGTAAAACTTGTACGGAATTCCGGCAAGCCGTAAGTCCCAGATTTAGTTCCGAGCTGTTGAGGCGTTAAGCCGAGCGCGTCCGTAGAGGAAAATAAACTTAGCGTCGGTTTATCGTCGAGCGGAATAGTTTTTGGGTCGCGATGCGTTAATTTTTCCAACATACGAATCATAGTTGGGTCAACGTGCCCTAAAATATCAAGCTTGACGAGCCGCGAGCTTATCGAGTGATAATCAAAGTGCGTCGTAGTAGTCGAGGCGTCCTTGTTATCGGCGGGATATTGAATCGGCGTAAAATAGTGAATATCCATATCGCGCGGCACAACCATAATTCCGGCGGGGTGTTGCCCTGTCGTGCGTTTAACTCCTTGACAACCTTCCGCAATTTTGGCGATAAAAGAGCCGTGCTTTTTCTGATTTCTGTCGTCATAATATTTTTTTACCAAACCGAAGGAAGTTTTTTCAGCGACGGTTGAAATTGTGCCTGCGCGGTAGACATTATGCTTGCCGAAAAGTACTTCGGTGTATTTATGGGCGGTTGATTGATATTCGCCGGAAAAGTTCAAGTCAATATCGGGAACTTTATCGCCGTCGAAGCCCAAAAACACAGCAAACGGAATATCATGCCCGTCTTTAATCAGCGGATAACCACAGACAGGACAGTTTTTATTTTCCAAGTCGTAGCCGCAACCGACTTCGCCCGCCGTAAAAAATTTGCTGTACTGACATTTCGGGCAACGATAGTGCGGCGGCAGAGGATTAACTTCAGTGATTCCAATTAAAGTTGCGACGAAAGACGAGCCAACACTACCACGCGAGCCGACAAGATAGCCGTCGTCGTTAGATTTTTTTACCAAACGTTGCGCGATAAGATATAAACCAGCGAATCCGTGCCCGATTATCGGTTTAAGCTCTTGTTCGAGACGCGCCTCAACCAACGGCGGCAAATTTTTTCCGTAAAGTTTTTTGGCTTTGGCGTAGGACGTTTCGCGAATTTCTTCCTCCGCGCCTGGCACTTGCGGCGAGTAAAGTCCGTCGGGTATCGGCTTTAAAAACTCCACAGCGTCGGCGATTTTGTTTGGATTGGTGACGATTGCCTCGTAAGCGGTTTTTTCGTCGAGATAATCAAACTCCGCGAACATTTCCTCTGTCGTGCGCAAGTAAAGCGGCGGTTGGAGGTCAGAATCTGCATAACCTTTGCTGTGCATAAGAACTGCGCGGCAAATTGAATCTTCAGGATTTAAAAAATGGGCGTCGGTCGTGGCGACAAGCGGTTTGCCCAATTTTTTTGCAAGCTCCGCAACTTTGCGATTAATATTGCGCAAATCTTCATCGGTGGTAATGTTCGGGAAGTCTTCGCTCCGAACTAAAAAATCATTGTTATGAATCGGCTGAATCTCCAAGTAGTCATAGAAATTAGCGATTTCCTCAAGCTCTGAATCATTTTTGCCCGCGACGATTGCGCGAATCAACTCACCAGCCTCGCAAGCCGAACCGATAATCAAACCGTCGCGAAGTTCGCTTAAAAGGCTTTTGGGAATGCGCGGACGATAATACATGTACTTAATTTGGCTGATTGAAATTAATTTGTAGAGATTTTCAAGCCCACGTTTATTTTTAGCGAGAATTATTACATGATTGGCAAATTTCTGCTTAAAATCGTCTCCGACGAGATAACCTTCCATGCCGTAGATAATTTTAATTTTTTTGCCCTGCTTAGCGAGTTTAGCGGCGGTCTGCGCGGCGTTCGGGAAAGCTTGAATAACTCCATGATCCGTAATGGCTACGGCGTTCCAATTCCAATCTGCGGCAGTCTGAATTAGTTTTTCGACGGGAATAACGGCGTCCATCGCGCTCATCTGCGTATGAACATGCAATTCGACGCGCTTAACCTCTGCATTATCGACGCGGGCAGAATTTTTCTCTAAAACTTCCAGCTTATTAATTAACAAAGTAGTTTCTTTGGCGTAGTCGTCGTATTTTGCGGCGGCGGCAATTTTAACGAGAGTTCCGGCTTTAATTTGGTCAGCGAAGGGTTGCGCGTCGGATTTTTTATCGCCCTTAAAAAATTTTTTACAAACAATGCCGTCGGTGTCATCAGTAACAGAGAAAGTAACACCAATCGTACCGTTTTTGAATTCGCGCAGGCTAACGCCGTTTTTATCGCCGCCCCCGACCTCGCCGATAATTACAACATTGTCATTCTCTTTAATGCTACTAATTTTAACGACCTCGCCCGAAGATTTTTCTGTTTTGCCATTTACATTGCTACGTTTTGTTTTTGGGGCAGATTTATTTTCTGCAGGCGGAATTTCATTACCGACAGTGGATTTATTTTTAATTTCAACGCTCACATGATAGCGACGTTGCAAAAAATCTTCAGCAACGCGGAAAATATTTTCGTCAACGTCTTTAGTTGTGACGATATTTATTTCCCAAAAATTTTCTGCCGGCGTGACTATAACATCGCGCAAAGTGCAGTTATTAAAATTTAAATTCGCATCTGCAAAAAGTTGGAAGAAATTATCCTTATTGTCGATTGTAAGCCTATATCTATCCAAAGACCCACCTCCAAAAAAATATCCGCGAACGAAAATTTTTTGCCGCTCGCGGACGATATTTGATTATAAAAGATTTATTTCTTAAAAGCTATATTGTTGCGATTCAATCTTACTGTCTCATCGAAGATTTCAACTAACTTTGCGGGGTAATATCTATTGTAAAAATTACGGTAAATAGTTATTTCGTCATCTTCTGGCAGATAGTGCCAAGTCAACATAAGTGCCAAGAAAACGTTTTCGATATTATCGTAAGTTTGCTTGCTTATTCTAAATGCGCCAATGTTAGGATACTTTCCTGTTGGTTCATAATTCAAGAATTTTTCCTCTGCTACCACTGCGCTAAACAAAAGACCAGTTGCATGAGCGTCGGGTTTGTGGTACTTATTATTGAGCTGATTTAGTGCAACATCATGTAACACGACAATCGCGCTGTCTTTGAGGTAGGGTAGCATAACGAGAAAGTCCAGCAGTTCACCGGGCGTATAGTGAACTGTGTCAAGGATTACAAAGTTAATGTCTCCACCAATTTTATCAATGACCTGCGGCAGATATTTTCCTAAATGAAACTCATGCGTTCCGCATAAGGTTGACCGAGAGGGGGTTATTAATAAGTTATTTTCCTTAACACATTTGGGCAAATAGCCTATATCTTTTCCGTTAGTCATTTTTTGAGCTAAATCAACCGAATGCATTTCGTAGGGCATATTCATATCTTCAAGAACTTGTAAAACTATCGCTGTAGTTCCACCTGCATCAATTCCGACTTCCAGAATCTTTTGAGGACGATAAACTTGCAACAAACTAGAGATAAAACTGGATTCGGAAGGCGCCATCGCAGGACCAGTTTTCCCCAAATAGGGTTCCAGCTTTGACATTATTTTTTTGCGCGGCTCCTCGTTGTTGGGGATTTCGTTAATTTTAATCATACGGCAGAAATTTCCTCCTGTGTTAAAGATTTTATACCTTTGCTGTTGAGTATAGCTTCGGCTTTTTTGGTGTCGTTGACGCGGAAAATCATATAGGCGCGTTCTTTGCCCGCGAAGGCGTACATGTACTCGATATTGACATTCGCCTCGCTGAATTTTTTTAAAAGCTCGTTGAGGTCGCCCGCCTTGTCAGCAATGGCGTAGGCAAGCACCGGAGTTAAAGTCGCGACGAAATTATTTTCCTTGAGGACGTTTGTCGCCTCGAACACGTCGTTAACCAACATGCGGACAATTCCGAATTCGCTAGTTTCAGCCAAGCTCAAGGCGCGAATATTAACTTTGTTGACAGCGAGGACTTCAGTAAGTTTATTCAAAGTGCCAGGCTTATTCTCAAGGAAAACCGAAACTTGATTGACGCTCATAGATCACACCTCCTAAATTTTTCTGGTGTCGATGACGCGGACAGCTTTGCCCTCACTGCGCGTAATAGATTTGGGCGCGACGAGTGTAACCTTAGCTTTAATGCCGAGCATAGCCCGCAAGCCGTCCTCTAAAACTTTACGCCGCGCTTGAACTTCGCCGACATTATCAGTAAACATATCGGGCGTCATTTCTACTTTAACCTCAAAAGTATCAGTGTTGTTGACGCGCCCAACGATAATTTGATAATTCGCCGCGTAGCCGTTATTCATAAGAACCGTTTCGATTTGGCTGGGGAAGACGTTAACGCCGCGAATAATCAACATGTCGTCCGAACGTCCCTTAGGCTTGGTCATACGAACATGAGTCCTGCCGCAAGAACATTTTTCGCGGGTAAGTGTGCAAATATCGCGTGTACGATAACGAATCAAAGGGAAAGCTTTTTTATCCAGAGCTGTGAAAACTAATTCGCCTTGCGTGCCCTCCGGTAAAACTTCGCCGGTATCAGGGTCGATAATTTCGGCTATAAAATGGTCTTCTTGAATGTGCATGCCGCGCTGTTCAGAACACTCAAACGCGACGCCTGGACCGCTAATCTCCGTTAAGCCGTAAATGTCATAAGCTTTAATGCCCAAAGTTTTTTCAATATCACGGCGCATTTCTTCTGACCACGCCTCCGCGCCGAAGATACCAATTTTGAGCGGAATATCTTCGGGCTTGTAACCCATTTCCTTAAGTGTCTCGCCGATATAAGCCGCATAACTCGGCGTGCAACAGAGAATCGTCGCGCTCAAGTCCATAATAAACATAATCTGCCGCTCAGTGTTGCCGGAACTCGTCGGAATTGTCAAGCAACCGACTTTGTGAGAGCCGCCGTCAAGACCAGGACCGCCCGTAAACAGTCCATAACCGTAAGAAACTTGGCAGACGTCCTCATTAGTGCCGCCCGCCGCCACGATTGCCCGCGCTGTGCAGTCCTCCCAAATGTCAATATCTCCTTGCGTGTAGAAGGCGACAACGCGCTTGCCCGTCGTGCCCGATGTCGATTGAATCCGCACGCAATCTTTCAGCGGAACAGCTAACAAGCCGTAAGGATACGCCGCTTTTAAATCCGCTTTGGACAGGAACGGCAACTTGTGCAAATCCGCCGCCGATTTAATGTCGTCGGGTGTAACGCCTTTTTCTTCCATTTTCTTGCGATAGTAAGGAACGTTCTCCCACACATAGCGCACCTGTTTAGGCAACAGCTCATCTTGCAACGCCTTTATCTTTTCAATTGGCGCACATTCGATTTCCTTTTGAAAATAATTTGCCATACATACTACCTCTTTCAAACATACTGCCGAAAATTTTTCGACGCTAATAAATTTTTCATTGACAAAAAAAATCCTGCCAAACAGCAGAATTAAAATTTTTTTCGCACGTCACATTTTCCATTTAAAATAACTTAGCTTGCTAAAAATGCAGGCGAGCTGTAAAATATTTTTGTCCGAATCAACCTTCTGTTTGCATGAAAGGAGGTGATTACATGGACGGCGTTATAGATATCGTTAAGATGCTTGTGGCGAATGTACTTTCCCACTTTGTCATCAACGGGCTCAAAAAAATTTTTAAAAACTTCAAATGAGTCTGAATGCGTCGCAGATTGACGCAATCCCCCATTAGGTTCCCTAAAACCTTTTGGGGGATTTTTTTTGCGTTGTCCTAGTCAGATTACATGGACGGCTATCCGTATCTAACATGACAATTATAATCTGCGTAAAAATTTTTTGCAAGAATTATGCTGAAAAACTTTTCTCAAGCTCAAAAGCCCGTTGATTTGTTTCCAAAAATTTTTTTTCGCACGTCACGTTTTCCGTTAAAACAAACTTAGCTTGCCAAAAATTTAGGCAAGCTGTAAAATATTTTTGTTATCGTCTGAACCCTCTGTCTCGTGAAAGGGGGGTGATTACATGGACGAGGTGCGCGGTCTTTTAAAAAGAATCGTTGCGAACGTCATTGCGCGTTTTATATACGATTGGCTCAAACAGTTCTTTCAGGACGATGACTGAGCTTAAAAAATGCGTTTACTTGACGCAATCCCCGAGTGTCTGCTACCAACAGACTTGCACGGGGATTTTTGTCTTTTGATTACATGGACGAGTCTTTATCTTCCGCGAATGATTATAACTTGCGCAAAACTTTTTTGCAAGAATTATGCCGAGAAATTTTTTCCTAGCTCGAAAGCCCGTTGATTTATCTCCAAAAATTTTTGCGGTACGTTGGCTTTTAAAGAATTTTGCCACGCCGTTTCCGATATTTTAAAGTAATGCGACAATCTGCCAAGCAGGACGATATTAACCGCCTTTTGACTACCCGCTTGTCTTGCCAACGTCAAGCAGTCCATCGCGTCGATTTTAATTCCCTTAGCGCGAATTTTTTCTACGAGGTTAGCGGGATATTCCGCCGCGCCCGTGATAACCGGCATTGGGTCAATTTGTTGAGTGTTCGTGACGATTTGCCCGCCGTCCTTAAGATAGCTCAACCAACGCGCTGTCTCCAAAATTTCAAACGAGACGATAAAATCTGCTTGCCCCTTATCCACGACGGGCGAATAAACTTTATCGCCAAAACGAACGTAAGTTATGACGGAGCCGCCGCGCTGGCTCATGCCGTGCACTTCCGAAACTTTTACGTCAAAGCCCTCGTTTAAAAGCAAATGCCCCAAGATTTTACTGGCGAGCAACGAGCCTTGTCCGCCGACGCCAACGATTATAATATTTTTAGTCTCCAAAGCTCACGCCTCCCTTGCAAACGCTTTTTTAGGACAGAGTTGACTGCAAACCTCGCAACCGACGCATTGAGTTTGGTCAACGACTGCTTTGCCGTCCTTCATGCTGATAGCGGGGCAACCAATTTTCATGCACGACTTGCAACCAATACATTTATCTTTGTCGACGTGAAGCGGCGGTTTATGCTTAACAGTTTTAAGCAAAGCGCAAGGTCTCCGCGAAATTATAACGCTCGGTTCCTGCGCGGCAAGTTCCTCTTTAATTGCGGCGTCGCATTCCTTGAGATTGTACGGATCGACGACACGCACGCGATTAATCCCCATTGCTCGGCACAAAGATTCCAAATCAATCTTGCCTGCAGGGTCGCCTTTTATGTTTAAGCCCGTCGACGGATTTTGTTGATGTCCCGTCATGCCGGTAATTGAGTTGTCCAAAATTATTACGGTCGAGTTCGATTGATTATAAGCGACGTTGGCTAAGCCTGTCATGCCCGAATGCATAAAAGTCGAGTCGCCGATAACCGCAACCGTTTTTGATTCACTGTCCTTGCCGAGCATTTTATTAAAGCCGTGAGTCGCGCCGATACTCGCGCCCATGCAAAGCGTTAATTCAATCGTTGAAAGCGGCGGCACTGCTCCCAAAGTGTAACAGCCGATGTCGCCAAGCACTGTGCATTTGCGTTTCTTTAAAGAATAAAATAATCCGCGATGAGGACAGCCCGCGCACATGACAGGCGGTCGCGCAGGTATAGCGTCTTCTAACGTGACGCCCGCAGAAATTTTCTTGCCAAATTTTTCCGCGATTAAATTCTGGCTGAACTCGTCGATACGCGGCAAAAGTTCTGCGCCCTCAACTTTAATTCCCAGCGATTTTACATGAGTTTCGATTATCGGGTCAAGTTCCTCGACGACGACTAATCTTTTAACACGCGCCGCGAAATTTTTTATCAGCTCAACGGGCAACGGATTTATCATGCCAAGTTTTAAAACGCTCGCGCTTTCGCCGAAAACTTCTTTGACATATTGATAACAAGTCGACGACGTGATAATCCCCAGCTCGTCAGTAAAAAATTCCACGCGATTAATCGGCGTCGTCTCCGCGTAATCAATTAATTTTTTTGTACGCTCTTCAACAATCGGGTGACGACGTTTAGCATTTCCAGGCATCATCACGTATTTGGCAATATTTTTCTCGTAAGTTTTGGAAAATTCTTTACGCTCGCCAGTTTCGACGACTGACTGACTGTGCGCAACTCTTGTACACATTTTAATTAAAACAGGCGTATCGAATTCTTCGGAAATTTCGTAGGCAAGTTTAGCAAAGTTCAAAGCCTCAGCGGAATCACTCGGCTCAAGCATGGGAACTTTGGCGGCTATTGCGTAATGGCGGCTGTCCTGCTCATTTTGCGAAGAATGCATTCCCGCATCGTCTGCCACCACGACAACTAAGCCCGCGTTGACGCCCGTATAACTCAACGTAAACAACGGATCCGCCGCGACGTTCAAGCCAACGTGTTTTTGTCCGCAGAAAGCCCGACGACCTGCCAGCGACGCTCCAAACGCCGACTCCATTGCGACTTTCTCGTTGGGTGCCCATTCGCAATAAATATCGTCGAACTTGACAGCCTCCTCCGTTATCTCCGTTGAAGGCGTGCCCGGATAGCTCGAAACAAATTTCACGCCCGCCTCCCACAAGCCGCGGGCAAGTGCTTTGTTGCCCAACATTAGTTCTTTCATCAAAACATCTCCTTTAAGCAGTTTACACTGCTATTCAATAGAACGCAAAAAAATTTGCCAATAACATCATGACGCCGCTAAATATACCAGCCGACAACGCGATTAAATTTCTATGACGCATGGACGGTAAAATTGATAGCGTACCGAACATCATTAGCGCAATCGGAATAAAATATCTCCCTTGCACGCCGCTAACAATTTCCGAGCCAACTGGTGACCATTTAAGATAGTGCACGAGAAAAAATCCAATCGTCGAAATAATGGAAGCAACGATTAAAATTCCACGTTCGCTGAACTTGAGATTTAATCTGTTCGACAAGGCAAAGAAAATTAAAATCATAGTGTATAATGCGTAAAACATGAACGGCAAAGTTACATTCCATAAAAACCCCCATGTGCCAATAAAATTTAACCAATACCATGCGGGTAATTCGACAAATGAATTTATCATTGCCGTAAAAAATGCTATTGGGTGCTCCATGATAAAAATTTTTTGCGCCGCAGTGTTCGTTTCAGTGAATCCCAAATGATAATTCGTGTAAAGTTTGACGTCCGATAATTCAATCGATAACCATGACCAAGCCGACAGCAAAAATAAATTTAGCAGTAAAATTGCCGCGCCGAGTGCCCAAAAATTTTTGAAACGTTCACGCGGGATTAAAAAGTACAACAATAAAATTGTTCCGTAAACCGACTTTGAACACGCCAGCATTATCGATAAAATTATCAGCCCAAAAATTTCTGCGCGGGAAAATTTTTCTGTCGAATTCCTCAACGACAACAGCCACGCCGTACCCAAAAAACATACGCCAAAAGTTACCGCGTCTGCACTAGTCGACGCCGCCTCAACGACAAACATCGGCATCATAGCTAACAAAAAAATTAAATGTTTGGCTTCAGGCAAGAATTTCATTGAGTAAAACACGCACGCCGCAACAAAGATTAATCCGCTCAATCCCATGAGGTAAAAAATTATTCCAGCGTTCAAATTTAAAACTCGTCCGATAAACGCGGCAACGGCTTGAGGTAAATATGTCAGCGGAGGATAAACGCCCGTGTTCGGAATTTGAATTGGTTCCTGCTCGTCGAGGTTGAGTGGCGTCGCTAAAAATTCTTCAATGTACTTAATGGAAAAGTCGTGTATGTAATGCCTATTGTTAGCGTTGAAAATAAAGTTATCCGGCAGAAACGATACGGGAATTTCGGCGATATAAATTTTGTCTTCCAAAGCGTCAGCGGGTGCTCTGTTCAAACTAAAAATTTTCTTAGCGCGAAAATCCCCGCCATTTTTATAATCGCCAATCGTCATTGTTGGACTTAGAAAAATTCCCTCCGAAATTTGCCAAGCTCGTGGGAAATGATTTATCTCGTCCATGAGTTGATAGGGCGGGCGCATGAACAAAATTATCACGCCGAATAACAAAAATATTACGATAAAAATTTTCTCTACGCCAAATTTTTCTATTCGCTGTTCAAAGGAATTCATCTTATCGCCTTTTCGACGCCGGTTTCCTCGAAAGTTTTCATCTCGTTAATTGCAATCAACGCCGCCTCGACAATTTCGACGCCAATACAAGCCGCCTCGCCGTCAAAGCCCGTCGGAGTGTCGTCCTCTTCCGCATATTCAATCAACTGCGCGGAATGCAAAATAAACGGACGAATTTCAGGACAAATTTTTTCCAGATAGCGAGCGATAATATCTGCCGCGCCCGTGTCTACAACAATCAACGTGGAATTATGCGCCGCCGCCACTAATGCGCCAATAATCGCTCCCGTCATACACTGATAATTTTTCGGGACGTGTTGCAAAAATTCTTCTGGCGGATATTTAAGCTCACCATTGCTAAGCAGTGCCTCTTCAAATGTATAGGATAATTTATCTTCTAACAGATTGCTAAGGTCAGTTACGGCAAGAATCGGAGTGTCGAAAGTTATTTCCTCTGCAAGGTTGCGCCCGAAATTAAACGCGACGTTGAGATTTTCCTCCGGATTAACGACGCCCAAAAAAATTTTCATACCAAAAGTTCGCGTCGTCGCGCTGAAGTCCATAGAAATATCGCGGCGAGCACCCTTAGCATTTCGGTCGTAGTTAGGGTCGATAAACGACGGGCAATTTTCAAAGTTAGCAAAGGCAAGCGCGGCATGTCTAAGTTTATTCGTCGGGCAATCCTCGTTGGAAATGCCCGCAACTTGAACCGCAATTTCCTCAAGATAACCGAGACTGCCTTTAGGCTTAGTCAAATTGTCCAGAAGTTCACGGCAATTATTCATAGGTCTATCGTGGAGGCGCGGCATTGTCTGCAGATAAAAATTAAACGTCCTGTCAGTCGCGGCGACAATCTCGTCCTTGTCCTCGCCCATAATCCGAACATTCATTGGATAGCTACGCGGGATATTCAAAGTTTGTGTGCTGAACGGCAATTCGATACTTTCCATGCGGTGTTCGCTTACGTGGAAGTCGAGCGGAATTTCTTCAATCTGAACCTCATCGCCAAAAAGTTCTTTAATGTCTTCGATTGTATCCAGCCCCTCCACGCCGTCAAGTCCGAGCTGTTTTTTAAAGTTTTCTAATGCGCTGTCCTCTTCGACAAGTTCGCCTTCAAAATCGGCATCGGGACCGCAGACAAAAATATAAACCAGATTATCCAAAACTCTGGCGGCGATTGACGAACCGATTGCCTCGCCCAATGCAAGGTCAAGATTAAAAATCGGCGTCATTCCAAGATGATTTAAAATTTCCCGGTGCCCAACCTCGCGCCCGACGTGAGAGGCGATTAAACACTCAATCGAACGCGGTAAAATTTCTTCAGCAACGAGCGCGGCAACGGCAGTATTAAATCCGTCAAGCATGACAACGCAATCGTGATGATAAGCCGCGATAATTACGCCCGCCATTGCTCCGAATTCGTAGCCGCCAACTTTAGTCAACACGTCAAGCAAGCTGTCAGGATTGGGATTATTCGTTTTAAGAGCGCGTTTAACCGTTTTAATCTTGCGTACAAATTTTTCGTCGGAAATATTGGAGCCGCGCCCCGTGACTTTTCTAGGCGTCAAACCCAGATAAGCGGCAGTCATAGCGGCGGCAACAGTCGTATTGCCAATACCCATTTCGCCGATAAGAAAACAATTACAACCCGCCGCGATTGCCTCTTCCGCCAATTTTTTGCCAATGCGGACAGATTCCATTGCGTCCTCGAAAGTCATTGCGGGACCTTCAGCGATATTCTTTGTGCCGCGAGAAATTTTTCTGTCAACGAGACCATAGGGCACCAAATCGGAAATATCCGCGTCAACGCCGACATCAACAATATAAAGCTCGGAATAAGCAAACTTAGCAAAGGCATTGGCGGCGGCTCCACCGTCAACTAAATAATTGCGCACCATGCCGGCAGTCGTGGCTTGCGGGTAGGCACTAACATTTTCCTTAGCGACGCCGTGATCCGCGCAGAAAATAAACGTACACTTCTTAGACTTGCCGACACTCCGATAAAGCTCGGCTACGTGAGTAAAAGTCATTCTTTGCCCCTCCGCACTAATTTTTTTACGACCTTTGCGCCGGCATTTTTAACTTTTCGCAACGGAGCAACGCGAACTTTTATTTTAGGTTTTATCTCGCGCTCCAATCCGAAATCGCCGCGCTTTAAAAACGTTGATTTAATTTTTTCAGGGCGGAAAAATTTTCTAATGGCTTTAGATAACTCTTCAGGTTCTTCAGAGTCGCTACAAGTAAAAATATCAACTGCAACGTAGCGAAATTCTTTATAGACATGCAAAGCGATATGCCCCTTGTCAGATGCGCCGATAATCGAACAATGCTCCGCGTCGATAACTTCGGAAAAAAGACGCGGCTCATTGCCGACGACGCCTTTCAACGTGTCTTTTATCGCGTCGACATTGCTAAGCCGGCTTGTGTCGCAGTTGTACAAATCCAAAGTCAGTTGTCGTGCTAAAATCTTCATTTTTTCCTCCATAAATTTTTGTTCGCGCCGATTATAGCACATTGTGCAAGAAAAATTCGACGCTTGAAAAATTTTTCCCGCTGAATTAAAATCCTGCCCATGAATACAAAAATTTTTTTAATCGCGGGCACCGAAGACGGGCGCAAGCTCGCCGAGTTTTTATCTAGGAAAAATTTTGACGTAACTGCCTCTGTCGTCAGCGATTACGGCAGAAAACTTTTAGAGACCTGCGCGGGCATTAAAATTAACGACAAGCCACTTGACCGCGACGATTTGGAAAAAATTTTGCGCGAGGAGCAGTTTAATTTTCTCGTTGACGCCAGTCACCCCTACGCCAAAAATATTTCCGCTAATGCCATTGCCGCCGCTCAAGCCGCGCAGATTGTCTACATTCGCTACGAACGAGCAGAGGTTGCGTTTGATTACGAAAAAATCTTCCACGTAGACAGCTACGAAGAGGCGGCGATTAAAGCGGCTGAACTTGGGAAAAATATTTTCCTCACGACGGGCAGCAGGAACTTAAAAATTTTCGTTGACTTGCTTAAGGATTGCAACTTGACCGCGAGGATTTTGCCGACCGCTGAAGTTTTAACGCAATGTGAAGCTCTTAGTTTGACGCCGAAAAATATTATCGCCATGCAAGGACCATTTACAACGGAACTCAACGTTGAACTTTTCAAGCACGCAAAAGCGGAAGTTATCGTTACTAAAAATAGCGGACAAATTGGCGGCGCGGATACAAAGTTAGAGGCGGCGAAAATTTTAAACTTGCCTGTCGTCATGATTAATCGCCCAAAAATTATTTATCCAAACTTAGCGACGACCTTTAACGACGTTTTAAAACTTTTGGAGGAATTTTTATGAGGAAATGCACAGTTCAAATCGTGACAGAAATCATAAGCCGTTTAGCCCCGCGCAGGCTCGCTGAAGATTGGGATAATCCTGGACTTTTAATCGGCGACCCGTCCGCTGAAGTCAAAAATATTTTCGTCTGTCTCGACGTGCTCGATAAAAATATTTCACAGGCTATTGAACTTGACGCGCAGTTAATCGTTGCTCATCATCCGCTGATTTTCCGTGCGATAAAAAATGTCCGCTTTGACCTGCCACTCGGAAATAAAATTGCTCGGCTGATAAAAAATAATTTGGCGGTCTTCGCGGCGCATACAAATTTAGACAGCGCGTCGGGCGGCGTTAATGATGTGTTGGCGAAAAAAATTGGACTTGTTGACGTGAAAATTTTAGGCGAAGAGGAATTTTCTATGGGGCGGCTCGGAAATCTCGAAGTGCCAATGACCGGCGAAGAATTTGCTCAACATGTAAAAAAATCTCTGAACGCTGAAAATGTTAGACTTGTTGACGCGGGAAATTTTTTAATCGGCAAGGTTGGGATTTGTGGCGGCGCGGGCGCGGATTTTATTCAGAAGGCAAAATTTTTCGGAGCGCAAGCGTTCGTAACCGGCGACGTTAAATATCACGAGGCTCAAGCCGCAATCGAAAATGAAATTCACGTCGTGGACGCGGGGCATTTTTATACGGAGTTCCCGATTGTCCACGAGCTTGCCGAATATCTGCGCGGGGAGCTGAAAAATTTCAACGTTGAGATTTTCGAGGACACGACAGCTAAAGATTTCTTCCAAACAATTTAGCTTGACTTAAAGTTGACTTCAGCTGATAAACTTGCACTGAAAAATTTTTTTGTCGGAGTGATGTTTATGACGATTGGAGAAGTCAGCGAAAAATACGAGATGACAGCGGACACGCTTAGATATTACGAAAGAATCGGCTTGATACCGCCAGTGCCGCGCAATAGAAATGGGATTCGCAACTTCGACGAGACGGCGTGCGGTTGGGTGTCGTTCGTCAAGTGTATGCGGAGCGCGGGCGTACAAATCGAGGCGTTAATCGAATACGTTTCACTCATGCAAGCGAATACCGGTATCGAACGGCGCAGAAATATTTTAATCGAACAACGAGCGCGACTTCAAAAGCAAGCGGAACATTTAAAAGCGACGATTGAGCGGCTCGACTACAAAATTGCTAATTACGAAAAGTTATTCGCTAATAAAAATTGAAATTTCCGGTCTCGCAAAAAGTGCGGGGCTGTTTTTTATCTGCATATAGTGTAAAATACATGTCGCACGTTGATAAAAATTCCGTGACGCCCGTTAAAAATTTCTGGGAGGAATGATATTGAACTCAATTAAAATTCGCGGCGCAAAAGTTCACAACCTTAAAAATATCAATTTAGACATTCCGCGCGATAAATTTGTCGTGATAACGGGCGTGAGCGGCTCCGGAAAGAGTTCGCTCGCGTTCGATACGATTTATGCGGAAGGTCAACGCCGTTATATGGAGTCGCTGTCTAGTTATGCCCGCCAATTTCTCGGTTTGCCCGATAAACCCGACGTTGAATTAATCGAAGGGCTTAGCCCAGCCATTGCAATCAATCAAAAGACTACAAATAATAATCCGCGCTCGACTGTCGGCACGGTCACGGAAATTTATGATTATCTAAGACTACTTTTCGCGCGAATTGGCAAGCCGCACTGTCCGAAATGTGGCAAGCCCGTTAAAAGTCAAAGCGTCGACCAAATTTTAGACCAAATTTTATCTTTGCCGCTCGAAACTAAATTTTATCTGCTCGCACCCGTCGTTAATCATCAAAAAGGCACGCACAAAGATATTTTAGAGAAATTGAGCGCGTCGGGCTTCGTTAGAGCTAAAATCGACGGAAAAATTCACGAGCTTGACGAAAACATTTCCTTAGCTAAAACCAAAAAGCATTCGATTGAAGTCGTCGTTGATAGATTGATTAATCGCGACGGAATTCGCTCAAGATTGGCGGATTCTCTGGAGACTGCGCTTAAATTCGGCAACGGAATTGTCTTCGTGGAAACGGATAAAGAAATTTTGACGTTCAGCGAGAAAAATGCTTGCGTCGATTGCGGAATAAGTTTACCAGATATTACTCCGCAACTTTTTTCCTTTAACAGCCCAAAAGGCGCGTGTCCTAAGTGCAACGGGCTTGGAAAAATTTTTAATTTGCGCGAATGGTCAACGATGTATGAGTGGATGGCGGCGATTCACGATTTTAAAATGTCAGACTTGCCAGAAGACGCTTGCCCCGCCTGTCACGGCAAAAGATTGAAGCCCGAAGCTTTAAGCGTGAAAATTAATGACAAAAATATCGCTGAAGTCGTCGATTTGTCGGTTGACGCTTGCAAAAAATTTTTCTCCACGCTTGAGCTTGACGAAACCGATAAAAAAATCGCCGCGCAGGTTCTCAAGGAAATTAATTCGCGGCTGAAATTTTTATGCGACGTCGGCTTAGATTATTTGAGTTTGTCGCGAAAGTCGGCAACATTAAGCGGTGGCGAATCACAGCGAATCAGATTGGCAACGCAAATTGGTTCGGCTTTGACGGGCGTTTTATACGTTTTAGATGAGCCGTCAATCGGACTTCATCAACATGACAACCAAAAACTTTTGGAGACGCTAAAAAATCTGCGCGACTTGGGAAATACTTTGATAGTAGTCGAACACGACGAGGAAACAATCCGAACTGCTGATGAAATTGTTGACATTGGACGCGGCGCAGGTAAAAATGGCGGCGAAGTTATTGCGCAGGGCACGGCAGATAAAATTTCGGCTGAAAAAAATTCTTTGACGGGCGATTATCTTAGCGGCAGAAAAATTATTCCGGTTCCGACGACGCGACGCGATATTTCACAAGTTTTGGAGTTCAAAGACGCTTGCAAGAATAATTTAAAAAATATTTCCGTAAAAATTCCGCTGAAAGCTTTGACGTTGATAACGGGCGTAAGTGGTAGCGGAAAATCTACGCTCGTTGAAGAAATTATTTATCCGCGCCTTAAGGAAATGAAACTTGAGCAGCTCGGAATCAGCAAAGTTACGATGATAGACCAAGACCCGATTGGCAGAACGCCGCGTTCAAACATTGCGACTTATACGGGCGTTGCCGACCATATCCGAAAGCTTTTTGCAGAAACGAACGGTGCGAAAATTCGCGGCTACAAAGCTGGGCGATTTAGTTTCAATGTCAAAGGCGGGCGTTGTGAAAGTTGCAATGGAAATGGCGTTTTAAAGATTCCGATGAACTTTTTGCCCGATGTTTACGTAACTTGCGACGTTTGCAAGGGTAAAAGGTTTAACGCCGAAACTTTAGAGGTAACTTACAAAGGCAAAAATATTTCGGACGTGTTAAACATGCCCGTTGATGAGGCTTTAGAATTTTTCGAGAACGTGCCGACGATTAAGCGTATGTTGCAAGTTTTGCACGACGTTGGCTTGGGATATATCGAGCTTGGACAATCGGCAAATACTTTCAGCGGCGGCGAGGCGCAAAGAGTAAAATTGGCGTATGAATTGGCGCGACCGCTCGGAAAAATGGCAAATATTTACATAATGGACGAGCCAACGACCGGTTTGCACTTCGACGACGTAAAAAAATTGATTGATGTGATTCAGCGGCTAGTAAATCGCGGCGACACGGTGATAATTATCGAACACAACTTGGACGTTATAAAAAATGCCGATTATATTATTGATTTAGGACCGGACGGCGGTGACAAGGGCGGTGAAGTTGTAGCTTGCGGCACTCCAGAAAATGTTGCTTGCGTCGAGAGTTCTTACACTGGTCAAGCGTTAAAAAAAATTTTGATATAAAAAAATTCCCCTCCCGACAATTCGAGAGGGATTTTTTATGTTACTTCAATGTATTACTTAGGTGTTTGCGTTTCTTGAACGGAAGAAATAATATCCCATAATCGTCCAAATCAGCAGGAAGAAATAAGATTCTTTACCTAGAGAAATGTTGAAGTACGGAATAGGAACCAACAACAAAATTGCGAATAAAATCGAGAACGCGAAATCCAAAAGCCCCGTGATTTTAATTGCAGTGTCGCCATTGTCTTTTGCGTATCTGTAGGCAACAAGCGAGGTGTAACCATAACCGACGGCTGCACCCAGAGACGCCATATCTACAATCCAACCCAAAACAGTACGCCCCATGAACGGAGCAATAACGGATACAGCTAAAATAAACAGGATTGCATTACGCGGAGTTTTATATTTGCTGTGCAGTTTGCTGAAGAGTTTGGGAAGAACTTCATCTCTCGACATCGCGAAGAGTAAACGGCTGGTTGCCATATAAAAGCCAAGCAAACCAGAGAGAATTGCCGCTATAACCGCCGTGCTCAAAAGGAACAAGCCAACTTCGCCTAAAAGTAAATACGTCGAATAGAAAGTCGGCAACGTCATCAAGCCTTCAGCGGTCTTTGAGGCGGCTATGTAATCTACCCAGCTCGTGAAACCTTCGGGCAGAATTGAGATTGTTATCATGTTCAAAGCGACGTAAGCGAGGGAACCAAAGACGATTGCTACTACCATTATGAACAAACTCTTTGCCGGTGAGAAATTAAATTCTTCTGCGGCTTGCGGTATCGTGTCGAAGCCGACGAAAGCCCAAGGCGATATTGCTAAAATGGCGAGGATAGCGACGACGTGATTTTCTACGTTCGGCGGAAAACCCGGAGAGAAATTTACTAACGACGCTTGAGGATTCGTGAGTGCCGCAAAGGAAACGGCGGCGATACCTCCGACGAGTAGCAGGACTAAGAGCGTTTGAAATTTTCCGGTAATGCTTACGCCTCTTATGTTCAGCCACGCGAAAAGGAAAAGAGCCGCTAACGCCAGCATTACTTCGCCCATGTAGACATCATAGCCGAAAACTTGGTAATGGAAACCGAATTGGAATGAAAAAACGTCGTGCAAGACAGTTCGGAAAATTAAAGCCAGAGCCGGTCGCATTGAGAGGAACGATTGACAGATAGCACAGAGCCAAAAACCACGAGCAGATAAAAGCATTTTTTCTGCCAAATATGGCGTTAACATATATAAATTCGCCGCCAGCAACGGGATAACGCTTTATCATGTAGTAGTAGTTGGTTGCAATTATAATCAAAATGATTGTCGCCGCAATCATAGCGAGTGCCATACCCAGAGGACCCGCTTTAACCAAAAAGATTTCGCCGGGCATGATAAAAGCACCCCAACCGATTATGCAACCCAATGCCAATGCCCAAACGTTTAACGGCGACAATTTCTTTTGCAATGCCTCTTCTGGCAAAGCAGATGCAATTCCTGATAAATTATTTTGAACTACAGACAAAATGAATACCTCCTTAAAATTTACAAATTTATCTGTGCTGTGGTAAAAACGGTTGTCATTATACGGAAATAAATTATCTATTGCAAATGTTTAAGTAAAATTGTTAAAAACTCATTGTGATTGCGCGTCGAAAAATTCTTTCAGCGCGAGGGCGGCGGCTTTTGTCATGCCCGGTACGTCTGCAAGTTCTTCGACCGTAGCAGATTTTATTTTGGCTAGCGTCTTGAATTTTTTAAAGAGTTCAGTGCGCCGTTTAGTTCCAATACCAGCTACGTTGTCGAGTTCGGATTTTAAGTTGCGTTTACGTCTAAGTTTTCTATGATAAGTTATGGCGAAACGGTGAGCCTCGTCGCGAATTCGTTGCATGAGCTTAAGAGCTTGGCTATCACGCGGCAATTCGACGGGTATTGAAGATCCTTCGACAAAAATCAATTCAAATTGTTTAGCTAAGCCGACGACGGGAACTTGATGACCTGCGCCGCGAATTATTTCCAGCGCGGAACTTAATTGCCCTAAACCGCCGTCAATGACGATTAAGTCGGGCAAGTTATCAGTTGCTCCATAGCGGCGGCTCGTGACTTCGCGCATTGATAAAAAATCATCGGGCTTGCCTTCCGTAGAACGAATTTTAAAGCGGCGGTAACTTTTTTTATCGGGTGCACCATCCTCGAACACGACCATTGACGCTACAGTTTCCGCGCCCTGTATGTGCGATATATCGAAACATTCCATACGACGCGGCAGTTGCGGAAGTTTTAAAAATTTTTTCAGCTCCTCGACTGCCCCTAAGGTTTGAGCGTTTTTTAATTGTTGCCGCGCAGATTCTTCTGCCAAAAATTTTTCCGCGTTTTGGTTAGCCATTTCCACCAATGAACGTTTAACACCGCGTTTAGGTTCGATTAACTTCACGCCGAGCCATTCACTTAAAATTTTTAAATCATCTTCCGCTAAAATTGTCGGTAATAAAATTTCTGTGGCTACAATTTGCGACCGCGAATAATATTGCTTGATAAATTCCGTGACGGCTTGCGCGTCTGATTCGTCAACTGCTCCGTTTAATAAAAAATTTTCACGCCCCGTAACTTTACCGTCTCTGATGAAAAAAATCTGCACGCAAGTTTCATTTTCGAGCCGAGCCAAACCAATCGCGTCAACGTCGCCGGTATCAGTGACGATTTTTTGTTTTTCCGTGACTTTCTTTATTGCCGACAAAATATCTCTAAATCGTGCCGCCTGCTCAAAGTTTAAAGATTCTGCCGCCTCGTTCATCTGCGCGGCAAGTTCGCGTTCAATCTGCGTAGTGCGTCCCTCTAAAAATTTTTCGGCGGCGTGGACAAATTGCATATAATCTTCGCGGGAAATTTTATTTGCACAGGGCGCGAGGCAACGTTTGATATGAAACTCCAGACACGGACGCTTAGCAAAAGTTTTGCACGTCCTTAGCGGAAAAATTTTTCTAAGCAAGGCGAGAGTTTCTTTGACAGCAAGCCCGCTCGTATAAGGTCCAAAATAACGCGAGCCGTCATGAATAATTCGCCGCGTCAAAATAATTCGCGGGAAATCTTCAGCAGTTACACGCAAGTAAGGATAACTCTTGTCGTCTTTCAAGCTGATATTGTAGCGCGGGCGGTGTTTTTTTATCAAATTGCATTCCAAAATCAAAGCTTCTACTTCCGTTGCGGTGATAATTGTTTCAAAGTCGGTGATTTTGGCAACCATAGCTTTAACTTTCGCGCTGTGATTTTTTCCGGCTTGAAAATACTGACGAACGCGATTTTTCAGCACGCGAGCCTTGCCGACGTAAATAATTTTGCCGCGAGCGTCTTTCATTACGTAAACGCCTGGTTTATCGGGCAATCTTTTAAGTTTTTCTTGAAGAATATCCATTGTTAATCCTTTCCAAAGTTTGCTTGAAAAATTTATGAGTGTATGATATATTTAACGCGGTAGTTCGGTGAGTCGGCTCTCCTCTTGCATGAGAGGGGGTGATGTCATGGATAAATTTGATTGGTTGATGCTCGTGCTCAGCTTGATTCAAACTATCGTGGCATTGCTCACGTTCCTGAAGTAATTTAGGCACGAAAAAAGCCGCATCTGCGGACGCGACCTTCTTCAAATAGCTATTGACTAACAAGAGAAGGCGTCGACGATCCCACACCGACTACCTTTAAAATTGCCTTCTTCAAACACAAAAATCATATCACACGCAGAAAAATTTTTCAAGCCTTAGCGAAAAAAGCCGCATCTGCGGACGCGACCTTCTTCACCAGTTTTTTTACTAACAAGAAAAGGTATCGACGTTCCACCACCGACTACCTTTAAAATTACCTTCTTGACAGGAAAAATTTATCACATGCAAAATAAATTGTCAATGTTGCTTTTATAGGAGGTGTATCAGTGATTAAAATTTATACGGACGGTTCGTGTTTAGGCAATCCTGGCGCGGGCGGCTGGGCGGCAGTCATTGTAGATGAACAAAATCACCGCGAAGAAATTTTTGGCGGCGAAGAGCATACGACGAATAATCGAATGGAACTTACAGCGGCAATTCAAGCATTGGAAAAAATTTCTGCGGGCGTAGGGGCTGAACTTTTTACTGACAGCAATTATTTAAAAAATGCCTTCACAAACGGCTGGCTTGTCAAGTGGAAACGTAACGGCTGGCGAACTGCGACGGGCAGTCACGTGCTCAATAAAGATTTATGGCAAAAGCTTGACGAATTAATTTCAACACGCGACGTTAAATTTAACTGGGTAAAAGGTCATGCGGGAAATTTTTTTAACGAACGTTGCGACGCACTTGCGCGAACGACTGCAGAAAAATTTAAGCGTGGCGAGTTTAAAAAACCGATTAAACAGGAAAAAAGTATTGCGCCAGTTCAGTTAAGTTTATTTGACAGATGATTTTTTTTATATATAACTTGCGCCGTAAAATTTTCTGTGCTAAAATGCGCGTGTCTTTTTTAGAGAAGAGGTGATTCACATGTCTGCTTACTGCGAAATTTGTCAAAAAGGTGCAATGTCTGGAATGAACGTGAGCCACTCGCACTTAAAGACTAAACGCAAATGGAAGCCGAATATTCAGCGCGTGCGTGCTGTCGTCAACGGCGAAATTAAGCGCGTCAATGTTTGTACTCGTTGCCTGCGCTCCGGTAAAATTCAACGCGCAATCTAATTTGAATTAAAAGCTAAAAGCCCCCTCCGCATGAAGGGGGCTTTAAACTGTAAACAGAAAGCACCTGTCATTTTTTGGGAGGTGCTTTTTACGTCCAAAAAATAATCAAATATTTAAGAATCTCTTGACCAAAATTTCTGCAACAATGGTGTCGACAGGTTCGGGCGGAACTTGCATTGATGTCGGCAAAAATTTTCGCCAACCCTGCGGAGGATTTTTTTTCCAATACTCGCGCCGTGCCTCTTCTGTCGTGTGCTTTTCGTCAACAAGCTGAAACGTTAAGCCCGCCGCTGAAACTTTTTTAGCCGCAGCTTTATGTGTGGTTCCGTCGCCCAAAATCACCGACTCTATCTGAAATTCCGACGCCAAATTTTTTATCACGCTGTCAAGTTCCTCTGTCGGTACGACGCGCTGAAATTTTATCTCGCCCGCCGCCGTCAAGACAGCCACTCCGCACTTGTCGCGTCCGGGGTCTATTCCCATGAACATTATTTTTGCTCCAATTTTATATTTAGTCTTAAAGGTCCATTTGAATCGGTTTCCTCGCGGGCTGTCGCCGTCAGCTGAATTTTACCCTTTGCGTCCAGCAACGAATTAAGAACGTCATAAAGTTGCGTGCCCTCCATGCGTCCAACACTGCCCGTTAATGGATCGCTTAAAATTCCCCTCTCGACCGCGATTTGATTTATCTCTGTAAAAAAGTCTTCCAAAACCATTTCAGGCTCTACACCCTCGCCCAGTTCGTATGCTTTGGTAAGAATGATTTCGTTTTTCTTAAAAATTAATTTGTTCGGATAAAGTTCAAGCTTAGCGCGAACCGGCTCGCCGCGAACTAAATTGCCCGCCGCAGAAATTCTTAAAACCATGTCTCCGCCGCTCGCCTCAATCTCAGAAATAACGCGTTGCAGTTCCGGTTGATAAATCCAAACAGAATTATCCTCATCGCCGCCAAAACGTTCAGTTAAAATTTGCGTCGCACGAGCGGCAAGCGCATTTATCTCGTTAGAAATTTCTTCGGCAGTCTGTCCGCCCTTTATAATGCCGCTCGCTAAAATTTCGCCGGCACGCAAGGTTATATCGCCTTCGCGAATTGCAATTATTCCCTCGCGCAGACGATTATTGCGCTCCTCAAGCTCGCTGTTATCGGCAGAAAGTTTATCGTTGTCGGAAGAAAGTTTTTCATTGTCGGCACTAAGTGTAACGTTGAATTCGCCTAACTTTTTATTATCAGCTTC
This sequence comes from Selenomonadaceae bacterium, assembly GCA_017428215.1. Taxonomy (GTDB): domain Bacteria; phylum Bacillota; class Negativicutes; order Selenomonadales; family Selenomonadaceae; genus Quinella. The sequence goes on from JAFRRH010000013.1 coordinate 59,718, forward strand.
AAGGGTGGCGTTCGTGCCAGAAAGATTTTCATTCTGCGCGGCAAGCTCGGAATTAGCCGCCTCAAGTTGTTCGTTGCCTTCTTTTAAACGGTCACTTTCAGCGCGAAGGTCTTCTTGCTCCGATTTGAGCGACAAAATTTCTTCCTTAGATATGCGCAAATTTTCGTTTGCTCGCTCAAATTCCGTTTGCGCTTTGAAAAGATTTTCCGTCGCCTCGTCCAATTCGGAAAGTGTAGCGTCCATAGTTTGTCGCAATTCGTCCATACCGAAAAGTGCCGTGCGAACGTTCTGCGAAATTAAAACCATAAATCCGATTGACAAGCCCGTTATCAAACAACCCGTTACGACAGTCACGACCATTGACGTATGACGCGGGCGCAAGCCAAAGATTGAAAGGCGTTTCTTGCCTATTTTAGTCCCCAGCTTGTCGCCGATAAACGCAATCGCGCCGCCCGTCACTATCATAACCAAGATTAAATAAATTCCTTCCAATCAATCACCCCCCGCAAGTTTCATCGGGCGCACGACGCTGTAAACATTTTCGACGCGCCGCAATTTATTCATAAACGTTTCGACCTGCGCGGAGTTGATGACTTCTACACCAAGTTTAACCGTAGAAGTTTTATCGTATTTATTTGGCGCGGCGTGTATCGAATGCAAGTTAAGTTTCATTTCGGCGGGCACAGCAATTAAATCAGCAAGGACGCCCGTTTTATCCTCGCAAATAATTTCCACGTCAACGGTATAAAATTTATCGTTTGATTCTTCCCAACTAACCTCAATCATGCGCTCAATTTCAGAGGCACCGTTTAAAATATTCGGGCAGTCTGCTCTGTGAACTGAAACGCCACGTCCACGAGTTATATAGCCGGAAATTTTGTCGCCTGGAATTGGATTGCAACACCTAGCCAGCCGAACGAAAAAGCCGCTCTCACCTTCGACTAAAACGCCGTGATCCGATTTTCTCTGATTGCCCCGCGCAGGTTTCTTTTTAATCTCAGCAAGCAACGCAGAAATATCGGGCGACATGTTTTCGGCTATATCTTTTTTATGGAGTTCGACAAGCCTTTTTATAATCGAATGCAACGACACTCCGCCGTAACCGAGACCTGCTAATAAATCTTCTTCGTTGGCAATGTTCATGCTTTTGGCGACTTGCGTCAGCTGATCTTCTTTAAGCAAATCTTTTGGAACATAGCCAAGCTTTTTAAGTTCAGAATCAATCAGCTCGCGCCCATGAGCAATATTTTCCTCGCGATTTTCCCGTTTAAACCACGCACGAATTTTACTGCGCGTATCACTCGACGCCACGATATTTAACCAATCGCGGCTCGGTCCGTTGTTAGATTTATTTGTAACAACCTCCACGAAGTCGCCATTTTGCAATTTATATTCAAGCGGAACAATGCGCCCGTTAACCTTCGCGCCAACGCAATGATGACCAACCTCCGTGTGAATTCGATAGGCAAAGTCAATCGGATTAGAACCTTTCGGCAAGACAACCAAATCTTTACCAGGCGTGAAGACAAAAACCTCGTCGCTAAAAAAATCTAACTTCAACGTCTCAAGATATTCTTTAGGGTCTTTAATTTCCTTTTGCAACTTAGCCATTTGACGGAGCCACGAAATTTTCTGGTCGCGGTCGGTGTTGGCAGGCTTAGAGGAGCCGCTTTCCTTATACTTCCAATGAGCAGCCACGCCATATTCCGAAATTTTATGCATGGCAAAAGTCCGAATTTGAATTTCTAGCGGATAGCCCAACGCCATAACCGTCGTATGCAACGAGCGATAACCATTGCTTTTGGGCATGGCGATATAATCTTTGAAACGTCCTGGAATAGGTCGCCATTTTGAGTGAATCACGCCCAAAACACTGTAGCAATCTTGAACGTCGTCAACCAAAATTCTAACCGCCGACAAGTCGTAAATCTCGCCAATTTCTTTGTGGTCGCGTTTCATCTTCTTATAAATACTGTAGAAATGTTTTGCCCGCCCGCTTATCGACGCGTGAATATCTAGCTCGTCAAATTCTTCCTCAATAAGTCGAACTGCCTCGCTGATATAAATTTGCCGCTCGCGTCGCTTTTGCTTAACGTGCTCCACTAAATCATAATAAACATCCGGCTCCAGATAGCGCAAGCATAAATCTTCCAGCTCCCACTTGATATTTGAAATGCCCAGCCGATTTGCTAACGGCGCGTAAAGTTCCATTGTCTCTTTGGCGACACGTTTGCGTTTTTCCTCCGGCACAAATTTTAACGTCCGCATATTGTGCAAGCGGTCGGCAAGCTTTATCAAAATTACCCGTAAATCTTTTGCCGTCGCGATAATTAATTTTCTATAAGCCTCGATTTGTTGTTGTTCTTTAGTCTTGAAATAAATTTGTCCGATTTTCGTCACGCCGTCGATTAATAACGTGATTTCCTCGCCGAACATGTCTTTGATTTCGGCTAGCGTGAAAAGTGTATCTTCAACAACGTCGTGTAAAATTGCGGCGGCTATCGTCGTGTCGTCCAGTTGCAATTCAGCCAATATCGCCGCGACGTTTAGCGGGTGATTTATGTAAGGCTCGCCCGATGCCCGCGTTTGTCCCGCGTGTCCTTCCTTAGCAACCAGATACGCCCGCTCGATTAAATCTAAGTCCGCGTCGGGTTGATAGCTTTTAACCGTGTCCATTAAAAATTTTATTGTCACGGGTGGTTTGCCCTTATCGTTCATGGTTTATTGCCCCTCCTTTCCGGAGCATGTCAGTAAAAATTAAACTTTTTATTCCTTAAACGGCTTCAAAGAGGCGATTAAACGTCTCCAAAGCCTGCGTGTCGCCACTGATTTTGTCGCGTATTTTGGCAAGTCTTTTGAGTCTCAATTTTATTTTGCCGTTGTCCGCGCCGTAAATGTCGATAATATTTTCAAGTTGAACTTTGAACTTTTCGAGTAATTGAATGCGTTCGGCAGTTGCCTCGTTGTGACGATTTAATTTATCAAGCGTATCAGCAAGCGCGAGAATCGCAGATTCAGAAACCTTTTTAAGTTCGACGACTTTGCGCCGCCAAATTAGAGCCTGTTCGTAATCTCCTTTAGCCGCGAAAGTGTCGGCAATTTGTTCCGGCAAATCGCCAAATACTTCATTTGTCGCGATTCGTTGATTGTAGTTTTCCATTAAAGATGATAACGCGTTGTCGAATTCCCCCATATTAAATAAAAGATTAGCAATTTCTTTTTCGGCATTGAGAATATCCCACGAATCTTTATAAGATTTTTTATTAAGTAATCGTAAAATTTCCTGCCATTGCTCCAGCGCACCTTTATAGTTGCCGAGTTTTTCCAACATGTACGCTATATATTTTTTTTCATGAAGAATTTCTTCGTTAGTTTCGCTGACATTTGCGAGTTTTTCTGCAATAAAGCGACGGCTGTCGTCGATAATTTCTTTACACAATTCGTTAGCTTTTTCTTTATCACCCAAACATTCAAATGTTTTGAGTAAATTTCGTTTGACACTGTATAAATTTAGCCCGAAGCTATACATTTCACCTTCATATTTGCCCGAAATCTTTTTTTCTTCCAAAAGCTCACTATAAATTTCGGCAAGTTTATTGTAAATTTTTATAGCATCATCGGTTTTATCGTATTTAGAATAAGCTTCTACCAAATTTTCCATTGCGCGGAGTGTATCTTCGGATTTTCTGTCCTTTGCTTTACAGAAATCAACAAGCTCGCGACGATAACGGAGTTCTTCCTCATAATCTCCGACTTCTTGTAAAGCGCGAATAACATCATCCATTCCGCTGATAATATCGTAATCTTCCGCGAAATTTTCCTTGACTTTCTGCAAAGATTCTTTTTCCTCGATAACGATTTCCATGCGGACGCCTAAAGCTTTTTTTTCTTGCCCCATTTTATCAAGACAATTCGCTAAATCTTTCATCTTGTAGACGAATTTCCAGTGATGATCTTCTTTACACGCAGGATTTATTCTGAAGTTTTCACGATAAAATTTAATGATTTGTTCGCGCAACTCCATTGCTTCGTTGCATTCTCCAAGATTTTCTAAAGCGCAGGCAAGATTTGACATTTCGTCGGCAATTTTATCGAGGTCGGTAGAATTTTCTTTAAGCTCCTGCAGATATTCTTTTTGTTCAGAGACAATTTGCTTGCGAATTTCCAGAGCACGTTCTTTTTGCCCCGTCTCGTCAAAAATATCTGCAAGGTTTTCCATTGCCCGAATAAAATCAGAATTATAATCCTCTTTATTTGCGGGATTTGTTCTGAAGTTTTCGCGATATAGGTTAATGATTTTTTCGCGCAAAGAGATTTCGTCGTTAAAATTTCCCGCATTATGAAGATTATATGCGAGTTCTTCTTTATCGCGAATTACGTCTATGTGTGAAGAACCGAGATTTGTTTCCCTTGCGTTGTTAAGTTTCTTACTATATTGCGCAATTTTGTCCTTGTTGTCCAGATGTTGATAAACCGAAATTAAATTTTCCAATGCCTCCAGGATTTCAGGCGCATTTTCTACAAAATGAGATTGACAGCATTTCAAAATATCTTCGCGCCAAATAGCTTCTTCGGAATAATTTTCCTCTCTCTCAAACACAGCGGCGATTCGTTCCATTATGTAAAGAATTTCATTGGCAGGTGTCTTCGAATCTTCTTTGAGGAGATTAATTATTTCTGTAAATTTCTTGATTGCAACAGAGGTGTCATTTATTTCCACGAGAAAATCCATATATTCGCGCAATAAATACAAAAAGCTTTCGCGATTCGTCGGTAAATCTTTCTTGTAATAACCTTCGATTTCTTCAAATAATCTATTGCATTCCTCTACTATTTCTTTGTCAATGTTATCTGCTCTGTACCTTCTTTTGTATCGTCGTCCAAATCCAAATGGATTCCGTATACTTCCGGATAATGACTCTAACAAATTTTTCTTTGTATATATAATTTCTTCTTCGTTAGCGTCTGGATTCTTTTCGGTAAACTCAAGAATTTTTCGCAGTAACTGAATTTCTTCTTTGTTGTACTCGCTGTGACGAAAGCTAAAAGCCAAATGACCAAGAGTTGACAGCGTAGCATGATAATCTTTAATCGGCTCGCAACAAGTCTGCTCAATGATGGCGCGAACGGATTCTTTTATTTTTTCTTTCCAGTATGTCACTTCCGCGCTATCTGGTGCTTCATCGTCAAAGAAACGATTATCCCTTGCCTCTTCCGATTCGTACAGACAACTCACTAACTCCAGCATGAGATCAACGGTTTCTGCGTCGGGTTTGTCAACGGATTTAATGCGATATTTTAAATCTTCAATGCGTCGTTGTAAATCTTCCGCTTGACGCGCAGAATTATCGGTGAGCTTTTTTAAAATGTTAGCCGCTTCTTTGTATCGACCGAGTTTTTCTAAAGTATCCGCAAAATCTTTAAGTTCGGAATCCGAAATTGCATTAAAAATTACTAGCTCGTCATTGTTTTTTTCGCAAAGATTAATATATTGGCGATAACGCCTAGCTTTTTCTTCAAGATATTCTTGCCCTGAAAATTTTCCTAATGTCTCTATAAGGTCTCGGAGATTATATTGGAGATTTAAATCGCGCATAAGCTCATCATCTGTTTTTTCATAAAACGCGACAAGTTTTCTTAGGATAGATAACTTAGTTTCATAATCTTCATCAAGCTCAAGCAAAAATTTAAATTCTTCTGCCACCTTGATACATTGTCCGTCAATAAAATTATCAAACTCGTCAAGCGCGTCGAATATCTTCAAAATTTGCCGACAAACTCTAATCGCCTCGCTTTTTCTGTCACCTGATTCATAAGCCTCCATTAACTGTTTTTTCAGCGAAACCATAGCATCTATATCGTCAGATAAACAATACTCACATTCACGATCCATTTCTTCGCGCACTTTTATTTCGTCTTTATAACGCTTCAAATTGTTAAGAACTGTAGCAAACCCCCACATTGTCCAAACTCTATATTGACCGTCCGTTTTGCTCAAGGAAAGATCTTTAATTTCTAAATACGCTGCCTCTTCAAGTTCAAAAGCTTCTTTGATTTTATTTTGCTGTAATCGAAGCCTTGCAAGGCGGTCTTGAAAATAAGCGTGCGGCAAAGGCTCCTTATTGCCAACTTTTACGATAAATTTTTGGAGGACGTTTGCTCGTGTCGAGTTGTCGAAGTGGTATTCCAACTGATCAAAATATTCTTCGTAAAATTTCATAAGCTCGGCAGGCGAATCAGTCGTTCGCAATATAATATCGCTCCACATGTCAAAGTAATAATCGCTACCGCTAAAATACCAATGCTCCTCTTTTTTGAAAAGCTTTTTGAAATAAGCATTGGTTCTGTTGCGAATGTCGGTGAAGTAATTCGAGAAATCTTTATCTTGCTTCAAGCTCGGCAACAGGAAAGAACTAATCGTTCGGTCGAAACTATAAATTTTTTCCTGCTTACCGTAACTTAAATCGGCAAAAGATTCCTCAACTAAAATACTCTTCAAACGCTTGTAAACGTTCGGATTGTAGTCGGGAATGACTGCGCGGAAAATCTCGCCCGTCCACCTGCCCAATATACAAAGTTTTTGAAGTAATGCGCGGCTATTTTCATCAAAGGAACCAATCGCCCGCTCGACAACTTCTTCCAAATTCTCGCCGAAGTCAGGATCCTCACCTTTAAGAAATTTATTTTTGTAAGTTACATTACAGCACAAGTAGATATAATAAGGAAGCCCGCCCGTCACTTCGATAATCTTGTTGCGAATGTGTTCTTCCTTGAAATTAAGCTCATCTAAATATTTATTTATCGAATCTTTATCGAGAGAGTCAAGCGTGTAATTTTTAACGCGGCCCTTTTCAAGATCTGCATCTCCGATTTCGTTTATCTCGTATCTGCCGGCGATAACCCACATGACACGGTCAGCAGTTAGAAGAAGTTCGCCGATCCACCAATCAATGGGTACAAGCTCATTGTCTTCGGAAATAAGATGGACGGTTTTTTTCTTGCCGCTTTCTTCGCCCGTCAACTTTTCGTAGGTATCGAGGAAAATAATCAAATCGGTATTATTTTTTTCAAGCCAGAAAGATATATCTTGCGCGAACAGCGTCGGCAAAAATTCTTCAATGAATGCGGAATTACTTTCCTCGTTCAGATTTTCCAATTCGTCTGCAACAGCTTTATAATCTTCGTTGCCGTTTTTACGTGCTTCTTCTTCGCGGCGAGCTTGCTTTTTGTCGATTAAATCCAACATGGACTTTATAAATTTAAGCACAGGGTTAGCTTCCAAAGTGCCCTGCCCCAAAGCTTGAAAAAATTCCAAAATGTCGTTGTCTTTATCTTCCAAAAAAGGTTTTATAATTTTTGCTACTCCCGCCATTCGGTCATTTGTATTTCCTATTTTTGAAAAATTTTTCTTGAAAGAGCGGAACAGCGAACTGCTTTCAAGCACGGCTTTTTGTTGCTCGGCAGTGACGAAATCACCATTCTTTTGCGCAAGATAAATGCAACCCTTATCGAACAGCGGAAAATCCATTTGATATTTATCGCTCAATTTTTCGCACAAAGATTTTAAAACTTTAGGCATTTCGGTACTGCCAAGCTTAAAGTCATGATAAACGAATTTTTTGTTTTTATTCTGTGCAATCTCTTCAAATTGTTTAAGCAGAGCACTTTTCCCAACCCCGCCGACGCCCGAATAAGTTAACAACATTCCGTTTTTGTTGATAGTAGCTATTTCCGCCTCAAGCAAGTGTGAATTGAAAGTTCTTGTATATTGCTCTCTGTCGACAAAAATTTTTTTTGAATCATTATTTGTTTTCTGCTTGTCGATATTTTTCTTCCTTGAAAAGCGCATTTATCTCACCGCCCTTTCAGTTACATATTTAGGGAACGTTTCTTTGAAACTGCCTCAAGCGATATGATTTTCGCGCTCGTAGGCTTCGGTACTTCCGCCGCTTGCTCACGCCGTCCAAGTCTGAATGTCCTCGAATTCATTAATTCCAATTTATTTTTAGCTCGCGGTAGCTCAAATGTTTGCTTGTCGCTGTTGATTATTATCAAGCCCAGTTCCTCGAAAACTTTAATCGCGCTGTCGAATTTATACGTGGAAAAATTTTTGCCCGATTCGTTGAAAACCTTAACCAAAGAGCACAAGTCAAATCTCTCCGTAAAGGCGCGGGCACGACGCAAGAATTTATAAATATCAACAAGTTGCTCGCGGTCGGGGAATTCGCCTTCTACTGCTACAGGCTCCAAACTCGACACGCTACATTGAATATGGATTTCGCCTTGCCACTCGTCCAGCGACGGCTCATAAGCTATATCAATCGGCTCACTTTCCACAAGCGGCACAAGATTTCCGCTGTTCCACGCAATCGCACGGATTTTTTGTTCGCCTCCGTCAATAGCAAAGCTCAAATGCGCCCCGCCTGAACCAATCGTCCGCGCCCAAGTTCCGCGAATATTTTTACATGCAAGCACGGGGCGCGGATTTCCTAAGCCATAAGGCTCAAACTTTTCAAACTCGTGCGCCACGTCCAAAGTTATCTGAGCGGGGTCAATGATTGCGTCGACATATAAAATCGGCTGAAAATCCTCGTCGCTCAAATTTTGCCTTACATAATTATCAAATCGTCGCACCAATTCCGGAACATTTTCAGCTACGATTTCAAGACCTGCCGCTTGAGAGTGTCCGCCATATTGCTTGAAAATTTCGGACATGCTGTCGAGGGCGTTTTTCATGTGGAGCGCGGGAATACTTCTGCACGAGCCGCGATAAGAAATTCCGTCATGCGTCGTCAAAATAATCGTCGGCAAGTTATAACGTTCGACAAGTTTAGAGGCAGTCAATCCGATAACGCCTTCCTGCCAATCCTCGCCCGCGATAACCAACGTACTCAAATCGCCGCCGCATTCCTCGCGCATGGCACGAACTTTTCCCTCAGCCGCCATTAAAATTTCTTCCTCAATTTCTTTGCGCTTCTGATTCATCTTGTTAAGCCGCCGAGCCAAAGTTTTAGCCTCGTCTGCATCTTCCATAAGCAAAAGTTTAAGTCCCTCGCTAGCCGTCTTCAATCGCCCAATAGAATTAAGACGCGGCGCAATTTGGAAGGCGACATGCCCAGCAGAAATTTTTTTCTCGCCAAGACCTGACGCATGAACTAAAGCTTTAAGCCCAATACATTCCGTTTGACGCATTTCCTTTAAGCCCATGCGAACAATTTTGCGATTTTCTCCGACGAGCTGAACTAAATCGGCAACAGTAGCTAACGCGGCAATTTCAATATCTGTCGTGTAAGTTTGGAAGTCAACGCCGTTAAGTTCTTGCTCCAATGCTTGACAGAGCTTGAAGGCAACGCCCGCCCCGCAAAGATTTTTTTCTGGATAAGGACAGCCTTTTTGATTGGGATCAACTACTGCTACGGCAGATTTAATTTCCGCCAGCGCAGGCAAGTGGTGGTCAGTAACAATTATTTCAAGCAAATCTTTGACGGCGGCAATTTCTTTCTCGTTGGTTATGCCGCAATCCACGCTAATTAAAAGTGTCGTGCCCTCCGAAGAAATTTTTTTCAACGCGGGAACGTTCAAGCCGTAACCTTCAGAGCGGGCGGGAATATAACTTTCAACCTCCGCGCCGAATTTGCGGAACTTCCTAATTAAAATTGCCGACGCGCTCATTCCGTCAACATCATAATCTCCGTAGACGCAAATTTTTTCGTGCGCGTCAAGAGCTTTTTTAATTCTGTCGACGGCGGTGCGCATTCCCTTCATTGCGAACGGGTCGTTAAAAGGCGCGGCTTCCGGCTCCAAATAATTTTTCGCCGATTGAGCGTCCCTTATCCCGCGATTATACAAAACTCTCGCAGTCAATTCACTTATGCTCAATGCCTCCGCTATAGTCTGAACTTTTGCGGCGTCCGTCTTTTTAATAACCCATTTTTTTCGCATAGCAATCCTCCGTCCTTGTTTATCTTTTGCCGCTTGATTGTACAATTCTTTATTGAAACTGTCTACAAAAAAAATTCGCCGCTCAATCGAGTGACGAACTTTTTAATTTTTATTCGAGTGTCATAGCTATTTCGTCGCAGTTAGGAAATTTTGGACAGTCTATACATTCTTTCCAAATTTTATGCGGCAATGATTCTTTAGTCGTCGTCGTGAATCCCAGCGATTTAAAAAATTCCGGACGATAAGTCAGCGTGAAAAAATTTTTTACTCCGAGTGTGCGACCTTCCTCTAAAAGTTTTTTGACGATTGAAGAGCCGATACCTCGCCGCGAAAAATTTTCGTGAACCGCCATTGACCGAACCTCTGCTAACTCATTCCAAGTCAAATGCAACGCGCCGACGCCGACAATTTTTTTTGAGTCAACGTCCTCTGCCACGACGAATTCTCGCAACGCCTCGTAAAGTGTGCTGTGCGGTTTTGGAAGCATTACGCCTTGTGCCGCGTAAAATGCTATTAAATCATGAATTTCGTCTACGTCAGCGAACGTCGCCTTACGATAATAAATCATCAATTCACCTTCAATTAACGATTGACTTTAAAATTTCTATGGTTTTCTTTACGCCCGACCGCGTATCGTCTTTAGGCGACCAGCCAAGCGCACGAAGTTTATCGTTGCTCATAATTGCGTTGACGGATTTAGAAAAACCTTTAGCTTGCGTCTCGCTCGGCAACTCGAAAACAACTTTGCGACCGGCAAGAGAACTTATATATTTGGCGATTTGGCGCAAGGAAAGAATTTCGCTTGAATCTGCGACGTTATAAGCTTCGCCGCATTTGCCGTTCAGCAAGCAGTAAAGAATTCCGTTCGCCGCGTCCGTCGCGTAGCAATAAGAAAATTTCGGCACGCCTTGACTTTTTAAAACAATGTCCTCGCCGCGTACGCCGTTTATAATAAATTCGCTCATTGCTTTGGAATCATTAAGACGCATTGTCGCGCCGTAAATCCTGCTCAAGCGCGGAATCACAATGTCAAGCCCGTGTTGGCTGATATAAGCTTGACAGAGAGCCTCGCCCGCCCGCTTAGCTTCGGGATAACCTGCGCGGAGCGTGTTGCAATTTATGTAGCCGCAATAATTCTCGTCGAAAATATCTTCGTCGCGCAGAGCCTTGCCGTAAATTTCCACACTCGACACGAAGACAAACCGTGAAATTTTTTTCCGCAATCCGAACTCCAAAAGATTATACGTACCGATAATATTTGTTGTCATAGTGCTGACGGGTTCAGTTGAGTAAAGCAGAGGGTGCGTATTGCTCGCCGCGTGAATTATAAAATCGACGTCTAAATCATTTTTAATAGGCTCGTTAACGTCCAACTTGACGAACTCAAAATTTTTATCGTCGAGGTAATCAGCGAATCTTTCTTTAGCAATTTTTTCGTTACGTCCCGCCGCGCAGATTTTCACGTTGAGATTATCATCGCGATTTTTTTTCATTAGCAAATCGACAAGCACCGTACCGACAAGTCCGCTCGCGCCGGTGAGGAGCAAACTTTTTCCCGACAATTTTTCCCACGACAAATTTTCGTTGGCAATGCCAGCAATATCCGCCGCGTAAAGTTCATGGTTAATATACACGTCGACACCTCATTTCAGCCAATCGGTTTTCTTAGCGGCAAGCAACGCTTTAAACAGCTCAATATCCTCGACGGTCGTAATTTTAATATTTCTGTCGGAGCCGCTCGCAAAATACAAAGTTTCGCCCAAATCAACCATCATGGTATTGACGTAAGAGGAGCCGTAAATACCAATTTTCTCTTTGAAAGCTTTTTCGTAAGCCCAGAGAAGTTTACCGAATTTATAAGCTTGCGGAGTTTGCACACGGCGCAACGTGTCACGGACGATATATTCCCGCGTGCTGTATTCGTCGGCTTTCTTAAAAATCTGTTCGTTGTAGGGCATACTCGTTACGCCGTTTCCGTGCCGCCTGCAAGTCGCGATAACGTCGGAGAGAACTTCCGAATCAACCAGCGGGCGAATACCGTCGTGAATAATTACAATGTCATCGTACGCGCAAAATTCTTTCATGGCGAATACGCCGTTGCGCGTAGATTCTTGGACGGACGCGCCGCCGTTGATTATATGCTTTAACTTCGTGATATTGTATTGGCGCGAATAGGCACGCAAAATATCTTGCCAGCCGTCGAGGCATACAACAAAGATAAAATCAATTTCGGGGTGTTGCTGAAAGTTTTCAAGCGTGTAAATGATAATCGGCTTGTCGTAGACGTTTATAAATTGCTTGGGAATATCTTGACGTGTGCGCTGTCCTTTGCCGGATGCAAGTAACAATGCAACTGTACTCATAAAATTTCCTCCTGTCAATATATTGATAAATTTAACATTTGTCTTATTTTTGTCTGCTACTTATCTGCATAGTTTTATTGAAAATCGCGGCATTTTCTTACTTTAATTTCAGCATGTTGTGCATATAAAGATTCTGTGTTATTTGATAGTGATAGGTAAGGATTTGAAGCAATCGACACTTTTTCCCCCACTGCCCGCCGTACAAGCGATGTTGCATACGGCGTTTCATCTTTTTTAATCTAATCAATCTACCGTAAGGATAGTATTTCCAACCAGTTTTCTTAACACATTGAGTTTTTTCATATCAGGCTTGCCTTTGAACTTGTAGCGGTAGTGAGAAAAAATTTCTGTAAAAAACACCAAGCGAGAAGTTAGAAGGGCAAACGTCCCACGAAAATAATAGAGAACTCGCAATAAATTAAACCCCAATAATCGTGGGAAGAGTCGGCGAAAACTTGAAAGTGGGAATAATGGCGTCCAAATTTGTACGCCAAGATTTTATTGAGTGCAGATACTTTTTTGACCAGTTGAGTTCAACTTCTTCGCGGATACGGGCGGCAGTCGGCTCGTCTTGCGCAGTGTAAATTTTTTTTAAGTCATCGGCGAAATTTTCGCGCTCCTTAGTTGCCACATACTTAAGCGTATGTATGAGTTGGTGGATAATGCAATGTTGAAATTCACTGAGGAAAGGCAGTCTCGACAGCGTCTTTCAATCCCTTCAGCACAAAGAACTAAAATGTCCTGCAACCCGCGATTCTTAAGAGAATTCAAAACGCCGAGCCAATATTTTGCGCTCTCATTTTCCCGTATCTCAATGCCCAAAACTTCCTTGCACCGTATAGACTTCTTCGAGCGGACGCGATTGCCACTCATGGATTTGCTGCAAAATATTATCGGTAACATCGCTTACAAAGCTGTCGGAAACCTCAAAGCCATAGAGTTCCTCGATTGTGTCGGAAATTTGACATGTGCTCAAGCCGCGTCCGTACATAGAGATGATTTTTCTGTCAATGCCGGAAATATCCTTTTGCCGTTTTGGAAGAATTTGCGGTGCGAAGGTCGATTTCCTATCCTGCGGCACTTCCACACTGAAATTATCATAGCCGGAATTTACACGTTTGGATTTGTGCCCTTTGCGGGCGTTGTCCGAATCGGAGCGTTCTGACTTTTCGTAATCCACATGGTAGTTTCCGTTTCCATAATTTCTTTGATAGTTCCGCCGAGCAAATCTTTCAGGGATTCTTGAATATCTTGTGCTGTTTGAATATCATACTCGCTCAACAGTCTATGGGGAATTTCACGCTTGCCGTTTGTCATTACTACTGCCGCCGGTTTTTCCTTTTTAACCATAAACAAAACCGCCCATGGTTATTTTATCACGATTGGTCTTTTACAGACTTTTTTCGCACACTCCTTCCGTCGAAGTTTATCAGCTCGACAAGCTTGAGACTTCAACTTCACTTGTCAAAGAAAATACCTTGCTCACTTATAGTAGCAAGAAATAAAAGTTTATTGGTATCAGCTCTGCTTTTGCGGGAAATTTCAATTTCCTTCTTGGCGGGCTTTTTTTATAAATTCAATAGTTGTAATCCTCATTTTTTGATATAATTGCTCAAAATTTCATTTGAAAGGGCGATTCATTTTGGATTTCAAAAATATTTCTCTCCTAATCATCGCTGGCGGCAAAAGTTCACGACTAGGCACTGATAAACGTTTCGTTGAGGTCGGTGGCATCGGCTTACTAGAAAACATTTTGCGCAAAGCTTCAGTGGAAAACTTCGCCAAAATTTTTTTGTGTGTTGAAGAGAATTTGCCCGAGCTAAAAATTTTATCAGAGAAATTCGGCGCAAAACTTTTAGTTGACGAGGTAAAAAATTCGGGACCAATGGCAGGACTTGCAACCGGACTTGCTAATATCAAAACAGATTGGACGTTGGCAGTTTCAGCCGATATTCCATTTTTTGATTTTAAAATGTTGCGCCCGCTAACTGAAAAATTTTCTACACAAGCCATAATTCCAATCGTCGGCGGAAAATTTCAACCGCTGGCGGCGTTTTATCGACGGGAACTTGCAGAAATTTTTTCAAGGGAACTTTCAAGCGGGCAGAGGAAAATTTTCGCGGTGATAAAAAAAATCCCGCACGAGTTCGCGGAACTTTCTTGCGAAGAAATATTTTTCAACGTCAACACTCGCGCAGATTTGCGCTTGGCACGCGGACGGGCAGAAAATTTATCACGAACGACGCCGATAATCTCAATCGTCGCGCCGCAATCCGGTACCGGTAAAACAACTTTTATCGAAAAACTCGTTAAAATTCTTGCCGCGCAGAAAATTTCAGTTGGCGTAATAAAAAGCGACGCTCACGGCTTCAATCTCGACGTGGAGGGCAAGGACAGTTATAAATTTCAAACAGCGGGTGCAAAATCTGTTGCTGTAATTTCTCCTAACGATTATTTTATGATTGAACGCGTCGAAAACCAAAATTTTTTATCCGTTGCTAATAAAATGTCTGGAGTCGATTTAATTTTTATTGAAAGTCGCACAAAAAATATTTTCCCGACAATTTCTCTTTGGCGCGGACGCGGTGAAGTTATTAAAAACGAAAAAATCGCCGCAATTTTCACGAGTAAGCCTGAAAAACTCGACGACATTTATCAACTTGATATAAATGACATTGAATCAGCCGAAAAAATTTGTAAATTCCTCGCGGGCTTTACTCAATGTTACAAATTTTCCAAGCACAATTTTCGCACTGAATTACCTGTTTTAAAAAATTAGTATCTCGAATTAAAATCAGCCTGTCACGAATATCAATGACATTTTGGCGGCGCAAATCACTCAACATGCACTTTTTGCCCGTAACTGTTGGAAAAACGAATTAATTTTGCGTGCTCACCATATGTAAATGTTGCGATTTTAGTAAGTAGAACTTATGGGTAAAATAGCTTTATAGGTTTTGGTGGTAGATTGCACGTAGACGACATAGCGAACTTATAAAAATGTTTATTCGTATAAAATATTACCGTCGAATTTTTTCCCGCCGATTATAAGCTTATAAGTAAATTGCCACATGTAACCTTTGAAGTCGTCAAAACGTCTCCAATGGGATAGTGATAGATAAGACTTTGAAGTAGTCGCTACCTTTTCACCACTCCACACCATACATGCCTCTTTCAGCGCATAAGGCTTTCCATCTTCAACCTTTCTCTCAATCTAATCAATCGTTTCTGTTAGAGCTTTGCTGCTTTTGCTCTTGAGGATTTTGAACTGTACGTAACCTATATGATAAATCGCTTCATCAGCTAAATAGCGTAGCATAGCTGATTTACCATAACATACTTTTTCGGCTGTAGTAAGGTTACGTCCTTTTTTGCTGATTCCTTTAAGCCTGTTAGTGGTTGTTGGTAAATTAAAAACGAATGAGGGAAGAAGCAAGTAAGACGAAATTCGGGAAGCAGGGAGGCAATTTATCGTAACAAATGGCAATGTGATGATAAACCCTAAGTAATTTTGGCGATGGACTCAAGGAAGTTTTGAGCATAGAGCTAGGGGAAAATGAGAGCGCAAAATATTGGCTCGGCGTTTTGAATTCTCTTAAGAATCGCGGGTTGCGGGATATTTTAATTCTTTGTGCTGAAGGGATTGAAAGACGCTGTCGAGACTGCCTTTCCTCAGTGAATTTCAACATTGCATTATCCACCAACTCATACATACGCTTAAGTATGTTGCAACTAAGGAGCGCAAAAATTTCGCCGCCGATCTGAAAAAAATTTACACTGCACAAGACGAGCCGACTACCGCCCGCATCCACGAAGAAGTTGAACTCAACTGGTCAAAAAAATATCCGCACTCAATGAAATCTTGGCGGACAAATTTGGACGCCATTATTCCCATTTTCAAGTTTTCGCCGACTCTTCCCACGATTATTGGGGTTTAATTTATTGCGAGTTCTCTATTATTTTCGTGGGACGCTTGCCCTTCTAACTTCTCGCTTGGTATTTTTACAGAAATTTTTTCCCGCTCCCTAATTTAATCCAATTCGCGCCTTAATAAAATCTTTTGCCGACGCGTGAACAACTACTTGCTCAATAAAATCGCTTAAATATTCGTCGAAAATGCCTTCGCGCTCGCAAAGTGCCATTAATCGTTGAAAATTTTCTTCAGCGTCAATGTCGTATTCTATCCTATGCAAAAACCTTGATAAATCTGCGCGGACTTCAGTCGTAAAAATCTCTTTCAACGCGGCGACTTCAGCTGTGCATTTGCAAGCCTTCACTAACCAAATTTTTGTCGTCAAGTCTTCGTTATAATTATCAAAGCCAAAATTTTCCCAGTCCGTAGTAGAAACATTTTCACGCTCGCCGGGCAAAAAATGTATTTCTTTATAAATCGCAGAGTCCAAAAGCTTTACCACATCAGCTTTAGCCCAAAGTCGTTGCTCATTATTAAAAAATTTTCCGCGTTGTAAATTTTCCAACACTTTTACGAACCGAACGTTATAAAATTGCGTCAAAAGCATTCCCGAATCCGTCAGCAAATGATTGAACGCCATTAACATCGCGTAAAAATTCTCTCCAACCGTCAAGACTTCCGGCGCGATTATCAATTCAAAAATTTTCGGCTCGTGCGGCAATTTTTCTATCAAATTAGGCTCGTTAAGTAAACAAATCCGCGCGGCGGGCAAAATTTCTTGTAAATCAGGCAAAAATTCTTCCGAATCAATCAGCAAAACATTTATCGGCAAAAAATTAGGTAGCACAAAGTCTAATATGCTCAAACTATCAGCTCCAGATGTTTATAAAAGTTTTCGACAAAACTTTTCGTGTCCGTAAGTTTATCAATAGAAATTTTTTCTGTCAACGCCGCCAACTTAGCTCGATTCGTCGCCAATTCAACGGCTTCTTTTATGTAAGCGTCAACGTCGTAAACAATCAGCTTGTCAACGTCGGCAATTCGCAAAATATCTGCGCCCGTCCGCATATGCGGCAATTCTCCACACAAATTTAAAACCGGAACGCCCATATACAACGCCAGAGCCGTCATCATGCCGCCGGGATATGGGAATGTATCCAAAATCAAATCAATCTCGCTGTAATCCGTGAAGAAATTATTTTCGCCGCGTCGGACTTCCGCACTTTCAATCCCAAAACTTTTCAAGCGCTCAATCAGCTCAACTTGTCGACTTTTAAGAGGCGTCGTGTCTCGGAAAATAATTTTCGCGTCGGGCAAGGCGTCCAAAATATTTTTTACGGCTAATAAATAATCGTCGCTAAGTTTCATAAAGTTATTCAAGCTACCGAACGTAAAATTTTTGTGCGGAAATGCTCGGCGGAAATTTTTTTCGCGAATCATTCTTGCATTCGGGCGGAAGGCAAAAGCATTTTTTAGTTGCAAAATCTTTTCGGTAAAAATTTTGTCGTGAACCGTTAAAAATTCGTCGCCGATAAAGTAATCAATAAAATCTGCGCCCGTCGAATCAAAGTAGCCGATACCCGTCATTTGAAGCCGCGCAGGTTTATATGTCGCAATCTGTAAAGTCGAGCCGCCCTCCGTGTGTCCTCCCAAGTCAATCAGCACGTCCGCGCCGTGAATTTGCTCCGCCGCCTCAAAAAAACTCGTCTCCGAGATGTCAAAGTAGCCGTCAACGTTGCGTTTAATTTTTTTCGTGAATAAATCTTCTTCCGAACTTAAACTCCACGCCGTCACATGAAATTTTTCGCGGTCGTAATCAGTTAATAACGCCTCATAAAACCTCGCCGCCGAAGAATCGCAAAAATTCGGCGATATGAACGCTACTGATATTTTTTCGGCAGATTTTTTTATCGGCGGTAAAATTTCTGCCTCGCGATAAAGTGAATTATAAATTTTCAGCTCGTGAATTAGCGTTGGCGCGTCGAGTTGTGGCAAATAATGCAACGCGAATAAATAATTCGAGAAATGCGCCCGCTGACTTCGCAAAAATTTATCCGTCATTGCCGCGTTGAAATATGCCTGCGCGGCTCCCTCTGCGTCGCATAAATCATGAAAACATGCGCCAATCAGCTCATGAACGCGCCATTTTTCCTGCGCGGTCGGCAAAATTGCTTTCAATAGCTCCAATGCTTCAAGCGGCTTGTTTTCGTCCAATAATTTCTTCTCTACTTCCATTTTATCATCTCCCGACGCTGATTTTACCATGCAGACTTCAAAAACTCAAAAAAACCCTCCGACTCTCCGCCGAAGGGCTTTTTTTAAGAAATTTATAATAATTTTTTATCCTTTGTAATTATTAATCATGTTAATAACTTCAGCGTGTGTAAGAGTTTTTCTGTTGATAGCCGGAATACACCAATCGTTCTCTGCATAATAAACATTGGCTTTCAAATCGTCAATACGAATATCAATACCAAATTTTCTTAACAAAAAAAATTCACAAAAATCCTCATTATTCCCACCCTCATAGAGGTGCCAGTACTCGGAATAATCAGATGATAATGCAGGATTAGCCAGAATTGCATCCTCAATTTCCCGATATTCTTGATATGTACCGCCCGCAACCTGTTTGAGTTGCTCCTCGCTCAAGATTTCGTCCTTCAAGATTTTTTCCTCTGCCATTTTTATCAGTCTCCTTTGATTTAGTTAGAAATTTATTCGGCTGTGCTGTCAATTCAGCTTGTTCCTTGCGGCTCTGTTTTTCTTTCTGTCCCTTATACGTTAAAATTTCGATTTCGTTACAGCGTTTAGCAAAAAAATTTTCCGCCGTCAAAGCGTATGCAAAAATTTAGTATATAGGATTTTGTAAAATGAGTCGAAAAAACTGTTTTCAATCGCCAAATTTCCTTTCTAGCAACAAAAAACCTCCCAAACTTCCGCTTGAGAGGATTTTTTTATATTTTCGCTATCAAATCTCGGTTCGCTACGTCGCTAACCAGTTCAAAAGTTAACTGCCGCAGTTTTATATTCGCCGAAACCAATTTTACTCTCACATTGTCACCGATATGATAACTTTTGCCCGTTCGCGTGCCTATCAACGCAAATTCTCGCTCCACGAACGCATAATAATCATCTTTCAAATCAGCCGCTCGGACTAAGCCGTCAACACCGTTATCTAACTCCACGAAAAATCCGAAATTCGTCACAGATTCTATCACGCCGTCAAAATTTTGTCCGACAAAGCGTTGCATGTACTCAACTGCTTTTAAATCCAATGATTCGCGCTCAATTTCTATTGCTCGCCGCTCCCGCTCCGAACTTTGACGCGATATTTCTTCTAAATTTTTTATTAAAGTGCCTCTTAACGCTCTGTGAACGATTAAATCTGGATAGCGTCTTATCGGCGACGTGAAATGCGTGTAAAATTTTGCCGCCAACCCGAAATGTCCCAAATTTTTGGGCGAATATCGCGCTTGTTGCATTGTCCGAAGTGCATAGCTCGTTATAATTTTTTCTACAGGCAAATTTTTGACTTTGGATAAAATTTTTTGGAATTCTGACGGCTCTTTTCCTTTGTTTATGTGTAAACTGAAATGCGCAAGCAGTTGATTCAGCGTTAAAATTTTTTCAGACGACGGCAACTCATGTACGCGATACAAACTCGGAATTTTATTTTTTATTGTGTGTTCGGCGACGGCTTCATTAGCAAGAAGCATGCACTCTTCGATTATCGATTCGCCGATTGTTTGAATTCTTTTTGTAATTTCAAGAGGTTTGCCTGCCGCGTTCAAAATAATTTTCATTTCGGGCAAATCGAAGTCAATCGCGCCACGTTCAGAGCGAATTTTTTTCCTCAAGTCGTGAATTTTTTTCAACGCATTAAGATTTTCGGCGCAATCAGCCAAAAATTTTTTATCGCCGTCAAGAAATTTATTAACTTGCGTGTAACTTAATCGTCTGAAAACGTGAATAACCGTCGGAAAAATTTTATAATCGGCGACGTGACCCGCAAAATTAATTTTCATCTCGCAAGCCATCGCCAAACGGTCAACTCCGGCGTTCAAACTGCAAATTCCGTTCGATAATTCCTTCGGGAGCATGGGAACGACCCTATCGACGGGATAAATGCTGGTTCCGCGTTCAAAAGCCTCGCGGTCGAGCGCGGAATTTCGCTTAACATAGTGGCTCACGTCGGCAATATACACGCCCAAAAAAAATCCGCCGTCGCGTTCTTCGGCGTAAACTCCGTCGTCCAAATCTTTAGCGTCTTCGCCGTCAATCGTCACGATTTTTAAATTTCGGCGATCGATTCGCTTAGAAATTTCAAATTCACTAGGCTCAAGTTCGATTCGCGACGCTTCGGCTTGTACTTTTGGCGGAAAATTTTCTTCGACACCGCGACTGCGTAAAATCCCGCGAATTTCGACGCCTGGCGCATTTTCTTTACCTAAAATTTCTACGATTTCGCCGCGCAGAGGATCCCAAGCAATAATTTTCACGACAACTTTGGTATTTGATTGAAATTTCCCTTTAAACTTCGGCAAAATAATTTTTTGGTCGATACGTTTATCATCTGGTGTTACGAAAACTTTATTGCCGACTTTGTTAAGCGTTCCGACGAAAATATTATTTGCGTGCTCCAAAATATTAATGATTACACCTTCGCGACGCCCGCGCCACTCATTAAAGACTTTAATTTTGACTTTATCGCCGTTTAGAGCCCCGCGCAGATTTTCCGCCGCTATAAAAATATCATTTCCGCCATTTTCGGGAGAAACAAAGCCAAAACCTTTAATATTTACGCTTAATTTGCCGATAATAAATTTCATAACGCATTCACGACTGCAAATTTTGCCGTCGCCTCCGCAGTTATCACGCCGTCTTTAGTTTCGACTGTTGAACGCATTGAAATTATATTTTTACGCTGATTTTCTTGCCACGCCGTGATTTTAAGCTCCTGTTCAATGGGCGTCGGATATTTAAAACGAACTTCAAGCCGTCCCGTCAAAGATTTTTCATTATATTTAGCGGAAATGAATTTGCACATAGTTTCATCAAGCATTGTAGAAATAATTCCGCCGTGCACCGCACCCTCGTAGCCTTCGAACTCTTTTGGCAGAATTTTTTTCGTAAAAATGCGTTCACCGTCGAAATTAAAGGTTAAATGCAAGCCGATTGGGTTATTTTCGCCGCAAGCAAAGCAATAATCATCACTCATTAAATCAACTCCTTAAAAATCATTCGATAAACCAGCCGAAAATATTTTTTATCTTTACTTTGAAGCCGTCTAAAACTGCAACGGGCACTTCAAATTCAATTTTTGCGCGTTCCTCGTCAGTCAACTCTTTTAATTCTGCCTCGTTATAGTTTTGATAAACGTCGTCGAGAAAATATTTGCCGTCGCGCAAAAGATAAACTTCAATACTCTCGCGCCAAGGGTCAATCATCCAATATTCTTTAACGCCGTTGCGCTCGTAAACGTCTTTTTTTATTCCAAAGTCATTGCGCATTGTCGAGCGGGAAAAAATTTCAACAGCCATATCGGGCACGCCGTGAATCGTTCCATATTCGTTATCAATGATGAATTTACTGTTAGCCGCGTTGAAAAAAATAAAATCGGGACGGAAGAGATTGCCGTCAGGCAAATGAACGTCAAGACTATCCGTGAAAGCTTGTCCCAATCTGAGTGTGTGAGCGTAAACGCCGATTGTCATTGCAAGATTTGTTACAATTCGATTGTGTTTGATGTTTGCACTAGGCGACATAAATTTTTCCCCCTCAATAATTTCGTAGCGGTCGTAAAAGAGTGCGTCGTTAAGAATTTCGGTTGCCATAAAATCATCTCCTTAGTATTCGCCAAATTTATTATCAAAAAGCTCTTGGATAGCTTTAACAGCCTCTTGAGCGTCTGGACCGTCGGCAACAATCGTAACTTCCGTTCCTTTAACCAATCCCATAGACATAACCATCAAAATACTTTTCGCGTCGACAGTTTTGCCTTTAGCCTTAAACCAAATTTTTGATTTGAACGAGGACGCTTTCTGCACGAGAATAGCTGCTGGACGGTCATAAATACCACATTTATTTTTAATAGTGGTCGTCGCTTCTACGGTTTCATAGCGCGATTTTTTTTTAGCTGAAGTGGCATTTTTAGCAGTTGATTTAGTTTTAGCAGTGGTTTTCGGTAAAATTTTTTGATAGTCGTCGTCGAAACGAACTTTATCGAAAGTTATGTTGAGTTTATCGAAATCGACAGGCTCATTGCTACGAATAACTGCAATCGCCTTGCCGACGCCGATATAATTTTTATTTTTCATGCGGAGCGGAATCACAAAACGATTTTCGCACAGATAAATTTCTTTAGCGTCCTCGTCGAGCAAATCTGCTAACTCTTCTTGGTCGAAGGCAACCTTATCGACGTTAGCTAAAATAGTTTCGTCTTTGGTGTATTTTTTGAGGCGATTAAGACGTTCGCGCCGCGCAATTTCCTCTGGCGTTTCTTTATCAAAAATTTTACAGAGCTTTTCCTCCAAATGTTCGTCATCGGAAGAAAGTTTTTTAATCTCCGTAGCCTCTTCGTCATAATAACGTTCTTCAAGCCACGTGAGCAATCGTCCGTCAAAAAAATATTGAGCAACCAAATCAATGTCAAAATGCGTCTTGAAATCATCGATATTGCGAACTTCGACATCATTTGCCATTTTTAACGGGAATCGTTCCTTCTTTGCCATTAAATCATCTCCCTAAATATTTCCATTAAGTATCAAGAATATCCCATTCGTCGCCTAAAATCCAACGCAAAGCTGAAAGTCTGCCGCTCCATACGCCCCATTCAAAGTCGCTGTGGACAGTCAACCAATCTTGCCCGTATCTTTCCAAAAGAAATTCCATCATTCCTTCGCCGCCTTCGTGTCGAGGAGCTAAAACGACTTCGCCCGCGTCATTCAGAATATATTTTGTATTTCTTCCGAACCAAATTCGCTCGAAATATTCTTCATGAGCGTCAATAACTTCCCATTCTTGCCGCATGACACTTGTGTATTTATCTAAGAGAAAATCGCCTAAAAATTCCCATTCTCTACCCAAAGCCCAATGCAACGCCGAAATTTTGCCGTTTACCATGCCCCATTCAAACTCGTCTTTGGGCAAAAAAGCTTCCTCGCCGACTTTTTTAAATAAATTTTCTTCCGTCTTTTTAGTTTTCTTCCGAACACCTTTTGCAACGGTTGAGTTTCCAGTTTCAAAGCGGTTCTTCATAAAAAGCTGGCATATGTACCAAAATTTTTCCAAGAATTCATTTTCAGCCGCCGCAATCTCACGTTTCCTGCGCATAATTATAAACCTCCTTTTTGTATGATAGCGAATTCGCCGTAACTTGTAAAGAATCATTGACAGAGGCGCGTAAAGATTATAAAATTTCGCAAGAAAGGAGCGGTTGCTATGAATAATTTACCGCGTTTTGTAAAGATTGGCGAAGAACGCATTAACGTCGAAGAAATTGCCAGCTACGGACTTGCTTACGACGAGGACGATGATCGTTATCTTTACGTCAGCACGAAAAGTGGCGAAGATGTTTTCCAATATTACGAAGATGATGTGGAATTCGACCTTGACGAAAAACTTGCCGAAATGGACGATTTATTTTTGATTAGGAAACTCGGACACGTTGACTTTGAACGGCAATAATTATAAAATGTCGCCGATAAATTTTTTGGGAGGTAATTAGATGTCAGTTATTGATGAAATCCTGCAGACTAACGAAAAATTCTGCGCGAACCTGCCGGAAGAGTACAAAGCTTACGAGCACGAAGATCATCACGATAGCAAACTGCCGAAAAAACATTTGGCAATCGTCACCTGTATGGATACGCGCCTCGTTAACTTTTTGGAGCCGGCACTCGGAATTAAGCGCGGCGACGCAAAAGTTATTAAAACCGTCGGCAACTGCTTGAACGGCGTCTTCGATACCACTGTTCGCAGTCTGCTCGTTTGTATTTATGAACTCGGCGTGCAAGAAGTCGCGATTATCGGTCACCACGAATGCGGCATGGCTAAAACTACGTCCAAGAGCTTGACAACGGGCATGTTGGAGCGCGGAATTTCGCCCGACGCAATTAAAATGGTTGAGAAAGAACTTGTCGAGTGGACGGACAGTTTCCAAAAGCCAGAAGAAAACGTTATGAAGGTCGTTAAACAACTGCGCGAAAACCCGCTTATCCCGAAAGATGTTAAAATTCACGGGCTGATGTTCCACCCCAGAAGCGGCAAAATTGAACTGCTCGACAAACAAGATTGATTACGAACGATAAAAATTTTAGGCGTCGTCCAAAAGGGCGGCGTTTTTCTTTACCACGTTAAAGCAGTGTACACGCTAAAAATTGTCAGCAAAATTATTTCGGCAAGCAAAATGGGCTTTAAAGTTTTAAATAAATCTGCCTTGAAATAATCAATCGTGACGATTAGGCAAACGTGCGTTGGAGTGAGCATTTGCCCTGCCACGCCGAACGCCATAGCCACGCCCGCTAAATTTAAATCGCCCGTGCCCATAGCCGCAACTATCGGCATAACTATTGCGACGTGACCTTGACTCATGCCCGTTAAAATTCCGATAATAAACGACACGCAAGCGATTATTACAGGGATTGGCAACGGCGACGCTTGGAACGCCGCGACGATTTCGCCTAAAACTTCAGTCACAGAGAGAATTTGTATAAAGTACAAGATACAGCAAATGTTGAGCGTCATTTTTAAATCGAATGCGCCGCGAAAAATTTCCTTAACACCAACGCGCCGCCCGACCGCCGTCAATACGAAAACCCACGCCACTACTACTAAACCCGTTGCTATCGAGGCATTGAGCTTGAAAAAAACTACGACCATAAAAACTAATGAGACCGGCAATAACGCTAATAATAAACCGTTGCGCTCGTGACGAATTTCCGCCGCCGTCTCTGCAACTTTCTGCGCGGCGGGAATTTTTATTGGGCGAATTAGAATCAGCCAACCAACCGCGATTGCCAAAATTGTTACCCAACATAAATGGCTGATGAATTCGCCAAAAGTTACGCCGGCGATTGAACATGCCATAATCATTCCTGGAATTATCGGACTTGAAAACTCGAATAAATGACGGAACCAAAAATTTATCGCCGCTTTGTGTTCGGGTGAAAGTTTTATGCTCGTGCTTAGCTCCTCGACAATCGGCGCGGAAAATCTTGCTCCGCCCACGCTCGGCAAAAGTCCTAAGAACGCAGGCATTGCCGCTAATAAAATTTTTACGTTGGAAAAAATTCGCCGCAAAGCCTTAACCATATCCGTTAATGCTCCACTTAAACGCAATTCAATTTCTAAGCACATCACGAAATACAATGCAAAAATTATGTCGTAAGTCCTCGATAGTGTAAACGTTTCGTAAAAGGCTTGCGCTAAAGAAATCGGGCTTGCCGAACGTATCAGCCAAATAAAAATTCCGCTCGCCAACATGCACACGCCGATTGGAATTTTGAATCGCAAAAGCACGATGATTATTGCCAGCGCGATTGTTAAAAGTAAAAATATATTCAACTCGAATCTTCCTTGCAAAATTTTTTCTACAAACATTTTATCAAATAAATATTCCGCGTCAATTCGGCGGGATTTTTTTATAAAAATTTTTGGTTAGGAATTGACAAAAAAAAAAAACAATTACTATAATACATGTGGAACGCTTGAAAATTTTTAGGCAGTGTCCTCGCAGGACACCAAAAACTTTTTCAGTGTCGATATAATATTTTTGGGTATCGTGGAAAAATTTTTAGAGGAGATGATTGTATGTCTACACCGGTTGGAGTTATCAAGAAATTTGTTAAGACGCTCATGACTACGGACAAGACGGGCACCGATGCCATTGACGAAGCTTTTAAAGCTGTGGGCGCAGTTCGCTACGACGTGTTCGAACAAAAATTCCAGGAAGATAAGAAAAGCTATCAACCTGATTATAATCTTCAAAAGTTTGCAGAGCAGGGTTGCGGCATTCGTATTAACAATGAAGACACCGGCGCAATCACGGGTTCGGACGCGGGCGGCAAAACTACCAAGACCGCTGACTCAATCGTCCCCGAAACCGCTAAGGCAGTTAAGCTTACCGACGCGGAGTATAATTCCTTCACGAAGAACGGCTTAACGGTCAATGTAACCTACGCCGAAAAAGATGATAAGAACGTCGACGAAAAATTTAATTACAGCGGCGCGACTTATCTTGAGAAACAAAAACTCGTCGTGCGTGCGCTTTATAATTGGTGGATTCCCGAATCACTCGACCTCATCAATCAATCGCTCGGAATTAATTTCACCGACGGACGCGCCAGTATCAACAAAATCAATGTAATATTTTCTTCGTTCGGCGACGGCGACAGCTATCACCGTTATACTCGTCAAGATGAGATAAGACTTGGTTTTAATTATGATATGGGGCTTGCCTCTGAAGTTGATTTGTACATTAACGCCGATTTTCTTTACAATATGACTGCCGATGATAAAAATGGTGTTTTGGAGGGCGATAATAAATACATTTACTCTGACCTCTACGGTTATGGCGCAAGTTATCAATCAGAAAAGTTCACAAATTATCTTGACAGGCTGATTTTGCAAGCTATGGCGGAAATTACTCTTAAGGCAAATATTCCTTACACAAAATACACAGATGAAATTGGCGCAGGGCTTGTCGAAATCGTCGGCGGCTATGATAGTGCCTCGACGACTTATAGTACATTTGTTAGTCCTGGTAGCTCGTCTGCTAAAGGCGGTTACGGCTATGGTTATATGCGCTACCTCGCCAAAAATTATTCGGACGGCATACCCGACGGCGTGACTTACAACGCTAAGAAAACCATTTTAACTTTGACGACGGACTTTACGGAAGATACGCTTGATTTAGCGGACTTTGAAAGCACTGTTAAGACCGTCAACGCCAAAGCTCTCAAAACCGGTATAACGATTATTGGCAACAAACTTGATAATTCAATCGTCGGCGGCTCCGGCAATGATTCTATACTCGGTGGCAATGGAAAGGATTCTTTGAACGGCGGAAAAGGCAACGACACTTTAAAGGGCGGCGCAGGCAACGACGTTTTTATTTACAGCGCGGGCAATGACGTTATTGAGGACTACGCAACGGGCGATAGAATTTCAATCGGCGCGGCAATTTCTAAGGCGACGTTAAGCGGCGATGATGTCGTCTTTACAATCGGCAAGGGTACGTTAACCGTTAAAGACGGCGCAAATAAAAAACTCAACATGATTAACGCAAAGGGCAAAGCGTTTGAAACGGTCGTTAGCGGCGCGACAACTTTAACAATTAAGAACTCGACAAAATCGCCCGTGAAACTCGACGCGAATGTTGGAACTGCAGACGCCTCTAAACGCACGACGGCTGTCAAAATTTACGGCAACAAGCTCGACAACGTAATACTCGGCGGAAGTAAGAATGATATACTTTACGGCGAGGGCGGCAATGATTCCATTCAAGGCAACGCTGGCAACGATAAAATTTACGGCGGACTTGGTAGCGACACTTTAAAAGGCGGCAAAGGCAATGACACGCTCGTTGGCGGCGCGGGTAATGATTCGCTTTGGGGCGACGCCGGCTCTGATGTCTTTATCTACAATGCGGGCGAAGGCAACGATATTATTTACGGCTTCGATAATAAGGACACCCTCACGCTCGACAGCATGGATTTTACGGCGACTTACAAAAGTAAAGCAGTCACGCTGACCTTTGACGAAGGCTCCGTTACGTTTAAGAATTTCACCGCGACGACTTTCCACATTAACGACGAGACCTATAAAATCAGCGGCTCAAAGTTTGTTCAGAAATAAAATCTGCGCGGACAAAAATTTTATTCCGTCGAAACGCTCGGCGGGATTTTTTTATTTCCGTATCATGTCACATTTGATTTTCCAACGGGTCGGCTCCATATTTATTATAGCCTATGGTGCCCTCTGCGAAAAATAAATACACTAAAAAAATTAATCCTACGACCGGAATAAAACTGACCCAAAAGAACGCGCCGTTTCTATTTAAATCGTGCAGACGGCGCACCATGAGCATACAAGCCCCAACCGTAGCGATGATTGCCCAAATTACTGTTATCGTTTTAACTAAGGCTCCGTCTGGATTGCCCGTTAAAAGCGTCGCCATACACGAAGTTACAAACGTCGCAGTTGCGCCCATTAACGTTATAAGTATGTAGTATTTAAAAAAGCGTCCGCGATTGAGCCGTCCCTCCGTCGTGAAAATTATTTGGAATATGTTCATTAAAACTTTCCTCCTAATCTTTTTTGTACTGCCAGCCGCCGCCGTCCTTATTGCTCATAATCGTCGAATAAAATTCACTGTAAGATTTATTTGAGTTCGTCTCAATCTGCATAACGTTATTGGCGTCGGGCGACAACTTATAATAGTAAGTGCCCTCTTTGTCGGAGTAAGTTACTCGTAAATCTTTACCGACTTTTTTAACTGTAATTGTTTGCTCGTCGCGTGTGTAAGTCGAGGGAATATCATTTCTACTTTTGGTGTTTTCTATCATCGTCAAAAAATTTTCCCAATCTTTAGTTCCGTCCTTAGCATAAGTCGATGCTAAATGTCCCTCAACTGCCGTGAATAGCGTATTATAAAATCTTATCTCTGAGCGGAGTGCGTCATCAACCGAAGGACTTCTGGAAATGGTATTGTAAGTCATATCAGCAAAAGGCGCGATTTCCATTTACCAATTCAACGGCTTTAAATTCAGTGATTCGGAATTCTCTGTACTTGTGGTTGATTCGTCGGCAGTGACGTCAAAGGAAGTTTCGTCCTGCTCTTCCTCTGAATCAGCAAGATTTATACTTGACGTTACTGCACCTACGTTATCGCCTGCCGCGCCGAAAAGATTTTCTATCGTTGCGCCCAAGCCGCCGTTAAGCGTCACGAATACTGCAATCGCGGCAACAAAACTGATAATCAGCGCGTATTCAAGAA
Source organism: Selenomonadaceae bacterium (assembly GCA_017428215.1). Classification (GTDB taxonomy): domain Bacteria; phylum Bacillota; class Negativicutes; order Selenomonadales; family Selenomonadaceae; genus Quinella. The sequence continues at coordinate 88,933 of JAFRRH010000013.1, forward strand.
GACCTTGACCTTTTTGTCGAAAATTTTTTTGAGGAGTGAAGAAAGTTTTCATGGCGTGCTCCTTAAAAGTTTTAAAGCAAACTGTTAATAAGCTCGGCAATCTGCGCGTCGGTAGGAATTCGATTATCGTCCTTCTTAGAATAGATTGTCACAAGATAAATTTTTTCTTCAACCTTAAGATAATAGATTATCCTAAAACCGTTCGATTTGCCACTTTTCGTTGAGGTATTGGCTATCCTTACTTTGTACACTGCTGAATTGTCTTTGAAATTAATATTTTCCAAACGGTCACCGATAAAATCTCCTGCCTTGAGTTTTTCGACAACCTCGTTAATATCATCTAAAATTTTTGTATATCGTTTTTTCCGGAAGTAATATTTAATATCTGATTCAAAACGCGACGACCAAATTATTTCCATAAAGCTCTTGCCGCCTTTCTTCTTCCAACTCTTCGGCAAATTCTTTTTCAAGTTTAGCTTTCAGCTCGTCCCACGTGCGTTCAGGTAATCTGCCCGCTTCCATTTCCTTAATTTCGGTAAACGAATCAATTACGGATTGTTCAATCGAAACGTAGCGTTCATCATTCATTTTAAAAACTCCTTTCAATCAGAGCAACTTGGATTTTTCCGTCGCCGCTAAAACTGCCTCAATTAGCGAAGAACGAACTGCGCCGCGCTCTAAAACTCTGACGCCTTCAATCGTCGTGCCCGCTGGACTTGTGACTTTATCGCGCAAAACGTCGGGGTGTTCGCCCGCTAAAACCATTTTCGCCGCCCCCAATAAAGTTTGTGCCGCCAATTCAATCGCCATTGCCCGCGATAAGCCCGCCGCAACTCCACCGTCTGAAAGCGCGTCAATCATCAAGAACGCATAAGCCGGACCCGAACCGCTTAGCCCCGTTACTGCGTCCATTAATTTTTCCTCAACCTCAACAGCGCGTCCCAACGTCGACCAAAAATTTTTAATCGTCGTGCCAACCTGCGCGGCATTTTTATTTAAAGTGTAAGCCGTCATACTCTCGCCGACTGAAACCGCCACATTGGGCATAATTCGCGCGATTTTATTTTCTGGGAAAAATTTTTCAACGCTCGTAAGTTTCAAGCCCGCGACCGTGTAAGTTATAATCGTTGACGCGGGAATTTTACCTTGCAACGCGGCAAAAGTTTTTTCGGCGTCTTTAGGTTTAACGGCGACAATCAGCAAGTCAATCTTATCTAAAAAATTTATATCCGTCGAAGCGTTAACGCCATAAAGTTTTTTTAGTTCCTCGCAACGTTCGGTACGAATTTCAGAAACAAAAATATTATTCGGCGCGAAAACTTTGCCGCATATGCCGCGAATAATTGATTCGGCAAGCGCACCGCCGCCAATAAATCCAACTGTATTCATTTTTTTACCTCCACATCTACAAATTCTATTCTGTCAAGCAAGCTCGTTACTTGTCCGCGTATTGCCGCTAAATAAATTTTGTAAAGTCCTTTTTGCTCGGCAAGTTCCTCTTCCGTCAAGCCGACTGTGCGTTTCTTTCGCGCCAACTCATTTATCCGCGCTAAAAGTTCAGGCGTTATCATTTTAATTGCTCCCTTCCAACAAACTTTCCATTAACGAAAATGGCTCGTCCCGATTCTCGATAAAAGAGAAAATCCGTTGCTTGTACTCGTTTACGTGGTCAAATCGCGTCGTAAACCAACTTGTCATCTCAAGCAAAGTTTTTTTATCGTCCAAATTTTTAATCGTCATGGAAAAAGTTATCAGCTCAAAAAGTTTATACTCCGTCACGAAGGCGGCGAAATTTTGCAGAGGACTGCCCTCGAATCGCCACGGGTAAATACTCAAGAAAAGTTCGTTGACTAAATAATTTTCCAAAAACGTCGCGTAATCAGTTAAAAATTTTTTCCGCGCCTCAATCAGACTGTAATAATTTTCCACGACGTTTGAAACGGGAATGGCGTTTTTTTCGGCAGGCTTAAGTTTAAAAATGTTAACGAAGGCTCCCAGAAATTTTTTATCGCGTGCCGTGTCAAAAGCGTCCTCGCCGTTATAAACGCTTTCTAAAAGTTCCTGCATTAATCGAATAAATTTTTCCGCGTCGAAAGTTATAGTTTGAATCATAAGCGGTACTTGTTCCGTTAAAAATTTTTTCGACTCATAAGCCGCGATTAATTTTGTCAGCGCGTTTTCGTCGAAGTTTGAAAAAATTTCTCCGAGCTTGTCGACAAAAAAGCACAGCACGATTAATCTTTGGTCGATTGACAGCGTGCGCTCCTGCAAGATTGAAATCATCGCCACTTGAATTTCTATCAAATGCCGCTTGAATTCTTCCGTCGATTGAATTTTTTGGAAAAAAAGTTTGCCGTTGAGTGAATGAATTTCCTCCGGCACTTCTACGAATTCAAATTGTATTGGCTCGCGCTCAAATAAAATCATCTCCGCCGCAACCGGACAACTTAAAATTAATGCCCGCTCAAAAAAATATCCAAAGTTATTCGTGATACGCGGATAAGTCGCGCAAGTTCGAGATAAAAACTTTTCGCCATATTTTAGCTGAAGACTGCACAATTTATTTTCGTTTAGGAACGGGCAATATTTTTTCCCGTCGAAGGCGATAAAATATTCTTTGCGGTCGTCGTGAAATTTTATGTGCGAAATAATTTCCGGCGAATCAAGTTGCTTGTACTTATTATAAGTTTCACTGTCGATTAAAATATTCCAGCCCGTTTGACAACAATGCGCGTCGCACTTGGAGCCATCGCATTTAAATTTGCCGACGTATTGCGGCTGAAAGTAAAAATATTTTTTCTGCATTAGTTCCTCCGAAAAATTTTTTTGAAGTATATCACGCAGAAAAATTTTTGTCACTTGACGGCGAAAAATTTGCAGGATATTATACGGCGCGGGAGGGCGGCAGTCGTGGAAAAATATTATATGGCGGCGATGGGCGGTGCAGAGGGATTCGGCAACAAGAGCATTGAAAAGCTTGTGAAATTTTGCGGCAGTGCTAAAACCGCTTGGTCAGCCGACATTGACGATTTGATTCACGCGGGCATTAAACCTAAATCGCTTGAAGCTTTCGTAAATTTTCGCGGCAAACACCCCAATGCACCAGAAAATCTCGTTAAATATTGCGAGCGGCACGAGTTTAATCTGTGTTCAATCGTTGACGAGGATTATCCGCCGATTTTAAAAGAAATTAACGCGCCGCCAATGTTTTTTTATTATCGCGGGAAATTGGAGCCACAAACATTACGGATTGGAATTGTTGGTTCGAGGCACAATACGCCTTATGGTCAGAGTGTTGCGTTGGAATTGGGCGAACATCTCGCGGCGGCGGGCTTGACAGTCGTAAGCGGTGCGGCTCGTGGCATTGACAGCTTTGCACATCTCGGAGCATTAAAGACGGGACGAACCGTTGCCGTTTTAGGCTGTGGAATAGATATTGCCTTTCGCGGCGATAAAAAAAAATTTTTTGAACAGATTATTGAACGTGGCGTTGTCCTCAGCGAATTTCCTCCGCAACTTCCGCCAAGTCCGACAACTTTTCCGCCGCGCAACAGAATTATCGCGGGGCTTTGCAAAGGAGTTATTGTTGTGGAGGCGGATTTTAAAAGCGGCGCATTGATAACCAGCACATATGCCGGCGAATATGGACGCGACGTTTTTGCGATACCTGGACAAGTTTACGCGAAGATGAGCCGCGGTTGTAATGAGTTGATTCGCGACGGCGCAACGCTGATTAAAAATGCACAAGACGTTTTGAACGAATACAGCATTGACAACCCCAAAAATTTTAAGCCCGAAACTAAAATCGCGCCCGAAATTAAAATTGCTAAACCGATTGAACTTGACGGCATGGCGGCTAAAGTTTTGGAAATCATTCCGTTTGATAAATTTATTACGGACGAGGAAATTTTAGATAAGATTGATGAGATTGCTCCGAGCGAATTGCCGGGCATTATGCTTGAACTTGATATGAAAAATTGCGTCACAGAAGACGCGGGTCGATATAAACGTAAAGTTGGAGGTTAAACACGTGGCAGAAAAAAATTTAAAGTCGTTGATACTCGTCGAGAGCGCGGCTAAGGCACGAACGCTCAAAAAATTTATTGGGCGAAATTATTCGGTGTCCTCAACCGACGGATTCTTGACAGATTTACCCAAAAGCCGAATCGGCGTAGACGAAAATTATCAGCCCGATTATATTACGGTGCGTGGTAAAGGAAAATTGTTAAACGAACTTCGCCGAGAAACTTTAAACTCTCGCAGAATTTTTATCGCGACAAATCCCGATGCGCAGGGCGAATTTTTAGCGCGGCAATTTTGCGAGCTTTTCGGCGTCAATCCAAATTCCCATTGCCGAATTTTGATGAACGAATTGACTAAAGAAACTTTTAAGGCGGCATTGGAGGACGCGCAACCGATTAACGAAAATTTAGCGGACGCCTTCCAAGCTAAGCAGTTAATTGACAAATATGCCAGCCATAAAATCGGAGAATATCTTTCGATAAAAATTTGGCGCGGCGTTAAAGTCGGCAGATTCCGCGCTATGCTTTTGAAATTAATCGCCGAGCCGCCCGCGCAGAAAATTTTAACCATAGGCAAAACTTTAACGCCGGCAACGCTTCAAGAACTCGCATTTAAGGAACTAAACTTTTCGGCGGCAAGGACGCGCGTCATTTTGGAGCAATTTTACGAGGGAATTAATTTAGAGGCGGACGGCTACGCAAGCTTGATAACTTATCCACACAACGGAGAAATTTTTTTGACGAATGAACAACGCGAGCCTGAAGCCGTAAGAAAATATTTGGCGGAACATCAATTCAAACTTTACAATTTAATTTATTCGCGGAAAAAATCTTCGTCGCGCATGAATCTTGACGGCTTGACGAACGAGGCGGCTTTAATGGCGGCTTTCGACGCGCTAAAAGTTGATTGGGCAGATTTTTATGCGGGTGGTATTGCCAGCCTAATCAAGCGCAAATATATCACGGCGGATAATTCTATTTATAAAGTTACTTCCTTGGGCGAACGTGTCCTCGACGCGCTGAACGGTTTTTTCGACGACGTATTTAGCGCAAAAGCTTATAACGAGGTTGCCGCGCAGATTAACAAAGTTGCAGAAGGTAAAGTTCAAAAGCAAACTGTGATTGAAAATTATTGCACAAAGTTTAACGTCGCCTTTGATAAAGCAATGAGTTCACTCGGCGAAGATGCTAAGCCGCAAAAAGAACCAGACGTTGAGTCGGAAGAAATTTGCGAAAAATGCGGGCGCAAAATGATGATTAAGCATGGACGCTACGGAACGTTTCTTGCGTGTTCGGGCTATCCTGAATGTAAAAATACGCGCCCATTTCTTGAACGGATTGATAAAAAATGTCCGAAATGCGGCGGGCAGTTGGCTAAGCGAGTATTACCGCGCAACAGAATTCTTTACTGCTGTGAATCGTGCGATTTTACAACGTGGGACAAGCCTCAAGTAATTACTTGTAAAGCTTGCGGCTCGACGATGTTTGCACACACATTTAAAGGACGTGCGCCCATGCTTTATTGCGGTAATGAAAATTGTCAAACGCGCTCAAATCACCCCGTGAATAAAATTTTGGCAGATATAAAAAAACGCGCCGAAGCTAATAGGGCACGCAAGGCATTGACGGCTAAAAAAAATGGTAAACAATAAAAAAGTTCACGTGATAGGCGCAGGGCTTGCCGGGGCAGAGGCGGCTTGGCAAATCGCTAAACGCGGCGTCGAAGTCGTATTACATGAAATGCGCCCCACTAAAAAAACTCCTGCGCACAAAACTGGAAATTTCGCCGAACTCGTCTGCAGTAATTCATTGCGGGCGGCGGGGTTATCAAATGCAGTTGGCGTGCTTAAAGAGGAAATGCGCCGGCTTGATTCCGTGATAATGTCGGCGGCAGATTCGGCTAAAATTCCAGCAGGTGGCGCGTTGGCAGTTGACCGCGAGGAGTTTGGAAAAATTGTTACCGATAAAGTTAAATCCGTCGTTGAGTTCGTTGAAGAGGAAGTTACGAGCTTAAACTTTGACGACGTAACGATTATCGCTAGCGGACCTTTGACGGCGGGCGCACTTGCCGACGAGATTAAAAAGCTCACGGGCGGCGACGATTTTTATTTCTACGACGCGGCGGCTCCGATTGTTGAAGTTGATTCGATAAATTTTGATAAGGCGTTTAAGGCGTCGCGCTATGATAAAGGTGAAGATGATTCTTATATAAATTGTCCGATGACACGCGACGAATATTTAAGCTTCCGCGCAGAATTGATTGCCGCTGAAAAAACTAAGCCGCACGATTTTGAGCAGGAAATTTTTTTCGAGGGTTGCTTGCCAGTAGAAGTTTTAGCGGCTCGTGGCGAAGATACACTGCGCTTTGGACCGCTTAAACCGGTCGGCTTGACAGACAAAACCGGCAAAACGCCTTATGCAGTCGTTCAGCTACGGCAAGATAATCGCGAGGCGACGCTTTATAATTTAGTCGGCTTTCAAACGCATTTGACTTGGGGCGAGCAACGGCGCGTATTTAAAATGATACCGGGACTTGAGGCGGCGGAATTCGTGCGATATGGCGTCATGCACAGAAATACTTACATCAACTCGCCAAAAGTTTTATTGCCGACGTTCCAATTAAAAACTTCGCCGAAAATATTTTTCGCAGGACAAATCACGGGCGTTGAAGGTTATGTTGAGTCAGCGGCGGCGGGATTAATGGCGGGCGTCAATGCGGCACGGCTTGTAAAAAATTTGGAGCCGATAATTTTTCCTCCTACGACTTGTCACGGAGCATTAGCGAATTATATCACAACGGCAGTAGCAAAAAATTTTCAGCCGATGAATATAACTTTCGGATTGTTACCGCCGCTTGAAGGTCGCACGCCTAAAAAATTTCGCAAGGAAAAATTATCTGCGCGGGCACTCGACGATTTAGAAAAATTTAAGGAGCTGATTTAAATGGAATTTCATTCGACAACAATAGTAGCAGTTAAAAAAGACGGTAAAGTTGCGATTGCGGGCGACGGGCAAGTTACTTTTGGCAATAGCACAGTCATGAAGTCTACCGCTAAAAAAGTTCGCCGCCTCTATCACAATAAAATTATTGCGGGTTTTGCCGGCTCGGTTGCAGACGCCTTTACACTTTTTGAGAAGTTTGAAGATAAGCTCGAAATGACGCACGGGCATTTAATGCGGGCGGCAGTTGCGCTTGCTAAGGATTGGCGTACTGATAAAATTTTGCGACGGCTTGAGGCGTTGTTGCTCGTGGCAGATAAGGATACCATTCTGCTTTTGTCTGGCAACGGCGAAGTCATCGAACCCGACGGCAATGTTGCGGCGATAGGTTCGGGCGGCTTTTACGCATTGGCGGCAGGACGTGCCCTAATCGCTCATACGGAAATGTCAGCGGCGGAAATCGCTAAAGAGTCGCTGTCAATCGCGGCGGATATTTGCGTCTTCACGAACCAAAACATAATCGTTGAGGAACTCGAATAAATATCACTCCACGAGGAAAAAAGTTTTGTTGAGGAAAATTTTCGGCTCGCCTTCCGATTGTAAAATAATCTGCAGATGACCGCTACCTTTTTTGGGCGAGGCAAGTTTATTTCCAAGTGGAATATCGAAATCGAACGCCGCACCGTCTCTTATCGCGGGCAAGTCAAAAATATTTTCATCATCGCCGATATTAACTTCGATTCGCGGATTGATTAAATCTTTACCGCTGTTATTCTCGACGTGAAGTCGGGCTTGCCAATCGTTAGGGAAAAGATATTCACCGTACTTGTTTTGCGCCCAGTTCTGCCAATTCTTAAGATAAACCATGTGCTCCTTAGCTGTAGGTTCGCCGTTCAAAAAAAGTTTCATCTCGACTTCGCCGGAAGATTTTTCCTCTTGACGAGTTTGCGGCGGATTTATTTCAGGTAGAGGCGCGGGCGTAGGAAAATTCAATTCGGGCAGGGAGATTTGCGGGAGCGTCGGCGTTTCAAAAATTTTTTCTTGTGGCTTAGGTGTTTCAATAGGTGTGGAAATATTTTCGTACGGAATTTCTTCGACTGGTTTAGAGATTTCTTCAGGTTGATAATTTTCTTGATAATCAGTAGTTCGCGGAAAAAAAATTATCGCGAAACCTATTAAGATATTCACGAAAATTTTCCGAGTGCGCCAAAATTTTTTTTTGGGTATGACGGCGTTGCGAATTTCTTCGACGGATTGAAAACGTTGCGAAGGTTCAAGCGCGGTGCATTTATCCAAAAATTTTTTCAAGCGTCCATTGTAATTTTCGCCGAGCAAATTTTTTATCGTGATTCCAAGCGCGTAAATATCACTGCGGCTATCTGTCTGTCCAAAGTCGAAAAGTCCAAACTGTTCAGGCGGCGCATATCCACGAGTTCCCAAAAGTTCCGTGTCTGAAGAATTGCCCGGCTTAAAAATTCGCGCAATGCCAAAGTCAATCAGCTTGACGACATTTTTTTCCGTGAGCATTATATTTGACGGCTTTAAATCGCGGTGGATAATATTTTTCGCGTGAATGGCGGCAAGACATTCGCACAGCTGGAGCAAAATTTTTTCCGCTAATGGTTCGCTGATTTCGTTCGGACGATAAATTAAAAGTTCCTCAAGCGTCTGCCCGTCAATATGTTCCTCGACGACGATTAATTTTTCGTCGCGTTCAAATAGCCGATAAATTTGCGGGACGTGCGGATTTTTAAGTTCCTTAAGTGTCTGATAAATCGGCAACAAATGTAAATCGCGCTGTTTCATTGTGCAGAGTCGTTTCGCTCGCTTGTCATAAACCACTGCGACAAAACTCCGCTCGGAATTTTTCAGCGTATCGACAAGTTCGTAGGTGTCGCCCAAATATCGTTCAAAAAAATTCATGCCGCACTCCTTGTAAAAATTTTGTCAGCATTATATCATAAAAAAAATCGCCGGAAGTTTTCGAGGCTCCCGACGACGTAAGACAAATTTATTTTTGAATGCTTATGTTTAAAAGTATCATATCGTCAACCGAAGTCAAAAAATATTTATTCTTGTTGAATGTAATCTCTCTATTGTACTCACCAGGAATGCTGTATTGATTGCCGCTCATAACGCCCAGTGATTTCATTACCGAGTTATAATCATCGCCCGACGCCAATATCGCCGCCTCAATGATTGAGAAGATTAAATTGGAGGAAATAGATTTGGACAAAGCAAAGCCGACAGTGAAAGATTTCTGATAGTCATAACTTACAAAGCCGCCATTTTCGTTGCAAATTGCTGCTACTTTACTTCCGTTAATAGCGGTTTCGAGGTTATTAATCGAACATCTTCCTATCAATACGCCTTTGCCAGGACCTTCTGCTCTCTTGTCGGCAACTTTCTGTATCTCTTTGTTGTAGTTGCTGATGAACTGACCGATATTTTTAGGGGTTGAAGTGCCACTTGCCGCTGCTAACATTATAAGTAAAACAATCCCGACGCCAAGCCCGATGAAAATTTTTCCCTTATTCATATCACTTGCCCTCCGAAGTTTTCTTGAGCATCTTCAAAGAGACATTGCCGTTGCTATTACGCGAGACGATATATTCTATTCCGCCCTCTGTGTAGTTGCGGGAAGCAGTCTTGCCTGCGTCGCAAGCATACCCCAAGAACCCAAACGCGCCGTGCTCGTTGATTAGAGACAAAGCATTTTCAATGGCGCGACCTTTACCCTTAGCGACCGCCTCAATCGCCGCCGTGAAAGTTATCTCTGCGATATTCTTTTCCATGTATGCAATCCCCGCTCTGCCCATTTCGTCATCGCAAGTCAAATGCTTCAAGGAAAGCTTTATGCTCGTGTAAATGCCGTCTTTGCTGACGCTGTGATTTATCCACATGCTTGGGAACTGAATCAACTCGGAACTGCCGTTAGTCACAAACTCCTCTGCTAAAGACAATGGATTACCTTCGCGCTTGTCGTCTATGTTTATAAGGTTGCCGGGATTACCGTCAGCAATGTAAGTAAACTTGTTGAGACCTATCTTTTCGCTAAGTTCAGTAACGTTGCGATTATAATTCTCTCTAAAAGTCTTCCTATCGAAGGCGTTCTCTGATGAAAAGAAAACTGCGAATATAACGTAAGCTCCAATACCGTAACACAAAATATCGAAGAGACCAAAGTCCAGTCCGCGCCCAAAGCTCGTAATAGACTCCATAATCTTCGCGGCAATGGTCATGATGATCGCGGTTATGATAAATGCCCAGAATATTTGATTGCCCCACGATTTAAAGAAACCTTCTAGCCCGCTGTAAGAAACCGTCGTGACGTTATTCCAAATTAATTTGAAAACGAAATAAAATACCACGAGAAAAATTATTCCAAAAATAATATCAGCCATGTTATCGCCTCCAAAAATTTTTTTAGGCATTTTATCAAGACGACGGCGGTTTTTGGTGTCCTAGCAGGACAATAGAGTTGTTTAGCGAAATTTTCGATCGAGGTGAGTATTTTGTTTAAATTTCCTAAAAGTACGGGCGAACTCTTTACGGAGCTTAAAGAGGAAAAAAATCTTGCGAATTGGCGCAATCGTAACCGCGAGGAATTTATTTTGCCTCTCAACGAATACTTAAAAAAATTAATAGCAGAAAAACATTTAGAGCGGGCGGAAGTCATAGAACGTTCGGGCTTGAATCGCGAATACGCATATCATATATTTTCCGGCGAAAGAAAAAACCCATCGCGACCAAAACTTTTGGCATTGGCAGTGGCGATGGGTTTAAATTTGGACGAGGTACAATATTTATTGCGATATGCGCAACAGGGCGTTTTATATCCGCGCAATTCATGGGACGCCGTGATAATTTCGGCAATCGAACAAAAATTATCCGTCATGCAAACGAACGAACTTTTATACAGTCTCGGAGAAACAATTTTTTTGGGATAATAAAATTTAGGAGAGATATAGACATGGGCAATAAACTTAGATTAGAAAAATTGCAAGAACTAATCAAGCAGGAAATGAGCAAAATGCTTTTAAAGGAACTTAAAGACCCGCGAATCGGCTTTGTGACGGTGACAGATGTTGAGATGACTGGCGACCTGCGCGAGGCGAAAATTTATGTCAGCGTAATGGGCGACGCGGAGCAAGTTAAAAGTTCTTTGGAGGGCTTGAATAGCGCGTTGGGATTCGTCCGTCGTGAAATCGGGCAGAGGATTCGTTTAAGATTCACGCCGGAAATTTCTTTTGCGCTCGACACGTCGCTTGATTATGGCGACCATATTCAGAAACTTTTGTTGCAAGTGGAAGGAGATATTAAAAATGTTGATAACGCTCAAGGAAGCGGCGGAGAAAATCAAAGCCGCGAATAAAATTTTGATAACTGCACACGTCCAACCCGACGGCGACGCAATCGGCTCAACGCTGGCTTTAATGCAAATGTTGCGTGCTTTAGGCAAGGAAGCGCAGATTTTTATCGACGACACTGTTAGAAAAAATTTGCATGCTCTGCCGCATTTTGAAGAGATTCGCCGACCAAAGGACGGAGAAAAATTCGACGCAGATTTGATGATTGTTTTGGACACGTCGATTGACAGGATTGGTAACGTTAGCAAGCTGACTGACGCGCCGATTTTAAACATAGACCACCATGTAACCAACAGTGGCGAAGGCGGCGAACTTTACGTTGAGACTAAGGCGGCGGCGACTTGCGAAATTATTTTTAAGCTTGCTAATGAACTCGACGCGCAAATTACGCCGGAAATCGCCACGTGTCTTTATACGGGCTTAGCGACGGATACGGGTTTTTTCCAATTTTCAAACACCCGCGCAGAAACTTTAGCCGCCGCGTCGAAGTTGATAACTTATGGTGTAAGTCCGCATTTTATTTCCGAACAGCTGGAGAAAAAATCTTTAACGGAAGTGCGCGGGCTTAGTGCCGCTTTAAATTCGTTAAAAATGTTTTACGGCGATAAAGTTGCGGGTATGTTTATCAATCACGAGACGGCGAAAACTTTTGATTCGACTGAGGGCTTTATAGACGAAATTCGCGTGATTGAAACCGTCGACGTGGCATTTCTTATCACGGAGAAGGCTCCAAAAGTTTGCCGTGTAAGTATGCGGTCAAAGGGCGTCAACGTTGCGCAAATTGCTGATAAGCTTGGCGGCGGCGGACATATTCGGGCGGCGGGGTGCACACTTAAGACGACACTGGCAGAGGCAGAAAAAATTTTAGTTGAGGCAATCGGCGAGGCATTATGAGAGACGGATTTATAAATCTCAATAAACCTTCGGGCATGACGAGCCACGACGCGGTTAATCATGTGCGGAGGATTTTTTCTACGCGCAAAGTTGGACATGCCGGAACGCTTGACCCTCAAGCTTGTGGCGTTTTACCGATTGCGATTAATCAAGCGACAAAATTTATCGAATATCTTGCCGACTGCGATAAAAGTTATCGCGCTGAAATTTTATTTGGCATTTCAACTGACAGCGGCGACCTTGACGGAAAAATTATTGCCCGCGCAGAAAATTTCCATATGCCGACGACCGATGAGCTTAACGCAATATTAAAAAGTTTTGTCGGGGAAATTGAGCAGAAGCCGCCGAAATTCTCCGCGATAAAAATTCATGGACGCAAAGCTTACGACCTCGCCAGAAAGAATTTTGAATTCGATATGCCGCGCAGGCTTGTAAAAATTTCTAGTATCGAACTCGTTGACTTGGATAAAAATTCGGCGACGATTGAAATTGATTGCGGCAAGGGCACTTATGTTAGAAGTTTAGCGATTGATATTGGCGAACGATTGAACTTGCCAACGACGCTAAAAAATTTGATTCGACTAAGGGTCGGCGACTTTGATTTAAAAAAATCGCTGACGTTTGACGAAATAAAAAAATTCGGCGCGGATTGTCTCCTGCCGATTGAAGATTGCTTGAAACATTTACCCATATTTGAACTTAACGAGCGGCGAATTCGCGCTTTTCTGAACGGTTTACCAACGACTGTTAACGCACCCGACGAAAAACTTTTAAGGATTATTTCGGGCGGAAAATTTTTGGGTATTGGGCGAATTGAACGCGGCGAGCTTCGGTCTTCAAAAATAATTGTATAACGCAAAAGCGCGGGGAACAAAACCTCGCGCTTGAATTTTCTTATTGGTGCGGTTGATGAGACTTGAACTCATACGCCTTGTGAGCACTGCCCCCTCAAAGCAGCGTGTCTGCCTATTCCACCACAACCGCGTGTTATGGTGCGGTCGATGAGACTTGAACTCATACGCCTTGTGAGCACTGCCCCCTCAAAGCAGCGTGTCTGCCTATTCCACCACGACCGCATATTTAATTTTGAATGGTGCGGCAGAGAGGACTTGAACCTCCACGGGGTTGCCCCCACTAGCGCCTGAAGCTAGCGCGTCTGCCATTCCGCCACTACCGCACATTGGTGCCGAGGACCGGAATCGAACCGGTACGAGATTTTACTCTCGCAGGATTTTAAGTCCCGTGCGTCTGCCAGTTCCGCCACCCCGGCTTTTTGGAGCGGGTGATGGGAATCGAACCCACGTGATCAGCTTGGAAGGCTGGAGCTCTACCATTGAGCTACACCCGCATGTGGAGCCGGCTATAGGACTTGAACCTACAACCTGCTGATTACAAATCAGCTGCTCTGCCAATTGAGCTAAGCCGGCGAAAATTGCGATTAAATTCTTAAATGGTGCCTCAGAGCGGAATCGAACCACTGACACGGGGATTTTCAGTACCCTGCTCTACCAACTGAGCTACCGAGGCATATGGCGACCCGGATCGGACTTGAACCGACGACCTCCGCCGTGACAGGGCGGCATTCTAACCAACTAAACTACCGGGCCGGATTTATTGGTGGGCGATGACAGGCTCGAACTGCCGACCCCCTGCGTGTAAAGCAGATGCTCTCCCGGCTGAGCTAATCGCCCTTATAAAAATGGTGACCCGCCGGGGAATCGAACCCCGAACCTACTGATTAAGAGTCAGTTGCTCTACCAGTTGAGCTAGCGAGTCATATTACCAGATATGGCTGGGGCAGCTGGATTCGAACCAACGATGCGGGAGTCAAAGTCCCGTGCCTTAACCGACTTGGCTATGCCCCAACTCCTTTTAAAAAAAATGGCTCCCCGGACTGGACTCGAACCAGTGACTCCCTGATTAACAGTCAGGTGCTCTACCGACTGAGCTACCGAGGAATATTTAGCGGCAAATACCTAGTCTTCCGGGGCGTCGCCACCCAAGTACCATCGGCGTATGAGTGCTTAACTACCGTGTTCGGAAAGGGAACGGGTGGAACCACTCAGCTATCTTCACCGCTTAACTTTTGTAAGTTTTACAAA
>JAFRRH010000003.1 GCA_017428215.1 Selenomonadaceae bacterium
GTCGATAACGCTGGGCGAGCCGCCGCGCTGAATGTGTCCGAGCTTGGAAACGCGAGTATCAAGCCCCGTCTTTTCGGCGATAATCTTGCCGATTTCGTGACCTTTGCCCGCGCCTTCAGCCACAACAACGAGACAATAACGTTTGCCTGCGTCGTAAGCCGCTTTCATCTCGTCGCACATTTCATCGAGGTCGTATTCTTCTTCAGGAACGAGAATATATTCTGCGCCGCCGGAAATACCGGAAACCATTGCGAGCCAACCGCTATTGCGTCCCATAACCTCAAGGACAATCGTCCTGCGGTGAGCTGAGGCAGTGTCGCGCAACTTGTTAATGGCGTCAATAATCGTGTTCGCCGCAGTGTCGCAACCGATTGTATATTCCGAGCCCCAAACGTCGTTATCAATAGTGCCAGGCAAGCCGACAATCGGAATACCAGTTTCCTGACTTAAAATCGACGCGCCGCGCAGAGAACCATCGCCGCCAACAACGACCAAACCTTGAATTCCTCTGTCGACCAAATTTTTATAGCCGAGCATGCGACCTTCGGGCGTAGCAAAACGTCTGCAACGAGCCGTACCTAAAAAGGTGCCGCCGCGCTGAATGATGTCGCTGACGTCTTTGGATTGCATCTCGAACATTTCCTCATCAAGCATGCCATGATAGCCGCCGCGAATACCCCAAACCTTAACGCCCTGATGAAGTGCCGTGCGAGTGACTGCACGAACTGCCGCGTTCATACCGGGGCTATCGCCGCCGCTGGTCATTACTGCGATACTTTTCAACATAACCGAATCCCCTCCTGCCGAAATACCCTAAATAAAAATTTCTCCGCCAATGATAGCATAAATTTTCAGAATTGCAAATATCACTTTGCGGCTAAGACAGAAAAATTTTTATTGATTGACAGCGTAAAAAGGAATTTGATATTATTCATAAGAGGTGATTTGGTTTATGAAACGCGGAGCAATTTTCGACATGGACGGCACGCTCTTTGATACGGAAAAACTTTATTGTCAGGCGTGGCTCGACGTTGCAGAGGAATTCGGCGAAAAGCGCAATCCCGACGTTGCGACGGCTGTCAGCGGCACAAATTTGGATTCTTACACGGAGCAAGTTATAAAAAATTTTTATCCCGACATTGATGTTAAGAAATATATTGCTCGTGTGCTTGAGGTTGCTCGCGAAGTCCCCGAAAAAAATTTAGAGCTTATGACGGGCGTCGAAGAAATTTTAAATTTTTTCAAGACGGCAGGCGTCAAAATGGCTGTGGCGAGTTCTGCACCCGTCGAAGTTATCGAAAAAAATTTGACGCGCTCAAATCTGCGCGGCTACTTTGAAATTTTAGTTGGGGGCGATTTGGTTGCTAATGGAAAACCCGCGCCCGATATTTTTCTGCTTGCCGCTAAGGAATTAAATCTTGCGCCAAATGATTGCTACATTTTCGAGGACAGCTTTAACGGGATAAGAAGTGCGGCGGCATCTGGCGGAGTGGCGATTATGATTCCCGATACAGTTCAGCCGACGGAAGAAATAAAAAAACTCTGCACGACGATTTATCCGAATTTGATTGAGGCAAAACGGGCGATTGAGCGCGGAGAAATTTAAGGAGGAAATTTTTTTGGAAACGGAATTGCAAACTTTAAAAAAAGAAATTGACGAACTGCGCAACGAAAATATCGCCCTCTATAATGAATTGGTCAAGCAGAATAAAATTTTGTTCGAGCAGATTATTTCAATCGGCAAGGAGCTTGCGAATCAGCAAAACACTGTATACCAAGCCATAAAAAATGCAGAATTTATACTCGACAAAGTTCCAGGAATTCGTTTAATCGAAAACAAAAACGAGTATTTAAAATACGTCTTCGATAAAACTGATGTATCGGGGGGGGGGGATTTATCTGGAGTTCGGCGTCTATAGAGGCGAAACCGTCAACTTAATCGCGGAGGCATTTCCCGATAAAATTATTTACGGCTTCGACAGCTTCGAGGGCTTGCCCGAAGATTGGCGCGGCACTCTTTTTTCTAAAGGCACGTTCAACGTGAATGGTAAACTTCCACCTGTTAGAGAAAACGTTCGACTGATTAAAGGCTGGTTCAATGAAACGTTGCCCGAATTCGTCAAAGCTCATCCCGAACCTTGCGCGTTCATTCACGTCGACTGCGACCTTTACTCCTCGACTAAAACAATTTTCGACAACTTAAAGAATCAAATCGTATCGGGCACAGTCATTGCCTTTGACGAATATTTTGGCTATCCCTGTTGGGCAGATGGCGAATACAAAGCTTTTATGGAACTTATCGAAGAAAATAATTTGGAATTTGAATACATAGCCCGCACAAACGGAATGCAAGTTGCGGTCAAGATAAAATAGGAAGTGATTCAATGAAAGTTGCAATAATTATGGGCAGTGACAGCGATTGGAAAGTTTTAAAAGTCGCGGTTGACACACTGAAAAATTTCGGCGTCGAAGTGGAAGTTGTAGTTGCCTCCGCTCATCGCACGCCGAAAAAAGTTCACGACTTTGTTAAAAATTCTTCCGCGCAGGTTTTCATAGCGGCGGCAGGTATGGCGGCTCACTTGGCGGGCGTCGTGGCAAGCTTGACTACTAAACCCGTTATCGGCGTTCCGATTAATTCCGAGCCGTTTAAAGGTTTGGATTCGCTGTTGAGTACAGTGCAAATGCCAGGCGGCGTACCCGTCGCGACAATGGCTGTTAACGGCGCAAAAAATGCCGCGCTCTTCGCTGTGGAAATTCTTGCGCTCCAAGACGATTCACTTGCTAAAAAATTAATTTCCTACCGCGAGCAAATAGCGGCAGAGATTGATATTAAAAATAAAAAAATTCAGCAGGAGGTTTTATTATGAATACCAGGACACACGAAATTATTCGCGAGTACATTGGCGTTTTGACGCACCAGGCACTCAATCGCGAATTGACGTGGACAACTGCCGTTGGCGACATGGAATATCGCTACATTATCAAAGAATTGTTGCCCGACGGAACCACCGGAAAAGATTTGCTCGGCGTTTCCTACCGTATGCGCTCGGTGGATAGCGTCGACCTCACCATTAACGGTGAAACTTTCCGCACGCGCAACAAGCCCATTATCGAGCGCGTCGGTATGCTCTTCCGCATTATCAACTACGAAAAGAAAGATAACGTCATCAGCGATAACACGATTCAGTTCATGCGCAAGTATGTTAACGAAAATCGCTAAGGAGTGATTTAAAAAATGTCAACGGTGGTAATAAGCGGTGCGCAGTGGGGCGACGAGGGCAAGGGTAAAATCGTCGACTATTTGGCGCAACAGGCTGACACGGTTGTCAGATTTCAGGGCGGCAGTAATGCGGGGCACACCGTCACAGTTGGCGGCGAAGAATATAAGCTCCGCCTCTTGCCGTCGGGTATTTTGTATAAGGGCACGACTTGCGTTATCGGCAATGGCGTAGTCGTAGATCCGCAATGTCTGCTTGAGGAAATTGATAACATGCAAAAGCGCGGCATCGACACTTCAAACATAAAAATTTCTAATCGCGCCCATGTTGTCATGCCGTGGCATAAACTTATCGACGAACTCGGCGAAACTCTGCGCGGCGAAAATAAAATCGGCACGACGAAACGCGGTATAGGTCCTTGCTACATTGACAAGGCGGACAGAATTGGAATTCGCGTCTGTGATTTAATTGACGGCGAGGAATTTTCTAAAAAAGTTCGCGACGTTCTTAAGGTAAAAAATTTGATTCTGGAAAAAGTTTACAACCATGCGCCGCTTGACGCCGAAGAAATTATCCGCGAGTATGAAGGCTACGCCGAGAGGCTCCGTCCGTTTGTGTGTGATACGATTACTTTACTTAACGAGCAAATCGACGCTAGCAAGAAAATTCTCTTCGAGGGTGCACAGGCGACCATGCTTGATATTGACTACGGAACTTATCCTTACGTCACGAGTAGCCACCCGATTAGCGGCGGCGTCGGAATTGGTGCGGGCGTCGCGCCGAAAAAAATTGATACCGTCGTTGGCGTCGTCAAGGCTTATTGTACGCGAGTTGGCGAGGGACCTTTCCCAACTGAACAGCTTAACGAAATCGGCGATAAACTTCGCGAGGCTGGTCACGAGTTCGGAACTGTTACGGGGCGTCCGCGTAGAACCGGTTGGCTTGATGCTTGCGTCGTCAAATATGCGGGGCAATTAAGCGGTACCGATTATATGGCGGTCACACGCCTTGACATTCTCGACAGTTTCGACGAAATTAAAATGTGTACTGCTTACAAAATTAACGGCGAGATTATTCACGAGATACCGGCAAGCTTGAAAGTTTTGGCGAAGGTTGAGCCCGTTTACGAAATTTTTGCCGGTTGGAAGACGGATATTAGCAAAATTCGCCGCTACGAGGACTTGCCCGAAAATGCGCGGAAATATCTGGAGCGTATGGCTCAAGTCACGGGCATTGCGCTTGGTATCGTCAGCGTCGGACCTAACAGAGACCAAACTATTGTACTCGAAAATATTTTTGGGGAGTAATTCTATGGCGAAAAATTTACAGCAACAGACGACAGACGAAAACGAATTAATAAAGATTCGGCGCGAAAAATTGCAAGGCTTCGTTGATAAAGGCGTTGAACCGTTCGGAGCACGTTACGAAGTCACACACCACGCGGCGGACGTTCGCAAGGAATTTGGCGACATTGAGGGCGAAGTTGACGCGGGCGAAGTTTCGATTGCCGGAAGGTTAATGGCGATTCGCGGACACGGCAAAGCTAGTTTTGCAACGATTGCCGACAAGAGCGGCTCAATCCAAATTTATTTTAAGTTAGACATTCTCGGCGACGACAAATACAGCGAGTTCAAACTTTTGGACATTGGCGACATAATCGGTTTGCGCGGACAAGTTTTCAAGACTAAGCGCGGCGAGTTAACTGTCCGTGTGGAAGATTTTAATTTACTTGCTAAGTCGTTGCGTCCCTTGCCCGAAAAATTTCACGGGCTTAAGGATGTAGAGATTCGCTATCGTCAACGCTATTTGGATTTGATTATGAATCCTGAAGTTCGTGACACTTTTATCAAGCGCAACAAAGTTATCAAGGCGATTCGTAAATATCTGGACGAGCGCGACTTTTTGGAAGTTGCAACGCCGGTTTTGTCGACGATTGCTGGCGGCGCGGCGGCTAGACCTTTTATCACTCATCACAACGCTTTGGACGCCGACCTTTATTTGAGAATTGCAACGGAGCTTAACTTAAAAAGATTAATAGTCGGCGGCTTTGAGCGCGTCTACGAAATGGGCAGAGTTTTTCGCAACGAAGGCATGGACGTCCGCCACAATCCCGAATTCACGAGCGTTGAAATTTATCAAGCTTATGGCGATTATCGCGACTTGCTTGAAGTCACAAGCGGTATCGTCTGCGCGGCGGCGGAAGCTGTTAACGGCACGACTAAAATCACTTATCAAGGCGTCGAAATGGATTTGGCTAATGCTCCGCAACTAAGCATGAACGACGCAGTTAAAAATAAAACTGGCAAAGATTTCCTATCGTGTGAAACTGTTGATGAAGCACGGGCAATGGCTGATGAATTGGGCGTGGCTTATGAAAAGCGTTTCGGTATCGGCGGAATTTTAAACGCGGTATTCGAGGCTAAAGTTGAGGACGATTTAATTCAGCCGATATTTATCACGCATCACCCAACGGAAATTTCTCCGCTTGCAAAGAAAAATTTCGACGACCCGCGAGTAACTGACAGATTCGAGTTTTTCGTTTACGGGCGAGAACTTGCTAACGGTTTTACAGAACTCAACGACCCGATTGATCAGCGAGCGCGTTTCGAGGAGCAACTTAAACAGCGCGAGGCGGGCGACGAAGAAGCGCACGTTATGGACGAAGATTTTATCCGAGCGTTAGAATTCGGTATGCCTCCAACGGGCGGACTAGGTATCGGCGTAGATAGATTAGTTATGCTGTTGACTGATTCGCCGTCAATCCGCGACGTGCTACTCTTCCCAACTATGAAAATTATCTCTGAATAAATTTACGATTCTAATCCCGTCGAAAGGCGGGAATTTTTTTACAAAAGTCTTGACAAAGTGACGTTTGGGGGGGGGATAATAGACGGGCAAATATTTTTTTAGGAGAGGATTTTATGGCTTATCTCAACAACAGCACTTGGGGCAATTTTGTTTTGGGAACCGATTACATAGATATTATCGAAAACAACAACGAGTATGTCACGGTCGACGCGCGCGCAGGTGATGATGCAATTAGTAATACGAGTGTATCTCGAACAGTAGATAACATTACAACGGATACTTACAGATTCCCCGACAATAGTTCAATTAACGGCGGCGCAGGCAAGGATTCGCTTAACAATACCAGTAGCAATACAACATTAATTGGTGGCGATGGTGATGATACTATAAATAATTGGGACAGCACCACTTCGCCTCAAGGTAAAAAGAGCTATCACGTAAGCAACGAGGTCTTAATTCTTGGCGGCAATGGCAACGATTCTATCTTGAATGGTTCTAACTTTGCTGTTACAATCGACGGCGGAAGCGGCAACGATTATATTTCCAACGAAGGCAACTATGCTTTGATTAATGGTGGTGACGGGAAAGATACCATTCAAAATTCTACTAATCAAGTCGTAATTGACGGCGGCGCGGACAATGACAAGATTGTAAATATGAACCATTATAATTTACTCAACGGTGGCAAAGGTAATGACACGATAATAAACGATGGTTCTCAAGTCACGATAAGTGGTGGTGCGGGTAATGACAATATCAGCTTGGGTTCCGACGCAAAAAATAATATTATCGAATATAAATCGGGCGAAGGCAACGATAAAATCGTCGGATTCAATTCGACTACCACTCTGCAAATCGGCGGCGGCAAAGGCACCTACTCAACCGTTGAGAGCGGCGACAATATTATCGTCACGGTCGGCAAAGGGAAAATTACTATTGTCGGCGGCGCAGATTTGGACGAACTGAACATTGACGGCGCAAAAGTTTTAAACGTCACCAACTCGACAAAATCGGCCGTGACTGTTGAACCGGATATTAAATTTATCAGTGCCGCTAAAAGGACTAAAGCGGTTAATATAAAAGGCAACAGGCTTGCAAATTCAATCGTCGGCGGCTCGGCAAATGATACACTTTATGGCGACTACGGCGCGGATACTTTAAGCGGCGGCAAGGGCAATGACATTCTCGACGGCGGGCGCGGTAACGATTCAATTTCAGGCGGCGCGGGTGACGACACTTTGACGGGCGGCAAAGGCAATGATTCACTCTGGGGCGACAAGGGCGCGGATACATTTATTTACGCCAAAGGCGACGGCAAGGATATTATTTTCGGTTTTGACAACAGCGACACGTTGACGCTCGACAATCTCGAATTTACTTCCGCCACTTACAGTAAGAAAAGTAAAGCCGTCACGCTCAAAGTTGATAGCGGCTCAATCACGTTGAAAAACTTCACGGCAACGACTTTCCACATTAACGACGACACATATAAAATCAGCGGCTCTAAATTCGTAAAAAAATAAAATCTGCGCGGACAAAATTTTATCCCGTCGAAAGGCGGGAAATTTTTTTTTCAATAAGATTAAGGTTTCATAATAAAATTTACATTCCCTACCGCGTGTGATAAAATTTTATTTAAAAGTTAAGTTCCATGTTTATTTTGCTTAAGGAGGGAATCATCATGGATAACAGCATTAAAGGCGCAAGCTTCACTGGCTCGAACGGCAACGACAGCATTTTTAACTGGGGCGACAACGTTTATATAAGCTTCGGCAAAGGCAATGACACCGTAGAAAACGGCGGCTCCAAACCATATCCGAACGGCGGTTCCTACACTGTTAAGGGCGGCGACAAAGTTAAAATTTACGGCGGAGACGATAACGATTGGCTTTCAAATTATGACGGCGACAAAGTTTTGATTGACAGCGGCACGGGTAACGACACCATTGTCAACAGCGGAAACAATGTTACAATCAGAGCACTCTACGGCAATAACCGTATCGACAACGGCGGTGGCGTGGTAAGCGGCGGCGGCAAAAATTCCAAAATCACAAGTGGCGACGGCAACGATTCAATCGACATCGGCTATTACGCCGATTATGTCACCGTCAACAGCGGCGCGGGCAATGATTCAGTCATCGGGCAGCGCAACGAACACATGCTTATTAAAACCGGCAAGGGCAACGACACAATCGGTTTCAGCTACTGCCCATATTCCACGCTCGACGGCGGCAAGGGCAACGACTTCATCTCCGACTACTCCAATTACAGCGTCATACTCGGCGGCGACGGCAAAGATACAATCTCAATCAGCGGCGGCAACGGAGGAAACAACGTTACGATTGACGCTGGTATCGGCAATGACTCAATCAGTCACGAAGGAGAAAATTCTTCCGTCAACGCGGGCGCAGGCAACGATTACATTTACAACAGAAACTACGGCAATACAATTCTTGGCGGCAAAGGTAAGGACACTATCGAAAGCACGGGCTACAACGCTTTAATCGACGGCAACGCGGGCAATGATTCAATCGTCAGCAGCGGCAACAACGTCACGATAAGCGGCGGCACAGGCAACGATAGAATCAGCTTGGGTTCGGACGCCGAGAACGTGTTGATTCAATACGCGGACGGCGACGGCAACGACACGATTTGGGGACGCATTGACGACGATGGCACGATGAATTATAAATTGCAAATCACGGGCGCGAAGTATACTTCAATGGTCAGCGGCGACGACGTGATTATAAATGTCGGCACGGGTTCAATTCGCCTCAAGGACGCGACGGCGGCAGTCGACGCCAACAGTATTGACATCAACGGAACTTTGGCAAGCAGTAATGCAACGCTTTTAACCGTAAATAATTCGACTCCCTCGCCCGTAACTGTTGCCTCGTCCATTAAGAAAATCAACGCCGCCAAATGTACAAAAGCTGTTCAAATCACGGGCAACACTCTTTCCAATACAATCGTCGGCGGCTCCAAGAACGATACGCTTTACGGCGGCAAAAGAAATGATTCGCTCGTCGGTGGCAAGGGCAATGATATTCTCAGCGGCAACGCAGGCAAAGATACTCTAAACGGTGGAGCTGGTAACGATACGCTCACGGGCGGCGACGGAAACGACTTATTTATCTTCAGTGCGGGCAATGACGTTATCACCGACTATGCAACGGGCGATAAAATTTCTCTCGGCGCGTCAATCAGTAGCTCCACATTCGACGGCTCGGATGCAATCTTTTCGATTGGCAACGGTAATTTAATTGTCAAGGACGGCAAGGGCAAGGAACTTTCTATCATAACAAACGGCACCGAGCGGACGATACTCGGCGGAGCGCAACTTATTGACAACAGCTCAAGTAAAAAGGTGACCCTTGGCTCAAGTGTTGAAGTCGCTGACGCCTCTGCGCGGACTAAGGCAATTAAAATTGTCGGCAACAAGCTCAACAATACAATTTTTGGCGGCACGGGCAAAGATACTTTGTCGGGCGGCGCAGGAGCTGATAAACTCTTCGGCGACGCCGGCAATGATTCCCTTAACGGCGGTGCGGATAACGACACTCTCAACGGTGGACTTGGCAACGATAAACTTCTCGGCGGCAATGGTCACGATTCACTTTATGGCGGTGACGGTAAGGACACTTTATCTGGCGGCGTAGGTAATGATACCCTACTTGGCGGCGCGGGAAATGATTCACTCAACGGCGGCGACGGTAACGATTGGCTCTATGGCGGTCCGGGCGACGATAAACTTTATGGCGGCGACGACAACGACTATCTAAGCGGCGGTAGCGGCAACGATTCACTCTGGGGAGGCGCGGGCGACGATACGATTTTTTTCTCCGCCATTGACGGCAACGATGTTATCTACGGCTTCGAGGAGAACGACCTCCTTAAAATCGATTACAATTTCACCACGTCTTATGACAAGTCGGCAAAGGCAGTCACGTTCTCAATCGGTGTGATCGGCTCCGTCACGCTTAAGGACTTCGGCAACACGACGAGTTTCCACGTCAACGACGACATTTATAAAATCAGCGGCTCCAATATCACTAAGCAATAGGAGGGATTTATCATGTCAAAGGACGTAACTGTACAAGGCGGTACCAAAAACGGCACGAGCGGCAAGGATAATCTTTACACTCTTGTTATAACGTACAATGAAAAGACCGACGTCAGGACGCACACTTATTACAAAAGGCTCAACGGCAAGGCGGGCGACGACCGATTGGAAAACAACGTGTCCATATCGCCCGTAACACTCGACGGCGGCAACGGCAACGATACCATTTACAATTATCGCGGCGGACACAAAGCTTTGATTCTCGGCGGCGCAGGCAATGATGATATTCGTGACGGAGAATATCAGCACGGCAACAATTACGTCACGATTGACGGAGGCGCAAACAGCGATTACATTTACCATTACGGCAATAACCCTTCAATCGTCGGCGGAACTGGCAACGATACCATTTACAGCTACGAAAGCGACTTTGCAACAATCAGCGGCGACAAAGGCAACGATTACATTTCAAACAGCGGTAATAAATCAACGCTCACGGGCGGCGAAGGTCACGATACGATTTACGGCTACGGCGACAACTTGTCCATCACGGGCGACGCGGGCAACGACGTTATCACAGGTTACGGCTCGAAATTTACGATTCGCGGCGGAAAAGGAAATGATTCTCTTACGGGTAGCGGCAACAACAGTGACAGTCTCGGCGCAAATATTTTACTTGACGACTTGATCGGCACGAATTATTTCCGCTTGAGTTATTCCAAAAAAAGTTCAATCCTAAGCGGCGCGGGCAACGATTCTGTCAGCATGGAAGGCAACACAAAAGCTTTGATTAAATTGGGCGAAGGAGATAACTCTTTGAGCTCCCGCAACGATAAAAATTCCACGATTCAAGCTGGCACGGGGAACGACCGCTTAGTTTTTTACAATGCCACAAATCTTTCCGTCAACGCTGGCAACGGCGATAATTATATTGAGTTCGGCGATTCGTCGTATTCAATCAATTCAACCAAAAACAAAATCCTCACGGGCAAGGGAAATGATACCGTTGTCAATTACAGCGTCTATGCTTCAATCTCTGCTGGCGCGGGCGATGATTCAATTAAACACGTCGGCGCGAACTCAACCATACGCGGCGGAAACGGCAACGATTGGATTGACAATGACGACGGCGAGCGCGATTATGGTCATAACAATTCAATCAGTTCCTACAATCTGATTGACGGTGGCGCGGGCAATGATACGCTCCAAAATGCTTGCGACAATGTTACGCTCGTTGGCGGCAGTGGCAATGATTACATCTCAACAGGCGGCACGGATAGCGTTTCAATCGACGGCGGCAAAGGCAACGACACCATTTACAACGTAACGGACATTAACAGGCAACTTTCCACGAATTCAACGCTTTACGGCGGCGCGGGTAACGATTCTATTTACAATACCGGCAATAATATTACAATCATAGGCGGCACCGGCAACGATACAATTTGGCTCGGAACTACTCTTGCCGGAACACGCCCCAGACGCTATGAAATTGGCGGCGAAAATGTTTTAGTCAATTACACAAACGGCGACGGCAACGACTTAATTCAGGGCTTTGACGCTAAAGCGACACTTTCAATCAGCGGTAGCGAATATTCAACTAAAAAAAGCGGCGACGATATAATTGTTACAGTTGGCAAAGGGAAGATAACTTTGGAGGGCGCGGCGAGCTTGGATTCGCTCAACATTGCCAGCGACTTCTTTACCATAGACAACTCGACCAAATCTCCCGTAACTGTTGAATCCTCTATCAAGACAATCGACGCCTCTGCGCGGACTAAGGCAGTAAAAATTACAGGCAATGCTCTTGATAATACAATCACCGGCGGGAGCGGCAACGATAAACTCTACGGTAAAGCTGGCGATGACGTTTTACAGGGCGGCAAAGGTAATGATTCGCTCTGGGGTAATGAGGGAGCCGACAAATTTATTTATTCAAGCGGCGACGGACAAGACGTTATTTACGGATTCGACAATGACGACACTTTAACCTTTGACAATATCGAGTTCACCTCTTCCTATAAAAATAACGTCCTTACATTAAAAGTTAATGGCGGTTCCGTAACTCTCAAAGACTTCACGGCTACCACTTTCCACATTAACAACGAAATTTATCACATCAACAGCAAAAATAAATTCGTCAAGCAATAATCTGCGCGGACAAAAATTTTATCCCGTCAATGTGGCGGGAATTTTTTTTGAAAAAATTTTCGGTTGGGAATTGACAAAAAAAACAATTACTATAATAGCCGTAAGATACCCCAAAGATTTTTAAAGGAGATGATTTTATGGCGGAAACCAAAAAGGGCACGGCAGGTAACGACTACATGTCCAACGAAGTTTCGGACGTGGTGATTAACGGCTTGGGCGGCAATGATACGCTCAACAACTCGGTGGGCAACGTCACGATTAACGGCGGCGACGGCAACGATAAAATCGACAGCACGGGCGACCTTGTTTCAATCGACGGCGGCGATGCACACGACACTATAACCGGCAACGGAGCCGAAAATACAATTTACGGCGGCAAAGGCAATGACAATATAACTTCCTACGGTCGAGCTAATCTAATTAACGGCGGCGCAGACCACGATACACTTTACGCTGAAGGTGATAACGCTTCATTATTTGGTGATGCAGGTAATGATGTTATTAACATTAATTCATGGTATGGGCATAGTGGCGATAATCTTTATGCCAATGGTGGTGATGGGGACGATGAAATTCGTAGCGTGAACGGTCGTTATACTCATGCTATCAACACTACACTCTTTGGAGGTGCAGGAAACGATTACATTTACGCCAATAGTAATGACAACGGCTCAATGATTGGCGGTAGCGGAGATGATACCATTGACGCTGACAAAGGCACTAACGTCACAATGTCTGGCGGAACTGGTAATGATTGGCTCAGACTTTATAACGGCGCGTCGGCTTTTATTGTGTACTCGGACGGTGACGGCGACGACGGGATAATTAATTTTAACGACAACGACACGCTTCAAATTGCGGGCAACTACACGCGCTCTATTGAAGGCAATGACGTTATCTTGACGGTCGGCAAAGGCTCGATAAGGCTTGTAGACGCGGCGGGGCAGTCGAATTTGAACATCATCAAAACTTCTGCGCCGACAACCAAAAGCACTAACGACAACATTAAAAATTACGACGACAAAAGTCTGCTTTCGACAGGTAGCGGCAAAGATACAATTCGCAACTATGGCGACGACGTGACAATTTCGGGCGGCTCAGGCAAGGACTCTGTTCGTAATTACGGCGACAATGCTACAATTTCTGGAGGTTCCGACAACGATGTTATCCTTAACTATGGCGACAACGTGACTATTTCGGGCGATGCGGGTAGCGATAATGTCAAAAACTACGGCGACAACGTGACAATCGACGGCGGCGCGGGTAATGACGTAATCCGCAATTACGGCGAAAAAGTTACCGTCAACGGCGGCGCAGGTAACGATAAAATTTTCGGCGATGACGGAAACGATTACTTGAGTGGCGGCGACGGTAAAGATACACTCTCTGGCGGTGAAGGTAAGGATAAACTCTACGGCGGCAAGGGAAATGACAGCTTAAACGGCGGCGAAGGTAATGATTCACTCTGGGGCGGCAAGGGCAACGATACTCTCTTCGGCGGTGACGGCGCAGATAAATTTATTTACGCTAAAGGCGACGGCAAAGACGTTATCTTAGGTTTCGATGACAACGATACTTTAACGCTCGATAACCTCAAATTAAGTTCCGCCTCTTACAATCAAAAAGATAAAGCCGTTACGCTCAATGTAAGCGGTGGCTCTATTACGCTTAAAGATTTCACCGCGACGACTTTCCACATTAACAAATACACTTACCAAATTAGCGGCTCCAAATTCGTTAAGAAATAATCTGTCCTAAAAAAATTTTTTCCCGTCAATGTGGCGGGATTTTTTTATTGTAAAATAAATACATTCTATGTTGCAGGAAATACCCAACAGATAACGAATAATTTTGCAAAGTCGTTTTAGGTTTTATGGAAGAGGTGAATTTTTATGGAGATGTTTTTAGGATTCCTCGTGTTGCTGGCGTGCTTAATTGTCGGCGTCAGACACGGCGGTATCGGGCTTGCCGTCATAAGCGGTATTGGTCTTGTAATTTATACATTCATATTTGGCTACAAGCCCGGTAGTCCGCCTATTGACGTTATGTTGACGATTTTGGCGGTCGTCACCTGCGCGGGCTTCCTGCAAACTTCGGGCGGCTTAACCGTCATGCTCAAGTATGCAGAAAAATTCCTGCGCAACAACCCTAAGCACGTTACAATTCTTGCGCCGCTGACAACGTGGTTTTTAACTGTTTTATGCGGCACTGGGCACGTCGTCTATACGATGTTCCCAATTATCTATGACATTGCGATTAAGCAAAACATTCGCCCTGAACGTCCAATGGCGGTTGCGTCGGTTGCCTCGCAGATGGGTATTTGCGCCTCGCCCGTTTCCGTTGCTATCGTCTCAATCGTCGGCTTTATGGCTACTGCAGGGCATAATTATTCCGTTCTGCAAATTTTAGCCGTCGCTATGCCCGCTACTGGTATTGGCGTCCTCTGCGCGGCTCTTTGGAGTTATCGGCGTGGTAAAGACCTCGACAAGGACGAACGTTTCCAAGAGTTTATCAAAGACCCGGAGAATAAAAAATATGTCTACGGCGAAACCGAATCACTTATGGATAAGGAATTGCCGCCGAGTTTCTATCATGCAATGTATATCTTCTTCGCAGGAATTATTGTTATCGCCGCGCTCGGCAATTTCCCCGACCTTTTGCCGCACTTCCCTAACGCTAAGGGTGACATGAAACCAATTTCAATGACTGCAGTTATCCAAATGGTTATGCTCCTCGTTGCCGCAACCATTCTTTTCGTCTGCAAAGTCAAAGCTAAAGATGTCGGCAACAGTCAAGTTTTTAAATCCGGTATCGTCGCGCTCGTTTCGGTTTACGGCGTCGCGTGGATGGCTAATACTTGCTTTGGTGCTCATATGGCGTTCTTAAAAGAATTTTTGGGCAATGCGGTTGCCGAATATCCTTGGGCGTTTGCAATTATCGCATTTTTAACGTCTAAGCTCGTTAACTCTCAAGCGGCGGCTATTGCTATCGTCTTCCCAATGGCTTTAAGCGTCGGCATGGATCCAGTTATCATCATGTCGTTTATCAGCGCGTGCTATGGTTACTTCTTCCTGCCAACTTATCCTTCCGACCTTGCTTGTATCGGTTTTGACCGTTCGGGCACGACGCGAATTGGCAAATACATTTTGAATCACTCGTTTATGATTCCTGGTTTAATCGGCGTTATAAGTGGTTGCTGTGTTGGCTTCGTTATGGCGCATATCGTCTTGTAAGTTTAAATTGATTAATATAAAATACTCGTCGCGTTCAATCGGGCGAGTATTTTTTTGTTAGGAGATGATTTTGATGATAGAAATTTTTGATGGAGCAATGGGGACAATGTTACAAGCGGGCGGACTTAAAGCGGGCGCATGTCCTGAACTTATGAACGTTGACGCTCCGGAAGTTGTGAAAAAAATTCACCGCGCATATATTGACGCCGGCGCAACCATTATCGAGACGAATACTTTTGGAGCAAGCAGTTTAAAGCTCGCTCACTACGGAATTTCCGACCGTGTACGCGAATTGAATTTTGCCGCCGTGAAAATCGCAAAATCTGCTGGCAATGTAAAAGTCGCCGGTTCAATCGGTCCGACGGGAAAATTTATCGCGCCGCTCGGTGATTTGGACTTCGACGACGCTTATAAAATTTTTTACGAACAATCAGCCGCTTTGGCGGAGGCGGGCGCAGATTTTTTGATTATCGAAACGTGTATTGATATTCAAGAGATGAGAGCCGCACTTTTAGCCGCTAAAGACGCTTGCAACTTGCCGATAATTTGTCAGCTGTCATATTCCGAAGACGGGCGAACTGTTACTGGCACCGACCCGCAATCCGCTGCCGTAATTCTTGAAAATATGGGCGCGTCGATTGTCGGCGTAAATTGCTCGCTCGGTCCTGAACAGCTCGTGCCCATCGTGAAAATTTTGGCGGAAAATTGCCGCGTGCCGGTCAGCGTTCAGCCAAATGCAGGTATGCCCTACCTCGAAGACGGCAAAACTAAATTTCCTATGGACGCAAAAACTTTTGGCGCGTGGGGTGCTAAACTCGTTGAGGCGGGCGCAACTTTTTTGGGCGGTTGCTGTGGCACGACGCCCGAACATATTCGCGAACTCGCTTTGAACGTTAAAAATCTTTCTTCCGCGCCGCGCAGATTTAATCGCCCGCTGATGTTAGCTAGCCGCTCAAAAACCGTCGTTATTAATAAAAATTCTATAATTTTAATCGGTGAACGCATTAATCCAACTGGTAGAAAAAAATTAGCCGCCGAAATTCGCGAAGGTTCTTTGCTCGGCGTAAAAAAAGATGCGCTTAATCAAGTCAAGGCGGGCGCACAAGTTTTAGATGTAAATATGGGCGTCGGCGGCATTAATCAGCCCGAAATGATGAAAAAAGCTGTTCAAGAAATTTCCCGCATAACCGACGCGCCACTTGCGATTGATACGGGCGACGCTGAAGCCCTCGAAGCCGGTTTAAAAGCTTTTCCAGGTCGTGCATTGATAAATTCCGTAAGTTTTGAACCTGAACGCATTAAAAAATTTCTTCCGCTCGCTAAAAAATACGGCGCGGCAATTTTAATCCTTCCAATAACCGAAAATGGCGTTCCAAATTCCGCTGAAGAAAGATTTTCCGTCGCTAAAAAAATTATCGACGCCGCTAAAAATTTTGGACTTGATAACGGAGATTTTTTACTCGACGCGCTAGTCATGACAATTTCCGCCGATAAAAACGCTTGCCTCGAAGTTTTAAAGACTTTAAATCTTTACAACGAATTAAATTTGCCAACAACTATGGGCTTGAGTAATATTTCATTCGGATTGCCTAATCGCCCGCTGATTAATTCAACTTTTTTTGCTATGTGCCTCGCTAACGGGCTTAACGCGCCGATTATGAATCCCTACGATGAATCTATGCAAAATATTTTAAAATCTGCCGCCGCTTTGCTCGCCTACGACCCGAACGGATTAAATTTTAGTAAACTCGCGCAAGTTTCCGTCGATAAACCTAAAAAAATCGTTACAGATACAATTTCCACCATTAAATTTGCCATTCAAGAGGGCGATAAAGAAGAAATTCCAATTTTAATAAAAAAAGCCGTCGACGAAAATTTTTCTGCTAATGAAATTACCGAACGCGCCCTTACTGCCGCTATGAATGAACTCGGCGAAGATTTTGGCTCCGGAAAAATATTTTTGCCGCAAGTTTTGTTGAGTGCTGAAACTATGCGCCTCGCCTTTGACGAACTCAAAAAAAATTTCCCCGCGCAGGAAACTAAAACGCAGGGAACTTTCGTAATTGCCACCGTTAAAGGCGACGTTCACGACTTAGGAAAAAATATTGTCGGCGCATTGATTGCAAATAGCGGTTTTAAATTAATTGATTTGGGAAAAGATGTTGATTCTGCCGAAATTGTTCGCGCCGCCGTCGAAAATGACGCCGATATTGTCGGATTATGCGCTTTGATGACTACAACCATGATTCAAATTGATAAAGTCGTCGCAGATTTGCACGCGGCGGGCTGTTCAGCAAAAATTATGGTCGGTGGTGCCGCTTTAACGCAAGAATACGCCGATTCTGCCGGTGCTGACGCTTATGCTCGCGACGGCGTGGAAGCTGTGCGTCTCGCTAAAAAATTTATCGCTAAAAATTAATTTTAAACTATAAATTTTGCCGTTGAACCCGTTTTGTTCGGAATTACTTCGAGCCGAACGGGTATTTGATTTTTAAGCTCCTCAACGTGCGAAATTATTCCCACTAATCGCCCGCCGCTTTGCTCAATTATCGTCGCAATCGCATCGTTTAGCGTTTCTGCGTCCAAACTGCCAAATCCTTCGTCGATAAAAATTGTATCAAGCTTTATTCCGCCTAAATTATTTCTGACGACTGCCGCAAGCCCCAACGCCAACGATAACGACGCCAAAAAACTTTCTCCGCCGCTTAAAGTCGCAACTGGGCGCGTTTCTCCCGTGTAATCGTCTAAAATCTCCAGATTAAGCCCTAACTTTGAATCGGAGCGTTCGCCAGCATATTTTGGACGCAAATTATAGCGTTTATCGCTCATTTTTTCCAATCTGTAATTCGCTTCCGTCAACACTTGCTCAAACATCGCGCCTAAATAATATCTTGCGAAGGAAAGTTTATTTCCGCGAATTTTTCCACTTGCCGCGTCCGAAAGTTTCTTCCAAACACGCAAATTTTTTTCCGCTACAGAAATTTTTTCGTCAAGCGCAGAAATTTTTGCAGAAAGATTTATAAGATTGTCCAAATTATTTTTCAGCGACATTTCCTCGCGAAGGGCGTCGTTGAAATTTTTTTGTGCAATTCTCATAAAATTTTCCAGCTCATCAACGTTAGGCGGCGTTTTTTCCTTAAGTTTTTCGGAAAGTTCAAGTTGAGCCGTCTGCGCTGACTTAAAAATTCCCTCACACGAAGATTTTTTATTTCCGGCTTCGCGAAATTTTTTATCGGCAATTTTCCACGCATTTTCCAATTCGCGCAGAATTTTTTTCTTTGCGTCAAGGTCATCGTTAAGTTGTTGTTGATTATCTAAATAATTTTCTGGGATTTGACTTTTAGTTGTCTGAAATTCCCCAAACCGTTGCGCTTTATCATTAGACGCCGCATTTTGACTTTTTATTGCATTTTCCAGTTGAATTTTGTTATCCGCAATGTATTGTTCGCCGCTTTTTATTTGTTTCTCGCAATATTTAAATTCATCGGCGGCTTTTTGCGCGTCATTATAATTTTTTTGTGCGGTTTCGACATCGGGCAAATCAGAATATTTTTTTAGATTTTCGTTTTGAATGAGGAGTTGACCGTTTATTATATCTGCAGAACTTTTTAATTCGTCAAAACTTTTCTTGCAACGTTCAACTTTTGCCTGTGCCGAATCAATTTCCGCGTCGGAGGGGATAATCGCGTCGCTAAATGCAACTTCGGGGTGAATTTTCGAGCCGCAAACCGGACATTTATCGCCGTCTTTTAAATTTTTTGCCAGAAGTGCCGCACTTCCGTCCTTTTGAAGTTTTTGCAAGCGTTCCAATTCAATTTTAGCCGCGTTAAAATTTTTTTCGGCAGAATTAACTTTTTGCAAAGTCATCGACAATTCTCTTTTAAGTTTAGATATTTGA
Organism: Selenomonadaceae bacterium; assembly: GCA_017428215.1. Taxonomy (GTDB): domain Bacteria; phylum Bacillota; class Negativicutes; order Selenomonadales; family Selenomonadaceae; genus Quinella. The sequence continues at coordinate 19,372 of JAFRRH010000003.1, forward strand.
CGCAAAATATTTTCGCGCTCGTTTACTTTATCCAAAATATTTTTTGCGTCTGCGCGATTTTTTTCAGCGTCTGCTAATTCGTCACGGCGTGTTTTGAGTTCTAACAGCCTTCGTTCGTATTTTTCGGCATTCTTTTTAAAAGTTTTCAAGACATCATCGGCATTTTGTAAATTTTTTTCGGCGTCTTCGAGCAATTTTTGTTTGATTTTAAGGTCGTCGAGAGATTTTTTTATTTCTGCGAGCTTGTCCACGTCGGATTTTAATTGTTCTCGGCGCGGTTGCTCACTTTCGCGAAGGTCGTATTCAATTTTTACGTCGGAGAATATTTTTTCGGCTTCATCGAGATTTATTTTCGCCGTTTCGAGGGATTTATTTCGTTTTTTAAGTTCCACAAATTCGCCAGCCAAAATTTTTCCGTCCGTTAATTTTTCTTGCGCTTTATCAAAAGAAGCTTTAAGTTCAGCGGATTTTTCTTGAGCGGCGGCATAATCTGCGCGAATTTTATCAATTAAATTGTCGTCAATACTCATTCCTTGCAGTTGTGCCGTTAAAGTTGCTTTATCGCGATTTAAATCGTCAAAAATTTTCTGCGCGGCGTCGGATTTATTTTTCAAGCCCTCTTCAATTCGTTTATAAAATTTTGCGTTAAAAAGCGCGTCTAAAATCGGCTGTCTATCATCTGATTTAGCAGAAAGAAAATTTTTAAATTCGCCTTGTGGCAACAAAACTACTTGCCGAAATTGTTTTACGTTGAAGCCGAGCAACTCTGTAATCGCATTCGTAACTCTTGTTGCTTGCGTCTCAATAATTTCTCCGTTAAGCTTAAGTTCTGCCGTAATTTGATTCTGATTGCTCTTTCGATTCGGATTATAGCTTAAAATTCGTTTCACATTATAAATTTTTTTACTTAACTCGAAAGAAAATTCGATTTCGGTTTTAATATTATTTGAAATTCCTTTCGAGCGCATCATCACGCCATCGCGTTCATCACCGGAAGCCGTTCCGTACAACGCAAAGCAAATCGCGTCAAGAATTGTCGTTTTTCCCGCGCCCGTTGCACCGTGTATTAAAAATATTTTATCGCCGCGCAGATTTTTTTCAAAATCCAATTCGACGGGCTTTATATACGGTCCGAAAGCTTGAATTTTTAATTTTATTGGGCTCATTCTCTATCCTCCCGCTCAATTTCCTTTAAAATTTCCTCAAAAGCCGCCAGCTCATCATTATTTAGCGGTTCAGTCGTCACCGATTCAAAAAATTTCGCAAACTGTTCAGAAATCGAATCTTCCTTGCGAAAATTATTAGTCGGATTATCATCATAGCTTTTTAAATGATTTTTACGCTTAACTTCTAAAAAATTCGGAAAAGAATTGCGCAAAAGTTCAGTTTCATAAATATAAACGTCGTCAGTTAAAATTATTTGCGCATAATCTTCAGTTTTTGGACGTCGAATTAACTCATTAAATTTGCCCTCGACTACAATCACATCATGCAAAGGTTTTAGATTAATTTTTTCTGTTTTAACATTGCCCGCGCCGTCAATATCAACAATAGTAACGGATTTTTTATGATTTGCCTCGTCGAAAGAATATTTTAATGGCGAGCCGCTATAAAATTTTTGCGGACTGTGCAAATGTCCGAGTGCGACGTAATTATAATCGGAAAAAATATCTGCGCTAACATTTTCTGCGCCGCCAACGAACTTTCTTTCTGATTCTGATTCAATGCCGCCCGTTAAAAAGACGTGGGCAAGTGCTACTGAACGTTTCCCATTTGGAATTTTTGCACGCGCAGAAGAAATAATCGCGGGAATTTTTTCTGAATCGACGAATGGAATCATTGAGAAATAAATTTCGCCGAAATTATCTTCTAGCACGACATTAGGTTTATCAGAGATTTTTGCGGCGATAAAAATATTTTGTCGCTCGAAAATTTTATTTCCGAAGTTCAAACGGGTTGCGCTGTCGTGATTACCTGCGATTATCAGCGTCGGAAGATTTTTTTCTGCTAACTTGGTCAAAGTCTCGTTGAAAAGTTCGACGGCATCGACTGGCGGAACAGCGCGGTCGTAAATATCGCCGCAAATTAAAATGGCGTCAACGTCTTTAGCGATTTCTAAAATTTGGTCGAGGATAATTTTTTGGTCTTCGATAAGATTTTGCCCTTTTAAAGTTTTTCCTAAGTGCCAATCGGCGGTATGCAAAAGTTTCATAAAATTTCCCTCCGTTGTCTTATCGCCGCCGCGTGAGCTTGTAAACCTTCCGCCTCCGCCAAACGTATAATATCATTCGCCGCGCCGAGTAAATCTTTTTTAGTGTAGGAAATTAAACTTGTGCGCTTAAGAAAAGTTTCGACGTTGAGCACGGAATAAAATTTTGCAGTGCCGCCCGTCGGCAAAACGTGATTCGGACCTGCTAAATAATCTCCGAGCGGTTCAGGCGAATAGGCTCCCAAAAAGATTGCGCCGGCATTTTTAATTTTGGGTAAAAGCGAGAACGGCTCATTAACCAAAAGTTCGAGGTGTTCAGGCGCGGAAAAGTTCGCAAAATCAATCGCCTCGTCCAAATTTTCAGCGACGACGATTAAACCGTTGCGATTTATGGACGATTCGGCGATTTCTCTGCGCGGAAGATTTTCGAGTTGAATTTTAACCTGCGTGGCGACATTTTCGGCAAAAATTTCGCTCGTGGTGATTAAAATACTGCAGGCAAGCGGGTCATGTTCGGCTTGACTGAGTAAATCGGCGGCGGCGTAAATGGGATTGGCGTTTTCGTCGGCGATAATTAAAATTTCGCTTGGACCGGCGAGCATATCAATATCGCAATGCCCGTAAACTTCTTTTTTGGCGAGCGTAACGAAAATATTTCCAGGACCGACGATTTTATTAACGCGCGGAATTTGTTCAGTGCCGAAAGCCATAGCCGCAATCGCCTGCGCCCCGCCGATTTTAAAAATTTTATCGACGCCAGCGAGTTTAGCGGCGGCAAGCACAGTTTTATTGGGGTTCGGCGTGCACATAATAATTTCTTTGACGCCGGCGACTTTAGCGGGGATAATATTCATCAAAACGCTTGACGGATAAGCCGCAGTGCCGCCAGGAACGTAAACTCCGACGCGCTCCAAAGGAATAATGGCTTGACCGAGCAAAGAATTTTCGCCGCGATAAGTAATCCACGATTTCGGAAGCTGTTCAACGTGGAAACGACGAATATTTTCAGCGGCAACCTTCAACGAGGCAAAAATTTCCGAATCAATTTCAATATTTTTAATGTCAACGGAAAAATTATCAAGTTCAACGCCGTCAATTTTTTTTGTATAGTCAATAACAGCCGCGTCGCCGAATTTGCGAACGTCGGAAACGATCTTGCGGACAATTTCAATCGCGCTTAAATCTTCGCAGAAAATTTTTTTATTAGCCTCGCGGATTTTTGGCGACAATTCGACTTCATCAAAAGATTTTTTAGTTAAAAGGCGTTCGACTTCCGCGCGCCCAACTTTTTTAGCGTTTACAATTCTCATAAGCATACCTCCGTAAAAATTTTTACTAACTTTAGCGCAAAATTTTAAAGTTGACAAGTTCGCCACTTTGAATTACGATAAAAAAAATTTTTTAGGAGAGTTTTAATATGGAGAGCTACACTTTTGAACCGCAACGAGTTTGTTCTAAGCGGATTGATTTTAGTCTTGATGAGCAAAATCGCTTGCACGACGTGAAATTTTTGGGCGGTTGTCCAGGCAATCTTCCTGCAATCGGCAGACTTGTCGAGGGCAAGGACGCCAAAGAAATCGCTGACACTCTGCGCGGCAATCCCTGCGGTGGACGCGGTACCAGTTGTGCAGACCAACTTTCTATCGCGATTGACGAGGCGTTGAAAGCTCGCACGGCATAAAATTATTTGGGAGGAATTTTTATGGATAAACAAACGTTGATTGAAAAAATTAAGGCAATGGCGGCGGCTCCGAGCTGTTGCGCTGAACTCAAAGCGGCTGTAAAAAATTATCTTGACGCGGTTGGCACGGCGGAGGAAAAAGTTGCCGCTCAAAATCTTATCGCGGAAATCGAAGACGACATCACGACGGTTGAAAATTTGGTACCGTTTGCACATTCGGAAACAGCAGTTCAAATTTTCGGGGCAGAAGGCGCAAAAAAATTCGCCGCCCATGCCGACGAACTTAAAGCGAGCGGTGCAAAGTACTGCGATTGCGGCGCGTGTGCTCCTGCCGTCGAAATTCTTCAGAACAAAGCTATTCTTCTCTGATAAAAATATTTTAGGCAAAAAATTATCCCGTCAAACGGCGGGACTCAGACTGTAGATAAAAAGCATCTTTCAAGTAAAATGAGCTTGAGAGGTGCTTTTTAATGTATAGACCAACTATAAAAAGTCAAGAATAAATGTCGCGAGCGTCGTCAATCTTTAATCATATTTTCCAAAGTCTCAAACAAAACATCAGGCTCGACGGGCTTGCTAAGGTGTGCATTCAATCCCGCCTGCAGTGAGCGTTGAACGTCCTCATCGAAAGCGTTGGCAGTCAACGCGATTATGGGGATTTTTTTTGCGTCGGGACGATTTAAAGCGCGGATTCGTTGCGTCGCCTCCAAGCCGTCCATTTCCGGCATTCGCATATCCATTAAAATAGCGTCGTAATAATTTTCGGGTGAGTTCTGGAACTTTTCAAGGGCGATTTTTCCGTTTTCGGCAAGGTCAACTTCTATCTCGCGCATTTGCAAAACCATCATCATAATTTCCGCGTTGACGGGCATGTCTTCCGCTAACAAAATTTTTCTTCCCGTTAAGTCGGCTTTTGTCTTTGTTGCTACAACGCTTAAATTTTTCTTGCGAAGAGCGTTCTTAAATTCCTCAAGCAATGCGCCCGAAAACAGCGGCTTAGCAATGAAACTGTCGACACCGGCGGCAAGTGCCTCTTCTGCCACGTCGTCCCAGTTGTAAGCCGTTAGAATTATAATCGCAGTCTCGTTGCCAATAATTTCGCGAATACGTTTGGCAACTTCTACGCCGTCCATTTCCGGCATTTTCCAATCGACAATAATCAAATTATACGGTTCGCGGCGGGCATGACGAAGTTTAACGCGCTCAATGGCTTCCTTACCAGACAGGACAGTTTCAGCGGCAATACCAGACTTTTCAAGAACTAATTTAGCGTGGTCGCAAGCAATCGGATCGTCGTCGATAATCAGCACATTCATTTCTTGCGGCTTAATTTCAATGTCATCATTGGCGGAATCGTTTTTATCGGAGTTCAGCAAAGTAACAGTTACGGTAAACGTTGTGCCCTTGCCCTTTTCGCTGTCAACTTCAATTTTGCCGTTCATCATCTCGACAATACTTTTTGTAATCGCCATGCCTAAACCCGAACTGCCGTATTTATTCGTGTTGCCGGAATCCTCTTGACTGAACGCCTCAAAAATTTTCGGCAGATAGTCTTTGCTCATGCCGATACCCGTATCTTTAATCGTGAAACGAATCGCGGATTTTTTATCGAAGTCGGCAGTTTTCTCGACGATTAAATCAACTTTGCCGCCTTCGGGCGTGAACTTAACCGCATTGCCCAAAATATTTATCAGCACTTGCCGCAACTTTACGCTGTCGCCAATGTAATATTCGCCAATGTGCCCGTTTATGTGGCAGTTGTATTCAAGTTTCTTTTCGCTACACTGCCCGCTAAAAATTGTATTAATCTGTTCAATCAGTTTTGGGAAAGAAAATTCTTCGTTACGAATGGTCATGCGCCCCGACTCAATACGGCTCATGTCCAGAATATCATTAATCAAGCTAAGCAAATGTTGCGCGGAAGTGCCGATTTTCTCTAAATAACTTCTGGTCGTGTCTGAAATGCCAGGCTCGTGAAGTGCTAAGCTATCCAGTCCGATAATCGCGTTCATCGGCGTGCGTATCTCGTGGCTCATTGCAGACAGGAAAGTTGTCTTAGCTTTGCTTGCTTCCTCAGCCGTCTTTAATGCGTCGCTTAAGGCTTCCCGCTTCGCCATTGCGTCGCGCATTTCCGAATCAATATCCGTAATGCCGACGCCGATAACGTGATTAGAAATTTTGGTGCCGTCGTCAGCAATTCCGACGCTTGCCATACGAATCATCTCGTAACGTTCATTGCCGTTTCTGTTCGCCAAGTAACGATACATTATAACGGCAGTTTTTTCCAATGAATCGCGAATCGAATCCGGCTTAATAAATTTCAAGAAGTCCTCGCGATATTCAGCCGTGACGTAAAGATTTGCATACTCGGTAAATCTTCTGCTGAACTTAAAGCCTTCGCCCTCAATGAGCGCGTCTGCTAATTCTTTATCTCCTCTATAGCAAACGCCCGAATCATCAGCAAGATTGACGTAATAAACACTGCGATAATCGCTCGACAAAGCGCGTATCATATTGTCCTGTTGAGCTTTTTCCTGTTCCTGCGCTAAAAGTTCTTCCTGCAAAGCTAATTGTTCTTCCAACTCTTGTTGCTTAACGCGATTTTCGGCGTCGGCAGTTTCTTTTTCCAAGCGTGCCTTAGCCGTTTTGCGCAACTGAACAATTACCATAACGAACATTGCAATTAAAACGAGAGCTGTAGCGACCGAGTGAATCAAACTGCGAGTTATGATTCCGTCAGTTATGGAGCCGATTTCTTCGCTTATGACGCTTTCGCGAATCAGATAAGTTAAAATCCAATCCGTGCCGTGAACGGGAACATAATACATCGTCTCCTGAATTCCATTGTATTCGAGAGCAACGAATCCCTTTATGCCGTTCTCAAAGTCGCGTTTCATTTTGTCGAGTGAATAGCCAGGCTCAAATTTTGCCTCCGCCACCGCCGAAAACAAATTCTTTTCGCCCGAAATCCCGCCGAGAACTACGCCCGTTAACGTCGTGCCGTCTTTGGTGTAGATATTACAAAAGGTCGTATTGTTACCCGTCGTTTGCAAAGAAACTGCTTCCAACATGCGGTTAACATCAATCTCCGCGAAACACGCCACGAGAGTTTTTCCCATGAACGGCAGATTGTCGGCGGGAACTGCGATGATAATTTTTTTTATCGTGCCGTTAAAAGTTTTGAGAGAAATTTCCGTGTCGCTCAAATTTTTGTAGTCGAAACTGTATATTCCGATGTCGTTGCGGGTGCCGCGCGAGGTGTAAATCAAACCGTCCGTGTCGACAAATGCGAACTTCTCCAAGCCGTAAAGTTGTTTCATGCGCGTCTGATAAGCTTGCAACTTCTCCACGCTACTCAAGTCGTCCTTTGTCATAAGCCCCATTGCAATATTCATGTCGTTAATGTAATCGCTCAATTTGCCAGCAACGACTTGTTCACGTCTGCCAGCCAGTTCGTCCAAATACAAAAGGCTCACCGTGCGAACAGCCTCTTCGTTATCGTCACTTACACTGGTTCCCATCCAAAAAGTACCAGCGATAAGAATCACCACGACGATAAGTGCGCCGATTACTAATTCCTTCATGAGGTTTTTTTGTTCGGTTTCCATTTTCCCACCTCTATTAACGTTCTGCAAAAATTTCCGTTAATATGAATTGTACAACATAATCTTTGATACGGGAAGAAAAATTTTTACAGCGTAGCGCGAATCACGAAAATAATATCGCCGTCGTCATTTTCTTTGGAAGTTTCAAGGCGTGCACTTTTAGCGACGGAATTTTTTACGCGAGCAAGATAATCTTTCACGGCGTCGGGATTATCCGTCATGCCTTCCAATTCTAAAAAGTTTTCTTCGATATTAATTTTTGTCAAGCGAATGTCGCCGCCCGAAATTCTCCCCAAGTTAATTAGAAGATTAAAATTATTCTTAATGTCAATCTGCGCGGCGAGGTTGTTAAGCCTGTGCAATTCGGCAATGTTAGCGTCGAGATTTTCTTTTAAGACAATGTCAGCGTGCAATTCGTCGATTGAAGTTTTTGCCGCGTCGAGTTTAGCGGAAGCCTCGTGATAGTCGAATAAAAGTTTTGCCGAGCCGATAAGCAAGCCTATAAAAAAAATTGCCGCCACTGCCAGCGAAATTTTTTTCCAATTCCAAACGCCGCCCCGCGCCAATAAAAGATTCGGGGCTTTTTTGTTGCGAATAATTTCCGTTATAAATTCTGTTCGGTCATACGGGTGAATTTTCGCCAGCATATCGACGGGCATAACAGATAAGCCGCACAGGTTCATGTTAAATCTCTTAAACGCCGTGTGGAACTCTTCAACCTTAGTACGCGGTAAAGTTTCCATCCAAAGTTCCTCGCCAACTTTAGTAAACGAAAACGCCGCCTCTGCGCCCGCTTGCGCCACTGCCCAACTTTTGACGAGTGCGGGAAATTCTTTTTCGGGAAGGTTGTCAACCTCTGTTTGAAAAGTTACGGCGTCCTCCGCCCGAAGGCAAAAGCCGACCGATAAAGTTTTCCAACCCTTTTGAATGCACACGAGCGAAATTTTTTCGGCAAGTCGTTCAGGCTCCGCGCCGTCCGCGTCAACTTCGACCGTCTCAAATTTTTCAGTCAGGCGCACGACAAAAATTTTTTCTCCGTCAAAATACGCGCCGATAATTTCACCTAAGTTTTGGCGGAAAAATTTCTTCAACCATTCTATCATTGTACGAGTTCAGCGACCGTTGCATTTACAGCCTTAACTAAATCTTGTGGCGCGAGGACAATTTGCATGCCGCGTTGCCCTGCGCTTATAGAAATTTTTTCCAACGTCAAAGCGCGGGCGTCTAAGTACACGGGATAATTTTTCTTAACACCGAGTGGCGAACAACCTCCACGAACATAGCCCGTTAGCGGCAAAAGTTCTTTCAGCGCAATCATTTCGACGGATTTATTTCCGCTAGCCTTAGCCAACGCCTTTAAATTGAGTTCATCATCACCGCCGATAACCGCCATTATGACGTCAGTTTTATCACCGCGAGCTACTAACGTTTTAAAAATCATTTTAATATCAAGCCCGCTGATTTGCGCGACGTGCACAGCTGATAAATCGTTTTCGTCAACGGCATAAGTTTTTATCTCGTAAGCAATGCCCAGACCGTCGAGAATTCGGGCGGCGTTTGTTTTCTTAATTTTTTTCGTCATATCTTAATCACTCCCAACCAAATTAAAGCGCGGATCACACTCAAAAACTCTGAACCACGGCAGATTGACTTCTAAATTCTCAAGGCTCCACTTGCGCGGTACAATCAAATTTTCGGCGGCAAAAGAGGTTATTTTCTCTGTTGTCAGCGCGTTCATTTGAGCAATAACGTCGTCGAGTTTGTAAGGATTGATGCCCAATCTGTAGCACTCGTTAGTAACTTCTGTGCGAACCGAAGTTTGATAAGCCCAATCGTCGAGATAGCGCGTAATTAAAAGTTCGGCGACGTCTTTGTCGTTCATAAACTTAGTTAAAACTCCTGCGCCGATTACAAAGCCGCTTGAATTAGTTGCCGTATTCCAGCCGCCATAAGCCCGAATCTTGAATTGCAAATCATTTTCCTTAAGCTGATTCATCAAAGCTCTGTCAGCACCGTTAGCAAAAGAAATATCTGCAATGGCAACGGGATAATCTTTATTAATAAAATCTTTAACAATCGCCATGAACGGCTTAAGGTCGCCGCGCAGACGTAGTTTATTTTTTTTATGGTCAGAAGCATCGAAAGTTTTACCGTTTTCGCGAGTGTTGACGGCAAGCACGAGGTTAGCGCGTTCGTGTGCAGGAATTCTTAATCCGCCCGCCGCAATAATCGCCGCGTCAATCGAAATGCCAATCGGTTCGTTGCAATAAGTTGGAAAGGTTTCTGCGCCCTTGCCGATATTGTATTCGACGGAAACGAACGGACGATAATCCATATCTTTGTTAATGGCGCGGGCAATCATCAACATGCCGAGTTCGTCCGCGCCGGAGGTAACTTGCACGACGGTTTTGCCCATGTCGCTTGCCAGCTCTGTAAGTTTGCGGCTTTCTCTGTGCGTTTGAGAGTAAATCGCGCTGTCGTCACAGCCAATTAAAAAATATTCAAAGACTCCTTGCCGCGTCAAGTCAATCAGATATTTATTGGCGTCGAAATTTTCATTGCGGCGGTCAAACCAATCGTCGAGATATTCTTTAGGAATTTGCGTTTCAAGTTCTTTAAGTTGCCGCAATTCTTTACGTGAAATTTTATTCATCTCCTGCTTATCGAGGAGTGCAGTATATTGAAAAATTTTCGCGCCGTGCGTGGCGTAATATGTTGGCTCTGTGTGATAAGTTGTAGTACGCGGCGTGCGCATAATCGTTCCAAAAGCGTGAATCGTCAGGTAAGGAAATTTTTCATGGAAAGTTTTAAAGTGTTGCGCCCGTTCTAAAATTTTTTCCGCCGTAAAGTTATGCATACGCGAGGCAACTAAGCCCCCGTAAATCAGCGAATCAGTTGACAAAACAGCATAATCTGCGGCGGGCGCATTTTCGTTTAACCAAGTCCAAAGTTTATCGGGGTCGCCATTGAAATTTTTAGAGCCGAGAATTTCTTCCGGCGGCGTCAAAATTTCGTAGTCTAGTTTATCAGCCACTTGTAGCACTTGATATAAGTTGACGGGGCGATTGTCTATTGGCACGTATATAATTTTTTTGCCCTGCGCGGACGCCGTCGAAGTAAAAATTATCAGCGCAAGCAATATAAAAAATATTTGTCTCACCATTATCAAGCCTTCTTTCCCATAAAAAAATGCGCTCAAAAACTCAAGCGCAAAAAATTTTTTCAGAACAATCCGCTGATAATTCCGTCGGGCGTAATGTCAATTTGTTCAGCGGCGGGGCGTTTCGGCAAGCCTGGCATTGTCATAATATTTCCGCTCAACACAACGACGAATCCAGCACCCGCAGAAATTTTCAGCTCGCGAACAGTCACGTTGAAATTTTTCGGGCGTCCAAGTTTCGTCGCGTCGTCGGACAGGGAATATTGAGTTTTGGCAACGCAAATTGGGAGCTTACCGAAGCCGAGCTTTTCAATCTCTGCAAGTTGTTTCTTAGCGGCAGGAGCAAAAGTCACACCGTCCGAGCCGTAAATCTTTTTAGCGACGGCAGAAATTTTATCGGCAATGCTTGCGTCGTCTTCGTAAGTAAATTTAAAGTTCTTAGCGTCGTTAAAACTGTCCTCGACGGCTTTGGCAAGTTCAATGCCGCCCGCGCCGCCTTCAGCGAAAACTTTTGACCGCGCGAATCTTACACCCTTAGCCGCGCAGATTTTTTCAACGGCAGAAATTTCTTCATCGGTGTCAGTCGGGAAATCATTTAGTGCGACAATCGCCGGCAAGCCAAAACCTTGAATGTTTTCGATATGTTTTTCCAAATTCTCCAGCCCGCGTTCGACTGCCGCAACGTTCGGTTCAGCGAGATTTTTTTTGTTAACGCCGCCATGCATTTTGAGAGCGCGAATCGTCGCCACAATAACAACAGCGTCGGGACGCAAGCCGCTCATGCGACATTTAATATCCAAAAATTTTTCCGCGCCCAAATCCGCACCGAATCCGGCTTCCGTAACTACAACGTCTGCAAGTTTCAAAGCGTATTTTGTCGCCGTAACCGAGTTGCAACCGTGCGCAATGTTTGCAAAAGGTCCACCGTGAATAAGCGCGGGCGTTCCTTCCAAAGTTTGCACAAGGTTAGGTTTAATTGCGTCCTTCAAAAGCAAGGCAAGCGAGCCTGTAACTTTTAAATCGTTCGCCGTGACAATTTCACCGTCAACCGTGTACGCCACGATAATTTTTCCGAGACGCTCTTTTAAGTCAGCAAAATCTTTAGCCAAACATAAAATCGCCATCATCTCGGAAGCAACGGTTATATCAAAGCCGCTTTCACGCGGCACGCCGTTAATTTTTCCGCCCAAACCGACAATGACATTCCTCAAAGCGCGGTCGTTTAAGTCCAAAACTCTTTTCCACACGACGCGGCGCACGTCAATTTTTAATTCGTTGCCCTGTTGCAGGTGATTATCCACGACAGCCGCCAAAAGATTATGAGCGGTCGTTATCGCGTGGAAATCGCCCGTGAAGTGCAAATTAATATCTTCCATTGGCACGACTTGAGCGTAGCCGCCGCCCGCCGCGCCGCCTTTTATCCCAAAACAAGGACCAAGACTTGGTTCACGCAACGCCACGCAAATTTTCTTGCCGAGTTTAGCAAAGGCGTCCGCCAATCCGATTGAAGTTGTGGTTTTGCCTTCGCCGGCGGGAGTAGGAGTTATCGCCGTAACCAAAATCAATTTGCCGTCGGGATTTTTCTCAATGCGTTTCCACACGTCGGAAGAAATTTTCGCCTTGAACTTCCCGTAAAATTCCAAGTCGTCTTCCGTCAATCCGAGCTTTTCAGCCGCCGCCGTAATTTTTTCAACCTGCGCGGCTTGCGCAATTTCAACGTCGCTCAACATAATATCGCCTCCAAAACTTTTTGTAGAAATTTTAATCATCAATCGGTAAATTGGCAAGCTTGAAATGCCGATAATATTTTTGAAAAAATCTTTTGGAGCGTGATTAATATGGGAATTTTAGAAATCAAAAGTTCCGCGCTTATTGACGTTGACAATCCCAAGTACAAAGCTAATTCTTCAAAAAGCGTCGCTTCGGAGTATTCAAAAATTCTTGCCGAAAAAATGTCCAATGTAAAAGCCGACGTTCAAAAAATGGAAGAGGTTCAATCGCAACTCAACGAGATTCGCGACTTACAAGAAGAATTGACAGGCGAAATTAAAATCGACGAGGATTCGGGTAATGCCAATCGCGACGATGGCGCAGTTACCAAAACTGTTGAGGTTGAGACGATTAAACGTTTTATGCCGGACGGTTCGATTATGGTGACGACTTACGAGGACGGAAAGATTACTGAGCAAGTTCGCCATAAACCGCACATGATAGCAAAGCCCGATTATACCGCGCCGCCCAAGCCCGACGGCTCACCTGCAATAGAGTTAAAGCCTTATCAGAATTTTGATTTGGAAATGTTGTTGATGATGTAACCTTGACTTTGTACTGAAATTTTTGTATATTTTTATAAAGTAGGTGCGAAGATTAATTATCGTCACTTCAAGGAGGTTTTTAACATGGACGTAAGCAGTATGGCAAGAGTGTCTCAAGGTTTGGCGCAGTACGCGAACCAAGCCAAGAACACGACAAACGCAAAGGGTAATGCGCAGAATACGGCGGCGCAAAACCAAATGGCTAAAATCGGAGAGGCTTTCGAGCTGAACATTTCCGACGCGGCTAAACAAGCTCAACAGGCACCCAAACAGACGACGGAAGATTTTTCCGTAGAAGACACGGGAGCTAAAGAGACCAAAGGACTTTCAGCCGAACAAGTCAGTGCTCTCAAAGAGGATTTGGCGACGCAAGAACAGACTATGCTTAACGTGATGATTCAGGCGTTAACCGAATCGAACGACAAGTTGCAGAGCTGGCTTGATGAGGGCGTCGGCATTTTGAATTTCGACGGCGTGCAAATTGATGCGTCACGTTTCGCCCTGCCGGAAGTGGCGACTAATGCCGAAGACGCCGCAAAAGCTATTGCTCCGGGCGGTGCGTGGTCAGTTGACGCAGTTTCCTCGCGTATTTTCGATTTGGCGTCGGCGATAGCTGGCAATGATCCCGAAAGACTTTCGCAAATGCGTGCGGCAGTCGAGAAAGGTTTTGAGCAGGCGGGCTTGACGTGGAAAGATTCAACCGGTCAAAGTAAATTGCCCGAAATTTCCACTCAAACTTATAACGAAATTATGAGCCGTTTCGACGCCCGCACCGAAGAACTCAATAGTGCTACCTCTGTTGTCGAATAAAATTAAATTGTAAAATCAAAAAAGGCTGCCTTGCGTGAAAACGTTCGGCAGTCTTTTCGTTTTGCATGCTTGATAAAAAATTTTCTGTCGTCTATAATAAAAATAATTTTGTAGGTTGTTTTTTAGGAAAGGAGAAGAATTTTTATGGCAGAAGTTTTTAGAGGCACGAACGGCAACGATAGCTTAGTAAATTCCATTTCCAGTGCACAAGTTTACGGACTTGACGGCAACGATACTCTTCAAAGCTCCGCCGGCGGTGTTAGTCTCTTGGGCGGCGCAGGCAAAGATTATATTTCAAACACAAATATTTACTCTCTGCTGTTGGAAGTTTTTGCAGACGGTGGCACGGGCAACGATTCTATTAATGTTTATGTGAACAATTCAACTCTACTTGGCGGCGACGATAAAGATACCATAAACTCCAGAGGCAATGAAAATTTAATACGCGGCGGCGAACATCAAGATTCCATTTACTCCAACGGCAAAGACGTGACAATCGAAGGCGGCGACGGTGACGATACACTTCAAAGCGTCGGCGATAACGTTTTTATTAACGGCAACACCGGCAATGATTATATTTACAGCAACAGCACTAACCCCAAGTCGATTAACGTCACGATAGACGGCGGCGCAGATAACGATTATATAGAAATTTATCTTAATGACAACGGCTCCATAAACGGCGGCGACGGCAAGGATACACTTCGCGTAGGTGGCGGAAATGCTGTTACTGTTACAGGCGGCAAAGGCGACGACTCAATCAACATTTCTCTCTTTTCTGCAAACTGGACAACTCATGACGCCTCTGCGCTTATCCAATATAATCACGGTGACGGTAGCGATAAAATCGTCGGCTTCAACGCCAATGACACGCTCGTTATTGATGGCATTAACATTTCCAATCGCGAGACGGTTGACAACGATATAGTTTTGGCTGTCGGCACAGATTCAATAACTTTGCAAGGTTCAGCGTCTTTGCTTCCTGCAGATATTAATATTATCGAGTCTGGAATAAATAACTTTTCGGGCACCAATAAGACTAACGGCATAAAAATTAACGGCACTAAAAACGCAGACGAAATTAAAAACTACGGCGATAGAGTTACAATTATTGGCGGCAATGGCGACGATTCGATTAACAATTACGGCGACAAAACGTCAATCAGCGGCGGTAACGGCAACGATTCAATTTATAACCATGGCGACAGAGTGACCCTTAACGGAGGCAATAATAAGGATTTCATTCGCAACAACGGCGATTCGGTTAAAATTATTGGCGGCGCAGGTTCGGATTCAATTCGCAATAACGGCGATAACGTTACAATCGACGGAGGCAATAACAAAGACATTATTCGCAACTACGGCTTTAACGTATCGATTCTCGGTGGCTCCGGCGATGATAAAATTTTCGGCGGCGAAGGAAATGATTCAATAAGCGGCGGCTCGGATAAAGATACCATTTCGGGCGGCGACGGCGACGATATTATCTTCGGCGATGCGGGCAATGATTCCGTAAACGGCGGTGACGGCAATGATACAATCGACGGCGGTACCGGCAATGATAAGCTTCGCGGCAAAGCGGGCAACGATTCAATAAGTGGCGGCACTGGCAAAGATACACTTTACGGCGGCGACGATAACGACACCCTTCTTGGCGGTGATGATAACGATAAATTATACGGCGAGGCAGGAAACGATTTAATTTACGGCGGAGCAGGTAACGATAGTCTTTACGGTGGCGCAGGTAGTGATACACTTTGGGGCGACGCGGGCGCAGATAAATTCTTCTACACGATAGGCGACGGCAAAGATTTTATTTACGGCTTTGACGATAAAGACACGCTGAACCTTGACGGGCTTGATTTTACCGCCTCTTACAACAAGAAAAATGACGCTGTCACGTTGAAACTAAGCGGCGGCTCCATAACCTTAAGAGAGTTTACGGCGACGACTTTCCACATTGATAAAGACGTTTATAAAATTAGCGGTTCTAAATTCGTGAAGCAAGAATAATCTGCGCGGAAAAATTTTCGTGGAGGGCAAAGAGTGAGTTTTAAATTTGAATTTACAGATAATGTCATGTATGTTAAAGGCGTCGGACCTCGACGGGCGGCGGCTTTGGAGAAGTTAAATATTTTTACTAAGTACGACTTGTTGACGCATTACCCGCGAGCTTACGAAAATCACAGCAGTTTAACGAAAATTGCTGACGTCTTCGAGGGCGAAAATGTTTTGCTTGCCGGTAGAATTTCTAATATCACTTCCCGCGAGGCACGCGGCTTGACGATTATAAACGCATTTCTTGAGGACGAAACCGGCTACATTCAGCTGACGTGGTTTAATCAAAAATATCTGCTAAATCTGCTAAGAAATGGCATGCGGATTTTAGTTATCGGCAAGGCAAAATATGATTCGTGGTCGGGCAGATTAGCTTTAAATCAAATTCAAAGCTTTACGATACTTGAACCGGACGAAGAGCCGGAATTGGGAATAGTGCCGATTTATTCGTTAACAGCCGCGATAAGCCAAAATGTAATGCGCACGGCAATAAAAAATCTTTTGGCGACAATGCCGACGCTTACGGAAATTTTACCGCAAGATTTATTAAGGGAGCAGAATTTAATTCCACTCGACAAGGCGGCGCGAACAATTCATTTTCCGAACGATTATTTGGAGCTTGACGAGGCACGGCGGCGTTTAGCGTTCGACGAATTATTTTTAATTCAATGCGGGCTTATGTTGATAAAGCGTCAAACTCAAGACGAACGACTTGGCATAAGTCACAAGAAAAACGGCAAGTTAATTAAAGCGGCACTCGCAAAGTTGCCATTTGACTTGACGGGCGACCAGAAAAAAGTTTTTCGCACAGTTGCTAAAGACATGGAAAGCAAGCTACCAATGCGCCGATTGATTCAAGGCGACGTAGGTTCAGGTAAAACAGTCGTCGCGCTGTTGGCATTGCTAAAAACTGTGGAGAGCGGCTATCAAGGCGCGTTCATGGCACCGACGGAAATTTTAGCGATTCAGCACTACGAAAAGTTTTCGGCGTTGCTGACAGATTTGGGCGTTCGCGTAGGACTTTTAAGCGCGAAAGTAACTCACTCCAAAAAGTTAAAAGACGAAGCCTATCAAAAAATTTCTGAACACGAATTTGACATTGTAATTGGAACGCACGCGCTGATTCAAGAGGAAGTCAAATTTGCAAAGTTGGGATTAGTTGTAACGGACGAGCAACATAGATTCGGCGTGGCGCAACGCTCCACATTAGAAAAAAAAGCCGACTCCGTGCCAGATATTTTGGTCATGACGGCGACGCCAATCCCGCGCACAATGACTTTGACGGTTTATGGCGATTTAGACGTTTCATTGATAAAAGAATTGCCGCCAGGACGCAAGCCGATAAAAACTGAGGCAAAAAGTCTACGTAGCCGCAAAAAAATTTATGACTTTGTTCGAGCAGAAATTTTAGCGGGGCGTCAAGCTTATGTCGTGTGTCCGCTGATTGAGCGCAGTGAGTCGGAGCGGCTTGCCGACATTGAACCCGCCGAAGAAATTTTTGACATGCTAAGCAACGGAATTTTTCACGATATACCTTGCGCCCTTCTGCACGGCAAGATGAGACCGCGCGATAAAGATGAGATTATGGAGAAATTCCGCGACGGTGAAACGAAATTGCTGGTGTCCACGACGGTTATTGAGGTTGGCGTCGATGTGCCCAATGCAAGCGTTATGGTCGTTGAACACGCGGAACGCTTTGGACTTGCCCAACTTCATCAACTGCGCGGACGTGTTGGACGTGGCGCGGCTAAATCTTACTGCATATTAATTTCCGACAGCAAAGCTAATATTGCTAAAGCTCGACTTGAAATTTTGGAGAAAACGAACGACGGTTTCAAGCTTGCTGAGGAAGATTTAAAACTGCGCGGACCTGGACAATTTTTCGGCGAGGCTCAACACGGCTTGCCCGATTTAAAAATTGCGGATGTATTTCGCGACGTGGAACTTTTGATTAAAGCTCGCGATGCCGCCGAGAAATTTATAACCGACGACGAGAACTTAAATTATTTTGCAAGTCTAAGAAAAAATCTTGCGCTTGCTTATGGCGACAAATTCAGCCAAATCACAGCAAACTAAAAAAATCCTCTGCTACTTCGCAGGGGATATTTTTTATCATATTGCAAATTTCTGATGAATCAATTATATATTATTGTAATAACGAAAGGAGGTTATAAGATTTTTGGGAAAGGGGCGCAGTGTTGTGACCTAAGTAGCAATGAAAGACATTTTTTAGGAACAGAAAGATTTTTAATGGCGGATTTTGATAATAGTACTTCCAATACGCTCATATCAGACACGACCGAAGCCTATTTTATTAATAATAGAAGCGAAGTTGGTAAAGTCGGGTAAAGAAAAAACATAAGCAATTCTCTGATACAATAAGTTTGAAAGAAGCGAAATGCCTATGTCAGACTTATTATATTACAAAGAATTAAACGATGCCCAATGTAATTAAATAAAATATTTATTTGAGGAACCAAAGAGAGTGGGACGCCAGCCGCTTAATCCACGCATGGTTTTTAACGGGATTTTGTGGATACTGCGCACGGGAGCACGTTGGCGCGATTTGCCCGCTCGTTACGGCAATTGGAACAGCATTTACCACGAGTTCCGTCAATGGTGCGCGAGCGGCTTATTTCAATTACTGTTGCAATCGCTCATTACCGACGCCGCTCATTCTGTTTTACTTGAAATCGATTCGACCTTTTGCAAAGTGCACCAGAGTGCTTGCTCCAGATTGAGAAATCAGGCAATAGGAGTGTCGCGCGGCGTCAAGAATACCAAAATTCACGTCATAAGCAATGAGAGAATGCAACTTCTCAGCGTCAGCTTGTCCGGCGGACATATTCATGACAGTGAA
>JAFRRH010000014.1 GCA_017428215.1 Selenomonadaceae bacterium
AATTTGTAAAGCTATTCGCGATAACGGCGGGCAACTTCTAAATGCCGGATTTTTTCATGAACGTCCCTTTTGCGATGACGAAAACTCTTACAAATTCAGCTCGGCGAATTTTTTGCGTCTGCTTGCCTCGAATAACGAAATTCGCGGACTTCTCAAACGTAGGAGCAACATTATTTCTTTTCATAACTGCATTTCGGCAATAAAAAAATTTGCCGAAGATAACGGCGCAGATGCTTTGACTTCTCTCCTTACCGTTCAGAGTTGGATTGCAGAAACTAAATTGAAAACGAAATTGTCTTTATTCCTTCCGACCTTCCCTGATTCTGTTTTAACTGACATTGAACAAAATTCCCAAAGACGAATCAATATCAAGCTTCCTGCGCTCTCGCTTGGATAAAAATCGCCAACATCTCCTGCACAATCCGCAAGATTTGAAGCAATACATTCCTACGGGAAAAACTATACGCGCCGACGACCTCTTACAGCAGATAAAACTTGAGTCGAAACTTTTCCTGTCCGTCATGGGCGACTTTGAACAAGAAGAAAATTCCTATTTGGGTAAGCACCCTGCGCTTTTGCAAATGTCATAATACCTAATGGAAAATTTTTGTGCACAGTTCAACTTATTTTTGCTTAGCTTAAAGTTTTTTCTCGGTGATATTATTCCTAACACTGGGGGATTGCGCAAAATTCGTTGGAAAGGTAGTGGTAAAGGCAAGCGTGGTGGTGCTCGCGTCATCTACTACTTTTACAATGAACATCATCCGATTTATTTGCTCTTTGCTTATTCCAAAAACACTCAATCCGATTTGACCGAGCGTGAGAAAAAATTGCTTCGACAATTAGTTTTTCAACTCAAGAATTCTTTTCGCTCTAAGGAGAGTTCGCACAATGGACAATGAAAAAATTTCTCCGCTAGCTTACGGTATTCTTCAAGGTTTGAAAGAAGCTATTGCCGACGCTGACGGTGAACCAGTTGACGGCATAAAAAAATCTGTCGTTTATCGTGTTCAACCGCAAATGATCCGTCAGCAACTTAACATGTCTCAAAGCCAATTTGCTAACGCTTTTGGCATTCCGCTGAGAACGTTGCAAGGTTGGGAACAAGGCAGACGTAAAATTGACATGACCACTGCCTCCTACCTTGCGCACCATTTCCAAATTTCCCAATGTAGTTCAAGCGGCTCTAGTCAACTGATTTTGACAGGATTTTTTCTTACCACGTCGAATCTTTCTGCAGACAATTTCTAATGGAGGAAGAAGTTATAGACGAACGGTTGATATAAATGCGCAAAGACCTGCAGTGCTGACAACATCACAGGTCTTTTTCGGTAAAAATTTTTTTGACGGCATTCTGCGGAGTGTCGTCTTTTCTTTTTCCGCCTTATCAAGTGTTTTGAGAAAATTTTCAAGGCTGGTCGCGCACGCTAGCTTTGCGGACAATTTCGGCGGAAACGATAACTTCGTCGCTTTTAACCGTCACGCCGTCGGGAATCTGTAACTTCATCGTAATTCTAAAAAATTTCTGCCCCGTCTGAACAATAAAAGGTGCCGTTCTTAATGAGGTAATTGAATTTACCACCGACTCCGCGCCGACTATCTCCATTTGCGTTGGCTCGACACTGATTCTGTTAATCTCCCAGCCGTCTGCTACAGAAATTTCAGGGACAATAGGAACAATTTTTTTCTTTACGCCGCTGTCAACGTCAACAGAAACCGTAATGACGCTAGGCACCACGCGCACGCGCTGAACGACATTATTATTTGCGTCGACGGCGTTCATCGGAATTTGCGTTTCAAAGCTTGAAGTGTTATTGGATAAATTCAACGTGCCGTAAACTTTGTTAACTTGTTCGACAAAACTTTTAGGACCGACGAGCGTCACCATGTCCATAGATTTTCTTATGTTGCTGATTATTACATCTTGCGCAACAGCTCCCGTCGTCATCAATATAATCGGCGTTTGTTGTTCAATCAGCGGGTCAAGCTTAACTTTGATGATAAAAGGTTTAGTTTCCAGCAACTCAAAACCCTGCGGCATAATGACTTTCGGCGATATTTGGTGTTCGCCCGCTTCCAGCCCTTCGAGATCCGCATAGGCACGGAAAGCGTTGGCATCGTATTTGACGAAATTTGAACGCGGTGCACGTGCTTCAACCTGGATTGTTTTATCGTCGCAAATGGCAACGAGTTCATAAGGCGCATTTGACATTGTAAGCGGCACGGTATAGGAGCCTTCGATTGACGGGTCTTGTTCTGCCATAACGAAAATCCACATGAAAAACGCCGCAATGAGCGCGACTAATTTTTTTAAAAAGTTGCGGCGGAATAAATTTATTATTTGCGTCATTTTTCCGCCCCCCATTTTGAAAAGAAATTGCCGAAAAGTTTAGTTTCCTTTTTGACAAAGGCAGGACGAATTTTAGCCGCCAAAGTTTTCTCGTCGAAGTGGCGCATTAAATGCCCGCCTTCAGCAACGGAAATTGTTCCCGTCTCCTCGCTGACGACTACAATCAAGGCGTCGCACTGTTCGGATAAACCGATTGCCGCCCTGTGACGTGTTCCTAGCTCCGTCGAAAGTTCATGATTCTCCGTTAATGGCAAAACACACGCCGCCGAAATTAATCGATTGCCGCGAATAATCGCCGCGCCGTCGTGCAGTGGCGTATTAACTATAAAAACGTTCAGTAAAAATTCTGATGAAATAATTCCGTCAATATGAATCCCCGTAAAGCTTATATCGTTCAATTTCATTTCGCGTTCGATAACCATAAGTGCGCCCGTCTTCGTCTGTGAAAGTTTTTTAGCCGTCTTAACAATTTCGTCGACGACGCTATCAGCTTCCTTCTTGTCGAGTAGTGAGGCACTTTGATGAATGAATTTTCCTTGCCCTAAACGTTCAAGAGCACGACGCAATTCCGGCTGGAATAAAATTGGAAGGGCAATTAATAGCCACTCCGAACTTTTTTGCAGAATCCACGTAATAACATGCAAGTTGAGCCAGCCGCAAATTATCGTTAACGAGATGATGACCATTAGCCCTTTTACTAAGGTTATGGCGCGAGTGTCTTGAATCATTTGATAAGACTTGTAGAGGATAGCCGCGACAACAAGTATATCGAAAATGTCTAAGGGCGTTATCGTTAAAACAAGGTCGCGGACTTGTGAGGGGAATTCAAAATCTATTGGCACAGGCACTCCTCCTTGAAAAAATTTACCTGCAACAATATACTACAAAAATTTTTCAGATTCAATGCTTGAATAAATCTAACCAGTCGCCGTAGCCTTCCTCTGGCATTTTATCGCGGCTGATGAAACGGAGCGATGCGCTGTTAATGCAATAGCGCATACCGCCGTTTTCTTTTTTCCCGTCGTCAAAAACGTGTCCAAGATGTGCGCCGCTCGCCTTAGCGCGAACCTCTACTCTATCCATGCCGAACGAAAAATCTTTGCGCTCGACGAGGATACCTTTTTCAATCGGTTTAGCAAAGGCAGGCCAGCCGCAACCCGAATCAAATTTATCAGTCGAAACAAAGAGTGGCTGTCCGTTCGTCACGTCAACATAAATTCCCTCGCGGTTTTCTTCGTTGTACTCATTTTTATAAGGCGGCTCGGTCTCTCCGTTCTGAGTGACGGCTCGTTGAAGGTCGCTAAGTTTTTCCAAAGCTTTTTTGTCCGGCTTGTCGTAAGTTCTACCACGCGAAAAATCTTTATTCGGGAATTCTTTAGCGGCATTTTCTTTTGCCTGCTCGTCAATCAAAGAGCGCGACACGTGACAATAACCATTAGGATTTTTATATAAATACTCTTGGTGCTCCTCTTCGGCGCGGTAGAAATTTTTAATCGGTTTGCATTCAACGACGACAGGATTAAAGAAATTCCCCTGCAATTTGTTCAAGGAAGTTTTAATAACCTCCTCATCGGCGGGGTCGCTGAAATAAATTCCCGTGCGATATTGAATTCCCTGATCTTTTCCCTGATGATTGACAAACGTCGGATCAATCGACTGATAATAAATATCCAAAAGTTTTACTAAAGAGATACCATTTGGGTCGTAGATGACATGCGCTGATTCGGCGTGCCCAGAATCGTTGCAAACGTCATGATAAGTTGGGTTGCGCGTCAAGCCGTTGGAGTAGCCAACTTCAACACTAGTGACGCCTGGAACATTGCGCATTAAAAATTCTGTGCCCCAAAAACAGCCGCCCGCCAAATAAATTTCTGCCTCGTTGGCGGCTTTCTGATTTTGTTGAACAATTTCTTCTGGAATGTCTGCTACTGCGTTGAAGCTTTCAGACGCGGAAATATTTTTTGTACTAAACGCCAGATATGTTCCGATTGCAATCGCAACAACGACAGCCAAGACACTCATTAAAATTTTCCCCCTCGACATAAAAATCCTCCTCTCCCTTGTAAACGCAAAAAGCTCTTCAATCCTTGCGAAGAGCTTAAAAATAATTTTCTATTCGTCTATAGTTCCCAATCCCTAATTTTTTTTATTGTTAGAGGTGGTGCGATTGGCGCGATTCGAACGCGCGACCTACTGCTTAGGAGGCAGTTGCTCTATCCTGCTGAGCTACAACCGCAAGCCATTAGCAGTTTAACATGCCACCCGTTGAAAGTCAATTAATTTTCAGCTTTAACGTTTATGCCGCTTGTGTTATAATTCGCATATTAATTTATGGGAGGGAATTTTATGGAAGCATTGCACGGCGTGATTAACGATATTAACAATTTTTTATGGACGTACATAATTATCATCGCGCTGATTGGTTCGGGTATAATCTACACACTGCGGACAAAATTTGTTCAAGTACGACTTATCGGCGAAATGATTAAGCTGATTTTTGGGAGCGCGGGCGCGAAAACTACCGGCAAAGAAATCAGCGGCTTTCAAGCGTTCTGCGTATCAACGGCGTCGCGTGTTGGCGTCGGTAATATTGCGGGCGTCGCCATTGCCATTGTAACTGGCGGTCCCGGCGCAGTCTTTTGGATGTGGTTAATCGCGTTTATAGGTTGCGCTACTGGTTTTGTTGAAAGTACACTTGCGCAGATTTATAAGATACCTAGAGGCGACGGCGCATTTTTCGGCGGTCCCGCTTATTACATGAAAAACGCCCTTAACATGACGGGCTTAGCTAAACTTTTTGCAATTTTAATTTCTGTGACGTTCGGTTGGATTTATGTATCAGTTCAGGCAAATACAATCGTCGGCGCAGTCGAGACGGCTTTTGGCATTGACCACGCGATAACGGCGTTCGTTGTAGCTGGCTTAACTGCTCTGGTAATTTTCGGCGGCGTAACTCGTATTGCAAAGTTCGCGGAAATGCTCGTGCCGTCAATGGCAGGATTATATCTTTTATCCGCGCTGATAATTATCGTTATGAATTTTGATAAAGTGCCCGCAATGTTCGCGCTGATAATCCACGATGCCTTTAGTCCTCAAGCGGCGGTCGGGGGCGGCTTCGGTGCAGTGTTTATGACGGGCGTCCGTCGTGGTCTTTTCTCTAACGAGGCTGGCGAAGGCTCTGTTCCAAACGCGGCGGCAACTGCAAGCGGTAAACACCCTGCGCGGCAAGGACTTATTCAAAGTTTTGGCGTTTACGTCGATACTTGGCTGGTTTGTTCTGCTACGGCGTTTTCTGTTCTGCTTACGGGCGAATATGCTATTGGCGGCGAACTTACTGGCGTTTCACTCGTCCAAATGTCGCTTGCAAGTGTCTATGGAACTTATGCACCGCATATTCTCGCGATTATCGTTTTTCTGTTCGCGTTTAGTTCAATCGTCGGCAATTATTTTTACGGCGAAGTTAATATTGCGTTCTTTGAAGGTGACGAATCCGGATTTTTGCCGAGTTCGGTTGCACGCCACGCCATGAATTTTTTCCGGCTCGGCGTCGTCGCTATGGTTTTAATCGGTGCCTTTGCTGAACTCGGTCTTGTTTGGGACGCCGCAGATTTATTCATGGGCTTTCTGTGCTTAACAAATTTATTTGCGGTCGCTCGGTTGGGCAAGTATGCTTTCATTGCGCTTGACGATTATATTGCGCAAAAAAATCGCGGCGTTGAGGAACCTGAATTTGATGTAAATATCCTGTCTAACAAAGAGGGAATTCATGCGTGGAACGTCGACGATAAAAAATAATCTGGTTTTTAGCTGAAAAGTTTTTACAATATTTAATTACGCGAAAAATTTTTTTTGGATAATTCAATATTTCCATTGACGCCTGAAAAATTTCTTGATAAAATGCCCACAAAGTTTTAAAATTTTAAAGGGAGTTGACGATAGGATTATTAGGAGGTTTTGTAACGTAGACTGACAGAGATTGACAGGTGTCCGCTTCCATGTGGGTACATACACCTAAGCACGGAACGCATAGCGTTTAGCTGAAGGCAATAGTTCAGTTGACGGGCAAGATTTCCAAAAGTTCTAACGAGCTTGCTTTAAGAGATTCTCGGTAAGTATCACTAAGTTTTAAAGGGAGTTGACGACGGGATTTTTAGGAGGTTTGTAGCGTAGACTGACAGAGATTGCCGGGTGCCGTTTCTATGCGGAGTTTCCACCTAAGAATTAGAACGCTGAGCGTTCCCGCTGTAGGCAATAGTTCAGCCGACGAGCAGATTTTCTAAAGATTCTGGCGGGCTTGCTTTAAAAGGTTTATCGTAAGTTTCTAGTTAAGTTTTGGCAATTCTATTTTGTAGTACATGAGTTGTTAGTTTTATCAGTTTAAGTTTTGCTTATTCCAATTTTTTAGGTAGTAGTTTGTTTGTTGTACCCAATAGGATTGTTTCCAGTTTTACAGCAGTTGGTTATAGTTTTCTGTGCTCCGATTATGGAGCTGTAAATTGTTATGTTTAATTTAATAGTTTTTAATTCTAAGATAGTTAATGAACGTTTTAAGATTGCGCTCCCGTTACGCGTGCGGGGGAGCACATCCCGACGACGGTTGGGACGGCAGTCGTAAACGTTTGTTCAGCGGCGGAAAGGAAATCGTCGCTTAAGGAAATTTTTCTAAGGAAGTCAAGGAGGAAATTACAATGAGTATAACAATTCACACTAACGTACCGGCAACTCGCGCTCATGGCGTATACAATCGCAACAACAACGCAATGAACGAAGCGATGACCAGAGTCGCTACCGGTCAGAAGATCAACAGCGCGAAAGACGGCGCGTCTGTCTATGCTATCTCCGAGCGTATGCGCAACCAGATTCGCGCTAACGACCAGGCTAACCAGAACGCCCAGAACGACAGCGCATTGCTCAAAACCGCGCAGGGCGGTATCAGCAACACCATTAGCATTCTTAACACCCTTAAAGAGCGTGCAATCAACTCGGCGAACGACTCCAACTTGAATATGAACCGCTCCGACATCGCGACGGAAGTTAAAGAGCTCGCACTTCAAATCGACGAAAACGCCAACAAGGTTAAGTTCAACGGCAGAAACCTTCTCAACGGTGCGGTCGATAATACCGTCGGCAAGCTCAACGGCGCAAGTGCAGTCAATGACGGCGCAACAGTTTCAGCCAATCCCACAGCACGTTCCACCAGTGCCATTTACACTATCAACAATTTAACCACGTATAATGGTAGTGCCGTTACAGCAGCCACCGACTCTACTAAATTGGTTGGCTTGGTGAAATCAAACGCCACCAGCGCGGGCGATACCCTTTTCACGGCGGGCGATAAAATCACGTTCAGCTGGAAAGAAGACGGCAACCTTGTAACTAAAGACTTAACTGTTGCATCTGACACTGCTGTGTCCGCCTTGTCGGGTCTTAGTTCAACCAATCTTAAAATAGCTTGGGCTGCTGCCGATGCCGATATTTCTGGTGTCGGTCCCACTTCTAGTAAGTTAGCTATGAATACGGCTTTTAATAAGGCTTCGGCAACGGCTGGTGCCGGTCTGTATTTAGTCGGCGAACAGAACGTGGCAATTACCGATTTCTCTGTGACGGTTACTCATACAGATGCATACGGTCAAACGACCAATCGAACCGGAGCACAAGAACTATTATCGGCAACAGGCATACAGAATGCGTACACCAATAAGACGGGTTCAAATTCGGTTTGGTCTACTAACCTGCAAATAGGTGAAACTGCCAGCGGCTTAAAGGCAGGCGACGACACCACAAAGCTTAGTGACCTTGCAAAACGTGGAGGTAACACAGGTTCTGCTTGGAGTGCTGCTCCTTCTACCGTGGATATTACAATAAACGGTATAAAGGTTTCTGTTGCCGCCGGCACCACCATTGAAGGCTTGAATTCCACATTTAAAGATATGGGAATGAATGTCGAAGCTCATCTCCTCTCTAAGGGTGACGAAGTTACCTTTGCTGGCGGTAGTGTAACCAACGGCACAGGCGCAAATGCAGCTACTCTCAAGGCAGAAGAAGCCGGCTTGTTCTTCGTTGGCGGCGATGGCTTTGATATTACATCCGTAGCTATTGCGGGTACAGCCTCTTCTGCTGTTACTTTTGAATCTACCGCAGGGCTTTCACGTTTCCAGAGCCGTGACGACGGTAGCACAAACAGTTCGGGCAGTACAGCCGCGCTTACGTTCTTTGTCGGCGGCGAACCCAATTTTGGCATTGACGTTTCAATCAACAAGATGACAACGGAAGCATTGCTGGGCACCACTGCTGAAACGTTTGCGAGCAAGTTCCTGACCAAAGACGGCGCACAATCCGCTATGACGATTATTGACAACGCGCTCAACAAGGCACTCAACGAGCAGACGAAACTCGGCGCAATGGAAGCACGTTTGGGCTACACCAGCGACAACCTCACGACCATGAACGAGAACCTCGAAGCGTCCGATTCTGTCATGCGCGATTCGGATGTCGCAAAGAGTATGACCGACTACATGAAGTATTCGGTACTTTCGCAAGCGGCGCAATACATGCTGGCTCAAGCGGGTCAGAATGCATTCTCGGTTCTCAGCTTACTCCAATCGTAATAACCGCAGATTTTGACAATATTGCAGGATAGGCGGTAAACGTTTCAAGTTTAGTAACTAAATAAGCAAATTAAAAAAGCTCGTCGGCGGAATATGTCGGCGGGCTTTTTGCTTTTATCGCACCGTTGACAATTAGATAATTTGATGATAAATTGCAGGCGTTCAGCAGAAAACTGACACTAACAAAGTTGTAACCATTGCAGGCACAAAAAGAACCCCGAGATGGAGACTCGGGGTTCAAACGTTTTACAACGCTGTTCGTTTTTCGGATTAGCGATAACCACTGTGCTCTCTGTTTTTTGTCGCGCGTTGACAATATGGCTATTCTGTGGTAAATTGCAAGTGTTCAGCAGAAAACTGACAAGACCGTAAACATGTCAATGCCACAAAAAGAACCCCGAGCTGGCTACTCGGGGTTCAAACGTCTTACGACGCTTGTTCGTTTTTTGGATTAGCGATAACCATTGTGCTCTCTGTTTTGTCCTTAGCGTTTATTGCGCTTGTCGCGGCGTTGACAGTGTGACTATTCTGTGGTAAATTGTAAGCGTTCAGCGAAAAACTGACACTAACAAAAGTCACAGCATCGTAATGCCACAAAAAGAACCCCGAGCTGGTCACTCGGGGTTTAAACGTTTTACAACGCTGTTCGTTTTCCAGATTAACGATAACCACTGTGCTCTATCTTTTGCCTGTAACGCTTAGTTGCGCTTGTCGAGCCACTTGCAAATGAAGTAAGAAACCACATTTGCTACGACGGCCGTCAAAAAAGTCGCCAGCATCGCAATCACCTCCTTTACTAAACAATGGGAGGCAACTTGCCACGAAATGTATTTTATCATAAAGTTTTCAGCTGTTCAACATTAGTAACTAAAAAAGCTCGTCGGCGAAATTTGTCGGCATGCGTTTTTGTCGTGCGTTGACAATTAGATAATTTTATGATAAATTGTAGATGTTCAGTAGACAACTGACAAGACCGTAAACACATCAATGCCATAAAAAGAACCCCGAGCTGCTTACTCGGGGTTCAAACGTTTTAAAACGTTGTTCGTTTTCCAGATTAACGATAACCACTGTGCTCTATCTTTTGTCTTCAGCGTTTACTACGCTTGTCGAGCCACTTGCAAATGAAGTAAGAAACCACATTCGCTGCGACGGTTACGATAAAGACCGTACCCACATCAATCACCTCCTTTCTAAGGTTCATAGGAGGCAAATTGCCATGAAATGTATTTTATCATAAAGTTTTCAGCTGTTCAACATTAATAACTAAAAAAGCTCGTCGGCGAAATTTGTCGGCATGTGTTTTTGCTTTTATCGTGCCGTTGACAATTAGGTAATTTTATGATAAATTACAGGCGTTCAGCAGAAAACTGACAAGACCGTAAACATGTCAATGCCACAAAAAGAACCCCGAGCTGGCTACTCGGGGTTCAAACGTTTTAGGACGCTGTTCGTTTTTCGGTTTAACGATAACCACTGTGCTCTATCTTTTGTCTGTAACGCTTAATTGCGCTTGTCGAGCCACTTGCAAATGAAGTACGAGACTACATTCGCTACGACAGTCACGAAAAAAGCCGTAAACATGCCAATCACCTCCTTTTCTAAATTGATAAGAGGCAACTTGCCACGAAATGTATTTTATCATAAAGTTTTCAGCTGTTCAACATTAATAACTAAAAAAGCTCGTCGGCGGAATTTGTCGGCGGGCTTTTTGCTAACTTTTTTACTTTAGCTGGTTAAGAAAACTTTTACCATTAGTCTTAAGCTTGACGGAAAAAATTTCGGCAATCGTAGCGGCAATGTCAGCAAAAGTTTTTAGCGTTCCAAAATTGAAACCTGCGCGGATTTGCTTACCGTAAACAATTAACGGGACGTTTTCGCGAGTGTGGTCGGTGCCTTTAGCGGCGGGGTCGCAACCGTGATCTGCCGTTATCATCAATAAATCGTCGTCGCGCATTTTAGATAAAAATTTACCAAGCTCCATGTCAAAAGTCGTCATGGCTTGCGCGTAGCCGTCAATATCGCGCCGGTGCCCGAATTTCATATCGAAATCGACGAGATTCACGAAACATAAGCCTTGAAAGTCCTCTTCAGCGAGTTTCAGGGTTTTTTTCATGCCGTCGGAATTGTTTTCGTTAATGCCGAGCGAACGATTAATGCCTTGCCCCGCGAAAATGTCAAAAATCTTGCCAACAGCGATTGTCGCGAGATTTTTTTCGTTCAGCGCGTCCAAAATCGTTTTTTTAGGCGGCTTGAGCGAAAAATCGTGGCG
Source organism: Selenomonadaceae bacterium (assembly GCA_017428215.1). Lineage (GTDB taxonomy): Bacteria > Bacillota > Negativicutes > Selenomonadales > Selenomonadaceae > Quinella. The sequence goes on from JAFRRH010000014.1 coordinate 11,231, forward strand.
TCGTGGCGTGCGTTCGTAATTCGGGAACTTTCCGACGAACGGTCTGGCGATAATCCTGCCGACATCTGAAATTTCGCGTGCAATTCGGCAAAAATTATATAATTCGTCGACCGAAACGATATTTTCATGCGCGGCAATCTGCAAAACGCTGTCAGCAGAAGTATAGACAATTAAATCGCCCGTCGCCTCGTGCGCTTGTCCAAAGTCGTGAATAACTTGCGTGCCAGAATACGGCTTGTTGCACAAAATTTTCCTGCCAAAATTTTTTTCAAGTTCGCTGATAATTTCGGGCGGGAAGCCGTCGGGATAAGTCGGAAGCGGTCGTTCAGAAATTATCCCGGCAATTTCCCAATGACCAATCGTCGTATCCTTGCCCACCGACGCCTCAACAACCCTTGCGAACGAACCAAGCGGATTTTCTTCCCGTTGATAAAAATTTATGCCGTCGATATTAAACAAACCCAACTGCGCAAGATTCGGCGTGTAAAATTTTTCCGACGCGGCGATTGTCTTCAAAGTATTTGGATTTTCGTCGCCAAAATATCTTGCATCTGACGCGCCGCCTATCCCTACGCTGTCTAACACGATTAAAAATACTCGATTAATTTTTTCCATTTTAATCAGTCCTCGCGGCTTTCATAGCCAATTTATTTTCGTACATTTCCTTATCTGCCCGCTTGAAAACTTCATCAGCAGTTTTATCTTTATTCTGTTCGTAAAACGCAATTCCGACCGCCGCTGAAACTTTTTCCCACGCCTCAAGCAACTTATTAGCATTTTTTCGCGCCATTTCCGCTTTGAATTGCTCAACAAAATATTTACACAACGAAACTTTCTCGCCCTCAATGATAACTACGAATTCATCGCCGCCAATCCGATAAACATGCTCCTCGCCGAAAACAGAACAAATAAGTTTGCTCGCGTTCAGCAAATAAGTATTGCCGCGCTCGTGTCCGTAGGTGTCGTTGACGCGCTTAAGATAATTTACATCAATCATCGCGATACAAAACTCCGCTTTGCCCGCTGAAATTTTTTTATCAAGCAAAATAATCGTCTCGTCGTAGGCGGCTTTATTTTTTATACCCGTCAGCGAATCTTTATGCGCCAATTTGTCCATTTCGGCAACTTGACGCCGCGCTCGCCGCAATTTATCAAAATAATCCATAACATCTTGCGTTGTTTTCAACAATGCGTGATATAAATTTTCTATCTCGTCGCCTGTGTGGATATTCAGCCGCTCAAGTTGCTCATGATTATTCGCGCAACGTTTATCAGTGTCATAAGCAAAATTATTAGCGCAATAAGCCATAGTGTTGACGGGTAAAACAATATTATTTTCGACGAAACGCAAACCAATGACAAATACGAACACAAAACAACCCGAAAACAGCGCGAGAACCTTAGCCGTGAACGTTCTGCCGTAATCTGAAATCAAATCAAGCGACATTTCAATCACAACGCAACATTGAGGCTTTCCGAGCGCGTCGTAAACAGGTTTATAAATCGTCAATGTGTCGTCAGAGATTATCGGCTTACCTGCAATTATATCGTCGCGAAATTTTTCAACTCGCAAACTTTTTACGTCGGTGTTGCTGTTCTTTATGCTAAGAAAATTCTCTTTAGAGTCCTCAACGTGCGCAGGATCAAGTTGGCTCGCGGCAATCGTAGCCAATCCGTCCGCAATTTTCACTTGCACAGCGATTGCGCCTTGCTCAAAAATCCTGTAGCTGATTGACGCTATCGATGCCGCGATAAATAGCGAACTCAACATCAAGATTAGCAGGATTTTTACTCGGAGCGATGATTTTGGGCATTTGCGCTTGTAAACTGCGCGTTTCATATCGGCGGTTAGTGGTGCTTGCTTATGTCCCAATTCGCTAAAAGTATTTTTCACGTGCGGCGGCAAAATTTTTAACAACACGAACGCAATTATAACTGTTAAGCCCTTGTCTGCTAGCTCCTGCACAAAAATCGTCGCGAAGTGCATTTGAATTTCGCTTAGTGCTTGGACGACGCCCGTACAAAATAAAAATTTCCCTATGACTTCGCTTAAGATTGTCGCTATCAGAGCCAGCGCGGGAATTGTTAACAGCGTCTTTAAAAAACTTTTGAAATATCCGCGCCGCGCCAAAAACGTCGTATAAATCGCAATAAAAATACTCACCGAGCAATAATACATTTCCGATTCATCGGCGAACGACGCTAAAAAATGCGTCACGAATCCAACTACAATGCCTGGAACGTAGCCGCTCATCATGGCGATTAAAATCGTGCCGCCCGTGTCTAAATACAGCGGCAGTTCAAAAGTTTTCGCGACGAACGCTCCGCACAAGTTCAGAACGATTGCCACGACGCAGGTTAAAATCGGCGAATTTGTAAACATAAGGTTAATTGGCTTTGATAAGGAAAATATCGCCTAAAGAACCAATCCAGTTGTCTGAATTCTTCCACTCCCAAAGCTTATCAATCGGATAAACTTTTTCTTGATTACGCTGAAGCATTTCGAGAACCCAAATAAAATGCGTATATCCAACCGTTTTCAGCAGGTCAATAAATCTTTCAAAGTAGCCGGTTTTATTCCACGCCATCGGGTTGAACTCCATAAAAATTGGCGCGGGATTTTCTTTAAGTAAATTTTTAGCTCCAAGCAATACTTGAGCCTCGTAACCTTCCGTGTCAATCCAAATGTATTTGACATCTTGCGCCGCAATTTTATTTTCGGCAAAGAAAGCGTCCAGCGGAATTATATTAATCGTCTCCGTCGGGAAATTGCGTTCGTCAGGCAACCATTTATTAAACATGCCGTTGCCGCCGGGATTAGTCAAGTTCATGTACATTTGCTGTTCCTCGAAAACTTCACCCAGCCCAAAATTGACAACGGTCGCTCTGTCGTCTAAGTCGTTTAAAATAACATTCACGTGCAGAAGTTTAAAATTTTCGGCGTCAGGTTCAAAGGCAAGATATTTCAAATTCGGCGCGAGCTTTTTGCAAAAATAAATGCCCGCTGTGCCGACGTTCGCGCCCAATTCCAAGAAAATACCTTCGCCTGTACTGTCAATGCCGTAATATTTTTTCGACAGCGCACGAAAAACTTTCAACTCGTGTGCCGTATGGTTTTCGCCAGTCATATACATTGAGCGAATAACAAAATTATCTGCGGCAGTAGCCAAGTAATTAAGACCTTCAGCCGACGCGGAGATATAGTGGTGCCAACGCCTGTGGTTAAAGAAATTCCAATGGCGATAAAGTTCGTCGCATGTCTCCGGCTTTAAGAGCGCGTAAACTGCGGCGGGGTTATTCAGCCAACTGTTAAAATCCTTCACGAAGACGATATTATCCGTAGAAACTTTCATTGCCTGCATTGTCTTAAAAATTTCGTTGAAGATTTCGCGCTCGCCTTGCTCGAAAATCAAAACGAAATTCCAATCGCCGCGCATAATGACTTCCGCTTGATCTGCGTCGTTAGGGCGGAGCGTGCGGATAATTTCAACGCCGCTTTTCAAAAAAACTTTAGCCCAATTCGCGCTCTCGCCTGTGTAATCCCAAAGCACAACTTTAAACATAAAAATTCCTCCTTAAAAAATTTCCTTATCAGTTAAGTAACAAGACGGGTCACTCGCCCAAAAATCTCCGGTGACGGCTTCGGCACGAGTTCTAAAATTGCCGTTGCAGTTGTCAAGGAATTTGCATTTAGCGCAACGACCTTTTAACAGCGGCTTACGATTTTTAAGCCCCGCCAAAATCGGATTGCTTAAGTCAGTCCAAATGTCACCAAACTTTTTTTCGCGAACGTTGCCAAAAGTGTGATGTTGAGTAAATTGGTCGGAGTGCACATAGCCGAGAGGGTCAACTTCGCCGAACGCAATGCCCGAACGATTGCCGCCGTTCATGCTGATAAATTTTTTTATCTGCGCGGCGGTTTTATCGTCTCCTTCTGCCAAAGCTTTAAGATACATATAAACGCCGTCGCAGTGATTATCAACAGTCAAAATTTCTTTAGCAAGTCCACGAGCGGCAAAATCTTTCGTACGGCGGATAATCGTATCCATAGCTTGCCGAGATTCTTCGGGTGTAACGTCTTCATCAAGCATTTGACTGCCGCGCCCCGAATAAACCAGATGATAAAAACACACGCGATTAATTTTCTCCGCCTCTATGAAGTCAAAAATTTTATCTAGTTCTTCAAAGTTATGATGATTAATCGTGAAACGCAAGCCGACGCGTTGACCGACTGCCACGCAATTTTCTATGCCGCGCATGGCAAGATTAAACGCTCCTTTGACGCCGCGAAATTTATCGTTAACATCTTCCAAGCCGTCCAGCGAAATGCCAACGTAGCCCACGCCGATATTTTTAATTTCTTGGGCAACTTCGCGGGTAATCAAAGTTCCATTTGTCGAAAGCGTCGGGCGAACATTTTTTTCAGCCGCATAAGCCGCAAGCTCAAAAAAATCCTCGCGAATTAGCGGTTCACCGCCCGAAAATAAAAGAACTGGAACTTTGAATTCGGCAAGGTCATCAATAAATTTTTTAGCCTCGTCAGTCGTCAGCTCGTCTTTATATTTTCGAGAATCTGAATCCATGTAACAATGGCGGCATTTCAAATTACAAGTGCGCGTAGAATTCCACACGACGACAGGACCAATGCCCTCCGCCGCGCCATTAGTCATACGGTGCGCATTTTTCGTATAGCGCAGAGTGTCGCCGAAATAATTATCGGCAAAAAGCAACTTCGTTACGCTTATCATAAAAAATTTTTCTCCCTTATTCCGTCTAACAAAATTTTTACTTTGAGACGAATATTTTCTTGAAACGAAATTTCCAACTTACTAAACGCCGTCGTTTGATAAATCGAGTGAATCATTTCCGAAATTATATTTGCGGGTACATCGGCGCGAAATTCGCCGCGCTCCTGCCCGCGCAAAATTATTTCCTCAAATAATTCTCTAAAGCCCGGCGATAAACTCTTCGGGATTTGTTCGGGCTTGTCAGAGTGCTCACTTGCGCTTATAAATAATGGCAAGATAAATCGGTTCTCGTCAATTAATCTGGACGTACATAAGCAACATAGTTCCAAAAGTTCTGGCGACGACTGATTTATTTTACGCGCCGCCGCTATGCTTTTCTCCACACGCCCGCGCAGATTTTTTGCCAACGTCAGCAAAACTTCTTCTTTGGAGCTAAAGTAATTGTAAAAAGTCCCGACGCCTAAACCCGCCGCTTGCATAATTCCCGCGATTGACGTGTTCGCAAAGCCGTTAATTTCAAATTGTTGAGCTGCGGCGTTTAAGATTGTTTGCCGCGCTTGAAATTTTTTCTGCTTCCTCAAGCTGATTTTTTCTGCCATTGCCGCGCTCCCCCAAAAATTTTTTTACCATTATATCACGAACATGCTATAATAAAAAGAAATTAATTATTTGGAGGCGATTTTGTGTTTGATGTAGTAATAATCGGCGCGGGACTCGCAGGTTCAGTTTTGGCGGAGCGTTTTGCGTCAAGCGGAAAAAAAGTTTTATTGATTGAGCGTCGTCAACACGTCGCAGGAAATTGTTATGACGAGGTTGACGCCAACGGCATTTTGATTCACAAGTACGGACCGCACCTTTTCCACACCGACGACGCGCAAGTTTGGTCGTATTTATCGCGGTTCACGGATTGGCACTTGTATTTTCATCGCGTTGAAGCGGTTGTTGACGGCAAGCCCGTTCCCATTCCGTTTAACTTTAACACGTTGCACGCAGTTTTTCCGAAAAGTTTAGCGGACAAGTTGGAAGCGGCTCTTCTCAGAAATTTTGAGTACGGGAAGAAAATTCCGATTCTGGAGTTAAAAAAATCCGCCGACGCCGATTTGCAATTCTTAGCGGACTTTATCTACGAAAAAATTTTCCTGCATTACTCCGAAAAGCAATGGGGACTTTCGCCCGATAAACTTTCCGGCGCGGTTACGGCTCGTGTACCTGTTTTAGTTGGACGCGATAATAATTATTTTAGCGACCGCTTTCAAGCTATGCCTAAGCTCGGCTACGGTGTCCTCGTCAAAAACATGCTTAACCATAAAAATATAAAGCTCTTACTTAACACGGACTTTAAAGAGGTTATGGAACTGCGCGGCGAGCAAACTTATTTGTTTAGGAAAAAATTTAAGGGGCGTTTGATTTACACAGGGCAACTCGACGAGTTATTTAATAAAAAATTTGGCACGCTCCCCTATCGTAGCATTGACATGAAGTACGAGACTGTCGACACGGAAATTTTCCAATCGGCTCCCGTCGTTAACTACCCGAATAATTGCGACTTCACGCGAATCACCGAGTTTAAACAGATTCACCCCGCTAAAACGCCGCGCACTACTATTGTAAAAGAATATCCGCTGGATTACGTTGCGGGCAAGAACGAACCGTATTATCCGCTTTTCACGGACGAGGCGCGCGGTGCTTACGAAAAATATTTTGATGAGCTGTCGAAGTTTAAAAATATTACTGCAGTCGGACGTTTAGCGGAATATCGTTATTATGACATTGACGACGTTGTTAAGCGTGCGCTGGACGTCTTCGCCGAATTAAATTAAAAGTTGTGTGACATACAATTTTACAGATTTGCAAAATCGCCGTTAGTTTCTCAAATGTGACAATGAGACGGCGATTTTTATTTTTTTGCCCCGAAATCGGGCTTAATCGTCCCAAAATTCTTGCCACGCCACAAAACTTCTTACACTGCCAAGGAAAATATTTTATCGTTCCGCGTAGCTATGACCTCCTCGCCGTCAAACAAGCTATGGGACGAGCAGGTCTTCAACTTCTCCGCCGTATTGTCGATAACAAACAAGTTATCGAACCGGCATGGGGCATTTCAATTCGCGAATTCACTCGCCACGATCAAAATTCCAAAGTTCCGCAAATTGATTCCGATTTTGTTTTGCTCGACGGCGATCCGGAAAATATCGACAGTGAACTCCACTTTAACACCCTTTGCTACGAACTTTCGTGGGCGTTCGGCGGGCGTTGCCATTACATTTACGCGCCCGTTATCACACACACTGCTGAGATTAACGAATAGAATTTTTATGCTTTGTTTTGTGATAGCATTCCTGAGAACAATATTTTCTGTTGCGCGATTGGCGAAAACTCATCTCTTTGCCACATACAAGACATTTTTTAATCTCATGTTTGCGCAGAGATGCGAATAAACATTCACGGCTACAAAATTTCTGTTTTCCATATTTGTAAGCTGAAAATGGCTTGCCACACTGAGGACATATTCGAGTTTCATCATATATTTCACGAGCCGCTGCGTAACGACATTCCGAAGAACAATACTTGTTAATTCCAGCGTGAAATGCTTCGTACTCTTTTCCGCAGTAGACACAAACGAACTTTTTCTTCTTCATTACAGGTTTAATATTTTTCTTCAATTCCTTGTGAAGTTGTTTATGTTCTTCCGTTGTAAGAAGTTGTAAATTCGAGATGTCGTTGTTGTCGTGATTGAGGTCGCGATGATGAATCTCGTAACCGTCAGGAATTTCGCCGTTTACATATTGCCAAATGAACCGATGAAGAGTAATGGAGCAAAGATAGTTTCCGCGCCCATCTCTGTAAAAATTGATTCCGTTAAACGTTTTCTTTGTGTCTGTTACGGTTTTAATCGGTGGCATAATTCCTTCGACTTTGCAAATCATTTCTTCGACAGCAAACGATTCTTGCGGCGTCTCGACACTGTCGCGCAATAGTTTGAAAAGTCTTTCCTTATCTTTCATAATATCGCCTCGCTAAAATTTTGACAAACAGCCGACGAGACGTTAAAATAAATGTGCAAAGACGCCTCGACGGCTTTGGTTGATTTGACATCACCATTTTAGCTTATCAAAGCGTCTTTAGCAATATTCGGCTGTCAATCGGTCGATTTTTTTTTGCACAGCTGGGTCAGCGGAATTATTCCGACGCTGATTGTCCTGCGCGTCGCAATGAATTCAATCGTTAAAATGGTAGGCAATGAAAAAATTGAGAAATTCGCGGGAGTCTGCGCGGGCAATTCGATTTAGTGCTACATCGTGTTGCCAGTTATAGGCGTGTTCTTCTTCTGCAATCCGATGACGCTCTCGCTCGTAAAATTCATGCCGAATTTTAAATTTTTCTTAATGCAAGTGCAACGGGAAGTTGCCACACGTTGAACGGAATGTTTCCGCACATCAATCTCGGCGAATTGTTCGTTTATCTGGGTATTGCTAACGGAATTACGACGCTCGGACTTAACTCGGTTGACTTGGCACTTCGCTACTTGTTAATTGGCATAGTTATTAACTTCATTCGCGGCTGGGTGACCGATTTTACAACGGCTTATGTTCAGAAGCAACAGGGCATTTCACTCAGCAAAACTTTGAAAACGGCTTAAGGAGGAATTAACGTGGCTGATTATAAAGCGGTAGTCGTAAAAGCAGGTAGCGGCGGATTCGGCGGCTATTTTTTACGTTTTGAGGCATTAAAACATTCACGCGAACAATATTTCCTTTTATGAGAAGGAGAAGATTCAAAACTTTTTCCACATACTGGACAAATTATTTTTTCGCGGTTAAGCAAACTTTTTCTAAAACATTTATCAGAACAATATATTCGTTTAAGTGAAATTTTTGCAGTAAAGCTTTTGTTACATATTGGGCAGATTTTAATTTCATGTCTTTTTCTATACTCACAACTACAATCTGCAGAACAAAATTTTTGATTTGAATCAATTCTGGCAGAAAATTCTTTTCCGCATTGAAGACATTTTCTAATCTCACGTTTTCTTTTTGTTTCAAGGTAACATTCTCTAGAACAAAATTTTCTTTTTGATGAAGGAATGGATTTAAACCTTTTTCCACATATTGGACAAATTATGGTCTCACTTGGTGCAGTATTCCAACCATGAATTTTTTTATGCTCGTCTTTTGTGAGTAACTCAAGATTGGAAATGTCGTTGTTGTCGTGATTAAAGTCGCGATGATGAATTTCGTAACCGTCGGGAATTTTGCCGTTAAAATATGTCCAAATAAAGCGATGCATTACTACTGAACAGACAAAACGTCCTTGATTATTTTTGTAAAACTTAAAACCGCAACATTCTTGATGATTTTCGTCGACAACTTCAATTTTCGGCATAGTTCTTTCAATCTTTGAAATCATTTCTTCGACGGCGAGCGATTCTTGCGGGTTCTCAACACTTTCGCGCAGGAGTTTGAAAATTTTTTCCTTGTCTTTCATGATAACGCCTCCAAATTTTTGACAAACAGCCGCTGAGACGTTAAAATAAATGTGCAAAGACGCCTCGATGGCTTGTGTTTACCTTGACAGTAACATTTTAGCTTATCGGAGCGTTTTCTGCAATATTCGGCTGTAAATCAGTCGATTTTTTCTTCACGGATTAAAATTTTCGGCGTTTGAAAGTGCAAAGTGCAAATTCCACATATATGGAATTTGTGTATACACGATTTGTCGCGGTTATCGCGAATTTGCTCTCGCCGCTCGCAGGTAATATCGTCGGGCTTGTGATTTTGTCGTGTATATGTTCGTTCCCGTTCTTGTCTCCATTCTTGGGACCAGGCGCGGTTATCGCTCAAGTTATCGGTGTTTTAATCGGCGTTCAAATCGGCGAAGGCAATATTCCCCCGCATTTGGCATTGCCCGCACTTTTCGCTATCAACGCTCAATGTGCTTGCGACTTCGTTCCTGTTGGCTTAGGTCTTGCTGAGGCTGAAGCTGAAACTGTCGAAGTCGGCGTTCCCTCCGTGCTGTATTCGCGCTTTATCACTGGTCCAATTTCCGTTATTCTCGCTTGGCTCGCTAGTTTCGGTCTCTACGAATCATAAAAAAAATAAGCGAGCATAAGACTCGCGTAAAAAAATATAAAGGCAGGTAATTATACAATGGCAGAAAAGATTTATTCAAGTAAAATCGTCGAACTCGGCGGACAAGTCGGCGACTTCATCGCGGCGGCAAATATGATTATCATGTTCGAGGAATCTCTCGCTCTGCCCGAATTGCGCGACGCTTGCGTTATGCACACCGGCAACGAACTTTCCGGCATGATTAAACCCGGCAATATTTACAAAATCGCGGGCACCGAATTTAAAATCGTCAAAGTCGGCTCCGAAGTTCAGAAAAATTTGATGAATCTCGGACATATCACGATTAAATTCGACGGCGGTAGCGGCGAACTTTTAGAAGGCTCCATTCACGTCGAAGAAAAGCCCGTTCCCACAATTAAAGCCGGCGATATGATCGAAATTTTCAAGCGCGAGGATAAAAGAATCGCTGACGGCTCTTGGCTCGGCTTAAAAGGTAAAACTGCTGTCGTAACCGGCGCGGCAAGCGGTATCGGCAAGGCTGTTGCTCAAGCTTTCCTCGATAACGGCGCAAATGTTGTCGTCTGCGATTTAAATCCCAATGAACCCGAATTTAACATCACAGAAGACAGCGGCAAGGTTAAATATGTCATCACGAACGTAGCGGAGGCGGCAAGCGTCGAAGCTATGGTTAAAACCGCTCTCGATACCTTCGGATAAATTGATATTCTTGTAAACAACGCGGGCATTAACATTCCTTGCTTGCTCGTCGACCCCAAAGATCCGCACGGCAAATACGAACTTAACGAAAAAATTTACGATAAAGTCACAGGCGTTAATATCAAAGGCGTTTATCTCGTCGCGCAGGCTGTCGGTCATGAAATGGTTAAGGCGGGCGGCGGAGTTATCATCAATATGAGCAGTGAATCTGGTTTGGAAGGCTCGGAAGGTCAAAGCATTTACGCCGCAACTAAAAATGCCGTCAATAGTTTCACTCGCAGTTGGGCTAAAGAACTCGGCAGATATAAAGTTCGCGTCGTCGGCATGGCTCCCGGCATTATGGAGGCGACCGGGCTTAGAACTCTCGCTTACGAAGAGGCTTTAGCTTATACTCGCGGCATTACCGTTGATGATTTGCGCAAAGGTTACAGTTCAACTAAGACAACTCCGCTTGGGCGCAGTGGCAAACTCTCCGAAGTCGCCGACGCCGTTGTATTCTTGGCAAGTGACAGGGCGTCTTATGTTGACGGCGTAACTGTTAATGTTGCGGGCGGCAAAACTCGCGGCTAATTCTTAAACCAACTTACCACTTCCCCAAAAATTTAAAAACCCTCCGGCAAAATGCTTGAGGGTTCTTTTTTTATGATTTATGCTTCTAAAAACTTTATCGCGACGTCATCGCTCTTTTCAATCGCCATTTCTACCGCTTTTTTAGCATTGAATAACAATTTTTCTGACTCGCTACGCAGTTTGAATGATTCCGACACCTGCGCGGCGATTTTTTCTTGGATTTCTCGCTCAATCACTGGCAACGGCAAGCTTAAAAAATTTTCTCGTGATATTGCCGTTAAAATCGTACCCGTGCATTGTTGACGCATTAAATTTTGCATTAACTCCTATTTAAACAGCACTAACAATGTCTCCGAATTGAATTTTTTTGAATCTATCACGAAAAATACCGTCGAACATAACGCGCCGTCCAATTCTTCCGTTATCAATGCGCAATTCCGCAATGAACCCTCGATTGACGAAATAATTACTTGTCCTTTTTTGAGCATTCGCCGTGCTCGCGTAGGTAATTCTTCGCCTAAAATTTCATCTGGCGTCGAAATATTTCTGTTTGATTTGACGTTCGCAAGTTCAATGTATTTGTAAATTGTTTTCGGATTCGGCATAAAATTTTTGTCATGAATTTCGCAAAGTTCGCTGACCGTTCCCGCTATTGTCATTAAATTTTTCCAGTCGTTTTACTTTGGTTGATAATTTTGCCTATGACATTTAATAAAAATTTCCTCGAATGCGTTATAGAGGCAAAGAATAAGGCTGATATACGTTATAATTTGACCAGTAGGATTATTCGCCAAATTCGTTTTACAAAACCTAAAAATTTGAGGTATCGCTACGAGATAAATTTCAAGAATGTCGCTCCATTCAAGACCACTGCAGACACATTGATATATCCATCCCTTAAGTTTTAATTATCGCGTCTTTAAGTTAATGCCATTGCCCATTTTGCTTAAACGTTTGTGAACAAATTTTGTAAGACGCAAAAAAAATCCCCACTGCATAGCGCGGCGGAGAGTTTTTTTATGCTTATAAAGTTGCACCGAAAATCTCGATAATATCTTGGCTATTGCGGTCGGAAACACTTCTGCCCGTTAGGCTTTCAATTTTATCAAGAATATTTTTAGCTCTGTCGACAACAAAATCGTCGAATTTATCTGCATGGCAGAGGTTAGCGTCGGCGAAATGTGACTTGAGAAAATCATCAACGTCATTACTTGAACAGCCCGTTTTGTTTTGAATGTTCGTCAGATATTTGCTCGGTGGTTTATCACGAATCATTTTATTTGTACTGCCTAAAATCGGAGTTTTATTGGCAATGCTGTCGTACTTATTCTCCGGATAACCTTGTTGTATGCAATATTCTTTCGGGAAAATATGATGAATATCGATGCTCTCGGCGTAAGCGGCACTTGAACTCATGCTGTTGTTGGCAAGAAAATCCTTCGCGCCATTCCGGAAGATTATCGAAATGATTCCCTTATAAGCCGCCGAAGTTCTCGTCTTTAAAAACAAAAGACGCAACGCGCTCATTTGCGTTTCGTTAATCATCTTTGGAGCGTTGCCATTAGCAATCCAATCTGTAATCTCTGAAATATCGCGCCCATAACGAGTTTCTTGCGCCGATCTGTAAGATTCGCCGAAAACGCCGCACCAATACCATTGTCGGATTTTATTTATATCTACCTTGACGCCACTCAATTTTAATTGCGCGAAAATCGCCGACATGGGGATAAGTTGCGTCGCGTAGGGAAGATATTTTTTTGCTCTGATACATTCACCGTCGAGAAATTCTGCGCAACTGGTAAACCCTTCGATAAGAGAATCTTTATACTGCAAATAATCGGAGCCGTTCAAATTTAAAATGTCTTCGCGTTTGCAACTGGCGGCACGACCTTTCCGATAAGTCGCCAACAAAGTTAAAGCCGTGACAAAATCCGTTGCGCTTACCACGTCTAATACGGCAGAATTCGGGTCGCTTGAAAATTTTGCTCGAATTTCTTTCCAATCTTCAGGAAGATTTATGCGTTTTCCGGTTGTGTTATCTGGATAAATCGCAAGAATCGCCGTCAACAATTCAAATACTGTTAACTCCGTGCCGCCCGTGTTTACTTTCTCGAAAATCTTGCAGACTATTGCTATCGGCGTAGTCTTTTCAAGCTTAATATAAACAATTTTGTAAGCAATACAGTTCTTAATGACACGGTCTTCAAATTCTTTCGCGAATATCACCGCTGAAGGATTAGTCGCATTTTTTACAATGTAATCCATAATCCAACCGTCGCGAATGATTTTATTAAGCGGAGCTATATTTGCGGCAAATTCTTTTTCGGGCGTCGACAAGTCCAAAGTCTTTGTTTTCTTATTCTCTGGAACTGAAATAATCATGCTTTCAACATTCGTGGAATTTTTTATCGATTCGACTGCCTTCTTCATGTCTACATAATAATAGCGTTTTGTGCCGTCGGGAAGCTCCACAGGATTTTTAGAATAAAGTGCACAGAAAAGCGAAGTCAACCGCTGTTGCCCGTCTAAGACTAAATATCTCGGCGTGCCAGAGGTTGAAACGCCCTTTATCGGCTTATAAGAAAATTTTGTCTTATCTGCGTCACACTCAAGGAGCATGATTGAATTTATCGGGAAACCGCGAATAACGCTTTCAATCAGCGATTTAATCTGGTCGTCATTCCAAACCCAATCGCGCTGAAAATCGGGGATTTGCAATTCGTTGTCTTTTATGCTTTCTAACAATTTTCCGAGAACAAAGCTTTCAGATTCCAAACAAATTACCTCCTATTACAAAATTTTTTATAAGTTTATCACCAGTATAATTAGCTGTCAAACAAAAACGAGACAAGCCCTAAAGCTCGTCCCGTTCGTGTGCTTATATAAAAAATTATTTGCGCAAATTGAGTTGTGCAAGAATTTCGCGGTAGCGATTGATGTCCTTTTTGTTAAGGTAGTTCAAAAGGCGGCGGCGTTGACCGACCATTTTCAACAGCCCGCGACGCGAATGATGATCTTTCTTGTGCTGTTTAAGGTGCTCGGTGAGGTAAGCAATACGAGCCGTCAAAAGTGCGATTTGAACTTCGGGGGAGCCGGTGTCGCCTTCGTGCACGGCGAATTTCTCCATAATCTCCTGCTTTGCTTGTTTGTCTAACATGTATCGTATCCTCCTGTGTAGAAATTTTTCCTGTAGCGAAGTCCGCGTCGGAGTGTCGACGAACCGCGCTAAGGTTAAGATTGACGCAGTTTAACATAAGAATTTTTTCGCGTCAACATTATCATACCAAGGACAAAAATTTTTCGCGCTTTAATTCGGCTAAGGCGGGGTCTTTAGCTCCATTCAGTGCAAAAGCTTGCGCCCTATCAATACACGTAGCACATTGACCGCAGGGAATATCGCCGCGCTCGTAACAGCTCCAAGTTAAGTGATACGGCGCACCAAGTTCCAAACCAACCTTAACGACATCGGCTTTTCTTTGACAGAGGAAGGGCGCAACGATATGAACTTTTTCATACGTGCCGATTCGGATTGCCGCGCTCATAGAGGCTACGAATTTCGCGCTACAGTCGGCGTAGGCATGCCCTTCCGCGTTGTCGTCGGAGTGCACGCCGATATAAAGCTCAACCGAATCATCGTTAAAAAGCCCGTCCGCAAAACTTGCCGCCATAGACAGCATAAGCCCATTACGGAAAGGAACGTAGGTTGCAATGCGCGGCGAATGATTTTTTTTAATCTGCGCGGCGTAGGAACTTTTTTCTAGCGATTCTGTCGAACTGTTAAGCAAGGCTGAATTAGAATGACGAAAAATTTCTGCGGCGTCAAGTTCGTAGTGCGCGACATTGTAAAATTTGGCGACGTTGCGAGCCGCTTCAAGTTCTTTTACATGGCGTTGACCGTAGAAGACTGATAAAGCAGCAACATTTTCCGCGCCGAGTTTATTTACCGCAATGGCTAGACACGTCGTCGAATCCAGCCCGCCACTTGAGAGAACGATTGCCTTATTCATTGTGCTACCTCGAAAACTTTCTTTACATTGGCAAAACACTCTTCGTAACTTTCGCCTGGGTGTGCCTCGTAAATTTTTTTACCGTCAACGTACATACTCGGCACGTAATAATAATCGGTAAACTTTTCAGCAAGTTTTGGTTGAAAATTTTCGTCGATAATCTCAAGCTCAGTTGTCGAATGCCCAAGTTCGTTAATCGCTTTGAAAGCCGCCGCGCAGTACGGACAGCCCTCCATTTTAATCAGCGTGATTTTTTTCATGCTAAGCCCTCCTTAACTAGCTAGAACCTCCGCGCCATTTTCCGTTATTAAAATAGTTTTCTCCCATTGCGCCGATAAACTGCCGTCCGCCGTCCGAACCGTCCAATGATCGTCTGTATCAGTCGTAACGTTATATTTGCCCGCGTTAATCATCGGCTCAACCGTTAGGACAATGCCAGGCACGAGCAACATTCCGGTATCAGCTTTGCAATTATGACTTACGAACGGTTCCAAGTGAAATTTTTTCCCGACGCCATGACCGCCCAAATCCGTAACAACCGAATAGCCGTTATCGTGCGCCATTTTACCGCAAGCCGCGCCAATATCCCCGACGAAATGCCACGCCTTAGCCGCCGCAATTCCCGCCTCCATAATGTCGTGCGTCACGTCGATTAATCTTTGGGCTTCGGGAGAAATTTCGCCGACGGTGTACATGCGCGAGGCGTCTGCAAAATAGCCGTCCAAATCCGTCGTAATGTCAATATTGAGAATATCACCCGACTTGAGAATTTCCTTGCGCGAGGGTATGCCGTGACAGACAACATTATTGACAGAAATACAAATGCTCTTCGGATAACCTTCAAAGCCGAGACAACTTGGATTAGCCCCGTGACTTACAATGAATTCGTGCGCGGCGTCGTTTAACGTCAAAGTATCGACACCCTCTTTAACCAGCTCGCTCATAAGGTCTAGTGCACCCGTGTTGATAACTGCCGCCCGTTTAATGCCCTCAATGTCAGCCGCGTTGTTAATTAATCTTTTCGGCGGGCGAACTTGATTTTTGGCTTTGATAAATTTTATCTCGTCAATTCGGGCGTCAAAATCCGCGTGACATTTTTTATATTTTTTGCCACTGCCGCACCAACACGGGTCGTTTCGTTTCATATTTTGCAACATCTCCCTGAAAAACTTTAGCATAAATTATTTCCTCATCGCGCAATCCAGTTTGTTACACGTCGCACAAGATTTTTTCTGCGAAGATTTTTTTTGCGCGGAAATTTTTTCCAATCCGATAATCGCCGTAACAGATTTGCGCGGCTCCAACATCATTGCTGAAGTTAAGCTCATGCCGATTTTTTCTGCGCCGCTGATTTTAAAAAGTTTATCCTGCTCTGTCAATTTCCAATCGCCATAACCGGGACTGAACCGCCAACGCATTTTATAACCGTCCTTAGAAAACTTCGCCGCAAAATTTTTCTCCATTAAATCAGCCGCTTGCTCAACTGCACAAGTTGCCGCCGCATCTAAAAGTACCGAGCTTAAATATTCTCCGCGCTCAAATTTTTTATTAATCTCGCGTTCGATTTCCGCGCCGACTGTTACCGCCATACAGATAACTTTTTCGCAACCGTCGAGGTGTTTTATAATCGAATTGCCGACGATTGTAAAGGGCGGCTCACTCGCGACGGTCTGATTGCAATAATCGTAGACTTCCCACGCGCCGCGCACTTCAATCAACAGTAAAGCCTCTTCGCAAGCCTCGCGAATATTTTTTTCGCCAAAATCTTGCGCCTTCCTCAAGCCCGCGTATCGTCGGGTTTCCGCCGCGTCAATTTCTAAAATCTGCGCGTTATATATCGGCAAGTCAATCACTCCTTTATAAAAATTTTATCGTCAAGTATTAAAAGCGTCAATAAAAATTTTTATCCCCGCGCAGGGCTTATATTTTTTTAGCCGCCATTTTATAATCCTTTCAAAGGAGATGTTTACTTATGAAAAAATTTTTAGCGGCAATCTGCGCGGCGGCGTTGCTGATGACGGGTTGCGGCGGCGGAGAAAAAACTTCTTCGACTGATGAAAAAACTTTTACTTATGGAACGGTAGCTTACGGCGTGGCTATGGAGAACGTCGGCACTAATCCGCACGAAAGTTACAGCGGCTGGAGCACTATTCGCTACGGAATTGGCGAAACTCTTTTTAAATTTAACGAGCACATGGAGCTTGAACCCTGGCTTGCAGAAAGTTTTGAGCAAGTTGATGACTTCACCGTAAAAATTAAAATTAACGACTCCGCGACCTTTAGCAACGGCAAAAAAGTTGACGGAGCCGCTGTTAAGAAATGTTTGGAGGCTTTAATTGCGAATCACGACCGCGCCCCACGCGACTTGAAAATTTCTTCGATTGAAGCCAACGGACAATTCGTTACGATTAAATCTTCAGAGAAAATGCCCGCGTTGTTGAATTATCTTAGCGACCCTTACGGCTGTATTGTAGACGTGGACGAGGGCGTTAAAGATAATATCGTTGTCGGCACGGGACCTTATAAAGCCGTCAAAGTCACCGACACGCAGATTGATTTAGTCAAGAACGAAAATTATTGGGGCAACGTCAAGCCGAAACTTGATAAAATTATCGTCAAGAGCATAACCGACGGCGACACGCTTACTATGGCTATGCAAAACGGCGAACTCGACGCGGTGCAAGGTTTGCCCTATTCCAGTCTGCAACTTTTTAAGGACGGCTATAAAATTTCGCAAGTAGAAACGTCCAGAGTTTATCAAGCCGCGTTCAATTTTAAGACTCCCGAATTGCAAGATTTAAATGTTCGTAAGGCAATTTCTATGGCGATTGATAAGGAAAATTTCACTAAAGTTTTGCTCAACGGCAACGGCGCACCCGCAATCGGACCTTTTCCCTCAAACTTGACTTTCGGCGGCGATAAAGTTCACTCGGTTGCTTACGACCTCGACGGCGCGAAAAAACTTTTAGCTGATTCCGGCTGGGCTGATTCTGATAATGACGGTTATGTTGACAAAAACGGCAAAAATCTTGAGCTGAACTATTTAACTTACACCTCGCGCCAAGAACTTCCTCTACTCGCCGAAGCCGCGCAGGCTAACCTAAAAAAAATCGGCATTAAACTCAACGTCAATGCCACTGATAATTATAAAACTTTTCTCAAGAACGGAGACTACGATATTTTTTCTAAAGCTATCGTAACGGCTCCCACTGGCGACCCAGAATATTATTTTACAAGTCATATCGTGCCAGGCGCAGTTGATAATGCTGGTTTTTATGATAGCGAACAAATTGCCGCGCTAGAAAACGAATTGCACAATACTTTTGGTGCGGATAAACGTTCGGAGCTTGCGATTAAAATGTCTCAACAGGTTTTAGACGATTGCGCTTTGATTTACGCCTCGCATTTGCGCATGTCCTTTGTTATGAAAACTAATGTCGAAGGTTTTACCGCGCACCCCTCCGATTATTACGAAATTACTGCCGCGCTCGACAAAAAATAAAAGTTTCAGTTGTCAATTTCAAAATCACTGCGGAGCTTGACTGCCTCGCCGATATGCCGCGCAGAAATTAATTCCTTTCCGCCGTCCAAATCTGCAATCGTCCGCCCGACTTTAATAATCCTGTCGTAAGAGCGGGCAGAAAGTTTTTTAGTCTCGAAAACATTTTTTAAAAGATTTTCGGCGTCAGGCTCCAAAATGCACAATTTTTGAATCAGCGCATGGTTCATTTGTGCGTTGCAGAATAGATGATATTTTTCGAGGCGTTCAATCTGAATTTTTCTTGCCGCCGACACTCGTTCGCGAATCACGCTCGACGGCTCATTTTTGCGTTTAGAGCTAAGTTCGTCGTATTTGACACGCGGCACGCGAATTTGAATATCAATTCGGTCAAGCAACGGTCCAGACAATCGGCGCGTATATTTTTTTATATCAAGCGTAGAACAGCGGCAGAAATGATCGGGGTCACCATTCCAACCGCACGGACAAGGATTCATTGCGCAAATTAAAATCATACTACACGGGAAAGTTAGCGTCCCACTTACACGGCTGATTGTAATCTGTCTTTCTTCGAGCGGCTCGCGCAGAGCCTCCAGCGTAGTCTTTTTAAATTCTGGTAACTCGTCGAGAAATAAAACGCCGTTGTGCGCTAAGGTAACTTGTCCAGGCGTAGGATTAGTTCCGCCGCCGATTATAGCCGCCGTCGAGGAATCGTGATTCGGATTCTGAAAAGGTCGTTTAGTCATAAGCCCGCTACCTTGCGCCAATTTCCCCGCTATGCTGTAAATCTTCGTGACTTCTAAAGCTTCTTCGCGAGTCATTTCGGGCAAAATTGAACTCATGCGTTTGGCGAGCATAGTTTTTCCGGAACCGGGCACGCCGACCATTAAAACATTATGCCCGCCCGACGCGGCAATTTCCAACGCCCGTTTAGCCATGAATTGGCCTTGCACGTCTGCAAAGTCGTCTACAAGTTCGATAAAACCTTCCGGCTCGTTTATGGGTTGAGGTGTCGCGGGTTTAAGTTCAATTTCGCCGTCAATGAAGTCAACCAATTCGATTAAATTTTTCGGAGCGTAAACTTCTATGTTGTCAACTAAGAGAGCCTCGTTGATATTTTCCTGCGCGACGATTATTTTCTTAAAGCCTTGTTCGCGGGCGGTTATAGCTATCGGCAAAACGCCCGTTACACTGCGCAAATTTCCTTCCAACGACAGCTCGGCTATAAATAAAAATTCCTCGCAAATTGACGGGCGTAATCTTCCCTGCGCGGCAAGCAAACCTATTGCTATTGGCAAGTCAAGTCCTGCGCTTTCCTTTTTAACACTTGCAGGCGCGAGGTTGATTGTAATTTTTTCAGCGCGGCTACGCAGTCCCGAATTTTTTATTGCAGTCCTCACGCGCTCTTTAGATTCACGGACGGCAGTCGAAGGTAAGCCGACAATATCAAAGGCGGGCATTCCGTTCGCGCTGTCAACTTCGACGCAAATTATCATTCCGTCAACGCCCTGCGTCGTCGCCCCAAATGTTCTTGCGTACAAAAATTTACACTCCTTATCAAAACAGTTTTTAAGTATTGCTTCTATGCGGCAACCATTCCACTTTTATAATAATTTCTTGGAAGGCTGGTAATTTCACAGTGTAACGGTAAGGCTTATCATGCCAAGCCGACTTGAGACTACCAAATATTTTCTTGTCGTTTATCGTCAATCTAGTGTAATCTATCCAGTAGGGAATTCGTTTAGATTTATCTTTGTTGTCGCGAACATCTACTCCTTTAAGTTTCAAGGTAAATTGTCCGTTCGACGTGGCTTTAGCGAAAATTTCAATTTTGCCAGCGTATGAATGAATCACATAAGCAGTACCGTCTTTTTGGAACCAACTAGGTTTAACGACAGATGATTGATTGTCGGACACGTTAAGTATTTGCAAATCGCCCTCAGCTAATTCCGATAAAAATTCAATGTCCAATCTGGCTGTAATATACGGTTTTAATCTATTGAGAAGTTTAGCATTATCGGAGCTTAATTTTCTGTCGTTGTCGATTACAGAGAAAAAGAACGGTACAGTTGCGTCAGAGATATACGCCGCTTTATTAAATTCATGATATAAAGTTTCGTAAACTTCAGGATTATTCATGGATCCTCGCGCTTCATTGGTACGATTGAGACACCATTCAAAGTGCCCGCCTCTTGTGGCTTCGTAGCAGTAATAAGGATTTTCTCTTAAGAATTCAGTTTTGTTTTGAAGATCGTTTAAAGCCCTTAAAAAGGCAACAAATGCTTCAACCCAATAAGATAATTGCTCGGAAGGCACTCTTGTTGCACGAGTTAGGGAAGTGGCATTATAACGCCTGTAGAAGTAAAGCGGCGTTGGCAGTCTCAAAAATCTATTCGCATATGCATAAACATTAATGCACCATACGCAATCGCCGCCCGTAATTATATCCGGAAAATGAATATCGTTTTTGAGTAAATAATCGCGGCGAACAAATTTTGACCACGGATGACGGAAATTTCCCTCGCCTGAACCAGGAGTTACAAATTGCTGGAAAATTTTATGTCTATCGTCTACCGTCAAATTAGTTTTGTCCTCAATGCCTTCTCTAGCCCACTTTCTACCTAAGCCGTCTCGTTGCAGATAAATATCATTGGGTTGTTTCAAGTTGTAATAACTGCTGGAATAGACAACTTCGGCGTCATGTTCTTTTGCGGCATTGTATAAAGTTTCCAAAGCTGAACCCAAAAGGAAATCGTCGGCGTCTAAGAAAATGACATACTCGCCACTAGCAAGCGACAAGCCCAAATTGCGCGGAATATAACCGCCACCGCCCGAATTCTTTTTAGTCCGTGTAAGTTGAAGGCGTCCGTTAAATTTTGGCGCATATTCTTCGACAATTTTAACGCTGTCATCAGTTGAACAATCGTCAGCAACGATAACTTCAAAATCCGTGAACGTCTGAATTAAAAGGCTATCGAGGCAGTCTCTGATATATTCTTCCGCGTTGTACATGGGGACAACAACCGATACGGCGCATGAATTAGGCTTAACAACATTGACTGGCGGCGGCGCGGGCATAACTAAATCATCGTAATTAATTTGGAGCAGAGAAGGTATTTCCGTCAAATTAGATTGTTCTTTTTTAAGGCGGCTAACTTCATTTATCAAATATTTAATCTCGTCTTCAAGTTCAACAATGCGCTGTTTATCTTTTTGCGAGGCTTCGTTGAGGCTTTTAATTTTACGTTGACTTTCCCGCGACTCATCATCACAAATAAACATACGAGTGCAAAGGTAAGAAATTAAAAGATTTTGCTCGCCGTTATCTTTAGCGAATTCATTAAGAAAAATTTCGTAGACTTGATTAATTGGCAACTCTTTACAGACGGGATATATCACGTTAAACGAGTGGCGCGTTGAGAGGTGTTGAAATACTTTATAGCGATATTCGGGATTGTCGCGGAAGAAATCCAATTTGTCCATAAAATTATTCACAAACTGCAAGCCACGAATCGTTATGTCCATCCATTGGTGAATGTGTCTGTTCGGGGATTTCTTACTGCTTTTGGTAAAAGATTCGTCGTACATGCGCCGTATATAGCAAGAATTCGGCACGCGCAAAAATTTTTTCGCAAAACATAAAACCGCCAAGCACCAAACAACGTCATCGGAGCCAATAATTACTGGGAAATTTATATTGTTGTCGGCGAGCAATTTACGCGATACTAATCTTTGCCACGGCGTAACCCAAAATTTTCTTTGAAATAATTCCTCTAATCTGTCAGCCAAATTGTCAGAGATAAATGTTGGCTTATCGACAAAGCCGCCAATTTGTATGCTACCGTCAGCAGGGTGAACATTTCTAACAAATTCTTTACCTACGCCCGTTGACATGAAATATTTTTCGCAATAGACAACATCGGCGTCGTATTCTTTGGCGAGACCGTACATTTCCTCAAGGGCGGTTTCAGTAAACACGTCGTCAGAGTCCATAAAAAAAATATATTCGCCGCGGGAAATGAGGAACCCCTTATTGCGAGGCGCAGGAGCACAGCCAGAATTTTTATCCATCTGTAGAAGTTTCAAGCGACCGTCAAATTTCGGAATGTAACTTTCGACGACCTTATAACTTGAATCGGTGGAGCAATCGTCAACAACAATTACTTCAAAACTTGTAAGAGTCTGAATCAAAATACTGTCGAGAGCTTCGCCGATATATTTTTCCGCGTTATACACAGGAATAATAATTGAAATTGCCGGTGCAGTTGAATCCGTAGTTTTCGCCATTAAATCAATCCTCCTTAAAAATTTTCATTTCTACGAATCGGCGAATGCGTGCCTTGTGAATCCATTTGCCGACTTCGGAGCCTTTAAGTTCGGGTGGTGCGTCCTTACCGCCTATTTTCAACAACTCGTCAATAATTTCCTGCGCGTGCTCAAGATAAAATGGTAAGCCGTGATTGTCAAGGTTAATTATGTCGCAGAAATCTTTCACGCCGAGTTTCAAGCCGTTTAGTTTTAATAGCAGATCAACGATTTTTCCGGACTTTTTAAGACGCGCTGCCCGCATGTGTTCATGTATGACGAATGCCGCCGATTTTTTCCATTCGTTAGGTAAAGTCATTCGTTGATTCATTTGGTTTAGGACATCAAGCCCGCGCTTTTCGTGATGATAATGGTGCGGAAGCATTTCGGGTGGCGTGGTGCCCTTGCCTATGTCGTGCATAAGTGCCGCGAATCTAACCATTGGCTTGGAATTAATTTTCGCCACGTCATCGACAATTTTTAATGTGTGTTCGTAAGAGTCGCCTTCGGGGTGATGAGCTGTCGGCTGAATTTTTCCGCGCAGAGCGTTAATTTCTGGAAAAGTTATTTCAAGTAAATTCGCCCGCTCCAAACTCCTAAAAAAAATCGACGGCTTGTCGGTTTTAAGTGCGGTTTCCAGCTCGTCGAAAATTCTTTCTGTTGGCTCGTGTGCAAGTTCTTCGCCACAACGTCGCATTGCCTCGATTGTCTCCGCGCAGATTTCAAAATTAAATTGCGCCGATTGTCTTGCCGCCCTCAATGCCCTAACTGGGTCGTCGGTGAAATGTTCGCTAACAGCGCGAATTTTTTTATTTAGAACGTCTTCGCGCCCGCCGAATGGGTCAATAAGCTCGCCGCTTAAAAGTTCAATCGCCATAGCGTTAATCGTCGTGTCACGTCGAAATAAATCTTGCTCAATCGTCACATTCGGCGCAAATAAAATTTCAAAGCCGCGATAACCCACACCGACTTTTTTTTCAGTGCGGGCAAAAGCGACCTCGCAAAATTTTCCGTCAATCTCAACGGAATAAACAGGAAAAGACTTGCCGAACTTCGCCGCATTTGGGAAGGCTTCAGCAAAAATTTTTTCGTCAACGCCCGTTACGCAATAATCTCTGTCATGCGCCTCTACACCGCGAAATTTATCACGAACCGCGCCGCCGACAAGATACGCCGTGCCGCCAAGTTCGTGAATTTTTTTTGCAAAGTCAAACTCGATCATACTAAACTCCATGAAAATTTTTATCGCATTATACATCAAACGCCGCAATTAGGCTACTTTGTTCAAATATTTTTCTTGACGCTGCGAACTTCGGCGAATATAATTCGTTTAATGATACCGTTCAAGAAATTTAAAGTACTCGGAGGAAAAACTATGGAGGAGAAAATAATTTCCGCCGCGCTGGAGGAAATGAAAGTTCACGGTTTCCGATTCACTATGGACGACTTGACGCGACGACTTCACATGAGCAAAACTTTTTTGTACAAACAGATTGAGTCTAAGGAAAAACTCGTCGCCAAAATCCTTGATTACTTGATGGCAAAATTTGAGCGAGAGGAAAAATTAATTTCGGAGAGCGAATTGCCTTTGCCGGAAAAATTGATTTACTTCGTCCGCGCCTATGCCAAAACTTTTCAATTCCTAGACCACGGCATTTATACCGATCTGCAAAGTTCCTACCCACAAGAGTGGCGGCGTTGGGAAAATTTTCGTCGGCAAAAGGTCGAAGTATTTTTACGGCGCATTCGGCAAGGTATTGATAAAGACATTTTTCGCCCGATAAATCTAGCGGTCGTCGAAAGATTTTTACTGGTCATGTCGTCGAGTTTAGCAGACGAATCTTTTTTGCGCGAGAACGATTTGACTTACGCACAGGCAATCGAAAGCATGAGCGACTGGATGTTTCACGGCTTCATAAAAAAATAATCTTGAAATTTTCGGGCGACTCAACGCCCAATTATTTTTACTCGTTAGGATACTCAATAAATCAATTTAATTACTTGGAGGCGCAAATAAAATGCAAACGGAAGAATTAGCTCGGCAATACAGAAAATATCGGAACGCGCTGAAAATTTTAACGCTAGTGCTGATAATCTCGGTCGGCTTCGGAATTTTTTATTGGCAAGTCACGGCGGCGAAAGCTGAAGTCGTCGAAACTTGGGGCATGGCAGACGCAAAAGAAATAAACATCAATTCCAAAGTCACGGGGCGCGTCGTGAAACTTTTCGTCGATGAGGGGGCGCACGTCGAAAAGGGGCAACTGATAGCTAAAATTGACAGCGACACTCAAGAACCTCAACAACGTTCGGCGCAAGCAAATTTGGCGGCGCAATACGCTCAACTTCAGCAAGTGATAATTTCCTCGCGAAATTTGGAGGAGACACTCAACGCAAGTTTGCGGGCGGCTCTGGCTCACGAGGCTCAAGCACAAACAGCATTGGATTTGGCGGCGAAGGACGAGGCTCGTTATCGCGAACTTTTGGCGGCGGAGGCGATACCCGCGCAGACTTACGACACTTATCAATCGAAACTGGAAAATGCTCAAGCAGTATTCGTAGCGGCTCAAGCGGAAGTCGAAAGTGCAAGAGCAAACCTCCTCAAGAACGATGAAAACAAAGCTCTCGAACTTGCGGCAAGAGAACAGGCGGCGGCTTTGCAAGGACAACTCGACGCGGTCAACGTCATGCTCGGCGAGACGGAAATTTTAGCGCCATTCGCGGGCGTCGTCACAAAAAAATTCGCCGAAGAAGGAATGCTCATATCAACTTCGGTGCCGCTCTATTCTCTGCAAGATGTAAATGATAATTGGATTGACTTCAAGGTTGACGAGACCGCGTTGAAAAATTTTTCTTTGGGCGAATCGATAACTTTGGAAGGACGCGACGGCTCAACGAAAATTTTCGGGACGGTAGAAAGCATTCGATGCAAAGCCGACTTCGCGACGCAAAAGGCTACTTCCGAACGCGGCGACCCCGACATTATCGCCTTCAATGTAAAAATTCGCACGAACAATCCCGGCGTTTGGCCCGGCATGAGATTTAGAATTTTGAGGTAACGTCATGAAAAATTTTTTCAGCGAATTAAACGACTGCGCGGCGGCGATGTTCGGCGTCAATCGTCAAGGCGTTGTGATTTTGATTTTCCTGCCGATAATTTATACGCTGCTGTTCGGCGGGCTATTTTATAAAAATTCGCTGACGAAAATCCCCGTTATAATTTGCAATCTCGACGATGGCTCGGCGGCTCAAGCTTTGGTTGAAGATTTTTTGAATACTCCCGAATTGAAAGTTATTTCGATTGAGGGCGACGCTCTTAACGAAAATTTTTTGCGCGAAGATACTGCAGAAGGTTTAATCGTTATCCCGAAAAATTTTTCAAACAAGATTGCTCGCGGCGAAAATGTCTCGATTGAACTCGTCGCGGATTATTCAAGTAGCGTGATTGGCGGAACGATTGCTCGCGTCGTTCAAAGCGTCGTTGCCACGAAAAATTTTGAAGTCTTAATCAATCGCCGAATCGCGGCGGGTTGGAATGAAACTCTCCCGAATAACCAACTTTCCTTAAGCTCGCGAATCCTCTACAATCCGACGGGCGGCTACACAGATTTTTTTTTGGCGGCGTTGATTGTTCACGGCGGACAAATCGCAACGGTTTTCGTGCTCGGTCCTTCATTGGCAATCAGAAAAAAATATCGCGGCGAAAATCTTTTCCGAAATCCCGCACGTTGTCTCGCCGCAAAAATTTTTCTCTACACGCTCTTTGAAACGTCGGTCATGGCAATTTGCCTCGCGATAGGAATAAAATTTTTCGGAATGATTTGTCGCGGCAGTTGCTCGGAGATTTTAATTTTGGTCGCGGCTTACGTGTTTTGCGTGACGGCGTTCGGGCTACTTATGGGCGCACTCGCCCGCGAACCTCATCAAGCGATAACGTGGTCGCTGTTTTACATCATGCCGTCGGTACTCTTTGCCGGAGCAATTTGGCCGCGCACGTCAATGGACAACGTAAGTTTATTTTTATCTTACGTCATGCCGATTGGTTACGCGGCGAACGATTTGCGAAGCCTTTTCGTCAAAGGTTCGGCGGCAAGCCTCGATTTTCACATTGCGATTTTAATTTTTATGGGCGGAATATTTTTCACGGCGGCAACGTTGGCTTTGAAGTTCGGAGGAAAAAATTTTGTTGAAGATAATGCGCAGGGAACTCGATTTGCTGATTCATGAGCGGCTCGCGGTTTTGATAATCTTGTTGTTCGCGGCGACGGCTTACAGTCTTTTAATCGGCAATCTTTATCGCGGCGGCATCGTGCAAAAAATTCCGGTGGCGGTTTGCGATTTGGAAGATTCGCCATTGAGCCGTGAATTGATTCGTGCGACAGCCGAAGCCGACCAATTTAATTTTTGCGGGACGGTCTCGGACGACGCGGAGGCTGTAAAACTTTTGGAACGCGGAGAAATTGCGGCGGCTTTGATTATCCCGAATGACTTCAGCGAAAAATTTTATTGTTCGGAATCTGTGACGTTGGCTTTTCTTCAAGACGGCAGCAACACTTTGCAAGCGGGTTATGCCTCTGCGCCAATGCAATCAATCTGCGCGGCGTTCTCGGCTGAATTCAATCAACGAGCGGCAACGGCGAATTCGACACCGGAAATTTCTCCCGCGCCCGTGACTTTGAGTTTGCGACTTCCAGCAAATCCGACGCAAAGTTATTTGGCGTTTTACATGTACGGCGTCATGTTAATGGCGGCGCAAATCGGAATGATAATGGGCTTTTCAATGTCGATTCACGAAGATTTCCGCGCAGGATTTTTTCGGCAAGGAATTTTACTCGCGCTCGTGTCGAAAATAATTTTTTATCTCGCGTTGAGTTTGTTATCGGTTGCGCTCGGAATATTTTTCTTGACGACGTTCGGGAATTTGCCTTTTCGTGGAGACTTCGGCAACATGATTTTAATCTGCGCGGCATTTTTATTTGCAGTCGAAGGACTCGCGGGCTTGGCGGGAATTTATTTCAAAACGAAACTCGCGCTCGTGCAAGCAATGGTTTTCTACACGTTGCCGGCTTTTTTGCTGTCGGGCTACATTTGGCCTGAAGTCGGCATGACGGAAATAATTCGTTGGGTCTCGATGTTGCAACCCGTCCACTACGTTTTGACTGACTTCAGAATTTTATCGTTGACGGGCGTCGCGCCGCAAATAAATCAACACGCCGCGGTTTTGTTTGCAATCGGCAGCGTGTCGTTCGTTTTGCTGTATGGATTTTTATTCTTCGACGAAAGACCTTCTGTCACGTCAGAAATTTTTTAAAACTCTGTTCAAAAAGTCAACGATGCATGATAAGGAAAGGCGGAGTGTTCTTGCTGATGTGAGTTATCGGATTGAAATCGCGAGCGGTTTCGAGCGTATCAAGACGCCGCGAAATTTACCATGAATCGCGCCACCGACAAGGTAAGCTGTACCGTTCAGCTCGTGAATTTTTTTTTGCAAATTCTAATTCAGTCATAATCAGCTGCAAAAAACCTATTAAACCTTTCGTTAAGACTCGTAACAAGATCTTCAAGTTGCTCGATTTGTTTTTGTTGTTCGGACAGCTTTTGAGTTAACGGGGCAATTAATTTTTCTTGGGAGGTGGTTTCGTTAAATTTCTTTACGGCACCTTCAAGTTCTTCGATTCGTTTTTGCTGTTCGGACAGTTTTTGGGTCAAAGGAGCAATCAATTTTTCTTGAGACGTGGTCTCGTTAAATTTTTTCACGGAACCTTCAAGTTGCTCAATTCGTTTCTGTTGCCCCGATACCGTTTGACTTAAAGAGTTAATCGACTTTTCTTGGGACATCGTAGCATTACCCAAATCCCGCAAATATTGTTCCTTTTCCAAAATGTCAACTTCCGCTATTGTATGAATCGAACGAAGTTTTGGGGTAGAGAACAAAATTTCATAAAGATTTTCAAAAAATTTTTCGTCGTCATGGAGTGCCAAAATTCGGCGATAGTTATCTTCAGAAACGTATTTACTAAAGTCTGTCAACCCGTTTCCATTAGAATAATATTTCAGGCGGTTGTTAACATAGAAATGACATTCATCGAAATCTTTTTTATCAAGTATGGTATTTATTATGCTAAACATCGTCAGGCGGACATTAAAAGGCCAGCGGTGAGAAATTAACTCATGCTTCATAAGTTCATAATCAACGGGAATTATTTTCCCGTCTTCTTTGTAGACAAAATTCCAAGGCTGTAAGTCTGTTTGATAGTAGCCATGTTTCTCAAGGAAAATTAGCCAACGCAATATTTGTTCAACAATATTCCACCTAGCTGATTCTTCATTGATTGTAGAGACTTTTTCAGACAATAAATTCCCCAATGGAAGCCCTTTTATATTGTCACGAATTATAAATGTCCACTTACCTGTTTCATCATCTTCTTGTATAGTGGCGTGCAGTCTTGGCAAACCGTTTTTCCCGCCGAGTTCTTGTAAAAATTTGATTTCGTTTTGAACCATTTCAAAAGCTCTTTGACTTGAAGCATTGACGATTTTTATAAATTTGTCGCCAGATTGAAAGTGTTTTTTATTTCCACCCATTACATGGTCGATTTTTAAGATTCCAAACTCGTCGAAGTGCGCATATTTTTTACTGGCAAAAAGGAGCGGGCGTTGGGAATTCTTCATGTTGCGCCAGTTGCAGTACTTCAGCACGCGAACAAAGAAATAACCTTTTAAATAATCTCGATAATTGGCTGGTAATTTAAGGTCTGGAAATTCTGCGGCTCGCGCAAGTTCAAACAATCCGACAGGGATTTTTTCTGCCAAATCAGTTAACAGTTTTTGCACATTTTGAAAACCGCTTTGTTGGGTGGCCCAATGCAACATGGAGAAACACAAAACTAAGTCGTACTCGCCCTCTTTAATGGACGGGATAAATTTTTGAATGTTCTCCTGAACAAACTTAATTTTAAAGTCTGGGTGCTCGCTCGCCAAGAGGTTGCAGATTTCCACAAATTGCTTTGAAGAATCAACACCAACAACTACCCCCCCCCATTTACAGATATGGAAGCCGAAGTAACCATAGCAAGCTCTCAAATCCAAGACGCGCAGGGGACGTTGCAATTTTGCGCTCAATTCGTCGTAAATTTTTTTGACTTCAGGCAACCGCTCTTGGCAATCTCTTTGAGCTTTTTGATCCCACTCGCTGTGCCCGTAAATTGGCTGATAAATTCCTGGCAGTGCATTTACCAGCTCATTGAGTTTTGGATTAATCTCTGACAAATTTATCACTCCTTTAATTTTTTAACGTAAAACCCTGTTCAAAAAGTCAACGATGATTCCGAAAGCTTTCGGCTGATAAAAATGCGCCGCGTTGTGTTCGCCGCCGTTGACGACATAATAATCAACGTCGACGCCATTTTTAATCAGCGCGTCATAAAAAATTTTTGATTGGCTCGGCGAAACGGTTGTATCTGCGTTGCCGTGCATAATAAGGAAAGGCGGGGTGTTCTTGCTGATGTGAGTTATCGGATTGGAATCGCGAGCGGTTTCGGGCGTGTCGAGAATACTTCCGCCGCGATTGCCTTTGTAACAGGGCACGCCGTTGACAAACAGCGACGGAGGTCCGCCGGGCGAGTAGTAAAGTTTCTGCGTATCCTTAGAAAAATCTGCGGCGATTTTCGTCAGGTCAGTCGGTCCAAAAATATCAACGACGGCTTGAACTTCGCTACTTTGGTCGAGGTTGTCGCCGAAGTCAAATTTTTGCTCGCCACCCGTGACGCCGACCATCGAGGCGAGATAACCGCCTGCCGACATTCCCACGATTGCGATTTTATTTTTGTCAATGTTGAATTTGTCGGCATTTGCGCGAAGCCAGCGAATCGCCGCTTTCACGTCGCCGATTGACTCAATGTAATTGACCGTGCCGATGGTTCGATATTCGATTGACGCCGCGACGAAACCCGCTTGCGCCAACTGATAACCAATTTGCGTTCCCGCAACTTTCGGAGCCGTCAGCCACCAACCGCCCGGCGCAAATATCACAGCGGGAACTTTTCCCTTGACGGCGGGTCTGAAAATATCCATTTGCAAACGACTTTCAGGCCACGTGAAATATTGCGCGAAAGTCACGTTCTGATGAAGACCGATTTCCGGCACGCTTGATTCAACTTCAATAACTCCGCTTTTCGCCGCGCAGGTTGAAGTTACAAACATAACCGCCGCAATTATCGCGACCAAAAATTTTTTAAACATAATTCAATCTCCTATTCTGTCACGCAAAATTACATCGTGACTACCACCCTCAACAATGCTTGTTGACGAGACCAAAGTTATCTTAGCCTTATCGCGCAGTTCAGCCAAAGTCAACGCACCGCAGTTGCACATCGTCGAACGAATTTTTGACAGCGTACTTGCCATGTTGTCTTTAAGCGAGCCGGCGTAAGGAACGTAAGAATCAACGCCTTCCTCGAAAGAAAGTTTTTTGTCGCCGCCCACGTCGTAGCGTTGCCAGTTGCGAGCGCGGTTGGAACCTTCGCCCCAATATTCCTTATAATAAGTTCCGTTGATTCTAATTTTATCGGTCGGGCTTTCGTCGAAGCGCGAAAAATATCTGCCGAGCATGAGAAAATCCGCGCCCATAGCTAAAGCAAGCGTCATGTGATAATCGTGAACAATACCGCCGTCAGAGCATACGGGAATATAAACGCCCTTTTCCTTAAAATATTCGTCACGAGCGCGGCAAACGTCAATAACCGCCGTCGCTTGTCCGCGCCCAATGCCTTTAGTCTCACGGGTTATGCAGATTGAACCGCCGCCAATACCGACTTTAACAAAATCTGCGCCCGCGTCCGCCAAAAATCTGAAGCCTTCCGCATCAACGACATTGCCCGCACCAACTTTTACTTCCTCGCCAAAAGTTTTATGGATATATTCCAGCGTAATTTTCTGCCACTCGCTGAAACCTTCCGAGCTGTCGATACATAAAACGTCCGCACCAGCTTTTAGCAATGCAGGAACTCTCTCCGCGTAATCACGAGTATTAATGCCCGCGCCGACAACATAACGTTTTCTGCGGTCGATAAGTTCAAGCGGATTAGTTTTGTTGTCAGTGTAATCTTTGCGGAAAACCATGTAGCGAAGGCGTTGTTTCTTGTCGACGAGCGGCAACATATTAAGTTTATGTTCCCAAATTAAATCATTAGCTTTAGGGAGTGTCGTCGTATCGGCGTCAGCGTAAATTAATTTCTCAAATGGCGTCATGAAGTCTTTAACAAGTTCGTCGCCGGTCATGCGCGAGATTCGATAGTCGCGGCTTGTCACAATTCCAAGTAATTTGCCTGTTGGCTTGCCGTCGTCAGTCACAGCCATTGTCGAATGTCCAGTTTCCTTGAGCAATTCCAACATTTCGCGGAGTGTCGTCGTTGGCTTAAGATTTGAATCACTCGACACGAAACCAGACTTGTAATTTTTGACGCGGGCAACCATAGCTGCCTGTTCTTTAATCGGTTGCGAGCCGAAGATAAACGAGACGCCGCCTTCTTTTGCAAGCGCGATTGCCATTGTGTCGTTGGAAACCGACTGCATAATTGCTGAAGTCATCGGAATGTTGATAAGAAATTTGCACTGTTCACCGCGACGAAATTTTACCAGCGGCGTAGACAAGTCAACGTTCGCGGGGATGCAATCTTTTGACGAGTAGCCCGGTACGAGTAAATACTCTCCAAATGTGTGTGATAATTCCTGATAATAAAATGCCAATTCAATCCCTCCCGAAAATAATAAATATAAATGCAATATTTTAGTGTTATGTTTTTCTGCAAATTTTTATTGCAGATAGCAAACATAATCAATAATATTTTTTGTAAAAGCTATTTCTACAGTAATTTTCTTAATCATTCGTCAAGTATTGTAGGCGTTAAATCCTGAACCTTCACCTAAATTTGGAATAATGTGATTTTGGAAATGGAATTTATATGTTTGAATCAAAGTTGACTTGACGTTCGCCGTAACGACTTCATTAACCATTTTAATCACAAATTTTTTTTCATGATAGCACAAGCAAACAATTTTGACAATAACAGAAAGCGTCGGCGGGGGGAAATTGGGAGCTGAACTGCGACGGAGAAAAAATAAAAGTCCTGCACGTTTACATTTTGGAAGAATGCGAACGACAGAGCCTTACCTGTCAAGAATTTAACAGGTTGCGCTATTTGCTTGAAAAAAGTGATTCAAATCGCGGCAAAACAATCCTAACTTTGCTGATACTTACTATAATCGTGCAGTGGCTTATTACGGTCAAGGAAATTTATCCTGTGCTCTACTAGATGTGAGCAAAGCAAGCACTTTGAATCCGAATGACTCCGCTACAAAAATTTTAAAAAGTTTTTATGAAAGTCTTATTCAGAGTTCCTCTCGCTAAAGAACCTTTGTCCGTCTTGAAGACGATATTAGAGCCGTTTAGAGTTAAGCGAAATTTTATCGTTAAAGGTATTATTTTACAGCTGATAATAAAAAAAGATGACAATCACTAGATGAATGCCATCTTTTTTACTGCAAGAGTAATTGAAAGTCAATGGCGGCTTACTCCTTATTTGATAATACCTAGAGTAAGTTCTGAATTTCCACCCCAAATAGATTTATGATTAACCTTATGAAAAATATGGTTGATAAATAAAATTGCGCCGTGTATCTTAACCTAGAATTCTGAACTTTAAGGAGATGTTTGGCTTGAAATTAAAAAGTCGAGAGTTAGTCTTTGCGGGGTTATTTGCGGCACTAATCACGCTCGGAACTTTTATAAGAATACCGATTGGCGCAGATTTCTACACGTTGCAATTTTTGTTCACGTTGCTGGCGGGCTTGGTGCTCGGAGAAAAGCTTGGAGCGTTTGCAGTCGGCATGTATGTTTTAATGGGGCTGATCGGACTGCCCGTATTTGCTTCAGGTGGCGGAATAGCTTATCTTTTTAAGCCGACTTTCGGATATTTGGCGGGATTTATAATTCAAGCTTGGTTCTGCGGAAGATTTTCGCGAAATTTATCGGACGTAAACTTCAAAAATATTCTCTGTGTGAATTTAATCGGCATGTTGATAGTTTATGTAATCGGCATGAGCTGGATGTATATTGTTTCCAATTACGTACTTGACGCGCCGTTGACATTGTGGGTATTATTTATTGATAGTTTTGTACTGCAAGTATTGCCCGACGGCTTTTTATGTGTTTTGGCGGCAATATTGGCTTTGCGTCTCAAAAAAGCTAGGATATGGTTTTAATGGGCAAATGTATTTTTGTAACAGGAACTGGAACTGACATAGGAAAAACTTATGTAACGGCTCTGATTGTAAAAAAATTGCGCGAAATGGGAATTTCGGCAGGTTATTATAAATTTGCGGCGTCGGGAGGAGAAATTGATAATATTCCTTCCGATGCTTGGCACGTAAAAAGCGTTGCAAACCTTCCAGACGGAAAATTTGTATCGTATTCGTACAGAGAAACCTTATCTCCACACTTGGCGGCGAAGTTAGAAAATCGCCCAATAGAAATTTCCGTGCTTAAAAAAGATTTTAATGCGGCGCAGAATAATTTTGATTTTCTCGTTGTTGAGGGTAGCGGCGGGATAATTTGTCCTTTACGTTGGGATAACGAGCAAATTATTTTAAGCGACGTTGTAAAAAAATTTAATTTGCCGACGATAATCGTTGCTGATTCGGGACTGGGCACGATAAACGCTACAGTTTTGACCGTAGAACATTTGCGGGCGAAAAATATTCCGATAAAAGGCATAATCCTAAATCGCTTTGATGAGAATCGTTTAATTGACGTTGACAACGCAAAAATGATAGTTGAAATGACCAATTTGCCAATAATCGCTAAAGTTCCTGTGGACGCTTCAGAAATTGAAATCGAAACGAACTTGACAATATGAGCTTTAACGATTATTTTTGCAGAAAACGGAGGCTTTGAATTTGCTTTACTTATGCGCGACGCCTATTGGCAACTTGGAAGACATGACATTTCGGGCGATAAGAATTTTGCGCGAGGTGGATTTAATTGCGGCGGAAGATACTCGACGGACGCGAAAACTATTAACGCACTTCGACATACATACGCCGATGATTAGGTTTGATGAAAATTGCAAGTCAAGCGTTGCCGAAAAAATTTTGCAAAGACTTCAAGCGGGCGAATCAGTTGCCGTCGTGAGTGACGCGGGATTACCGGCAATTTCGGATCCTGGCGCAGATTTGGTAAGGCTTGCAATCGACAACGGAATAAGTGTTTGTCCGATACCTGGCGCGAATGCGGCATTGAGTGCATTAATCTGTTCGGGGCTTGATACGACGAAATTTTTATTCGCTGGCTTCGCACCTAAGACGAAAAAAAATCGCCGTGAATTTTTAGAAAAGCTTTCTACGGTTGAGGCGACAATAATTTTTTACGAGGCACCGCACCGATTGAAAAATTTTTTAGCGGAGCTGGCAGAAGTTTTCGGGGAGCGGCAAGCAGTTTTAGCAAGGGAATTAACTAAAGTTCACGAAGAATTTCTGCGCGGAAGCATTTCGGAGCTAATAAAAAATATTGACGAGCCGCGTGGAGAATTCGTCGTTGTAGTGGAAGGCAACAAAAATTTTCAGCCGATTGAAGAAAATCCGTTAGAATTCTACGAAAAACTTTTGGAGCAGGGACTGGATAAAAAATCTGCTATGCGCGAAGCGGCTAAAAAATTTAATGTAAGCCGTCGCGAAATTTATAACACATTGCTTAAGGAGGACACTAAATGAAAACTTTTTATATTACGACACCAATTTACTATCCAAGCGCGAAATTGCACATAGGACACGCCTATTGCACGACTATTGCCGACGCCATTGCCCGATTCAAACGTTTGGCGGGTTATGAAGTTTTTTTCTTGACAGGTAGCGACGAACACGGGCAAAAAATTCAACGCACCGCGCAGGCTCAAGGCAAAACGCCGCTCGAATATATTGACCCGATTGTTGACAGCTTCAAAGACCTATGGAAAAAATTTCATATCTCGAACGATGATTTTATTCGCACAAGTGAACCGCGCCACGAAAAAGTTGTTCAAGAAATTTTCAAGCGCATTCAAGAAAACGGCGACATTTACAAGGGCGAGTACACCGGACTTTATTGCACGCCCTGCGAATCGTATTGGACGGAATTACAGCTTGACGAAAACGGCTGTTGCCCTGATTGTCATCGTCCCGTTGAAAAAGTTTCCGAAGAGGCTTATTTTTTCAAGCTGTCGAAATATGCCGATAAACTTTTACAACACATTGAGGAGCACCCCGAATTTATCGTGCCGACTTCGCGCCGCAATGAAATGATTAACTTTATTAAAAGCGGGCTTGAGGACTTGTGTATTTCGCGCACGTCGTTTGATTGGGGAATTCCCGTGCCTGGCGACGAGCGGCATGTCATTTACGTTTGGTTCGACGCCGTAATAAATTATTTAACGCCGATGATAAACAATCCGGAACTAAAAAAATTTTTCCCTGCGGATATTCACCTCGTCGGCAAGGAAATTGTTCGTTTCCACACGATTATTTGGCCAGCAATGCTCATGGCGGCAAATCTCCCGCTACCTAAAAAAATTTATGGGCATGGCTGGCTTGTAACTGACGGCGATAAAATGTCAAAATCTAAAGGCAACGTCGTTGACCCCGTGCTTTTGGTTGAAGAATTCGGCGCGGACGCAATCAGATATTTTCTTTTGCGCGAAATAACTTTGGGGCTTGACGGCAATTTTAATCGCGACGCGCTGATTCAACGGATTAATGCCGACCTCGCTAACGATTTAGGAAATCTTTTGCATAGAACACTTAACATGATTGGCAAATTCCAGAAAAAAATTCTTCTGCCGACGACTGACGGCACCGACCTCGACAAAAGTTTTCGTCAAGAGGCGGTTGAAACTGCGCGGGAATATCGGCGACTCATGGAAAATATTCAGTTGTCCGACGCCGTTAAAGTCGTGTGGAAATTTATTGGGCGGGCGAACAAGTACATTGATGAAACTATGCCGTGGAAACTCGCTAAAGACGAAACTCAACGTCAAAATCTCGCGAATGTCTTGTACAACCTCGCCGAAGCTTTAAGAATTGTAAGTATATTAATTGCGCCGTTTATGCCCTCTACGGCTAAAAAAATTCGTGAACAGTTAAAAATTTCAGCGGAACTTAAACTCGACGACGCGGAAGTTTTCGGACAGCTTGAGCCTAATCACGAAGTCGGCAAGCCCGAACAACTTTTCCCGCGCATTTTAATTGACAAGTAAATTTTCCTGCACGCAATAAAAATTCCGTCGCTCAAATGAGTTGGCGGATTTTTTTGGAGGATTAACTATGGAAAATAAAATTGTTGTCGCTGGCATAGGTCCCGGCAACGAAGATTTTATTACACCTGCTGCGCTGAAAAAAATTCGTGCGGCTAAATTTTTAGTTGGTGGACGACGTGCGCTATCAGAATTCGCTAAAGAAAATCAGATAACTTGCGCGATAACCCGCGACCTCGACACGCCAATAAATTTTATCCGCGAAAAAATTCTACTCGGCGAAGTCGTCGTAATGGTTAGCGGCGACCCAGGATATTATTCAATGCTAGACTTGCTAAGAAAAAAATTTCCGCCGTCAATGATTGAAGTTATTCCGTCAATCAGCGCAATGCAACTCGCTTTTGCAAAAATCGCTTTATCGTGGCACGACGCAACACTTTTAAGCTTTCACGGGCGGCAACCTGCGCGGGCGGCTTTAGAATATTCAGCGGGAAAAATTTTGGGATTATTAACCGACGCCGAATTTAATTCCGCGACAATCTCCAAAATTCTGCTTGATTGCGGCTGGGATAAAAATTCTTCCGTCACAATCTGCGAAAAACTTTCCTACCCCGACGAAAAAATTTCTACGATAACTTTAGACGCCGCCGCCAATGCTGAACCCATCAAACATTGCGTTTTAATTGTCAACGGCTATAATGATTCGCGAGGTGATTTTTAATGACTTATAAGTTGTGGAATTTTTTTAAGGAATTGCAAACGGATTATGAACTTATCGACTTAACGCACCCGCTCGACAATGACAGCCCGTATTGGTCGGGTATACCAGAAGGCTCCGTCGAACTTTGCAAAACGTGCTTTGATTGGGGCAGTCCTATGCTCGAATGCTTGATTCAAACGTTCAAGTTTCCTGGACAATTCGGCACGCATATTGACTTTCCAGGTCACTTTATAAAAAATGCGCCGCTTAGTGAGGCTTACGGCGCGAAAAATATGATTTATCCGTTGTGCGTCGTCGACATTAGCGCGAAGGTTAAAGATGATGTTCACTACGCTGTAACGGCGGAAGACATTAAAGCTTATGAAAAAATTTACGGTGACATTCCCGACGGCGCGTTTGTTGCGCTTTATAGCGGCTGGTCTAAGCATTGGCCGAACATGGACGCCATTTCCGGTATCGCTGAAGACGGTAGCGAAAATTTTCCCGGTTGGTCGCTTGACGCGCTCAAATATATTTACGAAACGCGCAACGCCGCCGCCAATGGTCACGAGACTTTAGACACGGACGCTTCAGCGGAGGCGGCTAAGGCGGGCGATTTGGCTTGTGAACGTTATCTGCTGTCCAAAGGCAAGCTTCAAGTCGAAGTCATGACTAATCTCGATAAAGTTGCTCCAGCGGGCGCATTATTATTTGTTGCGTGGCCGAATATCAAAGGCGCAACCGGTTTGCCCGCTCGACTTTTGGCAATCACTCCGCACTAAAGTTTTATGATTATTCCGCGCAGATAAAAGAATTCGGCAATCGGCAACCACAGCAAAGCCCATATCGCACAAAAGAGCGTTGCGCCGAATTCTGTTGAGATTAATCCTTGCGTCGTGTTTTGATAAAGTTGCTCCAGCGGGCGCGTTATTATTTGTTGCGTGACCGAATATCAAAGGCGCAACTGGTTTGCCCGCTCGACTTTTGGCAATCACTCCTAAAGTTTTATGATTATTCCGCGCAGATAAAAGAATTCGGCAATCGGCAACCACAGCAAAGCCCATATCGCGCAAAAGAGCGTTGCGCCGAATTCTGTTGAAATTAATCCTTGCGTCGTGTTTTGATAAAGTTGCAGATAGAAGCCGCCAAAATTTTTTCCGTCGGGCAAAACATACAGTAAAGTTAAAATCGCATTGTTCATCACGAAGAAAAATAGCGGATTGATTCCGAGTGCGCCGAGTGGTTGCGAAATTTTTTTAGCAAGCGTCGAGGCGTCGAATAATTTCATAAATAGCGCGAGAAACCAAAAATCAATTCCCGCATTTATCAGCGCGTAAGGCGTCGTCCAAAGTTTTTTCGTGATGATGTCAAATTCACTCCACGCGCCGCCTGCGATTATCAATGCTGAACCCGCCGCGCAGAAGAGCTGAACTTTGTTACTAATAGACGAATTGTCGATAAGAACCTTTCCCGCTAAAAATCCAAACAACACGGACGCCGTACCCGCTAAACAGCCGTAAAGTCCTTCGGGGTCGTGCGTCGGTCGGTAAATGTGATTCACGCCGGGGAAAATATAATCGACAGCTTGGCTAATGTTGTGCGCTTCGTCAAAAGAATTAACTGGCGCGTAAAGATGATAGCCCATCGAAGATACAGTTAATAGCACAAATGCCGTGAGTAAAATATCGCGGCTATTTTTTATTGCCCGCGCCAAAAAAATTCCGAGCGCGTAGGTTATTGCGAGGCGTTGAATTATTCCAAAAAGGCGTCCGTGAATGATTGCCCGCTCAAAAAAATCTGCCGCCGTAAAGTCGCTAGAAAAAATTGGCAAAAGTATAAACGGTTCCATTTCTAAAAGAATTCCGATAGCGAACATGAACGCTGTCCGCTTTAGGATTTTTTTCGTGCTGGGTTCGCGCTTAGACATGGAAATTGCCGCCGACGCGCCCATTGCAAACGCGAACATTGGCAACGCAATATCGGGGATTGTCAACCCTGCCCATTGTGGGTGTTCGAGAATTGAATAAATTTTATCGGGTGGTCCGTCAAGGAAAAGCATTATCGCTATCGCCACGCCGCGCAATACGTCTAGCGCATAAATTCTTTTTGTCATGAGATTTCCTCCATGAAATTTTGTTAAATGAATTTTATCACAGTGGGAAAAAAAAATCTTCCCTGCGATTGATTGTACGCGGGCAAATTTTTTCATTGTAAAATTATTCATTTTATAATTGACAAAAAAAACAATTATTATAATGCTTATAAGTACACTACAAAAAATTTCTTAGAGGAGATGAGGAAAATGTTTAAACGAACGATTTTAGCCGCTATTATTCTCGTTGCGACGCTGTGTTTTATGGTTAAATCTGACGCCGCAAAAAACGATAATTGGCTCGTCTATTGGTACGTGTGTGGCACCGATATTGAGACCACGCGAATTGCTTTTGGCAACGGCACAAATTTGATGTCGAATGATTCCAAAGCATTGATTCTTGCCGAACCCGACAGAGAACCAGGAGATGCTACACGTAGCATTAAGGAGGTCGAAAAGGCTACGCTTTCCCCCAACGTGAGAATTTTCATGCAAGCGGTCGGAACGTACATTTGGGGGCACGAAAAATTCCGCGACCTCAACGCCAAAATTCAAACGAACGTAACAGCTTACAATCGAAATGCTGACGGTACGTTCAGTCCTGTTCAAGGTACCGTTCTTTCCGGTAGAAAAGTTAGGATTCCGCAATGGTTCCTGAACACTGTTGAAAAGCCCGAAGTCAATGGCAAAATCGGTCGCTACGTCTATGACAAATATCATCGCAACTGGCACGCCCGCGAACAGTTACCCATAAGCGGCGCACAAGATACCGAAACCGACATGAGTTCTCAAGCGGGCTTGGTTAGCTTCCTGCAAGCCGGTCAACGCCTTGAACAATCTCTTTATCCCGACGGCAATGTACGCAGAGTTTTTATTTTCGTCGATCACGGTTAAGGCTGTATCAATCACCCGAACTTGGGCGGCGTTATTTGCAACGATGAGTATACGCAAAATATGCTCAGCTTAAAAGAAGTTCGCGACGCTTTTGCTCAAGTTAAAGACGGCTGGTCAAATCCCGAAGAAAAACCATTTGAAGTAATAGCCTTTGACGCTTGCCTAATGTCTACTTACGAAACGGCGCAAGCCCTAAAGGACACGGCTAATTATATGGTCGCTTCACAAGAAGAAGGCAACAGCAAAGTCATGTTCGGTTATACCGACTTGCTTAACAAGTTATCGAAAAATCCTGCAATGAGCGGAGCACAACTTGGTAAAGTCATTTGCGACACTTATTGGGACGACTCCAAAAACACCGATAAAAAATTTAACATGGACTTCAACGCCATTTTAACTTTGTCGGTTACGGATCTTTCCGAAAATAAAATGGAGACGCTTAAAACAGCTTATGATAATTTCGGCAATGCGGCTCTCTTATATTTTCAACAAAAACCGGAAGAATTATCCCGTATTTTCGCGGATTTCAATAAGGCGGCGAATAGAACAGAAAGGTATCCTTCCGAAGCCGCATCTAAACATTTCAGCGATTACCAAATTACTGAACTGGTAGACTTGAAAGGCTTTGCAAAAAATCCTGCTCAAAATATTCCCAAACTTAAGCAAGCCAGCGATGAACTCGTTTCTGCTGTCAACAATGCCGTAATTTATCAAAAGCGCGGCGATTCTCTAAAATACGGCGGCGGACTTTCGACTTACTATCCATTCAATTTACTTGAGAATTTAACAAATATCAATTCTTACGTTGAACTTGCTAATGATAACTTGGCTCCTGTAAATCAAGCAAATTTTTATTCACAATTGTATAATTCGGTAATCGGTAATTTAAAACAAGTTGAGGTTCCTGTTCTTGATTTTGAAAGTGGAAAAGAAATTAAGAATGACGAAACCGGCGAAGTAATCAAGGAGCCGAAATGGCAAATTCCTGTCGACAGTATTTTTAACATCAGTGATTTTTCTGAAGTGGAAGTTCAGCTAGACGAGAGAAACAAAACTGCATGGATTAAACTTGACGAAAATCAACTCAACCGAATTGAAAACGTTCGTTGCCAACTGATACGTACCGAGACCGCCGAAGGTAGCGACAGATTAATCGGTTCTTATTTGGGTAGCGATAACAGCATGAACGGAAATTGGCAAACTGGCAAATTCGAGAATACTCTTCGTGGCAAATGGCTAAAGATTGATGGAAATATCGTTTCAGCTCAACTTCTCTCTGATTCTACAAAAAGAAATAAACGTGGAAAAAAAGTCGGCGGCTCCGAACTTTACGCCATTCCCATTAATTTGAACGGTGCCAGTTACGCTGTCTTAGCCTCTTGCAGTTATCCTAATGAGAAATTCCGTATAATAGGCGCACGTCCTATTGAAGAAGCTCAATCAACATTGGCGGGTACTCTCTTTGCACTTAACAAAGGTGACGCATTGAGCCATATTACATGCCGTTTAACGTAAGCGAAGAAGATATAGAAGAAATTGAGGCAAACGCTCGCGAAGAATATGGTAAACAACTTGGCAAATTACCAGTTGAGATACAACGCAACCTTTTGGCAGGGCATATCGATTTAGTTACGGGCAATCCTTTTACAATCGGGGATTCGCCGAAAATCGAAATGGGAACTTTACCTGACGGCAAATACGCTTATATTTTCGAGTTTGTCACTCCTGTTGGCGGCGAAGTACGCACATCTCAAACCACAGGTTTCATAATTAAGGACGGAGAAATCGTGTCGGTGAAAATTCTTGATGATATTCGAGACATTAATACTTGGGAAGATTTTAGTGAATAAAGTTTTTAACGCCACCTACATTGCAATAACAAATCAAAAGCGGGCGGCTAATTTTTATTCAAAGGAGGAATTTGTATGAAAAAAATTTTGGCGATACTGCTTGTAGTCGTCGCGTTCCACGTTGCCATGCCGAATTCGAGTTCAGCCATATTTATATTTTTTATAGACTGCAAAGAATGTGGCGGTTCAGGGCAATGTACAAATTGTGACGGAACAGGCAATTTAGGGGGGATATATGGTTTTAGATAATGGAAGAGATAGTGAACCACCGCCGGACTGTGATGTATGCTATGGTACGGGCAAGTGCCAAAAATGCGACGGCTCCGGCAAAATTCCCGTCAATACTCTTAAATGAAAAATTTTCGTCTCCTGCGCCTGCGACACTATGTCGAGAGCGGGCGGTACAATCTTACTTTTAAATAAGGAGGAAATACTCATGAAAAAATTATTTACTCTCGCGGCATTTCTCTTCATCATAGCAATTTCGTCTTCGGCTCTGGCGGCAAATTGGGTGCGTGTTGCAAGGAATGATG
Organism: Selenomonadaceae bacterium; assembly: GCA_017428215.1. Classification (GTDB taxonomy): domain Bacteria; phylum Bacillota; class Negativicutes; order Selenomonadales; family Selenomonadaceae; genus Quinella. The sequence continues at coordinate 54,494 of JAFRRH010000014.1, forward strand.
ATTACGGCGGTAAAACATACGTAGATTATTATGTGGATAAAGATTCGATTAGACGCGCCACAAATTCCAAGTTTTCTCAGCCGAATGCTGTCCTTGCAGTTGTTAAACAAATATCGAACAAAGGACATGTCAAAGAAAATATCATGGGTTTCTGGAGAGAGGACGGTAAAAAATATTTCGCTTATCCGACCAGCTATCTGGACGGTAGCGACGGCGTATATAATAACATGGAAGTCAATAGATCGTGGAGTATAGTTTGGGACTACGTCTATAATAATCTTCCTTGATTCAAATAAATTTCGTCACTTACAATTTGCGCCGCCTGCTCTCACAAACTCGGCGGGGGTGGGCGACGTAGCTTCATTAACAAGGGAGGAATTCCCATGAAAAAATTTTATTTAACGTTGGTTGTATGCTTTGTGCTTGTGAGTTCGCAAGTTGTTTCTGCGGCAGACTTTCCTGATATTCGCAATATTGCCCCTGACAAAATTATACTTGAATGGAAATATCCCAGCAAAAATGACGACGACGGTTGTTACGAATATTCCTGCGCAGACGGAAACGGTTTACTGTATGCAGAACAGTACATTAAATTATTGACAAAGAACGGTTTCAAATTGGTAGGTAAAGATGTTGATTCCTCCAGAACGATATGGGGATTCGTTATATCCAACAAAAATCTTCCTGCGGTTGACTTTTACGCGGTACCGCCTTGTCATATTTTGATTGAGGCTTTTAAGGACGGAGAAATTCAAATACGTTTAGCACCACGAATTACATATGGCGATTAAGTTAAGGAGGGTATTAAAAATGAAAAAAATATCTATACTCGCGGCAGTTCTCCTCATCGTGGCGATTTCGTCGACGGCTCTGGCGGCAAATTGGGTGTATATTGCAACGAGAGAAGAAGCGGGATTCGATGTTTATGTTGACAAAGATTCAATCCGTCATGGAATTCACTCCGCTAAATGCAACATAACACGTAACGACGGTTTCAGTGCACACATCGATCTTAAAGACAATCAAGGAAGTTTAATATTTTTGGTATGGTTTTGGAGAGAAAACGGGAAAAAACATTGTAAATTTTTAGAAGTGTACGATGAGAATGGAAATTCTTCGCCATACGAAAGTGGTTTTCCCGATAGAGGCACTGAGATCGCTGAAAACGATACAGAGACTCTGATGGTCTTTGATTACGTGGAAAATAATCTCCGTGAGTGCAAGCCGCGTTCCGAGTAAAAAATTTTCGTATCCTGCGCCTGCGGTATTGTTCGAGAGCGAGTAGCGTAAATTCTAATTTTCAAGATAAAGGAGGTGATTCACATGAAAAAAAATTATCGCCGTTTTAGCTGCGGTCGCCGTGTTCTCTGTTGTTTTTCCGACTTTTGCCAAATCATTATGTACGACATGTCGCGGTTCAGGCAAAATTATGTATAATCAAACCGTTCCCGCTTACAATTACAGATACGACCGAAAGGCTGGCAGAAACATACGTGTTCCACCGTACAACAAGTTAAAAACGATGGTTCGAGTTTGTTCATCGTGTAGAGGAAAAGGACATAGTTAAAAATTTTTTCGACAACAATCCAATAAAAAATCCCGTCACTCGGATTGAGTGGCGGGATAATTTTTTATCTGAAATATTTTATGCGCGTTCGATGTAAGAGCCGGTTCGCGTGTCAATTCTAAGAACGTCGCCTTCGTTGATGAAGAGTGGCACACGAACGACGTAACCAGTTTCAAGCGTGGCATTTTTAGTTGCGCCAGTGGCAGTGTTGCCTTTAACGGCGGGTTCACATTCAGTAACTTTAAGTTCGACGCTGTTGGGCAGGTTGACGCCGATAATGCGCCCCTTAAACGTCTGCAAGTTGACTTCCATATTTTCCATTAAGAAATTGAGCGCGTTGCCGAGTTGTTCCTTGTTAAGTTCAATTTGCTCGTAAGTCTCAACGTCCATGAAAGTATATTGCCCGTCGGATTCGTAAAGGAACTGCATTTTGCTAGTATCAAGGCGGGCGGGCGGCATTTTCTCGTTGGGGTTGAAAGTGCGCTCAACAACTGCGCCAGTCTCCACATTTTTAATTTTCGTGCGAACAAACGCCGCGCCTTTGCCGGGCTTGACGTGCTGGAATTCAACGACCTGCCACGCCATACCGTCAATCTCAATCGTTAAACCTGTCCGGAAATCTGTACTTGAAATCATTTTAAAACCTCCAATTATAATTCAATCAAAGTTTTAGGCGAACGGGTTAAAGCTTGCGCCTTGCCGTTCGTTACCAAAACTGTATCTTCAATCCTCACGCCGCCGAAATTTTCAATGTAAATGCCAGGCTCGTCAGTTACAATCATATTCGGCAAAAGTTTTTCGCATTTGCTTAGCTTGCTTAAACGCGGCTCCTCGTGAATTTCCAAGCCGACGCCGTGCCCTAATCCGTGAACAAAAAATCTTCCATAACCGGCATTATCCAATCGCTCGCGAACTGCCGCGTCAATTTCCACACCGCCCTTGCCCGCCGCGATAATTTCTAATCCGTAAAGTTGCGCGTCGAGGACAAGATTATAAATTTTTTTCTGTTCGTCCGAAGCTTTTCCTACGCAAATTGTTCGCGTCATATCGGAGCAATAGCCATTATAAATCGCGCCGAAATCCATAGTGACAAGTTCGCCCGCGCAGATTTTTTTATCAGTCGCCGTGCCGTGTGGTAGACTTCCTCGCCAACCTGACGCAACAATCGTAGTGAACGCCGCATTTTCAGAGCCGAGCCGCCGCATTAAATATTCCAGCTCCGCCGCAGTGTCAATTTCGCGAACACCAGGCTTTATAACTTCTAAAATTTTTTCAAAGGCATCATCGGCAATCTTGCACGCCTTACGAATATTTTCAATCTCCGCCGCGTCTTTAACTTGTCGCAACGTGTCCAACTCAACTGATTTAAATTCAACGTCGGCGAGTTCTTTTTTTAAATAGCTGTGATGAGCAACCGTCATAATTAAACCTTCAAAGCCGATTTTCTTACAGCCAGAAATTTTTATCTCGTCGACGATTTTTTTATAAAGCCCTTCGGTTTGCTCGACTAGCGTAAAATTTTTCGCCTGAATAATTGCCTGTTCCATATATCTGCCGTCGGTTATGAGCTTGCGAAAATTTTTTCCGATAAGCAAAGCGGAACTGTCGCCACTAAAGCCGCTGAAATAATTTACGTTGGAAATTTTCGTAATTAGGAGCGCGTCGACATCTTCGGCGGACATTTTTTCGTAAAGATTAATTAATCGCCTGTTCATTTGGTATCCTTTTGAATTTTGCGAATAGCAATGTCAAGCGCGGCAATGTAGCTGTCGACGCCGAAACCGCAAATTTGCCCCATGACGACTGGCGCAATAACCGACGTGCGGCGGAATTCCTCGCGGCGGTGAATATTCGACAAATGAATTTCAATCACGGGAACGGGCACAGCTGAAATTGCATCGCGCAAAGCAATGCTGTAATGTGTAAGTGCGCCCGCGTTCAGCAAAATAAAATCGTAACGCCCGCGAGCCTTTTGAATCGCCTCGACTAGTTCGCCCTCAAAATTCGACTGCAAAAAATCAATCGTATCTACTTCCGCCTCATTAGCTCGTTGGCGCAAAATTTCATTTATATCGTTGAGCGTTGTCCGTCCGTAAATTTCCGGCTCTCGTGTGCCCAACAAGTTTAAATTTGGTCCGTTCAAAACCAAAATTCGCTTTACGTTTACGCCGTCAGTGTTTGATTGCAAATGTATCCTCTCCTTTCACAGCGGCAAGTTAGGTATTTTAATATTTAATGGCAAATTTATTTTCTCTTTTCTCGACGGGCAAATCAAAAACTTCAAATTTAGTGATTTTAATACGTTCATTGCCCTTTTTTATTTGTTCAATAAGCTGTTCGATAATCGGAGATGTACCCTGCAATTCCATTATTAAAGAACCATCATGCATTTTTCTGACCCAACCCGTAGCGTCTAAAAAGTTTGCGCAAGCCTGCACGAAATATCTAAAACTGACGCCTTGAATTCGACCTTTAGCCATTACTCCCTTGCGGACTTTTTTAATATCGGATTGCAAATTTATTCTCTCCTCCGACAACTGGCAAATCAGAAATTTCAAAGTTAGTTACTTTAATCCAATCGTTGCCGCGTTTTATTTTAGCGATTAAGCGTTCGACAATTTCAGGCTCGCCTTGCAGTTCCATTGTTACAGAGCCGTCGCTCATGTTTTTTACCCAGCCTGTTATGCCCATAGCTTTTGCGTTGCTTTGAACAAAAAATCGAAAGCCGACGCCTTGAACGCGACCTTCAGCACGTCCCGCCTTACGAACGGCATTTTCAAGATTAACGGGGGCAACGGGTTCGGCGTCCTCGTTACTGCCGCCAAAAATATTACTCCAGAAACTCATTTTATCAACTCCTTAACAGTGACCAAATTTCTACAGGCTCGACGACGGGAATTTTCACGATTTGTTGAGCGTGCGGCGCAGAAAAAATTTCTGTACCGTCTTCGTCGCGCATTGAAGTTATTATCTGCGAAAATGTTTTGCCCGTCGGCTGAAAAAATTCTATGCGCTGATTGACTTCAAACTTGCCGCGCTGTTCAATCGTCGCCGTCATTGTTTTAGCGTCAAAATCTCTAACAATTCCTAAAAAATCAGAGGCGCGGCTCGGCTTAGACGTTGAATAAATTTCAGTCGGCTTGCCGTCGCTTAGGAAAAATCCCGTCGTATATGGTCGATGCGCAATTTTATCAAGCTCGTTAAGCCACTCATCACGAACGCTAAAATTTCCGTCGAAGTAAGAATCAATCGCCGCCCGATAAACTTTGACGACGCCCGCCACATAATTAACGCTCTTCATGCGACCTTCAATTTTTAGCGACGCGACGCCGCTTTGAATAACTTTATCCAGATACGGGAGCAAACACAAATCTTTTGAATTCATGATGTAAGAGCCGCGCTCGTCCTCGCCAACAGGGAAAAATTCGCCAGCTCGCATTTCTTCCACCAGATTATATTTCCAGCGGCAAGAATGAGTACACGCGCCTTGATTCGCGTCGCGCCCCGTCAAAAACTTTGACAGCCAACACCGCCCCGAATACGATATACACATTGCGCCGTGAACGAAAATTTCTAATTCCGCCGCGCAGTTTTGCTTAATATCTAAAATTTCCGCGCAGGTCAATTCTCTTGCTAAAACAATTCTCTCCGCGCCTAAGTCGTGAAAAAATTTTGCCGCCCGCCAATTCGTGACGTTTGCTTGGGTGCTAATGTGAATTTTTAAGTTCGTCTCCTTAGCCAAAGCAAGAACGCCCAAATCGGAAACTAAAACCGCGTCAACGCCCGCGCTATCAAGAAATTTTAAGTAGTCGGCTAGCGCGTCAAGGTCAGCATTATGTGCAAAGATGTTAACTGCCGCATAAATTTTCTTGCCGCGCTCATGCGTGAACTCGACTGCTTGTAAAATTTCGTCGCGTGTGAAGTTGTCGCCGAACGCTCGCAAGCTAAAATTTTTCCCGCCGAAGTAAACAGCGTCGGCTCCGTAAATCAGCGCGGCTTGCAACTTCTCAAAGTTTCCGGCAGGCGCAAGCAGTTCCGGCTTAACGATATTGATTGACAAGATTTAAATGCTCCTCGTAAGTGTAAGCGTAATGATTATGTCCGAGCTTATCGGCGACAAAGTAAAGATAATCCGTCTCGGAAGGGTGCAAGACAGCCTCAATCGACGCCATACCAGGATTGGCAATCGGTCCAGGCGGCAAGCCCGTATGCTGATAAGTGTTATACGGCGAATCAATTTGCGTGTCCTCGATTGAAACTTCAACTTTGGGCGTGTCCATTAAATATTGTAACGTCGCGTCAGTTTGTAACGGCATATTTAATTTGAGACGCTTTAACAAAACTTGCGCGACAATCGGGCGGTCTTCAGGGTAGCGAACTTCGCGTTCAACCAGCGACGCCAGCGTTATTAAATCGTAAACCGACAATCCCATTTTCTCAGCGGTAACACGCATTGTTGGCGTTATTCTGTCGTCAAAATTCGCCGCCATTAGATTTAAAATTTCGTCAATGTCAATGTCGCTCTCGACGTTGTAAGTGTCAGGGAAAAGAAAACCTTCCGCCGCGTAGAAAACATTTTGCCGCTTGCGCATGTAGTCGTAGGGTGCAAAATCCGCCGCCGCCTTGAGAAATTCTTCTTTATCGGCTAAATCAAGATTGTACAGACGCTCGGCAATCTCCTTGACTCCAAAACCTTCGGGCACCGTGAATCGCACAAATTTTTTCTCGCCCGTCAAAAGTTTCTCGAAAACTTCCTCGTCAGACATGCCAACTGTAAACGTGTAAGCACCAGGACGAAATTTATCATCGTAGCCATAAAAACGCGCAAGAAGTCTGAACCTCAACGAGCTGTCGATTATACCTTTTTCTACCAATCTATCAGCAATTTCCGCTGTCGAAATTCCCTCGCGAATTTTTACGTTTATACGTTTTTCCTCTTCCGTAGTGGTTTCAGTCGTCGTCTCGGTTTGAACAGGCTGTTCAATCTGCGCAATACTTGGATCCGCAAAGACTAGCACCGCACCGATAACTATCACGCAAGCAAAAACTACGCCCGCCACAGTCGCCACATATCGAAAAGAAATTTCCGCTTTTAAATCGCTTAAAGAAATGTTCAGCTTTTCGCGAAAAGTTTTCTTGCCTTCGCGGCGCGAGGGAATTTTTAATTGCTTGGTATCGGCGTCGCTTGAAAATTTTTTATCGTCGGGCGCGTTACTCATTCTTCCTCATCCAAAAGTTTTTCATAGGCCTCTTGAACTTTCTCAAATTCCTCGTCCGTCGGCTCGATATATTCTTCCTCGCCATTCTCGTTGATGATAATTTTAGCAATGATAACGTCGTCGTCATCGCAACCGCAATCGCAACCCGCCTCGTGGTCTTCGTCTTTAACTTCAACCAACAGCGCGAAATTTTCGCCGTCAACGGGGATAATCATTTCCTCGACGTAATAAAAAACATTGCCGTCCTCGTCAGTCATCTCAATCAAAAAATCGTCGTCCAAAACTTCTTTATCAGCCATTTATTAATCTCCTCTCCTGCTATCCAAATATCCTTGCAAGATATAAACTGCCGCCATCTTGTCGATAACTTTTTTGCGTTTCTTGCGACTCAAATCCGCCTCGATTAAACTTTTTGCCGCCGCGACGGTACTCAAGCGTTCGTCCCAAAAAATTTGATTGACTTTGGGAAACGCCGCGCAGAGTTTTTCCGCAAATTTTTTTACAAGTTCACAACGAGTTCCTTCGGTGCCGTCCATATTTTTTGGCAAGCCGATTACAAAAGTTGTCGCCTCAAAATTTTTAACGAGTTCGCCGAGCCGTTGCAAATCGTTTTTATTGGAAGTGCGACGAATTGTTTCGACGCCCTGCGCGGTTAATCCAAGTACATCACTTGCCGCAACGCCGATTGTTTTGTCGCCAATGTCAAGAGCCAAAGCCCTCACCTTTTGCCCTCCAATCGCTCAAGATAACTGCGCACGAGTTCTTCCAAAAGTTCGTCGCGCTCAACTTTGCGAATCATACTACGCGCCTCAAGATAACTTGTCACATAGGCGGGGTCGCCGCTCAAAAGATAGCCAACCAGTTGGTGCACGGGATTATAGCCCTTTTCGGTCATAGCTTTGTATGCATTCTTTATGACTTTCTGCGCACGATTTTCCTCAACGCCGAAGCGGAACATTCTAGTTTCGTCGCTGACGGTTTTAGTTTCGTCGCCGCTCATGTAATCACTCCTCTGCAAACTGTTTTGCGCATTTTACACCAAATACGCGGTTAGTGACAAGAAAAACTTTTGGCGATTGACTTTGAAGAATTACCTGCTAAACTTACAGCTGAATTTCAAATAAAGGAGTTAGAAAAATGAATAGCATTAAAATGACGGTTCCGGTTACGGTAAAGGCAAAACTCACGGAGAAATTGCGTGCGCGGCTCGTTGACGAGGCAGTTAAAGTCGCCGAACAAATGGAGCTTGAACTCAAGCAGATTAACATCGACATGCAACGCGAACTGGACAGAAGTCCTCAACACGAACCGCAGATTAGAGATTTCTTTAGTAGGGAAATGGCACCGCGTCAAGGGCGTTTGGACGAGGCACGTCATCGCAAAGAAACTTTCGAGAAATTGGCACTCGGCGCGGAAATTGTTCAAGGCACGACGGAACGGCAAGTGGAGCTTAAAGTCGGCGACAATCTGCGCGAGGCTATGAACGTAGAAATTTTGGTGGAAGATGACAAAATCATTGCCATTCGCGGCTGAAATAATTATCGGGAAAGTCGGCGCGGCTCGCGGGCTTGACGGCACATTGAAAATAATTCCGCTGACAGATTTTGAAGGGCGTTTCGACGGCTTAGAAAAAATTTCTGTCGGCGGGAAAATTTTTCGTGTCGCGGAAGTCAAACACATCGGCGGACAACTTTTTATAAAATTCGCTGGCGTGGACAGTCGGGAATCTGCGCGGGCTTTGACGAATAAATTTTTGACGGTCGATAGAAAAGACGCCGCGCCGCTCGCTGACGGAGAATTTTATACCTTCGACATAATCGGATGTGAAGTTTTCGACGACGAAAAAAAACTCGGCACTGTTACCAACGTCCTCAAAACCGGTAGCAATGACATTTTCGAGGTCGACGGAAATATTTTAATTCCCGCGCTGAAATCTGTCGTAAAGTCGATTGACATTGCCGCTAAAAAAATTTTGGTTGATTCTAATGCTTATTAATATAATAACTTTATTCCCTGAAATGTTTACGGGCGTTTTTGGAGAGAGCATAATTAAACGCGCCGTCGAGAAAAATATTTTGGAGATTCGTTTTACGCAATTGCGCGACTTTGCTTTTGATAAACACAAGCAAGTTGACGATTCACCCTTCGGCGGCGGCGCGGGCATGGTTTTAAAGCCCGAACCTGTTTATCGTGCCGTGCGTGACGTGTTGAGTAAATCCGACGAAAAACTTTCACGCAAGATAATTATCACCGACCCAAGCGGCGAAGTCTTTACTCAAGCTAAAGCAAAGGAACTTGCCGCGCTTGACCAAATTATTTTTATCTGTGGACATTACGAGGGCTTTGACGCGAGGATTTACGATTTAGCGGACGAATTAATTTCAATCGGCGATTACGTGTTGACGGGCGGCGAATTGCCCGCAATGGTTATCGTCGACGCGGTGGCGCGAATGTTGCCTGACGTTTTAGGCTCGGCGGAATCAGCCACGACGGATTCATTTTTTGACGGCATGTTAGGTTATCCGCAATACACACGCCCGCGAGATTTCGAGGGAAAAGTTGTGCCCGAAGTTTTGTTATCAGGACATCACGCGAAAATAAAAAAGTGGCGTGAAGAGCAAGCACTAAACCTGACACGCCTTAGGAGGCCTGAATTAATAAAATGCCAAGTCCAAAATATATGCTGATTGCCGTCATCATTATGCTTTCGTTGATTGGCGGCGGTATCTTTGCTAGTCGGAGCTGGTATCAACACAAGCGGCTAAACGAAAACCCTGCAATCCTTGCTAGGCAAGCAGTGGAAGCACACGACCTCGAAACGTTTAAACGATATGTCGACCTTGATAAGCTGATTGATTCGGCGGCGGAAGAAATCTTGACGGAGCAAATCAACTCAACACTTGCCCCTACGGCTTATTCAATGGACGAACTACAAAGCCGCTATGATAAACTTAAGCTGGACTTTGTAGATACTGCGCGGGCGGCGGCGGAAGAATATATTTCAACGGGCAAAGTTACTTTTCCGAATAATCTTAGCGACGCGCAAAATTTATTAAAAAAATCGGACGTGGCGTCCTGCGAAATTAAAAGTATTACTAAACCGCAAAAGGACGGCAATACAAAGATTGTAACGATGATGATTCATAATCCGACTATGAAGTTCAATTTTGAGATTGAATTGATATTGGAACCCGGCGGGGAAGTTGAATGGCGAATCACGGACGCGAAAGGTTTTGGCGACTATTACAAAGGCTATCGTCGTATGCTAAGGCGCAAGCTAGATTCACTCAACGCTCCGATTGCCCGCGAAATGGATTCAACCTTCAAAGTTAAAAGTTTTAGCGTGAAGAACGAGGGCGGCGACGAGTACGGCTTCTCCCAGACGTTGAACATCGAGATAAAAGCTAGCGTTCTTTCCGATAAACCGATTGCTCAAATTCACGGCGATATTGTCCTAAACGGCAAAGACGAAAATGAAAGCCGCACGCCCTTTACTGTCGACATAACGAACCGTGCGCAAGGCTTGCAGACATTCAACGTGACGAAAACTTTAAATCCGTTCGTGCGCGCTGACGCTGACGCAATGAAGCACGGCTTTAGGAAAAACGATATTCACATCGAAGTTACAGAAATAATTTTTGCTGACGGCACGAACTTAAAACAACTTGACAGTTTGCCCGAATAAAAATTTTTTGGAGGTGTTGTCTTGAAAAAAATTAATGCTGTACTTGTCACATTGAACAGAGAATCTTTGACGAGTGCCGTAAAAAATTTGAACTTCGATAACTTGAATTTGTCGGAGATAATCGCGGAGGATAGCGACGAGAAATTTTTTAAGGTTGCCAATAAAAAAATCCCGCTGTCGTCGTTAAGTCAACTCAATGATTCGGTAAAAAGATTTACGGATTATGCTTGGCTGGTTAGCAACGACTTTGACAGATTGAAAAATCTTTTAACAGAAAATGGCGTGCCAGAAAATAGAATCATCAACTTTGAGCTTTTCTTGCAGAGGAACATTTCGCCAGTTGAAAATTTTTGCGACATGAGCTATAGATATTTTAATCTGCTGTCTTTTATTGCGCCTAAAGATGAATACAATGCGTTAATGGAAAATGTTTTCAAGGCGTCCGCGCAGATGATTCGTAGTAAAGATAAAATCAAAGTCGGCTTTGTGCTCTATGATTCGGCGATATGGTGCGGCGACGAGCTTTATAATTATTTTGCGCAAGATGAACGCTTCGAGGTGACGATTTATCTCTGTTTGCGAGCCGATACAGCTAATATGGAGCTTGTCCGTCGAGCTTTTCTTTACAGCCTTAAACAATTTGAAACGCACGGCTTAAAAGTAGTTCCGATTAAAGACCGCAATGAACCAATTCCCGCGCAGGACCTTTTTATTTTCTTGACGCCGTATTTCGCAGTATTGCCCGTTGCTTTGCACCCCGCGAATATCACCGCCAAAACTTTGATTGCATATGTTCCTTACGGCTTTAGTGCTTTGAAATACAACGTTGCTAATCATATGATGTCCCGTTTTGTGTGGAAATTTTTCTTTACGTCAAAAGTTGCGCTGGAAACTTACGATAGACTTTGCAAAGTCGGAATGCCTCGCGGATTATATAGCGGTTGTCCCAAGACAGATATTTTCTTTGATAAAAGTGTAAAGTTTCGTTTCGATTGGAAGATGACACGCCCCGACGCGAAGAAAATTATTTACGCGCCGCATTGGTCGATAAATTCTGGTGTAAATTACGCAACATTTCAATGGAACTTCAAATTTATGTACGAATTCGCTAAAGCGCACCCCGAAATTTCATGGGTATTCAAGCCACACCCGAATTTACTTTTCTCGGCAATAACAGAAAAGGTTTTTCCGTCTGCTGAGGCGTTAAAAGAATATCTGCAGGAGTGGGATAAACTTCCCAACGCATTATTCTACACGGGAGCTTATTATCAAGACATTTTCGCTACTTCCGACGGCATGATTCTGGACAGTTGCTCTTTCCTCGTCGAATATCAATTTGTAGATAAGCCGCTGATTTTCTTGACCCGCGCAGGCGAACAATTTAATAAGATAGGCGAGGCGATTTTAAAGGCGTCTTATACTGTCGACGGGCGCGATTTGAATTCTATTGCCGAACTTATGCAGAAAGTTTTTATCGAGGGCAAAGATGATAAAGCCGCTAAGCGCAAAAAAGTTTTCGACGAATACATTAACTACCCGAAATATACCGGCATGTTGGCGAGTGAATTCATTTATAAGAATATTGCTGACGAATTTTAATATAAAAAAATTGCCCGCCGATTTCGACGAGCGATTTTTATTTGCAAAAAAATTGACGTGCGGTTGATTGCACGCCATTTTTATTTAGAAAGAAGTTCCTACCGTGAAATGGAATCTGCCGCCTTGTGAGCCGCGTCCATAATCTAAACGCAATGGACCCATTGGAGTATTGAGCGCGACGCCAAAGCCCACAGAGCCTTTCATATTGCGCGGTCGCAAGCCCGTATCCCACACGCCGCCGAAGTCCGCAAAGAGTGCGCCTTGAATTTTTTTATACAGCGGGAAACGATATTCAATCGAGCCGAGAATCATTCTATTGCCGCGAAATTGGTCGTCACGATAGCCGCGCAGAGAACCTTGTCCGCCGATCCTGAATTGGTTAAATTCTGTCATGTCGCCGCGAGCGTAACCGTACATGCCGCGTAACGCCCAAACTTGATCGTGGTCGCCTGCCACTCTGTAATGTTGATGGTCAATCGAAACTTTTTGGAAGTTAAAATCGCCACCAAAATTGCCAACTTCCAAAGAGAGATTAACTTTATTGCCCGTCGTCGGCGAATAAATGTTATCGCGAGTATCAGTGACGTGTTCAAGGATAATGGAGCGCGTCAAGCCGAAATTATCATGACGCCATTTTTTCCATTCCGGAGTATCGCGCCGTCCCACATTGCCGCTTGAAACGTGTCGAACATATTTATCTTTGCGGTTGCGGAACGTGATAAAATTCGTCGAATATTCGCTGACAGGTCGGCTAAAAGTAAATTCGCCGCCGGAATATCTGCGCATGTATTCTTCTTTAAAATGTCCCCTAGTGTCGTAGTCGTTGTAAGCGTAGGTGCGATTGTAAATTTGAATTCTAAACGCGGTCTCGTGACGGTCCATCCACGGGTGGCGGAAAGTAAAGCTATAGCCGTGAGCGTCGGTTTCGTCGCCGCTCTTTTCGTACATTACGGCAATCGCATCGCCGCGCCCGCGAAAGTTCGTATCACTTACACTAACCATACCGATAATACCGTCGGAAGTCGAATAGCCCGCGCCTATACCAAAAGTGCCCGTGCGTTTTTCCTTAACGTTAACTTCCATGATAATCGCATTAGGCTCGATGCCGGGATTCATTTTAATATTAACGTCCTCGAAAAATCCGAGATTATAAACACGCTGCATACTGCGTCGCGCCAATTTAGCATTAAACGGCGTGCCGACTTCTTGACGCATTTCGCGCAGAATAACTTTATCCTTAGTCTTCTTATTGCCTTTGACGGCGTAGCCTTCCAAAATGCCCTCGTTGATTCTTAAGGTAAGGACGCCTTCCTTGTCAACGTTCATATCGGTAACTTTCATGAGGATAAAACCTTCGCCGCGATAATCCTCTTGAATTGCCGCAATGTCGTCGTGCAAAGTGTTGCTGTTAAGAATTTCGCCCTTTTTGAGCGTCACAATGGCATCAAGTTCTTCTTTGGTGTAAAGCGTGTTACCCGTGTAAACTATATCCGTAAGAATCGGATTTTCCAAGACGTGGAAAGTTATAACAATGCCCTCCGGAATTTCCTCGAAAGTTTGATACGCCTCGTAGAAATATCCCGTGTTGACGAGCGCATTTCTATCGCGCAAAGCCGTCGCCGCGTCGAAAGTATCGCCGACATTTTCAGTTACGGCAACTTTGACTGTCGGCAATGTTGCTTCACTTGCGCCCTCGAACTCAATATCGACAATAGTTTTGCCCTCGAATTGTTTCATATACTCCAAAATCGTCGTGTCGACTTGAGAGCGATAAGGTTCAGGCGTAGTGGGCGTAGTTGGCTCCGTTGTCTCAACCGTCGGCTTTTCGGGCGGAGTAGTATCAATCTTTGACGTGTCAATTTTTGATGTATCAACCGGCTCGCTCGCGGGCTGTTCAGTTGGTTTAGCTTCGGTTGGTTGAGCTTCAGTCGGTTGAGTTTCAGTTGTATCGACGGGTTGCGGCTTAAGTTTTGATTGTTCGGGGTCAACTACCTCGACTTCTGACGAATCGGCGGGTGGTTCCTGCGGCTGTTCTTGCTCCGGTTTTTTCTCAAGTGGAATATCGACTTCAACAACAGGTGAATCAAATTGTGGGGTGCCGGGATTTGTTCCGAACGGTTCATCAACTATATCTGGGGGAGTTGCCTCGCCTGTTGCAGACAAAAGCATTAACGCCGCGATTAATGCCGCTCGTCTCCTCCGCAAAAATTTTTTAGCTTTCAAAAATAAAATCCTCCTTCTAACAGCTAAAAGCTAACAGCTATCAGCTAGAACTTATATTGCGCTTCAATGCTGAAGATAAAATGTTTTCCCTCTTGCTCAATCGTCAAGCCCATGTTGTCGTTAAAGTCGTAGTGAATGCCGTAACGATTAACCCTGTGACTGCCAAAACCGTGCGTGTAGCGAATCATGAACTTTTCACCGATATATTTGCCGATTGTAAAGTTATAATCTTTGTCGCGATTGTTGCCTTGCTCGCCTGGATTATGGCTTTCAAACATGGAGCCGGAGCCTCTGGAGACGCTAAGTTTGTCAATGCCGAGCGTACGTTTCAAGGCGTCTTCGATTTCAGAAAGAACTGTAATTTGCAAGCCGATAGCCAACGCATCAGCTCCCGTCAAATTGTTATCGCCGCCTTTGGAATAAGCTTCGCGCAAGGTCAGCAACTTGATAATTTCTTCTTGCGACATTTCGGGGCTTGATGTCAAATTTAAGTCCATATTGTTAGGTTGTCCGTTGACTTTTAAGAAAATTTTCGTGTTAGCGATTTTGGTATCGGCGGCAAAGTGTACCGTCGGCATGAACGAGCCAACTTGATTGAAGTGCGCTTCGCCCTCCCGAATATTAAACACTGATTCCAAATAAGTCAAGGTACCGCCGCGCTTAACCTTGATTACGCCAGAAGTTTTCGGTTGATTCGTCGTGCCCTCGAATCGTGCGTTGCCTGTAAAGTATGCATCCATTTTTATCCCGAAAAAGTTTGGCTCGTAAAAGTGAACTTTATCGCCGAGATTTAACGAAACGTCCAAAAGAATATTCGGTAATGGCTCGTCATCTGTTGTAATGTCGGGAATGCCGAATCGACATTTGTCGAGATTAATTTGCCCAGATAATTTCGGCAACGTCCAATGATAGAACGTACTTTCGCTAAAGTTAAAGTTCGCATTTAAAATTCCTTTGAAAACGTTGCTATCAATGTCGAGGTTAACCGCCGCGAAGTCAAAGTTATAATCTTTAAATTCCAAGTCCCTGAAACTTAAACCACCCGTCAACGCAAAAGTTCCCGATCCGATATTGCCCGAAAAATCTTCTATGTCGAATTGTTCGCCTTTAAACGCCGTCGCAATATTTATGTGCTCAATCAAAGTTTTCATGCCCTTAACTTTAATCGAGCCGTCGTTGAGCGAAATTTTTCCGTTGAATTGAGGATTAGCAATCGTGCCGGTAATTTTAACTGCGCCGTCGAGGTCGCCGATACCCCACGCTATTTGCTTGCTTAGGACGGGCAACAAACTCAAATCCGCGCCGTCGAGTGATACCGTTAAATCCAACTGCTCATTGGCGGGCAGATTTTCTTTACTGCGAGCAGTCAAAGCTTTAAACGGAATATAACCTTGCGCACTTGCGCCGTAAGTCTTGCCGCCCAATTCGCGTTGTATAGTTAATTCTTCAACATTGACGCGCCAATCTTTTAACAGAAAATGTCCGTGCAAAAGATCGAAAGTCGAACCCCTAATGCCGCCCGTCGCCGTTAATAGTACCTCGCCAAATGGATTATCAATCGTGCCTTTAAGGTCTGCGACAATATTCGACGTGCCAACCATATCAACATTATAGCCCGCCGCCGCACTGAAAATCCCCAGCTCCAAATCCTTAGCAACTAATCTTAAACCAAGTTCGCCGCCCAGATTAGCCGAGCCGTTCAAGTCAAAAGTTCCCTTATCGCCCTGCTTGCCCTCGAATTGATTGACGTAAACAATATTATGGAGTAATCGCGCGTCAACTTTTACGTCGTGAATGTCATGTCCCGCCAACGTGCCTTTAGAAATTTCGCCAGTCAAGGATCCAGTCGGTTTGCTTAAAGTGCCGCTTACCAAAATTTTGCTGTTCAAAGTGCCGTTGAGGAGATCGTTTTTCTGCGCGGCGATAATAAACATTCTGCCGATATTAGCGTTGGTTACGTCAATTTCGCCGCTGATGTTTTCGCTTTGAAGATTCATAGAAACTTGCATTTGACAGCTTGCCTCGCCGTCATGGAAACTAAAATCATCAAGATAAACATTCATGCCGTTAGATTCGAGGTGCCCGTAAACGTCAGTTAGTGCGACGCCGTTCAAAGTAATTTCTTCCGCTTTAAGTGTGCCGTCGAAAATCGGGACGTCGGGCGTACCCTTTATAGTTCCCTCAAAAATCGTGTGACCTTCAGCGGTATAATTTTCGGGCAATTTACTTTTGAAACGCTCAAGCCGAATATCTTTACCTTGAACTACAAAATCCATAACTCGCGTATTTTTATTAATCGTGCCGTTCAAAACCATATCAACCATCGGCGAAGTAATTTCAAACTCTTGAAGCCGTAAAATATCGCCGTCCAAAAAATAGTCGCCCGTCATGCCGTTTAAGAGGATACCGTTATAACTGCCGCGTTTGAATTTGATATTGCCGGCGACTTGCGGATTGTCGATTGTGCCAGTGATTTTTACGGTGTTTGAAACGTTGCCGGTAATCGGTTGGTCGGGCGCGACGAGTGCGGCAATATCTTCCGCCCTAACAGTCGTCGTGTCGAGTTGCAAGTTAATTGTCTTCTCGCCCGTCAAGCTAACTTTGCCTTCAATAATTTTCCACTTAATTTGCCCGTCTTTTTCCAAGTCGAATTTATCTATGTTTACGCCGTCAAGACTACCAGACAACGCAAGCTGAATTGAATCAAAAGGTTGCTTAAATAATTTCCCTACGAAACGTTCGCCCTCGCGTTTAGAGTTGTCAACGGCGGAGAGTTCCAAAGTTACGTTGGGATTGGAGGTGTCGCCTTGAACAGTTCCCTTGAAGTCGGAAAGCCCGCTCATGTCGAGTTGCTCATTAAATCTTTTCAAAAGAGCCATATCGACGTGTGCGCCGTAAAAATTCAAATTAAGATTATTCATGTCGAGGATTGTGCCCTCAACGCCCAACGTGCCTTTATTTGGCAAATTCGCGCTAAGGTAGTCAAGCGTCAAATTGTTATCGGCAAAATAAAAAGAGGCGTTCGCGTCGCTAACGTAGAAGCCCTCAACGTCAAGCCCCGTAGCACCCGCACTGCCGTAAACTTTAACCTGCGCGAGTTCGGAGGTTTTGCCGTTAATGCCGACGTCCGCGAAGAGTTTGCCGTTGACAATTTTATCGGAGCCGCTGAAGTCGCAAAGCGTCGCCGCGTCAAGTCCATTAGCTTTGACGTGTGCATTAAAAGAAAAATCTTCCGTTTTAATTTCCGCCGTACCAGCGACATTCCCGCCGAAAATATTTGCGCTGGTATCAGTGAGATAAATCATTTCGCCAACATAGCGGAATTTGGTTGAAATATTTTGCGCGGAAAGGTTTTCATAAGCAAGATAATCGGAATAAATATCGGCATCGACTTGAGGATTTTTGGCAGTGCCGACTAAGTGACCGCGAACAGAAGCCGCGCCGTCAATGCCAATGTCGCTGATAATGGCGGCGGGCGCAAAACTATCAGATTCGGCGTAGATGTCAAAAAAAGGCTCGTCGGTGTCGAGTCGAATTGTACCGCTTGCAGAGGCGGATTGTCCGTTAGCAGTAGCGGAGGCGTCTAAAATAATTTCGTGCTCGCTAAAGGTGATGTTGCCGTTAATATTTTCAACGTCGGTTTGCTCAACCTTAACAGCCGCACCCTTAACTTGCGTTGAGCCGAGATAAGTCAACGTGTCGTCGCGGTGCAGAACGTGTATAGAAAATTTTTCTGCCGCGCCGCTCAAAATTTCTACACCGTCGGGAATTTTATCGGCGGGCAAATAGGGCAGAATTTTATCAAAATTAATCGCGTCAACTTCCGCGTTAATAACTTGTTGCTTTAAGCTTACAGTTCCGGAAGCCGCGACATTCGCGCCCAAAGTTTTAGCGTTGACTTTAGCGGGAATTGCATTCATGTCCGCGCAGTCCGCCTCTGCAGAAATTTCTTCGACGGAAATTTTTTTCTTGTCAAAGTCTGCATTAATCGTTCCGTGCGTCAAAGAAATTTTCGCGCCGAAAGTCGACTCGCCCTCGCTCTCAAGCTTAATGTCGTTGACGTTCCAAGACTCGTCGTCGCGTTGCTTAAGATTGAGCGTCGCGCCGTCAAGTTTAATTTCGTCGAGGGCGGCAACAGGATCATCACGCAAGGCAAGCAATTTAAAACTAATGTCCGTCGTATCGACGCGGGCAATCAATTCGTCCTGCTTATCGAAAATTTCTACATCGTGAATTGTTATGTCGCTGTTCTTGTTGCTGTCGAATAAATTTATTTCGTTTAAGTCTACGCTACCAATTTTGACGGGCACGCCCAAAGTTTTGGAAGCAGTTTCTTCAGCCGTAGTCAAAGCCTTTTCGATAATCGCCGCCCGCTGTGAATTTATATAAAGCCCGCCGCTCAGCGCAACAACTGCTAATATTCCGCCGAGAATTTTTAAAACTTTTAACACGGCGAAACTCCTTTCAGGTCAAGTGTGCGCTACTCATTGCTGGAAGGGAGTATTGTTGGTGTCGTCGCTCGGTGTCGCCTCAGAATTTTCACGTTCCGCGAATTGTTGAGCCTCGCCAGAAAGTTCGCGTTCGACGCTCTCGGAAGGCAACGGCGACGAATTTTCAAAATCAATCAATACGACCGGCGCAACTTCACCAGTCTCCGGAACAGCGGCGGATTCACTTGTCAAGGCGGCGTCTTCGCGGGATTGTGCAGCTGTCTTGCCTTCCTTTTCGGATTCAACATAGCGCACAACATCAAGCGTTACGGGAACGCCCATATACCTATCAAGCGACGCCTTAGCAGTATTGTAATTATAAAGTGCAGTAAAATAATTGGAACGCGCCTCTGTCAATTTGCGGGAAGCGTCCATAACGTCGAGATTGGTGCCGACACCCGCCGCATATCGAACTTGCGCAATTTTATAGTTCTCTTCGCCGAGAACAACCGCCACTTGAGTTGTAGCGATATTTCTTTCTGCCGCGTGAAGGTCTAGGAACGCCGATTGAACGTCAAGCTGAACTTGCTCACGGGTTTGGGCGGCGACTTCTTGCGCACGAATGAGAGCCGCGTCTGCTTGATTGACTTGCGCACGAGTTATGCCGCCGTCAAAGATATTCCAACTTGCGCTGACTCCAATCGACCACTGATCGTTTGTCTTGTGCCCGAACATATTTTCCGTATCAATTTCTTTGGAAATGCCCGCGTTGACAGATGGATACCAGCCTGACTTGGCAGATTTTTTTGCGGATTCGGCTTGCTTGACGGCATAATCAGCCACTGCGACATCTGCACGATTCTCCAAAGCATAAGCCGTACAATCGCCCAAGTTCAAATCATATTTTTTGTAAGTTAGCGTATCTTGCGGGCGAATAATCGTATCTGCGGGCAAACCAATATAATTGTTCAAAGTAGCAACTGCAACGTCATAATTATTTTGAATGTTTACGAGATTTTGCATAGCGTTTGCAAGTTCAACCTGTGATTCCAACACATCGACTTTTGCAACGGTACCCACGCGGAATTGAGCGGCAACGTTGCGCAAATGCTCCTGCAAAGTTAAAACTTCTTCCTCGTAAACTTCGATTAAATTTCTGCACTGCAAAACATCAAAATAATAAACCGTCGACTGAAGACGAACAACTTGCATAGTGTTTTCAAGCGATAAATCAGCCGAGCTTAAAGCGTATCGAGCAGACTTGCGCCCTTCTTTAAGTTGACCGCCACGATAAATCGGCATGGAAATTGAGCCGGTATTTGAAAAGGCTCGGTTTCGGTTTGAACCATCATAAGCCATGCCTCCGACTCGTGCGCCGCTCCAACTCCACGTCACTTGCGGATTACCTTGACGACGTGCCTCGCTCAAGCTCCAGAAAGCTCCCTCGCGTTCAGCAACAGATTCTTTAATCGTGCGGTTATTCTCATAGGCTCGCTGAATTGTCTCATCAAGCGAAATATTTACCACATCAGCCGCGTTGACAGTCCCCGCCGAAAAAATCATCATACCCGCGACGAGTACCGCCGCCAATTTCCTGCGAATATTTTTCTTGATACGTTTGGAAATTTTCATTTCAATCACTCCCTATCTTTTATTTTAATCGGCGTGCCTTCGCGCAGATTGGTCAAGCCTTCGACAACAACCGAATCTCCAGCCTTCAAGCCGTCGTTTACAATAAATTGATTGCCTAATTTGCCGCCCAGCGAAACTTTTTTCAAGGCGGCTGTTTTATTATCGTCTATAAAAACAAAATCTTCTCCGTCGCGCTGTATAATTGCACTTTCTGGAACGAGTATAGCATTGGAAATTTTTACGTCATCAAGTTCAATCTGAACATCATTGCCCAAAAGTAAAAGTTCGTCAGGATTATCAAAAGTCGCCTCTGCAGTCGTATCGTTAATAAAGTTAATCGTGCCTGCGCGAGGATAAGACGTGCCGTCATTAAATCTTAGAGAAATTTTCGGCTGACTTGTCGATAAAAAATTTTTCTCCGCCGCTGAAACTTCAAAGCTAACGATTGCCGGATTAGTCCTTCCAATTTTAGCAAGTACAGTTTCGTTAGCAACGACAGATTCACCGACGAGGATATTTTCAATACCTATTTGACCTGTTATCGGCGCGTTAATTGTGCCTGCTTCCGATTCTTCCTCCAAATTTTTGATACGTTCTTGAAGTTCGGCGATTTCGGCTTGAAGTCCTTCGACGGGATTTTTCTGCGCCATTTCTTTAGGTAACGTTGTCATCAACTCGCCTAACTTTTTCTTTGCTTGAAGGAGTTCGGTTGCCGTTTCTAAATCGCCGATTCGGAAAAGTTTTTGTCCTTCCGTAACTTCGTCGCCGTCCTTGAAAAATTTTTCTAAGACAGTGCCCGAAATATTCGAGTAAATCATCAATTCATGGCTTAAAGAAATTTCCCCGTCGTGCGTCAATGTCAAAGTTTCGTTCGCTGAAATTTTTTCTGTCTTGACTTCAACGGATTCCTCGTTTGAACAGCCAGCAAAAAAAATTATCGTCACAAAAAGTATAGCCAAAAATTTTCTCATATCAGAACTCCTGCTTTAGTCCGAAGTAAAAGGCGCGGTCTCTTTTTTTATTGACGGCGTGCCATTCGCCGAGCAGATAAGTTGAATCTGCAATTCTGAATTGCGATTTCAAACGAACTTTGCCGTCGTTAAGGTCGTAAGCTTCAGCGGAAAATTTAAAATCTTTTCCGGCGTAGGCGTCAAGTCCGATACCAGGTTTGCCCGCGATAATTCCCGCACGCGCTCCGAAGTCCGTTCCAAATTTTTTACCGCCTTGAAGATTTAATTTCGTATGGTTGCCAATATCTTCCGCGCCGAGTATCAAAGATTTATCGTCGCTCGTCACGTCCAGATTAAAATTCGTTTTCCAGTCGTGGGCTTTGCCGCTGTATAGTATATCAACAGAAGGCGTTACGTCAATCTTAGAAATTTTATCGGCTGAACCCTCTACTTTGCCCAAAAGTTTATCGGCACGTTCGGTTATACTGCGGGCATTGCTGACGGTTGCTTTTAAATCTTCGGCAACTTTTGGATCGCCGGCGAATTTATTCATGTTATCCGCCATGTTCGCCACGTTGCTTGAGGTTTTAGCAATGTTATCAAGCGTCAATTTAAGTTCCTCGACGGTTTGCGGATCGCCTGCGAATTTATCCAGATTAGCAGTCATGTGCTCAACATTAGCCATTGCACTATTCATGCCAGCAACCGCGCCGTTCATCTGCCTAATCATATCGTGGAATAAATCCTCGTTCTCGGTCGCGATTCGCTCGAAAGCACCAGTCATACTGTTCACGTTCGCGGAGGCGTTCTCCATGTTCTTGCTCATTTCAACAACAGATTTTTTAAAAGTATCGTCGCCAATAATCGCGTGCACGTCATTTAAAAGCATTTCAACCTTGTCCATAACTTTAGTTAAGCCGTCGAACATTGCATCCATACCCGCCTCGTCCGTGCCGTAAAGATAATCGCCGTTTTTAAGATATTCGCCGTTATCAACTTTTGGCTGAAAGTTTATGAACTTTTCGCCCATGACGCCGCTTGAGGTTATCGAAACTTTTGACTGCTTTGGAATCTTCGCATCGGGATTAACTGCCATTGTAACTGTAACTCCCGTACCTTCAGTAGTAATTTGTGTAACTTTGCCGACTAAAACGCCGCTCAATCGAACGTCTGATTGTTGCTGAAGTCCGACGACCTGTTTAAAGCCCGCGTATAAAGTATAATCGTTACTGCCGCCTAAATGAAAATCTCCAAGACCGGCCGCCGCGCCGCCTAATAACATAAGTCCTCCGACAGTGAACGCTCCAACTTTTGCTTCAACTGACATTACCTCGCCTCCTTAAGGTTGTTTTTTTAATCTATGATTCGGAAAAATTCTTTGACGCGAGGGTCTTGAATTTTTTTAAAATTATCGGGCGTGTCGACAGCAATCAAATCGCCATTGTAAACCATAGCAATACGGTTGGCAATGCGACACGCGCTAACCATATCATGCGTAACGACTATGCTCGTAACTTTCAAAGCGCGTTGCGTCTCGATAATCAACTCATCAATTCTGTTCGTCGTAATCGGGTCAAGTCCAGAGCTTGGCTCGTCATAAAAAATAATTTCCGGACCAAAGGCAATCGCCCGCGCCAATGAAACTCTTTTCTTCATGCCGCCGGAAAGTTCATTTGGCATACGATTTTCCACGCCGTCCAAGCCGACTTGATGAAGTTTTTCGCGGACGATTGATTGAATTTTTTCCTTGTCGTAATTGGTATGTTCGACAAGTCCGAAGGCAACGTTATCGCCAACGGTCATTGAATCGAACAGCGCGGAGTATTGAAATACCATTCCCATACGAAGACGGACGCGCATCATTTCCTTTTCGGTAAGGCGGGAAATTTCGTCGTCGCCAATCCAAATTTCGCCGCTGGTAGGTTGAATCAAGCCAATCATCAAACGGAGCAATGTCGACTTGCCCGAACCCGACCCGCCGATAATCGCAAGCGTCTCACCGTCGGCAATTTCTAGGTTAATATTATTCAGCGCAACTTTTGTGCCAAATTTTTTTGTGACATTGACAATCTTAATCATCGTCGTCTTTATCCTCGTCGGTTTTATTCTCTTCCTCTTCTAAAAACGTAATAAGTGTGCTCATGGCACCGGCAACGGCTTCTGCTCGCTCAGATTGAATTATCAAACTTACTATCTCGTCCGCATGTTCTTCCTCGCCCATTTTTTTTTAGTTGTTTAATTTTTCGTCTGCAATATTTTTGGTGCTTAACAGCGTCATTTTTTATGTCAAGCATAGACTTCATAAATGGTGTCATCATCAATACCCCTTTATCTGTAAACTATAAAAGTCAACAGCGCGTTCAAAATAAAAATTACTATAATCGACGTGACGACCGTTTTAGTAGTCGCCTTGCCAACGCCTTCCGCGCCGTCGGGACAATTCAAGCCGTAATAGCAACCGAGCACCGCGATAACGTTGCCGAAGAAAATCGCTTTAATCATACCGCCCGTCAAGTCGTAGAGGTGCGCAAACATTTTTATCGAGTTCATAAAAACATACGAGCTGATTCCCGAATATTGCGTAGCGACGAGCCAGCCGCCAGCAACGCCGATAATGTCTCCAAAAACTGTAAGAATCGGTACAACTATCATACAAGCTATCATGCGCGGGACGATTAAATAATTCACGGGGCTGACAGACATGACTTTTAGCGCGTCGATTTGTTCGGTGACTTTCATTGTACTAATCTCCGCCGTGATAGCCGCACCGACACGCCCCGCGCAGACTACGCCGACTAAAACCGGTCCAAGCTCCCTGCCGATTGCGATTGCAATAACTCCGCCGACCGTTGATTGCGCACCGAAACGAATAAATTCATGCGCCGTTTGCAACGTGAAGACTACGCCCGTAAACAAAAGTGTCAACGAGACGATTGTTAACGAGTCAACGCCTAAGTGCGACATTTGCGCGAGGATGAGCTTCATTCGCGGCTTGTGGGTGACTTGTTTCATTGTGTCGACGTAAAGCAAAACTATCGTGCCGAATTCTTCAAAGCGTCTTATCATGAAGCCGCCAATCATCTCAAAAAATTTTGTCAGCAATGCATAACCTCCTTTTGCCAGGCATTATAACATAAAATTTATTAAGTCATGAACAGATACTGAAAAATTTTTTTGCAAATTTGACAGCGGCAGGTTAATCATTTAAAATTCATTAAGAAATATGCGGAGGTGAATTGATGATTAAAAAGTTTTTGGCAATCTGCGCGGCAATAGTCACGATATATTTTTTTATAAGCATGCCGGCGATTCAGAAGAAATTTTTATATCCGTTCCCTTACCGCTCGACAGTGGAAAATTATTCGTCGCGCTGGAAGGTTGATAAATTTTTGGCAATAGCCGTTATGAAAGTTGAGAGCAATTTTTCGGAAGCGGCACATTCACAGAGCGGCGCAATCGGATTAATGCAAATCATGCCGGAGACGGCGGCTTGGATAGCTTATCAGCTTGGCGAGGCTCCCGAAGAAGTTGCCGACGACATAAAAAATTTGCACGACCCTGAAACGAATATCCGATATGGCACGTGGTATCTTGCCGAACTTGAGGACGAGTTCAAAGGCAATGACGTTTTAGCTTTGGCGGCGTACAATGCAGGGCGTGGCAACGTTCACGAGTGGATTAAGGAAAATCATTGGAGCGAGGATTTTTCAGACGCAGATAAAATTCCCTACGCTGAAACTCGCGACTACGTTAAGCGCGTACTCCATTGCCGAGAAAAATATGCTAAGCTTTACAGCACGAATGATTTTGTTTCTACGCCGATTGCACTTCACGAGTTGCGCTTTGCTCGCTTGAAAAATTTAACGTTGTAAAACAAAAAGCCCCTCCGAAATTGGAAGGGCTTTTTTTATGCAAGAAAAATTTGTTGTCGAGATTATTTGATACCGATAGCTTCGAGACCTGCGCCGTCAAGAGCACTGCGAACGGATTTAGCAGCCGCTTGCATTTTTTCGATTTCTTCGTCGGTAAGCGCAACTTCAAAGACGCGCATTAAGCCGTCAGCGCAAACCATGCGGGGCATCGAAAGAGCAACGTCGGTAATGCCGTATTCGCCGTTCATGAGAGCCGAGCAGGGCAGAATCGTATGTTCGTCGTAAAGGACGGATTTAACGAAACGAACAGCCGCCATTGCAACGCCGGTGTTGGTGAAGCCTTTCTTGTTGATAACGTCGTAAGCAACCTGAATGAGTTCCTGCTCAACAGCTTTCTTGTCGAGCGGCTCGGTGTGACGGAAATATTCGTCGAGTTTCTCAAGCGGGAAGCCTGCGCAACCCGTGAGCGACCAAGCGACGAATGCCGCGTTGCCGTGTTCACCGAGAACATAGCCGTTAATGTTTTTCGGGTCAACTTCGTACTTGTTAGCGAGAATGCGACGGAAACGATAAGTTTCAAGCATGGTGCCCGTACCCATAATCAGATTGGTCGGATAGCCGATTTGTTCAGCGATTTTGCTAACGACGTAAGTTGCAACGTCAAGCGGATTGGTGATGAGGATAATGACAGCCTCTTTGGTGTGCTCGGCGATTGCGCGGAAGACCGAGTTCATGATCTTTGCGTTGGTGCCAGCGAGTTTAAGACGGTCAGGAGTTTCGCCCGGACGAATCGACGGACCCGCGCAGATGATAACGATGTTTGCACCCTTACAAGCACTGTAGTCACCGGTAGCACGGAATTTAATGTTGGTGCTGTAGACGCAAGCGGTTGCGTGGCTGGAGTCGGTAGCCTCGCCCCATGCCTTGTCCTGATTGAGGTCAATTAAAACGATTTCAGATGCGAGCTGGAAATCGGCAAGTTTATTGACGACTGCCGAGCCGACGTTAGAAGTTCCGACGACAACAATTTTCCTGCGGTTACCCATTTGGCATTCCTCCCCTTAATAGAAAAAAACCTTCGCGGAGCATATCGCTCTGTTTGTAAAAAAGTTTACAACTTTTGCCGTCAATCGTCAAGGCGTGTTATTAAAAATTCTGAAAACTAATTTGACATTATTAAAAAACGTGCTAGTATAAACGTAGGATATTGAGCATCGCAAAATTTAGTAATTAGCTGACGGCTATCCGTCGGAAGCTAACAAAGGAGAGTTTTGATATGTCAACGCTTTTGGAGAAAACGAGGAAAATTAACAAGCTGCTCCAGCGTTCCGAAAATGTGGAGTATGACGGGATTTCGCGGGTTTTGAGCAACGTCCTTGAGGCGAACATTTACATCGCCGGCAAAAAGGGAGAACTTTATGGCTACGCGCTCATCGACGACGAAGACGAAAATTCTGGTGTCGACGACGTTACTAGCAATGGCAAATTCCCCGCGCCCTATGTCAAATGGCTCAATCGTTTCGACGAGACGCAGATGAATCCGAAACCCGATAAAAGCAATCCTTCGCCCGTAAACGGAAAGTATTTTACAATCGTGCCGATTTACGGCGTGGGGCGCAGAATGGCAACGCTGATTGTCGCTCGTTACGAAGAGAATTTTACGGACGACGATTTACTTTTGGCGGAATATGGCGCGACAGTCGTCGGCATGGAAATGTTGCGTGACCACACCGAAAAAGTTGAGATTGAGGCTCGCAAAAAGGCTACCGTTCAAATCGCACTGGCAACATTGAGCTATTCTGAAGCGGAAGCGGCGGTAAATATTTTAAGCGAACTCAACGGCAATGAAGGACTTCTCGTCGCGTCGAAAATCGCTGACCGCGTTGGAATCACTCGTTCGGTTATTGTTAACGCTCTGCGCAAGTTTGAATCGGCGGGCGTTATCGATTCCAAATCTCTTGGCATGAAGGGCACTTACATTAAAATCAAAAACGAATACCTTATGGAAGAAGTTCAAAAGCTCCGCAGATAATTTTACATGACGTAAAAAAAGCCGCTCTCAAAATTTTGGGAGCGGTTAATTTTTTTATGTTAATGAACTATTTGCCTTTGATGTCGGAAGCGCAATGCGGACATTTAGTCGCGTCGTCAGCAACAACTTCACGACAAAACGGACATTTACGCGGATCGGGCGGCGGGGGAGGCGGAGCGGGCATAAATCTATTTACTTGTTTAATCAAAATGAAAATCGCCGTCGCGACAATCAGAAAGTCCAAACACACATTGAGGAACGCGCCATAAGCAATGACGGGAGCACCTGCCTCCTTAGCGGCTGCAAATGATTCGTAATCGACGCCGGAAAGATTAATGTAAAAATTTGAAAAGTCCACTTTACCGAGCAATAAGCCCAGCGGCGGCATTAAAATATCTGATGTGAACGACGAAACGATTTTGCCGAACGCCGCACCGATGATAACGCCCGTTGCCATGTCGACAACATTGCCGCGCATAATAAATTTTTTGAATTCGTCTAACAAAATAATCACTCCTTGACAAAAATTAAGCCTTTCTGTAAACTTCACGTGAACCCAGAAATTCCACAGAAAGGAGCAATTCACATGAATACTAACAAAAACGAAACGACTTGTCAAACTGATATCGAGTTTTCTGTTTACGTCATCTGGTGCAGAAAAACCAATATGCACTACGTAGGTATAACACGTCATAAAAGCGTGTACACGCGAATTTATCAGCATAAGTACAGTAAGCGGCAATCTATCGGTCGTGAAATTCACAGAATCGGTTGGGAAAATTTCGATTGGTGGGTTATAGAGGAGCACGTCCCGCCGAATCTGATTAGCGGACGAGAGCAATATTGGATAAACTTTTTCGATTGCGTACACCCAAAAGGTTACAACAAAACACATGGCGGAATAAGGTGTTTTACGTTCTCGGAAGAAACTCGCAAAAGAATCAGCCAAGCTAATCGTGGCAAACCGTCCCCCAACAAAGGAAAAACCGCCTCACCTGAAACCAGAGCTAAACTGTCTGCCAGTCGTATAGGTGCAAAAAATCATTTTTACGGCAAGCATCACACGGCGGAATCAAATGAAAAAAATCGGCAAGCACATCTCGGCAAACCTCTCACGGAGGAACATAAAGCTAAAATTGGCGAAGCTGGTCGTGGCAAAAAAGCTTCTGAGAAAACAAGAGCAATTTTGCGCGAGAAATCTCTTGCAAGCTGGGCAAGGAGAAAAGCCGCAAAAGCCGTCGCTGAAGAAAATCTTGCCGCTGCCAATTCGACGCCGACAAGCCTATCGACTCTAAATGACGCCGTAATATTTTAAAAGAGCTTGCGTACCGAGATTACCTTCGCCCGATTTTTCAAGCTTGCGGACTTCATGGAGTACAATCGCCAAAATCGGGAGCGACGCGCCATAAGCTGTAGCCGTCTCATTACCAATTGCTAAATCTTTGCCGAAATGTTTCAGCGCAAAGCCGGGGTTGAAATCGCCGTCAAGACCTCTGCGAGTGACGCTCGTCATTTGGAAGGAGCCTGCCGCGCCCGTCGCTATCGCCGAGTAAACTTTTTCAACGTCAAGCCCCGACGCTTTAGCATAAGCAAAAGCCTCGCACACGCCCGCTAACGTTCCGGCAATCGCGATTTGGTTGCAAGCTTTAGTTTTCTGACCTGCGCCCGCCGAGCCTTCGTAGACGATATTTTTTCCCATTGCCGCGAAAACTGGTTGCAAAGCGTTAAAATCTTCTTCCGCGCCGCCAACTAAAATTGTTAAAGTTGCATTCTTCGCGCCGACATCGCCGCCCGTAACTGGAGCGTCAACAGCGTGGAGATTTTTTTTCTGAGCCGCCGCAAAAATTTTTTCAGCAAGAATCGGAGAGGAAGTCGTCATGTCAACGAGATAAGCACCCGCTTTAGCCGAATCGATAATTCCGCCCGCGCCCAAATAAATTTCCTCAACGTCCTTTGGATAGCCGACGATTGTAATCACGACGTCTTGACCTGCCGCGCATTCGCCAACGGTATCGCACCATTTCGCGCCGCGTTCAATCAAAGCTTGCGCCTTAGACTTCGTGCGGTTGTAAACGCTGACAGAAAAGCCCGCGTCCATTAAATGACCAGCCATTGCCGCGCCCATAATGCCAGTTCCGATAAAGCCGATTTTTTTCAAAGCAGTCATCTGCTAATCACCTTCTTTCACGCGGCGAAGTATATCACCTTTTTTTCAGCTTTTCAATAGGAATTATTGACAGGAAATAAAGTAACTTGTAAAATTGGCGGCGAACGGAGGCGGTTTGGCTTTATGAAATATAAACGTGTAATTCTGAAGTTGAGTGGCGAAGCTCTTGCCGGAGAAAAAAGTTTTGGCATTTATCCGCCGGTAGTAGAGAGTATTGCTCGCCAGATAAAAAAAATCCACGAGGCGAAACTTGAAATTGCAATCGTCGTGGGCGGCGGAAATATTTGGCGTGGCTTGAGTGGCGCGGCTAAAGGTATGGACAGAGCGTCGGCTGATTATATGGGAATGCTCGCAACTGTTATGAACGCTATCGCCCTGCAAGACGCACTGGAGCAGATGAAAGTTTTTACTCGCGTTCAAACGGCTATTGAAATGCGCGAGGTTGCTGAACTTTACATAAGACGCCGCGCAGTTCGTCACTTGGAAAAAGGGCGCGTTGTAATTTTCGGTGCGGGCACAGGCAATCCGTATTTTTCAACTGACACGACGGCGGCACTTAGAGCGGCGGAGATTGAGGCAGACGTTATTTTAATGGCGAAGCGTGGAGCCGACGGAGTTTACGATTGCGACCCAAATCGTTTCCCCGACGCTAAAAAGTTCGACAAGATAAGTTACATTGATATTTTAAATCTCGGATTGCACGTTATGGATTCAACCGCAACAAGTCTTTGCATGGATAATCATATTCCACTTGTCGTTTTTAATATCGATGATCACGAAAATATTTATCGCGCCGCAATCGGCGAAACAATCGGCACAACTGTTGGCTAAGGAGGAAAAATTCAAATGACTAAGGATGTTATCAAATCGGCAGAGGACAGGCTCGGCAAAACTCTTGACGGCTTGAAAAAAGATTACGGCACACTCCGCGCAGGACGCGCCGCACCAAGTCTGCTCGATAAAGTTATGGTTGATTATTACGGCACGGCGACGCCCGTCAATCAAATTGCTAACGTTACCATTCCCGAACCGCGCATGATTATGATTAAGCCTTACGACAGGAATTCGCTTAAAGACATTGAACGCGCCATTCAAAAATCCGACTTGGGATTGACGCCCAATAACGACGGCACGACGATTCGTCTTTCGATTCCTCAACCGACGCAGGAACGCCGCAAGGAACTTGTCAAAGTCGTTAGCAAGAAGGCGGAAGAGGCTAAAGTTGCAATGCGCAATATTCGCCGCGACGCTAACGAAGCAATTAAAAAGCTGGAAAAAGGCAAGCAGATAACCGAAGACGACCGCAAAGACGCGCAGGAAGAAATGCAAAAGCTCCTCGACAAGTATATTAAACTCGTCGACGGTGCGAAGGCTGGTAAAGAAAAGGAAGTTATGGAAGTATAAAAAATGTGGGAAAGCGACGCCGGCTTGCTTGCGCGAGTCGATAAAGATAAAATGCCGCGACATGTGGCGATAATAATGGACGGCAACGGACGCTGGGCAAATTGTCGCGGGTTACTTAGGAGCGCGGGACATACTGCCGGCGTCAAGACCCTCAAAAATATTTTAAAGACGGCGGTCAACCTCAAGCTGGAGGCTCTGACTGTTTACGCCTTTTCAACGGAAAATTGGAAGCGACCTCCCAGCGAGGTTGATTTTTTAATGCATTTATTTTCGGAATATCTGGAGCGCGAAAAACTCGAAATGCACGCCAACAACGTCCGCATAAAATTTTTGGGACGCACGGAAGAGTTTGCGCCTTCCTTGCAAAAGTTAATGCGCGATTCCGTTGAGCTTATGAAAAACAATACAGGCGTCAAATTCAACGTGGCGGCTGATTACGGCGGTCAAGACGAGATTATTCGCGCCGCGCAGAAATTAGCGTGGAGAGTTAAAGCGGGGGAACTTTTGCCGGAAAATATTTCTACGCAACTTTTTGAAAATGAGCTGGATACCGCAGGTCAACCGCCCGTCGACTTGATGATTAGGACGAGTGGAGATTTGCGTGTCAGCAATTTTTTATTATGGCAAGCCGCCTATGCTGAATTTTGGTTCACCAATACGCCTTGGCCAGAATTTACGCCGGAAGAATTTGTCGACGCCCTTATTGACTTCGGCAAGAGAACTAGACGTTTCGGAGCGTTAAGTAACTAAAAGGAGAAATTTTTATGATGAATGCCCCAGCAGTTTCGATAATTATTGCGCTTTATAATGCGGAAAAATATATTGGAGAAACTCTTGACAGTATTCTTGCGCAGACTTTTCAAGATTTTGAAGTTATCGTTGTTGATGACTGCTCGACTGACAATAGTGTTATGATTGTCGCAAGTTATCTTGAAAAATTCGGTGGACGATTGAAGCTCTCGCGCATGAAGAAAAATTCAGGTAGACCCTCTTTGCCGCGTAATAAAGGTTTACTTCTTTCACGTGGCGAATACATTTTTTTCATGGATAACGACGATTCAATAACATCAACTGCGCTAGAGGAGCTTTATACCCTAGCTAAAGAATATACTGCTGATGTTGTATATTGCGAACATTATTATACAGCTGATGTGGATTTAAAAAATATTCAAAAGACGCAACAGCAGAATGGTAATTTCCCTTTCGTTGATAAACCTACGCTTGATTCCCAATCTTTTCCTGATAAAGTTGATAAAGTAATTCAATATTTATTCGTTGCTATGCCTTGGAATTATATGGTTAAACGCAACTTGTTAATTGAGAATAAAATTATTTTCCCTGACATAATCCGTGACGACAGCATTTGGACTTGGAACGTGGTTTTTTGCGCTGAAAAAGTTTTGCGCGTACCAAATGCAGTTTATATTTGGCGTGAAAATAAATCTTCCATAACACGAGTCGAAAAAACGCCAACTCAAGTAATAAATTTTTGGCTTAATTCTTCTATTATGGGCACAAAAATATTAAATGAGACATTGAATCGATTCAGATTTTTTCAAGAAAATCCTGAGTTTCATTATGCTATGTTAAAGTGTTTTGTATACGGTAGTTTCTCTCAAATACTTAGGGCAAACTTTAAACTTGAGCCATACGAATTTTATGAAGCTATTCGCAAAAAATTTCCTAAAAATCTTGGTGAACAGGATGTGCTGATTCCTTTTCTTTGCGCTTTTATAGATGAGCAACAAAGAATTATTCAACAATCAAAATGATGAATAATTAAACTTAAAAAAATACGTAAGGAAGTGACGCCTTGGTTTTAAGAATTATTACGGGGATTATCGGAATTGCTATCGCGGCATTCGTGATTCAATATGGCGGTGCGCCTTTTGCGGGTTTTGCAATGTTTTTGTCGCTTCTCGCTTGGCACGAATATTCCTCCGCATTCAGAAGGGCTGGAGTTATCACGACTTATATTTTTGGCGCGTTAGCTTTAGTTTTACTCCTCTGTTGCGCGTGGCTCGGAAATGTCGAGGAACTCTTAGCAGTCTTAACTATTAGCATGATGTTAATTTTTTTGCTAACGGTAATTCTGCGCGGGAGCACACGTCCAACTGATGCTTGCGTTTCTGTTGCTGGGATAATGTATATCGGCTTGCCGTTTGCACATTTAATTTTTTTGCGCTTTTTAACCGACGAGCCGCAACCTGGCGAAACTGTTACGACTGTCCAAGAAATTGCCACGAATAACGCGACAATCCTTGACAAGTTCGATATTGGAAAAATTTTGGAATTCCTGCCGACGTTAGATTTAAGTTTGAACTTGAACGTTGACGCGGGTTGCGCCTTAGTTTGGGTATTGTTCGCGTGCACTTGGGCAAGTGATACTTTTGCTTACTTTGTCGGTTCGGCGATTGGTTCTCACAAGCTCGCCTCGTCGATAAGCCCCGGCAAAACGGTTGAAGGATTTTTTGGTTCGATTATTGGAACAATTTTAACGGCGATTATAGTCGGCACAATTATTTTCGGCTTGCCGCTGATTAAAATGGCAGTCGCAGGATTTATTCTTGCATTGGCGGCGACGCTCGGCGATTTAGTTGAGTCGGTGCTGAAACGTTTTGCGGGCATAAAAGATTCGGGATTTTTCTTGCCCGGTCACGGCGGCGCACTCGACCGTTTCGACAGCATACTTTTTACTGCGCCCACGTTCTATTATTTTGTCATCTTATCGGGGATAGCTTAAATGAAAAAAATTACAATTTTAGGGTCAACCGGCTCAATCGGCACGCAAGCCCTCGACGTTGTACGCAATTTGCCTGAAGAATTATCCGTTGAAGTTTTAGCGGCTAACTCGAATGTCGAACTTTTTGCTAAGCAGATAAAAGAATTTCGTCCAAAGCTGGCAGTTTTAGCTGACGAAGCGGCTTATAAAAAATTGTCTAAGAAAAAATTTCGCGGCACTGAACTTGCGGGCGGGCGACAGGCTTTTATTGACGCGGCGGCTTTTGGCAATTCGCAAATTGTTTTAACGGCGATGAGCGGCTTTGCGGGCTTGGAGCCAACGATTAAGGCTATTAAAGCTCGAAAAAATATCGCGCTTGCTAATAAAGAAACTCTTGTTGTAGCTGGCGAACTTATTACTAAATACGCTGAACTTTGCGGCGTAAAAATCTTGCCCGTCGACAGCGAACACGGAGCTTTTTTCCAATGCTTGCAGGGCGAAGATATGCGCAAAATTAACCGACTTTTACTCACGGCGTCTGGTGGACCTTTCAGAGGAAAAACTAGCGACGAACTTAAAAATGTCACCGTTAAAGAAGTTCTCGCGCACCCGACGTGGAATATGGGAAAAAAAATTACCGTCGATTCTGCCACGCTCATTAACAAAGGGCTTGAAGTTATCGAGGCAAAATTTCTTTACGACGTTGATTACGACCAAATTCAAGTTGTTGTGCACCCGCAAAGTATCGTTCACTCTATGGTTGAGTTTTGCGACGGATCTGTTATCGCGCAACTTGCCGTGCCTGATATGCGACTGCCTATTCAATACGCGCTGACTTATCCGCGCAGATTGGATTCGCCCGTAGAGTCGCTCAAATTTTGGGAGCTAAACTCGTTGACTTTTGAAAGACCGGATTTTAAAACTTTTCGCGGGCTAAATTATGCATATTCTTCGGGGAAATTAGGCGGAACTATGCCTTGCACTTTCAACGCGGCAAATGAGGTTGCAGTCAACGCTTTCTTGCAGGGGCGAATAAAATTTTTGCATATTTACGACGTGATCGAAGAAGTTATAATACGCCGTGATATTTTTACTCCGACGCTTGAAAATTTATTGGAAGAGGACAAAGCAACACGGCGATTGGCGGAACAATATATCGAATTGGCTTATTGATTTTTTACGGGAGGATTTTAATTGATACTTACTATAGCGGCGGCGGTTTTCGTATTTGGATTATTGGTTCTTGTCCACGAGTTCGGACACTTCATAACCGCTAAGATGACGGGAATGCGCGTCGACGAATTTGCAATCGGCTTTGGTCCTAAGCTTATAAGCAAAAAGCACGGCGAAACCGTTTACTCGTTGCGTGCGGTTCCGCTGGGCGGCTTCAACGATATTGCCGGCATGGATCCTGATAACAACACGGCGGGCGAACGCGGTTTTTGTGCTAAACCTGTCTTGTCGCGTATGATTGTAATTTTGGCGGGCGCGACGTTTAACTTTATCTTGCCGATAGTTTTATTTTTTATGATTTATGCGACGCTCGGCGCGGGCAAGCCTGCAACTGAACCGATAATCGGCGGGGTAATTCAAAATATGTCGGCGGAAAAAGCCGGTCTTAAGGAAGGCGACAGAATTTTAAGCGTTGACGGGCAAAAAATCGCGACGTGGAAGGAATTCACCGATAAACTTAAGAGCATCGAAGCTGGACAAAATATTTTGCTCCAATACAAACGCGGCGAGGAAATTTCCGAAGTAACATTATCGCCGACTTACAATAAACAGGAAGAACGGGTATTGGTCGGCGTGCAAAGTTCAATCGTCTACGAATCAAAAACTTTACCAGAATCATTTACGCTGTCGATTGAACACACAAAAGAAATTACAGTTTACATGCTTGAATCAATCGCCCGCCTGTTCAAAGAGCCGGAGCAAACAGAAAATCTTGCGGGACCGATTGGAATTGTGCAAATGTCCGGACAAGTCGCAGAGCGCGGATTTATTCCGTTGCTGAACTTCGCCGCGTTGCTTAGCATAAATCTCGGCATAATAAATTTGTTGCCAGTGCCTGTGCTTGACGGCGGACATTTCGTGAATTTATTTATCGAGGCAGTCAGAGGTAAGCCGCTCGGCTCCAAAGCAGTCGCTTATACTCAACGTGTTGGCATCGCGCTTTTGCTAATGTTAATGCTCTTCGCCACGAAAAACGATTTAGTCCGCGTCTTCTTGAAATGAGGTTGCTCCATGAAAAAAATTTTTACAATCGGCTCGTCGCGCAAGACAGCAGAGGAATTTTTTGAGACGTTAAAGGCGTGCGGCGTCACGAAAATTATCGACGTTCGCTTAAACAACACGTCGCAACTTTTGGCGTTCGCAAAATATCCAGACATTGAATATTTCACAAAAAAAATTCTACGCGGCAAATATTTCCACGACAGAAAATTTACGCCGTCTGAAAAAATTTTAGTTCGTTATAAGAAAAATCAAATCGACTGGGACGAATACGAGAAAGAATTTGCCGAGCTGATGAATTACCGCGACATTGATATTTACATTGCAGACCATTACGCCGACGAAGAAAATTATTGTTTGCTTTGCACGGAGCCGACGCCCGAATATTGTCATAGACGGCTTGTCGCTGAAAAAATTAAAGAAGTTCTCGAAGACGTTGAGATTGTTCACTTGTGAGGCGCGACAATGTTTATTCGCAAGTTAATAATTCTCGCTGAAAGTGCCAAGTATAATAATTTCTGCGTGGCGGGCGTCGACATTGATACGGGCAAATGGATTCGTCCCATTTCAGAAAAACCAGAGCTTGAAGAGGCTGTTCCGCTTGACGATTTAAAATATCCCGACGGAGCGCGAGTTGAACTTTTAGACGTAGTAGAAATAAAATTTTCCGACAGGTCGGCGAACAACCCGATTCAGCCGGAAAATTTTTTTTATAACGAAAAATATTTTTGGCAGAAAGTTGACCGCGTAACGTTGCAAGAACTCATTGATAAGCGCGGATATGATTTGCGCGATAAAATTTTTTTCAGTGACGAACGCTCAATCTTCGGCGCAGACGTGGAGAAAATTTCTGCTCGCGAATCTCTATTGCTTTTGCCTGTGGAAAATCTTTTTATATCGGTTGAGGACACCAAAGACCACAAAAAATTTTTTGCAGATTTCGACTATCGCGGCAAAAGGTTGTTGCGTTTCAGCGTCGGAGATATTACCGTTAGAAAAAAATTTGAGACGAACGACGCGGGGAAATATTTTTTCAAGGATAAAGCTACCGTTGTATTCAGCTTGACTAATCCTTTCCATGCAAATTATCAGTGTTATAAAATGCTCGCTCAAATTTTCTAGCCGCGCAGATAAGTTTATGATACAATGCAAAAAATTTATTCTTAAAGGAGATGCGCTAATGAGTCTCAAAACAAAATCTATCTTAGCAGTAAACACAGTAATTGTTATCGTTTGTATATGCATGGGGATTATCGGCTACTTCCGCGCAGGTGAAGTTTTTGCGCAGGCTATGAAAATGAAAGCTTCTGCCGACGTGAAGGCATTGGCGGAAATTTTAAATTATCGTTTCGTGGGCGATTGGCATTTAAAAGACGGTTTACTTTATAAGGGCGAGCAACAATTCGACGGCGAGGAAAAAATCGTTGATGAGCTTAGCGGCGTTTGCAACGGAAAAGTTACAATTTTTAACGGCGACACCCGCGTTGCCACCACAGTTAAAGATTCTGCCGGAAATCGTCAAGTTGGCACTAAAGCTTCCGAATCTGTCATTGATAACGTTATAAATCAAGGAAAATTTTTTGTCGGCAAGGCTTCCGTCATGGGCGAAGATCATTACGCCGCTTATCAACCGCTAAAAGATACGACGGGCAAAACTATCGGTATGCTTTTTGTCGGTGTCAGCGTTCACGAAATGGACGACGTGATTGATAATTTAATTTTGTCGATTGCGCTGGCTGTCGTCGTGATTGTAATTATTTGCGGGCTGGCGTCGAACTTTTTTATCGGTAAAATGGTTGGTCAACTTGATGAAGTCGTCGGCGCAGTTAAAAAAATTTCTAGCGGCAACCTCCGCATTGCAGATTTGGAAATTAAATCGAGCGACGAAATTGGAATTTTGTCCGAAAATGTCAACGATATGAAAATTCGCCTCAAAAATCTTTTAACTAAAATCGCAGAGTGTTCAGAGCGCGTCGCGGCGTCCAGCGAGGAATTAACTGCCGGCACTCAACAGACTAACGAATCAATTACCGTCGTCGCACGAAATATGGACGTTTTAACCAACGGAACTATCGACCAAGAACGCACGATTGTAACTTTGGAAGAAAAAATTCAAGATATGCACGAGCGTATGGACGACCTGCGCGGCACGGCTAAGGAAATGGAACAAATTGCCGTCGACAGCGCGAAAAATGCGGCTATCGGTAAAGAAAAAGTTGACGCCGCTATTGACGTAATGAAAAATATCGCCGAGCAAGTCAGCTCTTCCGCTCAAGTCGTCGGTGAACTCGGTAGACGTTCAAACGAAATCGGGCAAATCGTCGAAACTATTTCCGGTATCGCGGGGCAAACAAATCTTTTGGCACTCAATGCGGCTATCGAGGCGGCTCGCGCAGGTGAAAATGGCAGAGGTTTTTCTGTTGTCGCAGAGGAAGTTCGCAAGCTCGCTGAACAATCAAGCGTTGCCGCCGATAATATCGCAAAACTTATCGCCACGATTCAAGCTGATACAACTTCCGCCGTTGAATCAATAGAGCAGGGCAATCAAAGCGTCAAGGAAGGCACTCAATCCGTTGCAGAGACGGGCAAGGCATTTGCGGATATTGAAATGCAAGCGGCTAAACTCAACACGAACGTTAGCAAAAGCCTGGATAATATCGCGGCGGTCGATACGAGCAATAAAGAAATACTATCTGCGGTCGGGCGCGTCAAAGAAATTGCTAATCTTTCAAATGATAATGCTAGCTCTGTCAGCGCGGCAACTCAAGAACAATCAGCTACTATGCAGGAAGTTGCCGACGCCAGCAGAATTTTGGCGGAGCTTGCTAACGAAATGCAGGGCGAAGTTGCCCAGTTCAAACTTTAAGGAGAATTTCTCTTGGATTTCGCAATAAAAGCTGAACACCTTACCAAAATTTATAAAATTTACGAGCGGGACATTGAC
Source organism: Selenomonadaceae bacterium (assembly GCA_017428215.1). Classification (GTDB taxonomy): domain Bacteria; phylum Bacillota; class Negativicutes; order Selenomonadales; family Selenomonadaceae; genus Quinella. Next base: position 93,172 of record JAFRRH010000014.1, read on the forward strand.
AGACTTAAGGAAACGTTTCACCCGTTCCATAAACGTTACAGCAAAGATTTTTACGCGCTCAATGACGTTTCCTTTGAGATAAAACGTGGCGAAAATATTGGTCTCGTTGGCAAAAACGGCGCGGGCAAGTCTACGCTTTTAAAAATTATTACCGGCGTCCTCACTCCTAGCGGCGGCACTTTGGAAGTTAACGGGCGTATTGCGTCGCTTTTGGAATTGGGCGCGGGATTTAATCCGGAAATGACGGGCGTCGAAAATATTTACATGAACGGACTTTTAATTGGTCACAGCCGCGAGATTATGGACGCCAAGATTGACGACATTATCGCTTTTGCTGATATTGGCGACTTTATTAATCAGCCAGTTAAAACTTATTCGTCGGGCATGTTTGCAAGGTTGGCATTCGCGGTTAATGCTTTCGTTGAGCCGGATATTTTGATTGTCGACGAGGCTTTAAGCGTGGGCGATGCATTTTTTCAAAGCAAGTGTATGGATAAAATGCGCTCGATGATAGCAGGCGGCGTCACGGTTATTTTTGTCAGCCACGATACTTTTGCCGTGAAAAATCTTTGTGAACGGGCTTTTTTAATGCAGAACGGAAAAATTTTAATGGACTCGTCCGCTAAAGAAGTCGTAGAAGTTTATCGCAATATGTTAGTTGAATCTCGCGGGGAATTGACCGGCGCACAAGCTCAATTCCAAAATAATCTCGCTGATAATCTGCGCGGCGAAAAAAAATTCGACAGCCAAAACTTTTCAGCCGAAAGTTTGGAGCGCGGCAAGGAAATTTTTATGAAAAACTCAACTTATCAACGAGGCGGCGACGGTCGCGCAATTTTTGATAACGTTCAGTTGCTGAATCTCGACGGCGAACTTATTAACGAAGTTATTTTCGGGCAAGAAGTTATTTTGCGCATGATTGTCCGCTTTAAAAGTTACGTGTCGTTTTTGGGCATGGGCTATCACATTCGCAACGCAACTGGAATTGATTTGGTGTACACTGATTCGCGCTTCAATGACACAAAAGCTATCGTTGACGGCAAGGCAGGCGAAGTCTACGTTATCGACTGGCAATTTAAAGTTGAATTGCGGCAGGAAATGTACGATATTGCTTGCGTTATCTCCTCGCCCGTCGATGAAACGCTTAGTTCGGTCGAAATGTGCGATTTTGTTCCGTGCGCCGTCCAATTTAACGTCGTAAGCCCCAATCCTTACTTGAGTTTATCTGGCGGCTATGTTCATTGGCACAACGACCTAAAAATTTGCCGCGTTAATTGAAAAAAAATTTTTTTAGGGTATAATAAGCTGAATAAAATATGGAGGCGAAATTTTTGTGGAGACTTCGGAAGTTGAAAAGTTCAACATTAAAAATTTTCTCTCGACAAAGAGCGCGGCGGCGATTATTGCCTCAACTGTGGCAGTCGTCGGCGTTGGAGCAATGGCTACTTCAAGTTCGATAGCGAGCGGCGATAAAGTTATGCTCGGCGTGCGTTCTGAAGGTCAACCTATTGGCGGGCTAAATAAAATCGACGCGGAAAAATTCTTTACAAATGTTGCGGCTCAAAAAATGCACAAATTGACATTCCGATACGAGGGCGAAGAGTTTATCATTACGCCCGAAGAAATTAATTTGACTGCGCAAGTCGATAAGGCGACGCAAGAGGCTTTAAGTTACGGGCGCGGCGGCTCAATGCTCGGAAATTTCAATGACCAGATTAAATGTTTGCTCAACGGGCGCAATGTTCAGCTTGCCGCTCAATACGATTCGACTTTGCTCGACGAAAAACTTAATGCCATTGCCGCGCAGATTAATCGCGACCCCGTCAACGCCGTTTGCAGATTTTCGGGCGACGTGATTGAAAAAATTCCTGGTGTCATCGGCAAAAGATTAAACACTCAAGAGCTTGCTGAAAATTTGAAGACGCCGCTAACAACTTTGAATTTGCCGACGGGAATTATCGACTTGAAGCCCGAAGAAATTCAACCGTTCATTACGACCGAAGATATTTCCGAAATTGATTCGGTTCTCGGCTCGTTTAGCACTTATTATTATCCCGGTGACAGAGGCGATAACATCTGGCTCGCTGCGAATTCCATTTCCAATAAAATTGTTAAACCGTCGTGGACTTTTTCCTTTAATGACACGGTTGGTGAGCGAACTTGGGACGCGGGCTATAAAGTTGCGGGCGTGATTATCAACGGGCGACCTGCAGAGGATTACGGCGGCGGTGTTTGTCAAGTTAGCTCGACGCTTTACAACGCGGTTTTGCTCGCTGGACTTACTCCTACCGAACGCACGCCGCACTTTTATCAATCGACCTACGTCGCGCCGGGCAGAGACGCCACAGTTGCCGACGGTTACCTCGATTTTAAATTCCGCAATGATTTTCCGCACAATGTCTATCTTATCGCGGAAGCTTACGGCTCAACTTTAAGCGTTTACGTTTTGGGCACAAAAGCGGATTTGGGCGGCGCGGACATTGCCATTGAGCGCGAAGGCTCGGATATGTCGCCGTCAATTTATCGCGTTTGGTACAGCGGCAACGACGTTATCCGTAGCGAATTCCTTCACACGGACGTTTACGAGACGCCCAAGCCTAGACAGGATTAGGAGTGATTAATTTGAGTAAAAAAGTAGCCGTAGCCATGAGCGGAGGTGTTGACAGCTCGTTGACTGCGGCACTTTTGCTTGAACGCGGCTTTGAAGTCATTGGAATCACCATGAAACTCAATTCCGACGAAAAAAATATTCTCGACGCTCAAAAAGTTTGCGAACACTTAGGAATAAATCACTACGTCGCCGATTTTAGAAAAATTTTTCGTGACAAGGTAGAGAATTATTTTGTAGCTGAATATCTGCGCGGGCGAACGCCTAATCCTTGCGTCCGTTGCAATCGGGAAATTAAATTCGGAGCGTTGTTTGACTTTGCAAACGATTTGTGCGCAGATTTTTTTTCAACGGGGCATTATGCGCGGATTATTTTTGAGGACGGACGCTTTAAATTAAAAAAAGCCGTCGACGCTAAAAAAGACCAATCTTACGTACTCTACAACTTGACAACAGAGAAACTTTCTAAAATTATTTTACCGCTCGGAGAATTTTCTAAAGTTGAAACGCGAAGATTAGCCGATAAATTAAATTTGCCCGTTGCAGATAAACCTGACAGCCAAGAAATTTGTTTCGTGCCCGATGACGACTACAAAAATTTTATTTTAAGTCGCGAGCCAGCCGCGCAAGCGTTGCAATCGGGAAAAATTGTTGATTCAAGCGGAAAAGTTTTGGGCAATCACAATGGCGTAGCGAATTACACAATCGGACAGCGAAAAGGTTTAGGGATAGCCGCGCCTCAACCGCTTTACGTGACGAAACTCGACGTTATAAATAAAAAAGTCGTCATCGATACTAACGATAAACTTTTTACTAAAAATTTGACGGCACACGACGCACACTGGATTTATAAACCGAACTTGCCGAAAACTTTAGCCGCAAAAATTCGTTACGGCTCGAAATTTTCAGAGTGTACAGTTGCAGAGGAAGAAAATTTTTTGCGTGTTGAATTTTTAGAGCCGCAACGAGCGATAACGCCTGGTCAATCGATAGTTTTCTACGACGGTGACGAAGTTTTAGGCGGCGCGATTATTGATTAACTACTTGAAAAAATTTTTCTCATTGATTATAATTTATTTGCTTAAAAAACAAAAATGCCCCGCGAACTTGCGAGGCGAAGATTGCTTGAAGGCGGTTTAGCCCCTCATATATAGGTTGAAATAAGGATTAAAAGTAGAAACAACCGCTTAGCTTGGCAGGGCTTAGGCGGCTGTTTTCGTTAATGCCCAGAGGATTATCGGTACAAGAATTGTAATCCTAATGATAATCTTAAACATTAGCTCCACCCCCTTTCTGGGGGCTTTTCTCGGATTAAAACCGCCTTTTGCCGCTTAGGCATCAAGCACGATAATTATAAAGCATAAGTCGTCGAATTTCAAGGCATTTTCATTTTAACAAACTTCTTGCAAAAAATTTCTACGCCGGTTATAATTTCAACGTAAACAAAAATGCCCCGCGAATTTGCGAGGCGAAGATTGCTTGAAGGCGGTTTAGCCCCTCATATGTAGCTTAGTGAAGTAAAAAATCTTTGAAACATAGATTCAGCCGCTACGCCCTGGGAAGCTTAGGCGGCTGTTTTCGTTAATGCCCAGAGGATTATCGGTACAAGGATTGTAATCCTAATGATAATCTTAAACATTAACTCCACCCCCTTTCTGGGGGCTTTTCTCGGATTAAAACCGCCTTTTGCCGCTTAGGCATCAAGCACGATAATTATAAAGCATAAGTCGTCGAATTTCAAGGCATTTTCATTTTAACAAACTTCTTGCAAAAAATTTCTATGCCGGTTATAATTTCAACGTAAACAAAATGCCCCGCGAGTTTGCGAGGCGAGATTGCTTGAAGGCGGTTTAGCCCCTCATATATACAAATCAGACTAAGGTAAAGCTAAGAACAGTCGCTAGCCGTGCTGGGCTTAGGCGGCAAAAAAGTGCCCCGTTGATTTACGGGGCGAAATGTGCTTGTAAACGGTCTAGCCCTCATAAAAGAGACTATATCTACTGTGGAATAAAAACTTCAGTCGCCGTGCTTTGGTAGAGCTTAGGCGGCTGTTTTGCTCAGTATCAGCAGAATTGCTCCTGCGATAATTGTCACGCGCACAATGAACTTGATAACGCGCATATCCTCACCCCCTTTCGAGGGCTTTGGTCTCAGACCGCCTTGCCGCTTTTGGCAACAAGCACAGAATAATTATAAAGCATAAGTCGTCGAATTTCAAGGCGGCTTCATTTTTTTTACATGTTGAAAAATTTTTGAGCGGTGATTATACTTGCGGCGGAGGTGTTTTATTTGGAAAGTAAAAAATTATTTCGCGGCTTCTGGTCGCTGTTCAAAGGCTATTGGTCATCAGAAGATAAATGGAAAGCGCGAGGACTGTTGGCAGTCGTCATTGCTATGAACTTCGCAATGGTTTATCTGCTCGTCCAACTCAACGAGTGGTATCAAATCTTTTGGGACGCATTGCAGAATTACGAACAGGAAAGATTTTTCCCGTTGCTTGGGCGATTTACGGGGCTGGCGTTTATTTATATCATCATAGCAGTTTATGCGATTTATTTGCGGCAAATGTTGCAGATAAAATGGCGTACGTGGATGACGAACAATTATTTATCGGCGTGGATGGGCGGACAAACTTATTATCGGCTACAGGACGCGACGGACAACCCCGACCAGCGTATTTCGGAGGACATCGGGCAGTTCGTCAACTTGTCGCTCGCCTTGCTCATCGACTTTTTAAAACAGCTGACGACTTTGGGAGCGTTCGGCGTGGTGCTGTGGAATTTGAGCGGCTCAATCGAAATCGCAGGACTCGTGATACCCGGCTACATGTTTTGGTTTTCGCTAATGTATTCCGGCGTCGGAACTGTTTTAGCGCATAAAGTAGGACGCAAATTAATCGCGCTAAACTTCGACCAGCAAAAGTACGAGGCGGATTTCCGTTTCAGCATGATGCGCGTCAGAGAAAATTCAGAGAGCATAGCATTTTATCGCGGCGAGCCAGCTGAAATGGAAGGCTTTAACTTAAAATTTTCCAATGTCATAAAAAATTATTGGCAACTCATGAAGAAAACCAAGCACTTAAATTTTTATGCGAACGGCTACGCGCAACTGGCTGTACTCGTGCCTTATCTCATGGCGTATCCTAGATATTTTGCTAAAGAAATTCAGTTAGGCGGACTTATGCAAATTTCTTCGGCGTTCGGACGAGTTCAAGACGCGCTGAGTTTCTTCGTCAATTCTTACGACACATTGGCAACTTTGGCGGCGGTTATCAATCGTTTATCGGGCTTTACTGAACACATGGACGATACTAAAAAAGTTCAAAGCAAAGTTTCGACTTCAACCGCGCCTGAATTAAAAATCTCCGCGCTGAACGTCGCACTGCCGACGGGACGCGAACTTTTAAATAAATTGTCACTGCAACTGCAAAACGCTAAAGCTCTGCTCGTGACTGGCTCATCTGGTTGCGGCAAATCGACATTGCTTAGAACTTTGGCGGGAATTTGGGCTTATGCCTCCGGCGAAATTTCTTTACCGAAAAATGCTCGCGTAATGTTCCTACCACAAAAGCCGTATCTGCCGCTGGGAACTTTAAGGAAAGCTTTAATCTATCCAACTGCAGAAAGTGATTCGCCGCCCGATGATAAACTTAAAAAAATTTTACAGCTGGTCGAATTGCCCGCGCTTGCAGATAAATTAGACGTAGCAGACGATTGGAGCAGAATTTTATCGTTAGGCGAGCAACAACGATTAGCATTTGCACGAGTTTTATTGAGCGAACCGGATTATATTTTCCTCGACGAGGCAACGAGCGCACTTGACGAGCCACGCGAAATTGAAATGTATAACCTCTTGCGCGAAAAATTGCCTAAAGTTACTGTCGTTAGCGTGGGGCACCGGTCGACGCTGTTTAAACTGCATGACGTGGAATTAAATTTGGACGGCGCGGGCAATTATAAACTGCGCGAGATTTCTGTTTAGCGGCATTGTCAACTTTTTTTTAAAAATCCTAGACTAAAGGCGGCGAATTATGTTATCATACAAAATATTGATTTTTAGCCGTCAGTCGACGAGTTTATTGGTTGCTAAGGCGGCGTGAATATTGACATTCCTTTTACGTTAAACTACAATCGATTTGTTTAAAAATGACGCGGAAAGGAACGCTTTCGGGAGGAGGCGAATTAGCTGGTAGCTGATAGCTGTTAGTGATTAAAAAAATCCTAACAACTAAAAACTAAGGTTGAGATTGGCGGTTGGCAAACCAAAAGCTCTTGTCGTAAAATCTCAGGCGCGAAAAAATTTTTATGCCGTCAAGAAAAGGGGGAAATATTTTTATGTCGTGGTTGAACAACATGCGAGTTGCGTATAAGCTATTGTTGCTTAACGTTATCGCACTCGTCGGTATGGTTGTAATCGGTCTGGTCGGCTATTTTGCCGTTACAGAAGCGCAACAAGATTTGGACAAAATTAGCCAGACTTACTTGAAAGGTATCTTTGAAATTGGTCGTTGCCGTCACGCCGTGCGCTATGCACAGGTTCAGGCGGTTTTGGCTCCTTTGACGGTTGATCCAGCTCTTTATCAGTCTCGTTTGGATAAATACAACGGCGGCGTTAAAGAGTTGGAAGAGTCTTTGAAAATTTATGAAGATATAATTAAAGACGACGCGCAAGCTCGTGCACAAGTCGACGCCGCTGAACGCGAATGGAGTAAATTCAAAGCCGGCGCAGATAAAATGTTTGCGATGAAATCTCCTATAGGTGATACTTCAGCTATTGCCGCGCACAGAAACGCCTCGTTGGAATTTTACCAGAATGAAGTTATGCCTTATGCAGTTTCCTGCGGCGACGCAATTTTAGTTATTCAGCAGAAGGCTTACGAAGATTCCGACAAGACGATTGCGGCGAGCAACGAAAGCATTGCCGGTTCTATCCGCAATTTGTTCATTGCACTTGGTGCTACTTTCGTTATCTTGATTTTCATCAGCATTTCGATTACCAAAGCTATCACTAATCCGCTTAGCAATATGGTTCAGGCTTTGCACTTGCTCAAAGACGGCGACTTCCGCCGCACCGATTTGCTTGATGCTGACCGCGCAGACGAATTCGGCTCAATGGCTCTTGCAGTTCGCGAAATGCGCCAGGCTATCAGCAAGTTGATTCACCAGACCAGCGACTCCTCCAGCCAATTTGCGGCATCTTCTGAAGAACTTACCGCAAGTGCTCACCAAGCCGCGCAGGCGTCCGAACAGGTTGCTCAATCCGTTACCAATTCGGCGGGTGCAGTTGTCGAACAGCAAACTTTTGTTAACGACGCTATGGACGCTATCAACAATGCGCTTGGCTCCATTGACAACTTGACAAAGACCGCAGATAAAGTTGCCGCGCATGTCGCCTCCGCTAATGACGAGGCGGCGGCAGGTACTGAAGCTGTCGAGACGGCTGTCAATCAAATTATCAGCGTTGAAAAGATTGTTAATGATTCTGCTCTTACCGTCGACAAACTCGGCAAACGTTCGCAAGAAATCGGACAAATCGTCGAGGCTATCAGCGGCATTGCTGAACAAACTAACTTGCTTGCATTGAACGCGGCTATTGAGGCGGCGCGCGCAGGTGAACACGGTCGCGGATTCGCAGTCGTTTCCGAAGAAGTCCGTAAACTCGCTGAAGAGTCTCAAGAAGCGGCGCAGAAGATTGGCACGCTCATTGGCGACATTCAATCCGACACCACAGACGCGGTTGACTCCATGCAGAAAGGTAACGCCGCTGTTCGTGACGGCACACGCTCCGTTGAGAGATTGCGCTCCACGTTCGATAGCATTCGCGAAGCCTCTAATAACGTTCAGAAAGAGGCAACCAATATGGTCAGCGAACTCAAGGAAGTCGAAAAACTTACTTACACGATTCGCGACCGCTCCGAAAAGATTTTGGATAAAGGCGTTCAAGTTTCTAAGGAAATGGAAAGCGTTTCTGCGGCAGCCGAGCAACAATCCGCCTCCGCAGAGGAAATCTCCTCCGCAGCAGACGAACTCGCTCGCCTCGCTCAAGATTTGCAGAACTCCTTGCAGAAATTCCAGTACTAAGAAATTTTTCTACAAAATATATAGTTTCGTAAAAAAATTAGCCTCGACAAAACGTCGGGGCTTTTTTGTTGCTAAAAATTCGTTTCTGTTGTACACTGTGGAAAAAATTTTAGGAGGGCGAATTATTGTGTTGACTTACAATTATTATGGGCACGCCTGTTTTCAGCTTGACGACGGCTCAACCAAAATTCTCGTCGATCCGTTTTTGACGGGCAACCCGCAAGCGTCAATCAGCGAAAAGGACGTTGAGGCAGATTATATTTTAATTACTCATGCGCACGGAGATCATATCGGCGACGCTCCAAACATTGCAGTTAGAACGGACGCAACTGTCATTGGCATTCCGGAAATTATGGACTTCGGCGGACAACGTGTTAAAACTATCGGCATGAATCTCGGTGGCACCGTCAAAACGGAATTCGGCTTTGTGCGTATGGTTCCCGCGCTCCACAGTTCGGGTATTGGCGGCGGCATTGCTTGCGGCTACGTTATCGGCGTCGGCGGGAAAATTATTTACTTCGCGGGCGACACGGCTCTTTTCTCCGACATGAAATTAATTGGCGAACGCGACAAGATTGACTACGCGATTTTGCCGATTGGCGGACATTATACAATGGATCCTATCGACGCGGCTAAGGCGGTAACTTTCCTCGACGCGGCTAACGTTATTCCTTTGCACTACGACACTTGGGACATTATCAAACAAAACGCTGAAGACTTGGTTAAGCTCGTCGAATTCGCTAAAGTTCACATCGTCAAGCCTGGACAATCTCTCGAACTCAAATAAAATATCTCAACCGATAAAAATAAAAAACCGCTCATCAACGGGCGGTCTATTTTTTTGTTAAGTTTTAAGCAACGCTCTGAACGCCGAATCGAAATTCTTAACGTCGTTGTGATTGTAAAACGGCAAGCCCCAAATTTTATAATCGCCGTCGTCGACAAGAACTTTCGATTTTAATTCAAGCAAAAACTTTTCCTTCCATGCGTCATTTGCCGTTAAGTGTTCGCCCTTAGGCTCGATAAAAATTTGGAATTGCTCCACGCCGTCCTTACGTTGCAGGAAGAGTACATAATCCGGCTCGAAGCGTGCGCCGTCGTCAAAAGAAAAAATTTTAAACTCGCGCTCGTTGCGAATCAAATAAATTTTGCTATAAATTTTCTTAAGCTCATCAATACGCTTGCTGAAATACGCAACAAAAGCTTTCTCTTCGCTCGTGCCGTAGTTGTCGTTGTAAGCAAACCAATCTTTCGCCGCCAAGGTAATATCATCTTGAGATTCACCAACGCTACCCTCGCGAACTTCCGAATAGTTTATAACTTTGTCGTGGAAAATCTCGTTTATATTCTGCGGATTAAATTCCGTCGTGCCGCGATAAATTTTTACGGGCTTATCAAGTTCGACGGCAATTTTACCCAACGCGTCAAAAACAGCGGCGTATAAAGTTTTAACGCTCAGTTCAGTCTCATCGCTCGTTATGTCAATGCCAATGTCGCCAAGATATTCCGCGTCGGTGATAAATTGTCGCGTGGATTTTAAATTAGGGAAGCGCGTCTTCAACTTATCAAAATTATAAACAGGAAAATTCATCAAGGCTTTATGGACAATGGCATAATTTTTTTTGGCAATGTCGTAAATTGTCTTGCGCCATGTATAAATCTTATCTGCGCGGCTCTCGAAATTTTCCTCCATAACTTTATCACTGCCGCCCTCGCCGATAATGTTTTTGAAACCAAAAATTTTTTCGGGAATGACTGCGCGGAACTCCAGATTAACTTCCTCCCGCTCGTTTAGGAAAATCACGCCGCTTTGATAAAGTTCGTCGCGCTTGAAACTTTCCTTAAGCTTGTACTCGCAACGGACAACTTTTTTGTCAGCCTCCAAACCAATCTCCCGCAAAGAATTATGCAACTCGTTGATATAGCGGCGGTCGTCTTGGCAATGATAATAAAGCGTTTCACAAATGCGCAAATCTTCTTCGGCGGCTCGGTCGTATTTACGTTGAAATTTCGGTTGCTCGTCGTCAAGCTGGAACGGACAATATCTCGCGCCACGCCCGATTAGTTGCGCCTCAGCAATGGTATCCTTATTTGAGCGCGTTTCATACAAGCGCACAATGTCAAACAAATTCAGCACGTCCCAGCCCTCGTCAAGCTTTTTGACCTCGAACACCGCACGATATGGATTATTTTTATCCTCCAGCGTGTTCAGCAGTATTTGGTTTTTATTGGCGTCTTTGTCGTCGTTCGCCGATATGCAACGCTCTGCAGAAAATTCATCGCGCAATTCGGCGGCAAGTGCCTCGAATGTGATTCCCTTGCTTGTAAAATAATCAAATGCTCGGCGGATAATTTCAGCGGGATTTTTATCATACAGCTTACGTAAATCATCGCCGCGCAGATTTTTTACACGCTCAATAAAATTCTTCATAAAAGTTTCGCTATCTTTAATCTTCGCCGACTTGAACAGGATAACAGGCTTAATACTTAATCGGTGCTCTTGAAAAATTTTTAAACGATATTGGCTCAACACCAGCGCGAAAAGTATTCTGTCGTCAAGCTCGGCTCGCAACGTCATGATTTCCTTTGAATAGCCGTCGTTGTAAAATTTTACCAGCGGATAATCAAAAATAATTTTGTCCTCGTATTTATTTTTAATCGACGGATTAGCAAGCTCGCAAGTCGCCGTAAACTCAAGCAAAATATTGTTGGCGTTCATGCCGAAAATTTTTTCGACGGTATCTTCCCATGTCTCGCGATTTTCTTTATCGGCGGCAGAGAGTTTTCGCGTGTTCACGTTCAAATGGTGCGCCTCGTCGGAAATTAAAACAACCTCGCGCTCGCGAAAGTCTTCGGGCGTCATGCCGTTTTCCTTTACAAAATTTATCGTCATATGCAATCCCTGCGTCGTCGAAAAGCAAATGTTAATCGCCGCGTCGTCCGTGTGTTGAAAATTTTCTACGTTATTAATTCGGATTCGCTCGCCGTCCAAAATTATTTCGTCAGCAAAAAGATATTTCGTCGACTGCGGATTTAAAAAATTTTCCCGCGTCTTGTCCACGATATTTGACAAGTTCACGAAGAATAAAAAATTTCTATAGCCGCGCTTGTAAAGATAGAGTATCAATCCCGCCATGATTAAAGTTTTGCCGCTACCCGTCGCCATATGGAATAAAACTTGCGTCGGGTGCGGACAAGTCGCGCTTTCAAAGTGCGTGATAAAATTTTCAAACGCCTCCCGCTGATACGGACGCAGTTTAAAATTCAAATTCGCCGCTATGTATTCGGGTACAGACTTTAAGCCGCCGTATTTGCGTGCGCCGTTAATTTCTTCGTAAAGATACACGCTCAAGCCTCCTTAGTTTTGACTTGAAAAAAATGTTTTGATAAAATAATTTCACATAAATAATCAAAAGGCGGTGTTTGAAATGACTGAACAAGAAAAATTTAATGCTGAAGTGCAGATACGCTTGACCAAGCAAGACGCAAAGTTTGAAGTATTCATGAAGTCGCAGGACGAACGGTTTAATACTTTTATGAATGAATTACAGCAACAACGCGAGGACATCAGGCGGACACAGGACAGACAAGACGCAGACAGAAAAGTTTTAGAAGACAAAATCGACAGGCTCGGCGATAAAATTCAAAATATGGTTATCGCGGCAGTTGTCGGCTTCGGAGCAATAGTATTTGCGGCGGTATCTGCCTTGAAGTAGAAACTGCGCGTGAAATTTTTATCGGCGTCGGCAATCGCAAATTCCTCGTCGTCAATGTCACACAAGTTCACGTACAGCAAATTTTTATCCAGCAACTCCAGCAGGAAACGTTTTTGATTTTCTATAGACAGCTCGGCGAATCCTGCAGGTTCAATCTGCGCGGGGTCAACTTTGTAGCTAATAAAGCCCGTCGCAATCATTCGTTCGTAAATTTCTTTCAACGTGTCGAAGTCATTCGCCGCCTCGATAGCTTCGACAAAGTTTTGATTAAGCTTGGCAAGTTCGCAATAGACAAAGGAGCCGCCGCCTTTCCAACCAACTTTTGCCGATATGCCGCCCTGTTCGCCGCCGATAACTTTTTTCAGCCGCTCAACCGTCAACGTTTCGATATAATCCATTTGCTCAACGCCAATATATCGCCGTCCCATCTTATGCGCAACCGCCGCCGTCGTGCCGCTACCCATGTGATAATCCAATACCAAATCGCCCGCGTTCGTCGCCAATGTCAATATCCGTTCAAGTAATCGTTCGGGCTTCGCTGTCATAAATGATGAATCACCAAATAAAATTTTCTGTTCGTACTTTGCAATCTTGTTGTCGTCGGCAAAGTCTCTCGACCACCAACTTTCCGGTACGATGCCTTGCTTAACTTCCGATAAAAATTTTTTTCTCATTGGACGAGCGTCACGATTCTTGCCCCACCAAATTTTATTGTCAGCGTCAAGGACTTGAAAACTTTCTTTACTGATTGTCCATGAACGTGTTGGCGGCGGCTTAAAAATTTTTCCCGTCGGTCCGATAATTTCATAATCACATGACGCCGAATAAGTCCGCGCAGATAAATCACTTGCACGCCACAAACCTCGCGGGTCATTGTCAGGATTTTTATAATCGTCAAGCTGTTCATCTGTTCGCGGCAAGAGATTTGGTCGCCAAATATTTTTATCCTTAGCATAAACCAAAATAAAATCGTGAGTATCACTAATCCACTTGGCGTCGTTAGAGGCACCATATTTTTTTTGCCAAACGATGTTGCATACAAAATTATCTCTACCGAAAATTTCATCGGCGAGTACTTTAAGATAAGCCTGTTCGTCGTCGTCGATAGAAATCCAAATGGAGCCGTCATTGCGCAAAAGTTTTTTAGCGAGTTCGAGGCGATTCTTCATAAAGACGAGCCACGTCGAGTGATTAAAGCGGTCGTTGTAGCCAAAGCTGTCGTTGCCGGTGTTATAGGGCGGGTCAATATAAATGCATTTGACTTTGGCGGCGAATTTTTTTGTAAGTGAAGCGAGCGCGAGCAGATTGTTGCCTTTGATGATTAAGTTGTCGTCGTCGGAAAAATTTTCGGCAATCTGCGCGGCGTCATTGGAATAACGGACGGCGTTGACAAAGACTTTCGGATAGAGGAGTTGGTCAATCTCGTCGTGTGCTAGGGTTTCGTTATAAAAAATTTCGTTGCGCTTTTGGTCGTCTTTAGTCTGTCCGCCTTCGAGAACGCAATCTTTATACGGGAAAACGAGCACGGTTTTATTAGTGGCTGAAATAAAATTATCGTGCTCATCGACAAGCTCGATTTTATTTGCAAAGCGCGTATAGCTGTCGGGCAGGAATTGGCGGTTGTTAATCGTCCACGTAAATTCAATTTTGTCGAAAACTTTAACGCCTGCAACGTCGGAGAAAAATTTTTCTCGCATGAAGTCTTCGTTCAGCAAAAGTTTTAAAAGTTTTTCGTCTGCGTTCATAGCCGCCTGATAAACGGCATTGCGCAAAAAAGTTCCGTCGTCGGCAAAAAATCTTTTATCGCGTTTCAAAACGTCAAGCAGTCTGTCAAAAAATTTTTCCACGTCGTTTATCCTCCTAAATTTTTCTGGTATAATTGCGCCGATGCTACTTCCCTTTTACGTGGCATACGCTAACGGAAAGGAGGTGTTACATTATGTTCGAGATATTTACGAATATAGCCGTGAACGTAGCGTCGTTCCTCATCGGAATGTACATTTACGATCGCTGGCTGAAGTAGCAGCCTGTTCTGCTCTGCTTACCCTCTAATCGGAATAATCAACCGGTTATGGTAAAACGAAGCCCCGCGCGGTTAATCACTCCGGCGGGGTTTTCGTCTGTGTTACATACGTTCGAGATATTTTGCACATGTTTTCTTAGTAGCAAAAATAATTTATCACAAGCCTAATTTTTTGTCAAGGCAAAACGAAGACCCCGTACAGTTCCTCAAGCTGCGCGGGGTTTTCGTTTGTGTTACATACGTTCGAGTTATTTTATAAGTGTTTTTTAATAGCAAAAATGATTTATCATAAGCTTTAATATTTGTCAAGGTAAGTGCGCCTTTACAAAAAAAACTTTCGTTGATAAAATTGCTAGCCATGAAGAGCAAAGTAAAAAATTTCGACGCCACGCCTTTTGACTTGACAAATATTTTTGATTCGGTACAATCATTGCACTTGACGAATTCGCCGCGAGAAAAGCTCGTAGTGATTTTAGGAGCGACGTCGACGGGCAAAAGTTCATTGGCATTGACGCTTGCAGAAAAATTCGACACGGAAATAATTTCGGCGGACTCAATGGCGGTTTACAAAAATTTCAACGTGGGAACAGCTAAGCCGTCGCAAGCGGAATTGGAGCGCGTACCACATCATCTGATAAATATCTTGGACGCGGAAGAAAAATTTAGCGTCGGAGAATTTGTTAGACGTGCGCGACCGATAATTTCCGAAATTAATCTGCGCGAGAAAATTCCAATCGTGGCGGGCGGCACGGGGCTTTATATTCAAGCACTCGTCGAAGGCTACGAATTGAGCGCAGGCAAAAGTTTAATCAGTCACTACAAGCAGACGGGCGAATTAACCTACGACGCATTGATTTACGGTTTGACAAGCGACCGCGCAGAGCTTTACGACAGAATTAATCAGCGGACAGAAAAAATGTTTGCGGACGGCTTGATTGACGAAGTTAAAAATTTATTGGCAAGCGGAATAAGTCCAAACGCTCAAGCAATGCTCGGTATCGGATATAAGGAGACAGTCGAATATCTTAAGGGCGGCGCGACGCTCGAAGAAACAATTTCAAAAATCGCTCAAGCCACAAGAAATTTCGCCAAACGTCAGCTCACGTGGTATCGGCGAATGAAATATATAACGTGGTTGAAAATTTAATGCTTTGCAAAGGAGAGATTTTTAAATGGCAACAAAACTCATCAATCTGCAGGAAAATTTCTTAAACCAGGCGCGCAAGGAAAATGTGCCCGTGACGATTCATCTTGTGAACGGCTTCCAAATTAAGGGCATGATTCGCGGTTTCGACCAGTTCACGGTAGTTATCGACGCAATGGGACGCCAGCAAATGGTCTTCAAGCACGCAATTTCGACGATTACGCCTGCAAGACCGCTGGGCGCAACCAAACCGCAGGAAGAAAAGGAAAAGTCTGAGGAAGCCGCCGCACCTGCTGAGGAAAAAGCAGAGGTCAAAGCGGAGTAAAATTTCTTTTCGGCGAGGCAGATAAAATGGTTCGAGGCTTTGAGATTCTCGGAGGATACGACGGAATTCACCTTCCGACACGCAAAACGGCTTTCAGTGCAGGTTACGACCTGGAGGCGGCAGAAAATATTCGTGTGACGGATAAAAAAATTTCGCTCGTGCCGACGGGGCTCAAAGCCTTTTTTCCTGCCGATGAGGTTTTGCTAATTTATCTGCGCTCAAGCATTGCCGTAAAGCACAATTTATTTTTGGCGAACGGTGTCGGCGTGATTGACGCGGATTATCGCGACCATATAATTTTGCCGGTGATAAGTTTAGGCGGCGAATTTGAAATTAAACGCGGCATGAGGATTGCGCAAGGTATTTTCCAAAAATATTTGACGGTTGACGGAGATAAAATCGGCGTTGGCGAAGTTAGGCGAGGGCGTTTCGGTTCTACAGGGGATTTTTAACGGAATGGAGATAAAAAATGCCTACAGAAACAGCATACGATTATATTGCAGAAAAAATTAACTCAATGAAATATAATTATCCTTCTCTTCGCGACAAGCCGGATTATTATGTATTTTCCGCACTCTACATTAAAGTTGCGTTTTATAAAAACCCTGAGGCACCTCTGAGCGAAAATGACTTTAGCAAAATGATAGTCGACAGCTCAAACGATTGCGGCATGGATATTCTTTTGATGGATCCTCGTTCGGACGACAAAGACCTCGTTATCGGGCAAGCAAAATTCTGTAAGACTATCACGTCTGACGAAGTGCTTAACGCCATGCGCAAAATGGCAGACGGCTATAAGGATTTAAAAGAAGGGCACTACGAGCGGACTAATGAACGACTTAGTAGCCGTTTCATTGAACTGGAGGATAAAATTGATGAGGACTCGAAAATCCGTTTTGTTTTCTATACGAGTGCGCCAAAGCTAAATAATCGAACCGTAGAGCGGATTAAAACCAAATTCCTTGAGGCATTTCTCGACACCGACGCGATCGAAGTTCAAATACTTTTTGCTACTGACATAAAAAAAGAAATTGACGAGGCGGCGTCTTGGAAGTCTATCGTAGATAACGGTAAGATTAGCATAGAAAAACGTGCAGACCACCCTAAAAATTATTTGTTGTATGGAGATAATGCTGTGATTGTCAGCGTGTCCGCATTCTCAATCAAGAAACTTTATGCCGAGCACAAAACAAACTTGTTAGCTCTTAATCTTCGATACCATATTAAGGAAAGAAAACGTGACGGTGTTGACAATGCCATAAAAACCACCATCGAAAACAATCCCGAATCCTTTTGGCTCAAGAATAACGGTATAACCATAATCTGCGACGAGTTCAGAATTGACGGCATGGTTGTACATCTTCACAACTTTTCAATCGTCAACGGCGGGCAGACCACATTTCAACTTTACAAAAATGATAAAGTCAACTCTGCAAATGACTTTTACCTTCCCTGCAAGATTATAAGAAATGTTTACACGAGTAAGGACGAGAAAGCCGCCTTCAGTTTGGCAATAGCTCAAGCCGCCAATTCCCAAAAGCCAATCACTCAAGACGACTTGAAAGTCAATACGCCCGAACAAATAAGTTTTGCGCGTGAAATGCGTGCCGTAGGTGTATTCTATCAAACCAAACGTGGTGAAAAAGTTCCTTCAAGACAATATCCCGAAGATTATCGTAGAACCAAGCTGGAGGAAGTCGGCAAGCTGTGCATGGCGGCGATATTTCAAATGCCGTGTGTAAGCAGAAATAAAAAGAAGATGATTTATCAAGACAGATATTACAAGTATATCTTCATTGAGAACCAACCGCAGGTCGCAAAAATCTGCAAAGAGTTACTTTACATTAATCACTACTTTAAGGAAACGTTTAAACCTAAATTCAAACGTGACAACGAAAATGAGGAAGACGCCGAGACAAGGCTTCCTCTTGCCAACAAAGCCAGGACAATCTGCATCGCTTTCACGGCTCTCGCGGCAAGGTATCATCAAGGCAACATCACTGAACAAGATTTAAGCATAATAAAAGCGGCGGCTATCTCGCAATCCGACTCAGCCGCTGATGATTTGTACAAGGTCGTGCGCGACATCGGAGAAATAAACTCTTTGCTTCCTAAGCAACTGTCTGAAGATATGAATTTATACGACGCGGCATTGGATAAACTCTTCACAGCGATTATCGAAGAAGGTATCTCCGCTTATTCTTATGCTCGTGATAATAATCCGACTTTGACGGCGAACAGCTTCTTGCAAAATGATAAAAATTATTATCGACTTCTGAAAAGCGGTTGGAACAGAATAAAAAGAGCGATACGAGAAACTTTCGCCAACATTTAGGAGGTTCAATGGATTTATTCATTAGAGTTGATGATGATAAAAAAATTGAACAGCACATATCATAATCGTAAAAAGGTAAGGGAATGCATATGAAAAAAATTTTACCATTGAATCACGAACTGCGCGGCGATATTGAAATTCCTGGCGATAAATCAATTTCGCACCGCGCTATAATTTTGTCTAGCTTAGGTGACACTCCAGTTGAGGTGTCAAATTTTTTAGCAGGCGCGGATTGTCTGTCAACTGTCGCTTGCATGCGGGAATTGGGCGCGGAAATCGAACAATCAGGCGGAAATTTTTTAATAAAAGGGCACGGACTTAACGGACTGCGCGAGCCAGAAAATGTTTTAGACGCGGGCAACTCTGGCACGACGCTAAGATTATTAATGGGTTTGCTTGCAACGCAAAAATTTTTATCAACGTTCACTGGCGACGCTTCACTAAGGCGGCGACCAATGGCAAGAGTTATCAAGCCGCTGTCACAAATGGGCGCGACAATTTTTGGGCGCAACGACAATAAAAATTTACCGATAACAATTTTGCCCGCCGAAAAAAAATTGCGCGGAATAACTTATGAAATGCCCGTTGCCTCCGCGCAGGTCAAATCAGCACTGCTTTTGGCAGGGCTTTATGCTGAGGGCACTACGACTATAATTGAGCCTGCGCCGTCAAGAGATCATTCAGAAAAAATGTTGGAGGCATTTGGAGCGCGGCTTGAAAAATCCAGCAACGCGATAAAAATTTTCCCAACAGAAAAACTTACCGCACCCGAAAAAATTTCCGTACCTGGCGATATATCTTCGGCGGCTTATTGGCTGGTACTCGCAACGATTCTTGAAGGTTCCGACGTTATTATCATAAATGTCGGCGTAAACGATACGCGCACGGGAATTTTGGACGTGTTAAAAAATATGGGCGCGAAGTTTGAAATTTTAAATGAGCGGACTTCTGGCGGCGAACAGATTGCCGATTTAAAAGTTGTCTCGTCGAAACTGCGCGGCATTGAGTTTGGCGGAGAAATTATTCCGCGTCTGATTGATGAAATTCCTGCGCTTGCTGTAGCCGCCGCCTTTGCAGAGGGCACGACGATTATCCGCGACGTTAAAGAGTTGCGCGTTAAAGAAACTGACAGATTAGCCGCCATTGTCGAAGAGTTTAATAAAATATCGCCCGAAACTTTTACAGCAACGGACGACAGTTTGATTATTCGTGGCGGACGTGAAAAATTTTTCGCTGAATGCAAAACCCGCGCAGATCATCGAATGGCAATGTCACTTGCGATTTTCGGCGCGGCGGCTAAGGGTGTTACTTTAGACGAAACCGATTGCGTTAAAATTTCTTATCCGAATTTCTTTGAGACGCTGATATAAATTCAAAAGCCCGCCTCGATTGTGAGGTGGGCTAATTTTTTATTTGCCAATATTCGCCACTTTTAACAGCTCCGCAACCTTAACTTTATCGGAAGGATTTTTATCGTCCAAAAATTTTATCAAATTCATTACGGCTTTAATCGCTTCGAGATCGGGTTGCTCCAATTCGTCTGGGTCGTGATGTGCACCAATCATCCGTTCCCAATAAATTTTGTCAAGCAGTTTGATAGTTTCTTTTGCCGTCATTTTTATTCCCCTTTTAAAAAAAATTTTCTTCGTAGATGTGACTTGTACAGTTAATTAGCCGAAAATTTTTGCTAAACTGTAACATAAAAGGAGGCGAATTGCAATGCAAGACAAATCTTTTATCCAAAACATCGCGTTACAACTAGCTTTGTAAAATTTTTGTAGTCTACCTGTAGTCTACGTATTGAACCTATAAAGCTTTTTAATCGTAAAGAATGTTTGCCGAATTGAGCCGCTAAGATAGCGTCAGCAGGAGTAAGCGCGTAGGAGTAATGATAAGCTCCGCACTTCAAGCCAGCGGCACGGGCACCATTAACATTACGTTGAAAAGTTTCGTCAAAGCCGTTTTTGCCGTAACCAGTTCTGAAGATAGCAAAATCAATGCCAGCGTCTTTAAGGGCGTGCCAATTGACGACGCCATTGTGAAAATAAATGTCTACACCTTTCATTTGAATAAATCCTTAAGCGGTAATGGTAATGTCAACGGAGCAGGCTTTATAGTTTTCGGTCTCGGTGAATCCGACTTTAAAAGCGACAGGTCACGTGGGAGCAGTGGCGTAGTGAGGTTTAACGGCAATAACTGAGCCGTTCTTGAGTATCTTAAAGCGCAAGTTGCTTGTCAAAATAACGTCGCTGTCTAAGACCAAATCGCCGTCGCCCGAATAAGTGAGGTTGCAATTAGAACCAACCTTACTTCCATTTTCGTCTTCGGTGAAAGCCGCCGCGCTGATATGTTCAGCCAAAGAGAAAATATGTTTAACCTTAACAACTTCATCGGGATATTTCTCCCTAAAAACAAACGGACAGGAGAAAAGCCCGCCCGCCGTTTAAGAGTTAAATCAAGAATTAGTCTCCGCCATTACCGCCCGCAACAGTCCCGAAAATATTATCGAGCATGGTAGTAATATCAGCGTCAACAGCAAAGGAAATCCCGCTATCGACAAGGTTGCCGTTGGCGTCAAGCGTGGCGATATTACCAGCAGTAGCATTGGCAACTTTGTCCGCCTTAGTGCTATCGGAGCCAACGTAAAGACCGTCGCTTTTGAGTTCGAGCAAATTGTCCGTGACGGCGGAAATTTTGATGCTAATAGCGTAGCCATTAACGTTGATAGAATTGTCGCCCGCTCTGATAGCTTTAATGACTTTAGCCATGTCAACAAAGCTGTATTTGACGGTAGGATTGGTCGCCTTTTACAGCAAGCACGAGCACGGTTTTACCGTCAAGATTGGTCGCGCCGGGATAGTCGCCGCGCTAAATGCGAAGTTCTCAATAATTTCGGTGCCGAGCTGTTGAAGTGCAAGCTCTTCGGTGAAGTCGAAGGTAAAAAGTGCGGTGCGTCGCGATTTGGGAATCATCTACGGTAGAACCGCCACTTGAAGAACCGTCGCCCGAATCAACCATAAAAGACACGACTCGAGCTTCAGCCTAACCGTCGATACAACGCAGATAAATTGTCTTGTCCTTAAAAGTGTGTTCCTGCAAAGGAGCAATCAAAATGCCACTGTTCGGTACGGCAAATGTTGTCATCTCAAGCGTGCGAATATTGCTCGCATTCCGGATAGTGCCGCTTGTCTCGCTAATTTTAGTGAAATCTTTCGAGAGTAAATAAAGCATTTTAGCCACCTCCTTTGAGAGCTTTAACGTCGTCTTCTAAATCTTTAAGCCTGCTGTCGATTAAATCCCCCCAGCGGTCAAAAGAGTTGCAAGTTTTTCCAAGTTCTTGTTGACTTGAAATAGGGTATACAAACAGATGATTACTGGCGCGGCGACATTACCGAGCGCGTGAACGAAAAGTTTTTCTGCTATTTTTATCACCCCCCTTAATTGGAAAGAGCAAGGATTTCCCCTTTGTATGTAACACACACCAGACGCCCTATAACCATTCGGTAAAACGAACGAGTTGTACCAGTTAACCCCGTTCCACCGAATAGCAACGACAGGAGTTGTTGCTGTCATAGTAAAGGGCAAAATCATGTTTTCGCCATTGTGTCTGATAGTTAACCTAAGTACAGTTTACTTTTCGCGTATTACCAAATTAAATGCAAACGCTTCGGGCTTAATGTGGAATCCATTGTCAGCACCCACTAAGAATTCAAACGCAAATGCTTTTGATTTAATATGGAATCCATTATCAACACCAGCTAAAAACTCAAACGCGAACGCTTCAGGTTTAATGTGAAAGCCATTGTCAGCACCTACCGTGAATTCAAAGGCAAAAGCTTCAGGCTTAACGTGAAAACCTTTTATTTCATTTTCAGGCGTGACAATAATCGCATAAGTCTCTGGTTTGACGTGGAATCCGCCTTTTGTAGATGTCGAGGAAGTAGCCGCCATTAGCTTAAACGCGAATATCTCTGACTTAACGTGAAAGCCGCTGTCAGCATTTTCCGAAAATTCAAATGTAAATATTTCTGGCTTGATGTTAAAACCGTCCATAATTATTTGCCTGCCCGCCAACTAACTTGCAAGCCATTAATGTCAGATAAGGTATTGCCGTCGCCGATTTTCCACACGTCGTAAATATGCGCGGTTTTATCGAAAGAAAGCGTATGCGTTCCATGCGAATTAATATTATTGTCCGATTTATAAATGCCTGTAGCAGAGGATACAGCGGAGCCGACGCGATAACCTAGATCGCCGTAAGCAAAGATATGATTAATAGGGCGATTGCCATGCGTTGTAATCAAGCTACTTGCATTGACGGCTTGCAAGACGTTCGCAGTGCCAATATATTCGCCCTTATCGCCTGCAGTAAAATCGGTTATGGGAGTGCCTAACGACAATCGGTAAATTGGAGTATCAGCAGGAATACCGTTATCACTCGGAATAGAGCCTGTACCGTTTCCAGAGTAAAACACTTGCCCGACAAGAACATTGGAAATATAAACGTGATTCCATGCACTTATAGCAAAAGAAAACCCCGCATATTGTGGAATGTCGGGAACTGTCTCAGAAGTGTAAGTTTGAAAATCGGTAATGTCGTCAAATATTATTGCGCTTGTTGAAATGTAATTGCCTGTGTTATCGGCAGTTACGGCATAAGTGATAGAAACGTTATGGAAACCGATAGAGTTTTCAGCAATTTGGTCTTCTTTAACAGCTCCGTCAATATAACGTCTGGCATTGACTTTACTACTGCTGAATTCTAATCCCACGTCAGGGTTGGATAAAGCGTTAGTCGCATGAGTAAATCCAGCGTAAAAACCGCCGCCGTCAGTGTAAAAAGAAAATTTGATAGACCAAACTTTTTTATAAAATTGCCCTGCAGTCGGCTCAAAAGTGAAATCAATATTAGGGAAGGAGGAAGCCTCACCACTCGTGGTGGTAAAAGCTACGCCGCTGTAAGGGTTGCAGGTGTTATTTTTCGACGTGGTTCAACTGTGTATTTGAATACAAGTCCATTAGTTGCCATAACCTGGGTCAACGTGAACATTTTGTAATGATATCGCTTGTATTGATAGTCTGCAGAAGTTTTTGTCCCGAAGTGTTACCAACGTACTCAAAGTCACCTACAGATAAAAAATCACCCGTCGGCGACGTACTTAGCGGCAAACCCACAAGTAACGTTTCAGATGTCAAAAGTGGGGTGTAAGTCCCAATAGCTGTGGCAACTATAACATTAGAAACATAGCAGGTGCTCGTCTCCATGTTGCAAAATGAAAAATAGAGCAAGTCAATAAAGTTGGATTGAAGAGTATCAACCTTAGTCGAATCTTGTGCGAGAGGAGCTTTCCAAAAGATTTATCAGAGAATGGAGCTGAGATTTGGCAACATCTTTTGAGCTCGGATATTTTAGCAACATGGCATAAATGGAATTGGAATGGACAGTAGAGACAGCCGATTCGAGTTCGGGAAAAAGAAGTGTGATGAGCCTTGAAAGAGATTGATTGAGTTTAGAACGTTGATTGACTTTATCGAAACGGTAACGAGTGAGCGACTTTAATTCTTCGTTTTGATAGGCTTGAAAAGAATAGGTGTTGTTAGCGGATTCAGTGGCAAGCATAAGGGCGATAGTTTTGGTTGTCGGTCTTGGTTTTGCGCAGGGAAAGACTTTTATGAAATTGATTGGTTTGCAGAGGATTGAAAAGGAAAGTCGCAAGTTCTTTGCTCAACAAAAAACCAAGAAGGTTGTAATAATAATGCCATGTGGCTTCGAGTCCGACTCTTACAATGTTGTCATTGCAAGAGAGAATTTTAGCATAAAGCTCCTCGAAGCCCTCACAAGTGTTAGCGAAAGTAAATGATTTGTAAAGAACTTTGCCGTCGGCGGTTTGGATAAAGCAGTCGTGCTTGTCCTTGGCGACATCAATGCCAACCAGAATCATCAAAAATCAAAACCTTTCAAAGAAGATTTGATGTTGCTTAATCCACAAAACTCTCTGCACTGAATCCTCGTGCGAGATAAACCGTCAAGCGGTATCTGACTTATTAACAGTTAAGCAAAGAGCTGTGGTTATAATCTCCATTAAGCCATATTTTGGAAGGGGATAGAACTAGGGGTTGTTGGTAAACTCAAGTAAAAAGAAAAACATAAGCGATTCTCTGATAAAATGAGTTTGAAAGTAGGGAAAAGCTTATGCCTAACTCATTTTATCACAAAGAATCAACAGCAGCTCAATGGGATCGAATAAAATGTTTGTTCAAGGAGCCGAAGAAAGTGGGACGCCCTCCGCTTAATCCCCCGCATGGTTTTTAAAGGGATTTTGTGGATACTGCGCACGGGAGCACGTTGGCGAGATTTACCCGCCCGTTACGGAAATTGGAACAGCATTTACCACAAGTTCCGTCAATGGTGCGCGAGCGGCTTATTTCAATTCTCTTGGAAAAGAACTTGTGTGATTCGTTTCCCATTACAGAGCCTTCATTGGTTCAAGCTTCGCTTTTCAGCGCGAATTAAGTAGCTTATTTTCTTCGTCTGCACATTGTCTTTGACAACTCTGCGTCTTTCCTTGTTCCGATAGCCTTATCTTTGCATATATCTTTAGATTTTCGCTTTGAGCCTGCAAGCTGGAATGTGCCTGTAACACATTAGGATTTTTCATAATTGCTATTCTTACTAAACCACACTTGCGCCGATTTCTCGACCATTGCATTTCTACAATGTCTACGTCTAGACTCGTACATTTGCGAATTCGTCAGTCTTCTTTGAGACATTCTAACCATAGCTAATTTATAGACCTCCGGCATATAGGTAGCACCAACTGCCTCCAGTCAGCTTTCCTCAACACTACTTGTTAGGGTTGTTCTCTGCCGACGTCACCGAGCTTCTGACGCTTTCGCGCCAGTCGGAGTATTAAGGAAAACATTTGAAGATAGTCAAGGCAAATGACAGGAGCCTTTTGTTTATCGAAGTAAAGAGGTTTGAGCCGAATAAGTAGTTCATCAATAGATTCGTCCTGCAATTCCAAGACTTGCAAATTGGTCTTAGAGTTAGCGACTTCACTAATAACGTTGTCAAGCTGAGCCGACCAAGAGTCGCGCCGAATATCAGCGACAATTAGAGTAGTTTGCTTATCGCAAAGGAAAAGTTGCGAGCGGCAGTCTTGGTGAATAGTTCAATATCACTCATCTCATAAGAACAGTAAATGCAAGATTCGCCTTGTTCGGCAAGTTCTTCGAGTAGTTGCCAGCAGAAAGTCGTTTTGCCGGCAGCAGGGGTTGCGTCGATGACATAAAGCCCAGGACTGAAGAATTGGTGCTGGGCGAGATTTTTGAACCCGTAAGCCGCTTGGCGTAATTTTTAAGAGCATTGATGTCAGCCTTGAGGTGGCTGACAAAATAATTGGCGAGTTGCGAAGATTTAGAAGGCAGAGAGGAACGGCTCCAGCTGGAAAGATGATTTTCAGTATAGGCGAGAATTTCAGCGAAAGATTTTTCTTGACGAGAAGCTTCGTCTTGGAGTATGTCGCTAAGTTCGAGAAGTTTGCGCAAGTTGGCTTTTTCCTTAATAATATGGGCGTGATACTCGGCGCGGGCAGTAGTGAAGGTAGCGTCGATAAGCCCAAGCAGATAGCGATGCTCAATTTTGCCAAAATCACCAGTCTTGCGAAGTTCTTCCTCAACTGCCAGATAAATATCTACAACGACCTGTACGAGCGGGCAAAAAACGGCGAGTATTTTACGAACTTAATGCCGCTTGTCCTAGCAAAGAAAACATCTTGCTGGCGCACAGAAATCTAATACGGCAAATGTGGACGTTGGGAATAAGGGAT
>JAFRRH010000004.1 GCA_017428215.1 Selenomonadaceae bacterium
AGTGCTCAGCGGTAGGCTGTTTAGCAAGAAACAGGGCGCGTGTACCGTCCTCCTGGCAATTTAAAGACCTTGCCCGGTAGGAGCCGCAGAAGTGATAGGTCACAAGTACACACCTACCGTGGGACACACGGGAAGTTACGCCTTTGGAGACCATGTAAGACGCAATCTCGGCGCAACGGTCGTTGAATTAGGAATCCCTCCGGCTTTAGCCGTGGGGAGTGTCAACAGTCATAGCAAATTCCCCCTTGCAAACGCCCAGAAGTTTTGCTATGATTCCCTCTGGACGTGTGGTCTTGAAAAAGCCGTTGACTTTTGCCGGTGAGCGGCTTTTTCGTTTGTAAACTTCGCGCAAGGGCTTTGATTTCCTGCAAATTTCAATAAATATTTACGAACTCTTGAACGGGCTGTTGAATATTATATTTCAGTTCGGCTAGGATTATGTAGAAAGGTATCGGCTGCGCCTCTGGCGTCGTCCAATTCACCTCATCGACGAGACGGAATTTTTTCGCCAATATTCGGTGCGTCAATAGTCTTTGCCGGATAACTTCAGCCAAATGCAAAGCGTCTAAAAAACCGTCGGCTTCTTTGGCGTAGGTGCCCATTGTCAAGCCGATTGTCGCGATTGATTTTTCCTCGTCCAAATCGTCTTTAGTGTCGAGCCACTCCACAATCACCAGCGGATAGTAACTTGTCGTCTCGAATAAATCTTGCGGCAAATATTGCTCGAAGACGTTGACGCTAACGAAATTTTCTTCCGTCGGCTTTTTGGCGTATTCCGTGCGAAGTTTTACGTCTGCTAATGCCGTTCTTATTTCCGCCGCGACCGTCTTAACTAAATCAGCCGATGTCAAAGTTTTTCTCCCTCAAATATGCGCTGATTAATTTTTTATAAAATTCGCGTTGCTCTTCGTTTTTCAAACCTTTTGGCTTATTGTCGTCGTAAACTTCCTCGAATTCGTCGATAAAATCTTTGACATATTCCATAGCGTCTTTCACGAATTCGGGTTTTTCCAACGCCATATCAATTAATTTTCTCGTTTCGTCGAAGGTAAACATTATTTCAACACTCCTAGATCGTCTAAACTTTTTTCGGCACAGAGCAAATCACCCGACGCCCGCGCCGATTTTTCCATTTTTTCGCGTGCATACTTTTCATTTAGCACTGCCAAGCCATATTCTCTGCTGCGCTTGTCGTATTTAAATTTCTCTTTGACGGCCTCCGCATAAGCCTCAACGTTCACGGTATGAATTTCCTTTACTATCGCGCGTATTCTTGCCAAATCTGCGCGGGGTACTTTTGTCATTTCAGAGCCTCCAATCGGGCTTGCAATTTGTCTATGTCTTTTTGCAATTCGGCTATCTCTGCGCGGCGCAATTCCTCTAAATCTTCGCGCGGCTCGCCACAATAGCGCGTGCCAATTAACCAGTCTAACGACACATTCAATATTTCCGACAACTTTTTTAACGTCGAAATGGACGGGTCGTTAATTCCTCTTTCGTAACGTGTATAGCCGCTTTGCGTTATGCCAGTTTTTTCGGCTAATTGAGCTTGTGTCAGTCCTGCCGCTTTTCGTGCTTGACGCAATCGCGCCGCAAAAATATTCATAACAGTGCCTCCAGACGTGCAGTTAAACGTTTTGCCATTTTGCTTTCTAATTTGTCGCCAATTCGTTCAAATGCGCCCGGCAATGAAACTGTGCTTAAATGTTTTATCGGCAGGCGTTTTTTGCCCTCGCGTTCCAAGACGACGCCCTTACGATTAACGAAGGCATGACGCAGAAAACCGCCTTGACCTTTAACAACTTGTACGTGAAGACCTCCTGGCGGATTATGTGGCGGGCGCGTCGACGGCGTTAACTTAAATCGCTTTATCAAGTTTCTGCCGCCTGAAATTGTCAATCTGCCACTCAAGCCCGACGTGCGACTTTTTACCTTGCCTAAACTCAGCATACTTCGCGCGGTGTAGCGAGCCTCAACTAAACTTTTGCCCTCTTTTTTACCGTCGGCTATCGTCGAACGAATTGCTGACGTTATTTTACCGCGCAGGTTTGAATCCGGCAACACCGACGCCGCCGAATCCAAACCATTTTGCGTTATCCGGATTTCCATTAGATTTCTTGCACGCCGACGAGTTTATAGTAGCCATCAAATTCGTTAATGGCGAGCTTAACCAGGCGACGCACCGGCGGATTGGTTATGAGCGTCTGCTCGGCAATGTAAAAATAGTTTACACCGTGGACTAATTGGTCGCCGACATAAATCAGCGGCTTATACGTCGCGCCAACCAGTTCGCTAAAGACCGCGTCCCATGCACTTTGCGGCTTTTGCGGCATGCTCATAAGTCCTACGAAATTTTCCAAATTGATTTGTCCAAGCATTTTAAATCCTCCTTAAATCTCCAAGTCGCGGCGTTGGCTGTCTGTAAGCTGAAGCCACGACTTTTATTATGCCTAATTCTTCCTGCGAAAACACCACGTCATAGCGACGATTATCAATCAAAATCCAATCGCCTTTTTGTGGTAATTTTCCGCGCTCTGTGATGAACGGCTCCGACTTAAAATAAATCGTCACGAAATCGCCGTGCAGTCCGTCGAACTGTTCCTGCAAGCGTTGAGATTTTTCTTCCGTGTGCTTTAAAACCTGCGCGGGCAACTGAACGCCGTCAATTTCTATAAGCTCCGCGAATTCGTCAGTCTCGACGAAAATATCCAAGTCAGCGTAAATGGCGTCCTTGAAACTCATTTTTGTTTACCGAGCGGCGGCAATTTCTCTTCGACTTCAGGCGTTGTGATGGGCGGGGCTTTTTGCCCTTTAAAAAATTTCAAGTTTTTATCTGCAGAATCAATCTCAAGTTTTTCACCGGCGAGAAAGATTTTCCCGCGATAAATTACGTTTTGCTGTGCTGTTGCTAACATGAAAAGTTCCTCCTTAGCTGGCGACTTTTAAGCAGATAAAGTCGCTGATAATTTCCGGAACCGGCAAAAATCGACTATAGATTGCAAGGCTTGTCGTCTGAGATTCGACGTTGTACGTGTAACAGGGAACTGCCGGAGCCGCTATCGACTGCCACGAGCCGCCCATATCCAAATAATCCACGCGCCCATAAGCCATTTTGCCGCGCCCGGCAACGCCGATTATCACCGTGTTCGGGTCAATAAAGTTTTTAACTTCGCCGGTCTCGTCGTCAATGTAGGTTGCGTTGTAAGAATAAATTTCCAAGCCGAATGTCGAAAGCACGCCGATAAAGCGACTTTGCGGGCTGGTATAGCGCGGTTGGAAAGCCAGCATGTTCAAAGTTGCGCGGTCGGGCACGAGGAAAATATTTTGCAGTTGAACATTGCGCAGTAAATATTGCTCCACATTTGAGCCGCAAACCATAACCGTTGGCAACATATTACTTTCCGCCGCAATTCTATCGCACACCGCACGAATATCGTCGAGGATAGTTGCCTCCGAATCTGACCACTCAACCGTTGGCTCAATCACGCCGAATCCGTCAAACTCAACTAGAGCTGTTGCCGCCAATTTCCCGTCGTCCGCGTATGACTTAACGTGAATTTGATTCGTCTGCAAAAGTTCCGAGCACATTTGTTCACGGCGGGCTTGAATCATCAACATCAAATCGCGCAAATCTCTAGCTTGTAATTCGGCAGCGCGTTCCTCTGGCGTCTTGGTGCTGAATATTGGCGTTTCACCAAATCCGCGACGACTAATATCATCAATGCCGATAACTCTTTTGGCTCCAACTATCGGCGCCTGATAAAATTTCACTTTGCTACGTTCGCGAGCCATATTTATTCCGCGCGAATTTTTCGTTACGTACGGAGCCAATCGCCGATTATTTTTTAAATACTCAATCGCTAAAATATCGCTGGTAAATTGTTGTACATTCGGGAAAAAAGTTTTCGTCAAAAAATTAGCCTGCAGAGGAAGTTGCTCCAGCGCAGGCAGTAATTCTATAGTGTCGGTTACAAGGAATGGATTCATAATTCTCACCACCTCAATAATTTTTAAGCGAAGTCAAGCGCAAATTTTGTTTACGCATTTCCGGTTCAAAAGTTGCGACGTCCAAACTTGCGCTCTCTGCGCCGCAAATAATTTTTTCGCGATTAAAGACGCCACTAAAATAGGCGGGTGTCACAGCTTGAATACTGTCCGCTGTAAAATCCGCCGTCGCAATCGCAAGGGGTTTGGAAGCGTCCGCCGCAACCGAGACTTGATTCCAAGCTCCTAAACTGTCCGCGCAGATTAATTCACCGCGCTTTACACTCGCGCCGCCGCTTAAGCTGACGTTGCCAATCTCAATCGGCTCGTACATTCCGCCAATCAGTTCGTCGTAGACAACGCCATCAACTTTCTCAAAATATTTCATGACTTATTCGCCTCACTTTCTGCAGAAAAATGTCGAATCGCTGGCTATGTATTCGACGACATTGCGGGCGATTGCTTTAGGCGACATTTCAAACTTTTCCGCCGCTAATTTTATTGCCGCCGCCGCCACCAAAAACGCAGTTTCAGCGTCGCACCTTCCTTCGGCACTCATGCGCCATTGACCGCTTTTAGCCTCCCGCCGCGTGAACGTCACTTGATTTTTCATGACTTATTCGCCTCCCGATTTTCTAATGTATTCGTCGACTTGGTGGAAAATTTCTTCGGGCGACTTTCCTAATTGTTGCGCCGCTACTTTTATCGCTACCGCCGACAAAAGCGCAAAAGATTTCGGGTGTTCTTTCATGTATTTTGCGACCAAGCGGGCGACTTCTTCGGGCTTCTTGCCTAATTTTTTCGCCGTCATTTCTGCCGCCGCCGCCATCAAATTTTCGTTTTTCATTTTGAAAGCCTCCCAATCGCGTTCATCAGCGCATTAACTTTTAATTGCTTTTCGTCAACATTTGCCGAGCCGCTGACATTTTCCGCACCAGAAGTCATCTGGTCCATTATGATTTTATTCATCCAAATCTGCGCGGGAGCTGGAGCTTTTGGCGCAATATTATTCGGAAATACTTTGCAAGTCGACATGTTGAAATATTTGCCGTTGTAGCCGATAATTTTCTGTTCAGCGTCGAGGTAGACGTCTTGAGCCTCGCCTAAAACTTCGTCGACGAAACCCATAGCTTTTGCCTCGGTGCCGTTTAGCCACAATTCATTTTCCGGCATTTGGAAAGTCGGCACGCGCTGTTGATATATCGCAGTAATCGACGCCTCGATTTTATCTAGCGTCGTTTTCATTTGCTCTAATGCTTTTGCGTTAACATAATCCACAAGCAAAGTTGAAGGCGCGTGAATCATAAACAACGCGTTTTTCGCCATGCAGATTTTCTTCGCGCCCAAAGCCACAATCGTCGCGGCAGATGCGCAAAGTCCCTCAATCACTGCCGTGGCATTACACTTTTGCAACAGCGAATTTATCGTTAACGCGCTGAAAACATTGCCGCCATTAGAATTGATGTGTACTGTCACTTCGCCAACGTTGCCGCGCAGATTATTACTGAATTCCTCTGCCGTGTACTCGTTTATCGTCCCGTAAAGATTTATATTCAATTTTCTCACTCCCAACTGGTTCATCGTCTACATAAAACATTTTAAACGTAATTTTTTGCGCGTCCCTGTTGCGCCGCTGAAAATCTTCTTCCAAAAATTTACGCGCCTCGTCAGCTTTTCTGTCCATTTTAATCACGCTCCATTAAAGGTTCACGCACGACGGCATAATCGCCATAATCTGCGTCGTCGAAGTCGTCGGCTAAAATTTTTTCGATTTGTGCTCGCAATTCTTCTTCGTCGGTTATCGGATATTTCATACCAAATAAATCAACCTCAATCATAAAAATCACTCCTTGATTTCTACCGTGATGAGCGGTTTAAGTTCGCCGTCGGCGGCGTCTGATTTCAGCCAGCGAATTCGCTTTAATTTAGCCCGTGGCTCGAAACGTAAAATAGCCTTAGCGATATTGGCTAGGAATTTATTTTGCGCAACATTGAGCGGCGTATCGATTAAGTCGTTGTCGGTTCCGAATTCGCGGTACATCGGCACCGTTCCTAGCTGTGTTAAAATTATCGTGCGAACGTTTTGCAAGATTTCCTCTGTCGTCGACGCCGGCACTATCTTAATTTCCTTCGCGTCCAAGTTCAATGTATATTCCATAAAAAAAAATCCTTTTGATTAATGACTTGCGTTGCAGTATAATTCAGTACAAGAAAGGCAGGTGATAGCAATGGATTTTGGCGACTGGGCTACACTGCTCAATACCGCTTGGACGCTGTGGCAAATTGCCGAGCGATTCCTTAAGTGGTTCAGAAACCGAAAAAACCCCATGCGGCCTCAACGCAAAAGGGTTCGGTGAGCAGTGAATTTTACGGTTCTAATCAGGGGGCATTGCGCCCCTTGATTGCCAAATCCATTCTAGCAATTATGAAAAATTTTATCAAGAATGCCGACAAAAAATTTCTGGCAGGATTTATCCCGTTGAGCGCGGCGAGTTTGTATCTAACGGACTTTTCCGCACCGGCTCTTTTGGCAGTCTTATTCGGTGCGAGTTATCTTGTTTGGCAGGTGATTTTCGATGCCAAGAGGAGGTAAGCGCACCGGTTCCGGTCGCCCGCCAAAACCGCCAGAGGAATTGCGCAAACGTTGTACACTACGCGCCCTGCCCGACGAGTGGGATTTAATCCTGCGGTTTGCCAAAATTATTAAATATGGCGATAAAGCCGCCGCCGAAAAATTCGTTGCTGATTATTCCACAGGCTCGGCATAACTGGTAAATTCAACGGCAAGTTCAGCAACCGTCGTGCGTCCGTAGCCGTCGACGATAGTTTTTTTCTCGCGCAAGTTAGAAATAACCCACTGGCAATCACCGACAATTTCCGAGCCGATAATCAAAAAATCCACGTAACCATCTGTCAGATAGTCGTGGATTTTTTCTGTTTCCGCCGCTACGTCTACACCCAGAGCCGTCATCAGCAAGATATCCATTGTAATTTTTTCGACGTCGGTGCCGATATGCTCAATCATCGCCGGCTGATTAATTAGTTCGTGGGTTGCCAAGCGTGCTTTCGTTCGTCGCTCAAAATTTTTAAAAGTCAAGATTTTTGGCGTGCCAATCCATTCGCCGAAATTCTGCCCATTAATTCCGTAGTTACCGAGCTTAGCGGCGGTTTGTTTACCGAAAACTACATCTAGCAACGTTTGTGAACTGACTTGAAAGACTAGCTCGCCAAAACTTCCTAGCTCCCCGCGCAGGACGTCTAAGACTTCGCCTAAAATTTCGCCAAAATCCATTTTAGCCACCTATGAAAACATTATCTGAACCTTGCGCCACAGTGCCGCCGATTGATACCGCGTCGCCAATCCTGCCGGCATTTTTCCCGTTAATAAAAACCGTCGACGAACCTGCCGCGATATGGTCGTTGTGCGACGGGTGCTCTGTGCAGCTGTGGCTGGCGTATTGGTCACCGACGCGCCCCGCGCCCAATCCGTTGACGAAAACATTTTCGCTGGCTGAAATTAGCGGACGTGGCGAGCAAGCGTCATGCCCTGAACAATTATCTCCTAGCCGTGTTGCGTTCAATTTAGTTCTATTTTCCTTCCACTAATTTTTATGTTGCCGACGCAATTTATCTCAAGTAAATGCGTTTGTCGGTTATATGAAATTTTTGTTCCGTCGCCGAATTTTATGCAGCTAATATCTTGAACCTGCGCGGGCGGCGAATTTTTATCGTCGTAACGAGAGCCGATAATAAATCCGGTGCCGTCGTCGCTGTTCGGCGTCATCAAGCAGACAACCGAATCACCGACATCAACCAAACTATAAAACTGATTTTTCGCGCTAGCCGGTTGCAAGATTGCCAATTCCGCGCTGACTAAATCGTCCCTGTCGTGGAAGACAACCCGCGCAGTCGCATTTTCCGGATTCACTGAGCTAACTATTCCCTCACGAATAAGATTTTTCAATGTAATTCTCCGTAAAAAAAAATGAAACTTTTCGTAGACGCTAGCAAAATTATCTGCTTGACAATCTCGCCGGCGTCTGTTACATTACTGCTAAGAATTTTTGAAAACCCGACGCAGGCGCGTCCCAAGTTTCATTTTGCATTTTAGCAGGAAGTTAGGGAAGTGTCAAGCGTGGGTAAAGAAAGGTTAGGTAATCCAAATGGAAAATAACGTTATCAAAGATTTGGTGCCGGTGGAGTTCGCCAATCAGCGGGTGATGACTACCGCCCAGCTCGTCGAAATTTACGGCTGTGCACAAGACCGCATTCGTGATAATTTCCGCTACGCCAAAAAGCAATTCACCGAAGGGGAACACTACTTCAAGGTACAGGGGGAAGCTCTCCGCCAACTTAAACGCCGCGTGGGAATGTCACACGTGGAACTCATCGGCAAATCCGCCAGCCTGCTCTACCTGTGGACTGAAAAAGGCGCGGCTCTCCATTGCAAGATGATTGATACGCCGCAAGCGTGGGAAGTCATGCAAAAGTTGGTTGATTTTTATTTCTCGCACACACCTGCCGCGCCCGCTACACCCGCCACCCAAGAAGAGCCGCCGCCGGAACCCGCGTGGAAAAATAAATTTTTGAATCCCGCGCCGGTCGTTAATACTTCTTCGGCTCTTGATGTTAAGGAGGAAATTGAATTGCTGAAAAAACAATTTACGCTACTAACGAGCGCGGAACTTGCCGTCGTCTACGTCCTTTTAATGTCGAACGGCACCGTAAAAATCGGCATGACGCAAAACTTAACCGAACGCATTAAGCAACTTAAATACGAAAAGGGGCTTGATACGTTCAAGCTGTATTCTTCTTCGTTCATGCTCCGCGACGACGCCGCTAAATTGGAAAAGGCGTTGCATGAAAAATACGCTCCGTTGCGTTGGCGTGGCGAATTTTACAAGGCGCGGTTCGTCGATGTCGTTGCCGATATTAAAGCTCTAGCTTAAAAGTTCACGCTCCGTTTTTAACTGTTGTGCCACGTCGTCAAAGTCTTGACCGGTTGCCGCCAATTCGCGCTCGTACGTTGACAAATTATTTTGCAGCCTTAGTACTTGCGCATTGGCCTCTTTTAATGGGTCGAGAACATTTGCCCGCTCGTTTATCCACATTGCGTTGAGATATGCTTGCCGCTTGACTGGATCATCGAAGAAACCGGGCGCGTCAATCCTGCCAATCGCGATTGCCTCCATTAAAAATTGCTCGTAAATCGGCTGGCAATAGTCAGTTACAAATGCCTCGCGGCGTTGTCGGAATTCATTTTCGGCTTGTAATAAACTTGCACGACTTGCGCTGTACGAAGAATTAAAACTTTTTAGCAACACTTCAAACGGAATATTTACGGCGGCGGCAATTTGTTTTATGAAAGCCGCAGTGAATTCAGCGAATTCTGATTGAGCTTGATTATTGGATAAAAATTTGACGTCCACGCCTGCTGGCAAGCTCGTGACTGATGGACTGTCGAGTTTAAATTCCGATGCGTCGATTTCCGGCTCCTCTTGCTGTTGCGCTCCGACAATGTCATTAAAAGTGAGGTCGCGCTCTTTTTGCGTAAAGAAAATGCTGAAAAAACTTCGCACGATTGCGGCTCCAAGCTCGGCTTCATTGAAGCGGCTAAGTTGCTTAAGACTTTCAATCACCGGTGCAAGTAGCGGAACACCTCGACATTGATCCGCGCGCATATCTTTACAAATCTGCAGCACATTTTTATAGCCGGTATCTCGCCCGAAAAATTTCACTCGTTGCCACTTTAATGGCTCGGCTGAAATGCTCGGTTCGTTCCAAAGCCTGTTTGCTATCCACACCGCCGTTAATGCGCCGTCGTTGTCTAGCTCTATTCCGTTTATTACGCGATGATTTTTATAAATCGTCTCAACTGTTCCTGCCGCCTGTGGATTGGATACTCTTAAAGCATCGACTAACTGCAGTCGCAAGCTGTACGGATTAAACGTCGTCGCCATTCTCCTTTTAAATAAGACGAAGTTATCACCGTCAATCAACGACGAACGGAATGCGATTTGCTGAAGCTCCCAAAAATTATTTTTTTTTAGGAAGTCGCAGCTTAGCGGGTCCGACGCCCAAAGCTCGAATTCAAGCTTTATTTGCTGATTGAGTTTCCTCGCCTGCGCGGCGTCAATACCTAAAATTTCCGCTTTAACTTTTGGAAAGACACGCAAGCCACTTCCAATTACGCCGCTAGTCATCGTTTCTATAACCGCCGCTCCGAGACTACTGTTTATCGCGAGGTCGTGCGCTCTCTCACGTAGACATTTTAAATTCCACTCGATGTCGGATTTCGCGCTAAGATGACGCGGAAACCAAGACTTTAATGCCGCTCGTGTGTGGCTTGCGCTGCCTTCTGAATAGCCGGACATGAAATTTCTCCTTGAAAATAATACGTTAAAGGCTCCCGTGAATTCGGCGCATGTGCGCTTGCTAAAAGATATAATCGTGACCGGACAACCGTTCAGAATATCGTCAACAGTGCTAAAAAATCACACGTTTAACGCAACCCGCGCCATTTTGTTTAGCCGTCTCAACCTCAGCAGTTAGCTCGCTGATAGCTTCGCGAATTTTCGACAGGTCAGCACGTTTCAACTCGCGGTCGCCAATGCGATAAGATTGTCCGCTCAAAACTTTCTCTTCAGCTTCTAAATATAAATCCAATCGTCGCCGGATTTGTTCCTCTGTCATTATTGCCATAAATCCAACCTCCGCGATTTTATTTGCGAGGATTTTTTTTGTACAACTTTTGATTCGCCACGCAAAGTTTGTGCCTGATTTTCCCAGAAAGTTTTTTCGTCGCGTCCGATGCAACTTTTCATTGCGGCTAAGGAATAAACCAAAATATCCAATGCCTCATTGCGGCGGTCTTTCGAGATTTTTTCCCAAACTTCGCGCCCGCTAGGTTTTCTAACTCGGTGTTCAGCTGTTAATTGCCTAAAAAACACCTCATCAAAATTTCGGCGCAAACTTTCAATGTCTTGCCCGAAATGAATTTTGCCAGCCGTTAACATGCTGTAAATCGTCGATTTGCCTTCCGATACATTCAGCGACGTTAAAAAAATGCCAACGTCTTTAAGCCGCGTCGTTTTGTTCAGAAGCGGTGCGCCGAAAATACTTGCGCCTTTGATAGCAAAAACGCCGCGATGAGCGCGACGCTTGCAGTAAGAATAAACATTGCTCGTTGAGTAGCCACTATCGACAAAAGTTCTGGCAATTTTAATTGACGTTCCGTCAGCGAAGTAAAAAGTTCGCGCCAAAGCGTCGTCGAGAGCTTGCCACGTCGCAGGATTATCGGGTTGTCCTCTAATTACGTCGCTGGCAATCGCCCAACACTCATTAGCGTTAAACCCGTAAATTCCTAGCTCTAATCTATTTTTCTGAATATCGACGCCTGCGGTCAAAAGTAACACGCCGTCAGGAATTTGGGCGCCGTATTCTTCGAGATTTTCAGTCAAATTTTTTTCGTCAACTTCGGAAGGCATTTCGTAACTTAAACCAAATCGCGTGTTATAGACGACAGCCTCGCGCGTAGGTGAGCCTTGAGCCTCTAAAAATTCGCGCATTATGTCATTCCACTTTAGCCACGGCGACGAAAATCCGTTAATAAAAAAACTTCGCACGCCGTTTTTCAGCGCATCCGGATTAGTCACGATATATTCCTGCGTGGCTTGCCTCATTTGCTTTTCCGTGAAGGCTATGCCACATTGCGGACACCGCCACTTAACGGAATTGACGACGACGATTTTATTGCCTGCGCTGTTGGTCTTAACTTTGTGGTCGGTTATCATCTGCCTAAAGTCCAAAACTTCCCAGCTACCACAATTCGGACAACAATGGCTCCAAACCTCTTGAGTTCCTTCCTCATAGGCGGCGTCAATTCTGCTGGAGCCTTTAATCGTCGGGGTTGAAAACATCGCAACTTTATAATTCCAATAAGTGGAGCAACGCACGATTGCTAGCGCAACAGGATCGCCTTCCCCCCCTTCTGCAGAGAGTGGATAGCGGTCAACCTCATCGCACAATAAAATTCTAATCGGACGGCTCGCCAAACCTGCTGGTGAGTTGGCTCCGACTAAAATTATTCTGCCGCCCTTGAAAACTTTCGATAGGATAGTTTGATTGGCGTCGCGTGTCTTGAGTTTTTCGTAAAACAGCGGCGTCAAAACTTTCGTATCTCGAATCAGTTTACTCAGGCGGCTCTTGGAAAATCCATTGCGGTTTCCAGCGTCGGTTGGATTATCATCACGTTGCCGGGGTCTAGGTGCGCCGTGTAGCCAACGATATTGAGCAATACAGCACTCTTGCCAATTTGTGAGCTAGATTTTACTACGATTTTGTGCACTTCGCCTTGAGTGAAAGCGTCCATCACTTCGCGCATATAGGGAACTCTCGAAGTTTTATAGCGTCCAGGTTCCGCGCTGTCGCTGGGCAGTTGGCAAAAAGTATCAGCCCAAGAGCTAACTGTTAGATTCGGCGGCGGCTCCATTTGAGAGCGCAGAAAATTTTCAAGTTCCCTCGGCGTCTTCATAGTCGGAAATCATTCCCTCGAAAACTTTTATGTCATCGTGCAAAATTTTTTCGCGTTTTTTGAGCAGTTCCAATCGGAATTCATCGGTTTCTTTTGGTATGGATTCTTCTACGTGTTTTAAGTCGCAATAGCAACGCCCCCACGCCCGCCGAAATGCCCGTTGTTTTTGTTGTCTAGTCATGAGTTTTATCCTCTTCCCATTTAGCTAAGATTGTGCGGATAATGCAAATCGTGCTTTCGTTTACCATCTGCAAGCCGGGGTTTGAACTCGGCTCGCCTTCTTGCAATTCGCGCAACGACCGACGCAACTCCATTTCTTCAGCGTAGGTTAATTCAAGTTTCGTGCCGTTGTCGATTGCCTCTTTGTACTTAAGCATCGGGTACGTCGGAATTTTCACGTCCGCCGCCTTCTTCTTGCGCCTCGCCATATTTCGCTTTATTGACACCTTCTGCCAACTCCTTCATATTTGCGATTATCTCGCCGTCGATTATATCGCAAATCTTAGCGGCTGGCAAATTTTCTAGCTGGGGTGAAAGTTTATGACCAATGCCGAGCAATTTATTTCTAAAGTCGGTTAGCAGTTCAGCCAAGACGCGCTCTACCGTTTCGGCTTCGTAAAGTTCGCCCTGCCGCTCTTGGAGTTTCAGTTCTGCAAGCTCGCGTTTTGCCCGTTCGTGCAGACTTCGTTCCTTCCAAAAGTTAACGCCGTCATCAGTTGCCTTTTTACTTAGAAAAAAATTTCTTAAGCTATCGAAGAGCATAACCCGACCTGCGCGGCTCGTCTCGTCACGAACGATTATTTCCTCGTCGATGAGCTGATTAATTCTCGCCGGCGTCAGCTCCAATGCCCGCGCCAAAGATTTCTGCGTCACACTCATCAATTTAATTTCGTCGCTTACTTCGTTGGTTTTTCCCATTTTTATTTATCCCTGCACTTCCGATTAACAAGATTTAGGCGATTTTTTTTTCAAAATCTACAAAGTAAAAGCACTCCTAGCGCGCCTGTACTTTTAGCTATTAGCGCAGAACCTGTTGCAAAGCGAAAAGCCTTGTGCTAAACTGACGTTGCTAAGACATCAGACGCACAGGGCTTTTCGTAAAGTTTTTTATATGATAACAGCCCCGCAAGAATTTTGCAAGGAGTGATTAACGTGAGAGTTGAAGTTTTGGCACCTAAACCTAAGAAGGTTAAGCCATTTAAGCCGCCGCGCTATCGTACTTGCGTCGTCTGCGGAAAACCTTTTCTGTTAACGCCAAAAAAATTGCGCAATCAACATCGGACTTGTTCTAAAGAGTGTCACGATAAAGTTTGTGCGCCGCCAATCCCCGAAAAGATTTGTCCAATCTGCGGCAAAAAGTTCAAAGGCATTCACTCTTGGCAGAAAACTTGCTCGCCGGAATGTGGCGCGAAGTTCAACGGTCTCAATCAACGCGGTGAAAAGGTCGAACGTGTAACTTCAATCTGCATTTGGTGCGGTAAGCCGTTTCGCCATAAGATAACTGAAGCAAAGAAATTGTGCTCGCGTGAGTGCGCTGATACTTTTCGTGCTCTAACTCAACGTAAAGGGCTTAAATCTAATCAAGAGATTCGCACCTGCGCTTGTTGTGGTAAATCTTTCGTCGCTACCAAAAATTGTCGGAAAAACTACTGCTCGGCTGAATGCCGCGAAAAATTAAAACAGCGAACTTGCGCCATTTGCGGGAAGGTCTTCACTGCTAGAACGAAGAATCAGCGAACTTGTTCATTTGTTTGCGGACAGGTTTTGAGATTGCAAACTCGACAATTAACTCGTCAATCATAGTGTCTGCAAGAATATTTCGGCGCGCGGTGTTGTTGCGTCCTTGAATTTTTCCACGACGCAACGAACTATTTGGCTGTCGTCGATGAACGCTATGCCGTTTAGCCCGTCGAAGATTGCCTTCAAGTGGTTGTCGACGTCGCCGAATGCTTTGCTTGCTCGTTTGCATTTTCTGTACAGCTTCACTACCGCGCAGATTTCGCCTTGCAGAGGTTTTCGGCCGCGCATTGCTAACGTTGCCGACATTTGCACTTCTTGACGATACGCGCGATTTCTTTTTGGTTGATAGGCGTGCTTGCCGTCAAAGCGCGGTCTTGCCGCTGGAACGGGCTCGCCTTCGATTACTATTTTTAGCATGATTTCCACTCCACAAACGAAAAGAGCCGCCTTTTGGCGACCCTTCCCGCTGATAAACTTTCAATACCAAATCCTGAAGGAGTACGTTTAGTTTAGCATACCTGCGCGGCGTGTGCAAGCTCCATAAACGGAAAGAGCCGCCCGAGCGATGACGGCTCCTTTCTTGCTTTACGGGTTAAATTTAGCGGGTTGAGTTAAATTTTGCGTGGTGCTTAGCTCGACGTTTCTAAGCGTGTTTAGTTTAGCATACCTGCGCGGCGTGTGCAAGCTCCATAAACGAAAAATCCCGCTTTCGCGACGGGACTTTTCGCACTTCCTACAGCGTTTTTACCGGATAAAAGGACGCCATTATCTTAGCACGTCGACGGACGCATTGCAAGCTCCAATAAACGAAAAGAGCCGCCCCCGCAGACAGCCCTTTTCGCTGAAATTCTGAATCAACCTAGATTCTTTGAAGTCGGAGTCGATAAAACTCCGCACGCCATTATCTTAGCACGTCGACGGACGCATTGCAAGCTCCAACAAACGAAAAGAGCCGCCCCCGCAGACAGCCCTTTTCGCTGAAATTCTGAATCAACCTAGATTCTTTGAAGTCGGAGTCGATAAAACTCCGCACGTCATTATCTTAGCACGTCGACGGACGCATTGCAAGCTCCAACAAACGGAAAAGCCCGCGCTCCGGCACGGACTTCTTCGCCTATGGACTCCACGTATTTGTAGGAGGTTCGAGATAATAACCGTTAAAGAAAGGAGATGTATCTTTGATGAGTTTTTTGATGGCAAAAATCGTTACAACCAATGCTTCCTTTTCATGCTAGATATTATCACATTTGACAGTCCCATGCAAGCCGTGGCGCGCTTTTTTTCAAAAATTTTTTGAAGTTTTCGGCGCGTATTTTTCCAGAAATTTTTTCTCAGCACAAGAGCGCGTCCGGAAATAATGCGTGTTGCTTAAATTGTGCTTTTCCATTATCACGGCATTTGGCAGGCACATAACGTAATAGCTTATCAAAACTATTTCCTCAAGCTCTGTTAGGCCTGCGCGGCAGATTTTGCCTTCCAAGATAGTTGCGCAATCGTCGCGAAGGTTGAGCAGTTCGGTTAGTTTGTTTTTCGTCTCCACCAATTTTAACGCCAGCATTTCCACTGCGGAGTTTTGAGTTTTTTGCGGCGGCATGCCGTCGAGTGGCGCGCTTAAACTATGAATTGCCTCTCTAAGTTCGATTAACTTTTCATGCAACGCGCAGATTTTTTGGTTCAACATTCGCACCCGTTGTAATGAGACTATTTGCATAATAGTTTGTCCTTTAGCACTTTGTATATTGCCAACTTTATTTCGTAGCGATAATAATTCCAACAGCAATCGTCGCTACAGAATTTATCGCCGCTGAAATGTTCCACGAATTCCGCCCCGCAATTCAGACATTTTCGCCGCGCAGGACTCCACACAATCAACTTTACCGGTTCAGGAACATAGCCATTTTTGCGCCTTTCGTATTCTCTTGCGTCGCCTGCCCTTCTGCCACATTGCCTAGAGCAGTATTTTTGGATAGGGTATCGGGGCTTGAATTCAGTGCCACAACATGGGCAAATTTTAGTTTTGCCTTCAACGGTGGCATACGCTTTTTCCCGACATTCCGCCGAGCAATATTTCTGTACGTTGCTATTCGGCTCGAATTCTTTTCCGCAATAGACGCATTTCATGTCAGCTTTCCTTTCGGCCACTTGCCCGTTATATAGTAGATTTTTTGCTTAGCGCGCAGTTCTTCACAATGCTCCGCGTAATACGCCTTTGCACGCTCCAGAATTTTTTCGTGGTTCAGTCTGTAATTGCTTTCATCTTTACATTTATGGCTACAATATTTCTGGTAGCTCCGGTACGGCTCGAATTCTTTCCCGCAATAGACGCATTTTTTCGGTTTCGGCGAGTGTGGGTTGAGTAATTTTTTCCGCGCCCAATGCGCTTTACCTCTACATTGCTCTGAACAATATTTCTGGTTTGGGCGCCTTTTAGCCGGCTCGAATTCTTTGCCGCATTGAGCGCATTTCATGTCAGCTTTCCTTTCGGCCACTTGCCCGTTATATAGTAGATTTTTTGCTTAGCGCGCAGTTCCTCGTGGTTGCACATGTAATAATCTTGCCATTTACATTGCCGGCTACAATATTTCCGACGACGCCCGTGCTTTTTTTCCTCGAATTCAGCCCCGCATTGAGCGCATTTCATGTCAGCTTTCCTTTCGGCCACTTGCCCGTTATCTGATATATTTTGTGCTTAGCGCGAAGTTCTTCACAATGCTCCGCGTAATACGCCTTTGCACTCTCCAGAATTTTTTCGTGGTTCAGTCTGTAATTGCTTTCATTTTTACATTTATGGCTACAATATTTCTGGTAGCTCCGGTACGGCTCAAATTCAGCCCCGCAATTTGCGCATTTCATGTCAACTTTCCTTTCGGACTTGCTCCCGTGATGTAGTAAATTTTTCTTTTGGCAAGAATTTCTTCGCGGTGCTCCTGATAGTATTTTCTCCCCTGTTGACGGCATTGCTCTTTGTGGCTTTGGCGGTAGTAGTAGCTATCCGCTTTTTTAATTTCGCGGTGGCGCATGTCATAGCCATGAGCACTACATTTATGACAGCAATATTTCTGGTGAGGGTGATATTTATTCGGCTCGAATTCAGCCCCGCAATTTGCGCATTTCATATTTTATCCCTGCACAGTTCATAAGCTTTAATCGTGTTGATGTGATTCATTGCCGCCTTGAAAGTCGTGCCGTCGACGGGATTTTTCACTTTGTCGCCTTCGTACACTTCGCGCCCGTTTTTGTCTACGCCGACCTTTTGCGCTATCGTGCCCTCTTTAACGAGCACATGTCCATTTGCGATTTCGATTGTCGGCAAGCCGAACAGGTTGCTAGATTTCCCGTAAACGTATTTTTTCGTCACGACGTCCACGCCGCGAAATTTATTTTTCATCATGTCCTATTCCTCCAGCTTTGCAACCAGCTTGTCCAAATATGCCTGCGCCAATTCCTTACTCTCGAATCGTGCGATTGTAAACTCGTCGTGGTCGACATAATATTTTTTATTCGACAAATATCTCACTAACACAAGGTCTGTTTTGTCGTCATATTCGGCAAGGCGAAGTTCATCTACCGAATTTGGGTTAATATAGCGACTGTCGGTTATCTTGATAAATTTCATTTCAAACCACTCCTTTTTTAAGCTTGAAACGAATATCGGTTTCGCCGGTGTAGCCGAATTCGCAAATGGCATTTATCCGGCTCATTAACTGCCCTGCCTTAACGCGATTAACTTTTTTCAACTCCGCGTGCAGTTCGTCGGGCGTGTAGTTGCTCGTTATCACCAACTGCCTATGATCTGCGTAGCGGGCGTTTACCAGTTCAAACAGTTGCTCAATCTTCCAGGCCGTTGGTTGCTCGGCACCGACGTCGTCGAGAATTAACACGTCACAATAACGGAATCTATTGAGCACGTCTCCGGTTTTGCGTGTGGGGTCGTCGAACGTTTCTTTCATTTCGCCCAAAAGCCTTGCTACCGTCCCGAATTCCACACTCCGATTTTTGCACATTGCCGTTTTAGCAATCAGCGACGCCAAAAGCGTTTTGCCCGAACCGAATGTTCCGTACAGGTACAAATTCGTCTGGCCGTCCGTCACAACTTTTTTTGCCAATTCAAGGGCTTGCGCGGCGGCTTGCGCGTCTTCGCCTTCATACAAGTTCAAGTCGAAGTCTGCAAACGTCATCCCGCGAAATTCTACCGGCAAGCGTTCATCTGCGCGGCGCATTTTTCCGACTAAGCACAGTCCCCAGCTTATGCCAATTTCGCCCGACAAACGTTTCACTCCGGGAATTTCGTACTTATCGTGCTTTTTGTGGCACGTTTTGCCGTCGCACTTATCGCAATAGCTCATCTCTTCTTCCATTTCGAGCAAGTCTTTCAACTTGTATTCTGGGGTTTTCTTAACGTCGAGATTGTACCGCGCGGCGACTTGCGCAAACTTTTCAGTCTCGTCGGCTTCCATCTGCCGCATCATCTGCAAAATTTGCTCTTCGGGTACGCCCATAGAACGCATCGCCTTAAAAGTCGGACTGCCGTATTTATACTCCAGCCGTGCCGCTTCGCGCTCCTCCTGCGTAAATTCAACCACGTTTGCGTCAACCAACTTTTCGTCCATCTGCCATTACTCC
Source organism: Selenomonadaceae bacterium (assembly GCA_017428215.1). Taxonomy (GTDB): domain Bacteria; phylum Bacillota; class Negativicutes; order Selenomonadales; family Selenomonadaceae; genus Quinella. The sequence continues at coordinate 18,881 of JAFRRH010000004.1, forward strand.
TTCCTTCATCAACATTGCCTGCGCCATGCGCTCCCAAGAAGCCCGCTCAATCGGCGCGACTTCGGGTTTTTTAGGCTCTTTGAGCTTTTTAGGCACATTTATCCCCATAAGTGCCAACGGGTCTGCCAACGGGTCAAACGTTCGCGGCAAATCAGGTTTTTTCGGCGCGGCTTGCTTATACGCTTGTATTTTCGTCCGGATTTCGGCGGCTCTTTTCACCTCCTCCGCCGTCAATGGTGCCTCAACTTTTGCCGTCAACGGAGCCTCAACTTTCGTCGTCAACGGAATTTCAGCTTTCGTCGTCAACGGAACGTCTGCTTTCGTCGTCAACGGAACGTCTGCTTTCGTCGTCAACGGAACGTCAGCTTTTGCCGTCAACGGAGCCTCAACTTTCGTCGTCAACGGAGCCTCAACTTTCGTCGTCAACGGAATTTCAGCTTTCGTCGTCAACGGCACGTCAGCTTTCGTCGTCAACGGAACGTCAGCTTTCGTCGTCAACGGAACGTCAGCTTTCGTCGTCAACGGCACGTCAGCTTTCGTCGTCAACGGAACGTCTGCTTTCGTCGTCAACGGAACGTCTGCTTTCGTCGTCAACGGAACGTCAGCTTTTGCCGTCAACGGAGCCTCAACTTTCGTCGTCAACGGAATTTCAGCTTTCGTCGTCAACGGCACGTCAGCTTTCGTCGTCAACGGAACGTCTGCTTTCGTCGTCAACGGCACGTCAACTTTCGCCGTCAACGGAGCCTCAACCGATTTTGTCGACGTCAAAACCTGCGCGGGCTTCCACGCTATTTTTTTCGGACGCGCCACATAAGCCTTGCGTTTCTTATCGCCCTTCAAGATTCGCACCAACTGGCTCATCACGAAGTTAAAGTTCAGCCCACGATGCCCGTATTCGTCCGGACTGTTGCGTTCCTTCGCTACCGAAATCGCCTGCGCAATCTGTTCGGGCGTAGCCTCTCCGTTTTGCACCATCGCCCTCAACTTGCTTTCCTGCTCGAAGTGCAACACCGGCATTAGCGTATCCTCTCTCCAACCGTCGACTACCTCGTCCATTTTGCTTTCCAGCCCGTCTTCATTAGTCGAAATGGTCAAATTGTCAGGCGATTTTGCGGGCGGAGGCGATGGTGGTGGTTCTAAAGTCTTGCGCGCGCGCGTTAATAGGGAATTCGAGTTTTGCACCGATACGTGCACCGGTTCTTGCACCGATACTTGCACTGATTTTTGCACCGGTTCACGCGTATAGAACAGCAACTCATAACGCGTTTCGGCTCGCGGGTCCGTCGTTTCATACTCGATAAAACCTTTATCGCGCAATTCCCTTTTGGCTCGCGTGATTGTCTCGTTACTTTTGGCGTTCGTCAGTTCCCGCAATCGCCTATCACTGACTTGCAACCAACCGCTATTGCCCAGCCGATTATTTATTATCAGCAAATTAAACAGCATCGCTTGCGCCGCTGTATTCAGTTCCCACAAGCGGCCTTCCACATATTTTATTCCACTTATTACGCTTGCCATTTTCTATTACCTCCTGTTTAATTGTTCGCCGAATAAGTCGGTTTCGGTTTCTTCAAGGAAGGAAGTTTGGATAATGCCGGCGCGAGTGCCGCCGATGCCGCGAGCATAGGCAAGGGCAAGATTAAAACAGACAGTGTCTAAAAAAGATAGAAATAATGTAATAGACATAAAAAATAATAAGGGCAAAAGATGCAAGATATAAGCGATAAAGTGTGGAATACCAACGAAATTGTAGCTTTTGCTCTGAAAAACGATATGCAAGTTGTAATAGCGTCAAAGCGTAATCGAAAGAAACAGCGTTGTTACGACAAAGAGCTTTATCATAAACAACACGTGATGTAGAATAGTTTTCGACTTTTGAAAGGTTTGCGCGGAATTGGCATTTATTACGCTAAATGGAGTTAGAGTTTTCTATAAGCCGTTGTAGTAAAAGTCATTTTTATTTAGGCTAATCATATCGCTAATCTTATTTATACACTGCCAGTTAATTTAATCGTTAACTTTTAACATTATGTGCAAGTTCAAAAAAGCAATACTTACATTGCACTTATAAAAAATTCGATGTTAATTGAAGGATTTTACAGTCTCGTCAACGAATTTCTGTTAACCTTAAAAAGTGATTCAGTTTTTAGAACGTGTGTTCATAGAAAAAAATACGAAACAGATATAACGGAAGAGCAATGGGAAGTTATAGAGCCTTTGTTCTTCAATATGAGAAAGTACAAATGGGAAAAGCGAAATTTACAGTGCACAGCTTTTATCGACGAGTGCGGCTCAGTTGACTATGGGACAGGATTGGGGAACATCTTGTGAAGCTTACGCGCCAACGAGCTGGTTTAGATGAAATGCCGACGCAAGCCTTAATCGACTCTCAAAGCGTGAAAACGACCGGAGCCGTCGAGCAAAAAGGCTTTGACATGGGAAAAAAACGAAAGGAGTAAAGCGGCAAATTCTCACAGATGACATCGGCTGTCTTTTGGCAGTCGTGATTCATAAAGCAAATCAGCACGATACAAAAATGGGCTATTGGGCAGCAGGCTTGGCGACTTTCGCCTATCCGACGTTGGAAAAGATCTGCGGGGACGGTGATTATCGCGGTTCCTTTGTTTACGAAGCGTACAAGTATTTTGGCTTGAGAGTAGAGATAAGCAAGAAACTAAAGACGCACGGTTGGCAAGTCTTACCAAAAAGGTGGAGGGTAGAGAGAACCTTTGCTTGGCTCAATAATTCTCGTTGCCTTTCAAAGGATTACGAGCTGACTGTTGCTTCTGCTGAAACCTTGATTAAGATTTCTCATATTCATGCTTTACTTAATCGTTTGTGAACACACGTTCTTAAAATTCAAATTTTAAAGGAGTGATTTATTTGATTGACAAAAAATTTTTTGGCGCAGTTGAGGAACTTCGCATAAAATTAACGAATTTGATAAATACAGGTAAACCACCGATTGAAATCGTCTTAGAACTGGCAAAAGCAATCGGAGAATTGTCAGGCGAGGATTCATATTATCAAACAACACGTGAGCAAATTTTGGCAGTATATGGAATTGCGCTACATGATAAATTTATTTTAGATGATGAACTTTTTAAAATTAAAGCGCGGCTAAAAAAAATTTATATAGCATATGAAAATCCTGAATTCACTGAAGAAGAACACATACGAATTGGATACGCACTGGAAACTCATAAAAAAGAAATTAAGAGGCTTGAACGGATAAAAAATTCATGATTAAAGATATTAATGATGCAGTTGTACCCTAATATTCCATAGTAATAATGCAAGAAAATCATTTGCTTTTTAATTTATAAGCCGCAAGAATCTACATAACAACAAGCTTTGTTAAATCTTTATAGTCTACCTGTAGTCTACGTAGCGAACTTATAAAACTGTTTAGTTATAAAGAATACTGCCGTCGAATGCTTGACGCCAATGATTTGAACAAGCAAATATTTGTCTGTATCTTTGACCAAAGCTTTCAGGAGGGTCTAGAAAACGTCATCGTCACACTACTGGCGGAACTTGTGATAAATGCTGTTCCAATTATCGAAATGAGTTGCTAAATCGCGCCGCGCGGCTCCTGAAGACAAAATTCACAAGATTGCGTTAAATACAATCAGAGGATTTAAGCTTGGTTGTCCTGTTGACTCGGGAGCCGGCAATAGCGGTTCTATTATTTCTTGTTGCGCTTTTGTAAGGCCGTAACGTACATGGTAAAATGAATTTGACATAAACATTTACTTTGGCTAGTGTTTCATTTTCATTTTATCAAAGAATTTTCTCAGAACGTGTGTTCATAGAAAAAAATACGAAGCAGATATAACGGAAGAGCAATGGGAAGTTATCAAGCCCTTGTTCTTCAATAGGAGAAATCGAAAAGCGCGAATTGGTTAATGCAGTGCTGTACTTGGTAAAGACGCCTTGTCAGTGGCGTAATTTTCCAGCAGTGTTCAGCAGGTTTAAGTGAAGAACCGACGCAAGCATTAATTGACTCTCAAAGCGTGAAAACAACGGGGGCGGTCGAACAAAAGGACTTTGATATGGGAAAAAACGAAAGGAGTAAAAAGGCAGATAGTCACCGATTATATTGGTTGTTAAATGTAACGTTGAAGAAAATATGCGCGTGGTTATCGCGGCTC
>JAFRRH010000015.1 GCA_017428215.1 Selenomonadaceae bacterium
GTTGCTGATAAAGCGGTTGCACCAACCCCAAAACCGCTCGTCGCTGATAAAGCGGTTGCACCAACCCCAAAACCGCTCGTCGCTGATAAAGCGGTTGCACCAACCCCAAAACCGCTCGTCGCTGATAAAGCGGTTGCACCAACCCCAAAACCGCTCGTCGCTGATAAAGCGGTTACACCAACTCCTAAACCGCCCGTTGCTGATAAAGCGGTTGCACCAACCCCAAAACCGCCCGTCGCTGATAAAGCGGTTACACCGACCCCAAAACCGCCCGTTGCTGATAAAGCGGTTACACCGACCCCAAAACCGCCCGTTGCTGATAAAGCGGTCGTGTCGACTAAATTATCAATCACTAATAATATTAACTCGCAGATAATTGATAAATTTAACCTTTACTTTACAGCTAGAATAGACGTAAAGCTCCTGTCAACTATAGGAGATTTTCAAATTCTTAAAGTGTCCGACTATAGGGCTACAATATGGAAACCTAAATGGTTCCAGAAAAACGGTATTGGTTATCAAATTCAATCTTATGCTGGGAAATTAGACATAATCGCAAAAGCTACGATTGATGGAAAAATTCGAGTTTCTCTTAAAGGTATTGATGTTCGTGCTCCAGAAGATAACTCTAAACGTATTCCCTATTGGATTGACTATACTAAGTTGACTGTGAACGCTAAAACGATATTCGATACACTGACTCCCGCTTGGCACGATAAAGTTTACCCATACACCATGGACGTAAAAGCTGGCGAGGAAGTCCAGATACAGGTTGAATGGCTCCCGCATAGAAGCGACTTTTGAGATTTTAATATTTCTAATAGAAAAAATCGTATTAATCTTGACAGCTTTGAAAAGATGATCGCGCCAGGCGACATCGTACAAAGCTCTGTCAAGTACATGCGTTAAATTATCAACAACAGTTACTTAAAATTATCGAAAGGCAATGTAGCAAAGCAAAAGCATAAATTTACAAGACAAAGAATTTTTTACTTGAAAAGAAGTGATTTTTCAATGGTAATTGTTGAATTATCTGGGGGACTTGGTAATCAAGTTTATGAATATTGTCTTGGCAAATATTTTTCTTGTCAATTGAATACGGAGCTAAAAATTGACTTGACATCTTTTAAAGGTAAGCAAAAATCTAATTCGAGACATACACATATGTTTTACGAACTAAAGGACTTTAATATCGAAGAAAATTATGCAACACCTGAAGAAATCAAACGTGTTAAAGAAAATGGATTAATATTTTCTAGCTCATCTTGGCCGAATCTTAATAAATTTTTAGAATCTAAAGGAGATATTTTTCTTAGCGGTTTTTTAGGTGGTGAAAAATATATCGATAGTGTTATGAGTGTTCTAAAAAAAGAATTCACACTTAAAAATCCTCTTAGTTTATGTGCTGAAAAATATAAGAAAAAAATTTTATCCGCCGAATATTCAGTGTCCATGCATTTTCGATACGGTGATTATGCTTACCATCCAGGTTTGGATGGTAATGGCAAAAGACCTTGGTTTAAATGTACGCCAATTAGTTATTGTCAAAATGCTATAGAGGTTTTAAAAAAACTGTATAGCAATTTAACAGTGTTTGTTTTTTCTGATAATATTCAATTTATAAAAGAAAATCTTCGTTTAGATGTTCAAATAGAGTTTATTGAGGGTTGTAAATCAGCTACCGAAGAATTAGTTTTGATGAGTCTTTGCAAATGCAATATTTCTCCAGGAAGTAGTTTTAGTAAAACTGCAATGTTATTAAATCCGAATCCAGATAAAATTTTTATCCATCCAATGTATACTACAGATGAAGAGGTTTCAAAATACTTTAATTCATTAACAACACCAATTCCAAAACCTTCTGTTTTTTGCCGCAATACAATATTTGTTCCAGCAAATTTCAATGAGCAAAAGAAAATCTCTCTTCGTCCGTTCTTTTCTCTTTTGCTCGTTGTAAACAATGACGCCGCAACAATCGTCGAGACTTTGAACAGTATCCTCAATCAGGATTACAAATATTATGAGGTTATCATAATTGATAACGCTTCAACTGACGGTAGTGGCAAGATTTGTCAGCAAGCTATTAAAGGTAAAGAAAACGTTATATTTAGGAAGTTATGGACTAAAGTCAAAAATGCCAAAGCATGGAATATGGCATTAAAAATGATACGTGGTGGAGGGTATTACATTTCATTCCTCAAGGGCAATGATCGTTTCCTCTCAAATACACTTACCAAATTGTATTTAGTAAACGCTAGTTATCATTTAGACATTGTTCATTGTTTTAATTACCTCAAAGAAAATGAAAACGGAAATGTATTTTTTTGCGATAAGAAATGCACTGACCAACGCGATGCAAAATTTATAACGACGAAAAATGTGGTATGGAGTCAAGATGGTCAAGAAGCGATAAAACTTTTGCTTAATCAACAAATTAACCGTTTTTTAGGTACAAAAATTTACCATAATGGTTTTCTCTCGGATAATAAAATAAAATTCGATGAACATCTTGACGACGATTTGTCTGAGGTTTACTTCCAGATGAAATGCTTTTTAAAGTCAAAGTATTTCATGTATGTTCCCAATGCTGTTTATGTCGCACCGAATCCGAATATCTCCTGTCGCTGATAAAGTATTCGCACCAATTGAATTATTAATCACGAATAACGTTGACTTTAATAGTTCTGATATAAAAAATCTTGTCAATCTTGATAGCTTGTAAAAGATGATCGCGCCAGGCGACATCGCACAAATACTCCGTCAGGTACATGCATACGGTTATCAACAGTTGGTTAAAATTATCGAAAAGCAATTTGTTAAGGACAAAAATTTCTTTACTTGAAAAGAGATGATTTTATTGATAATTTCACGCATAGTGGGTGGCATTGGAAACCAAATGTGGCAATATGCAGCTGGACGTAGGCTAGCACACAAATTTAATACCGAATTTAAACTGCACATACAATTAGATGGCAAATTTACCAAATATGCTTTAGGAGAATTTAATATAACGGCAACAATTGCAACACCGCAAGAAGTTAAATCAATTATGGAACAACGAAAAGACTCTGCGGTTGTACGAGAAGGAACGAAACAAGTATACGACATTTTGGATTGCTCAGATGATACTTATCTTTGGGGTTATTGGGAAGATGAACGCTATTTCACGGACATTGCTGACATCATTCGCAAAGAATTTACATTGAAGAATTCTCTAAGCGAAGAGGCAATTCATTGGCGGAATAAAATTCTTTCTGCTGAATGCCCCGTGTCAATGCATTTTCGTCACGGTGATTTTCTCTACAATCCTAATCTCCAAAACATGAATATTTTCGCACGTTTACCACTTGATTATTACTATGAATGTATAAAAATTTTACAAAAACAGTATAAAAACATTACAGTATTTGTTTTCTCGAATAATATGCAATGGATTAAGGAAAATCTTCATTTAGACGTTCCAACAAAATTTATTGAAATGCCAAATCAAAATATTAAAGATTATTCTCTTAGTTCTCCGCGTGATGTTGAAGAAATCTATTTGATGAGTCTTTGTAAACACAATATCATGGCTAACAGTACATTCGGTTTTTGGGGTGCGTGGCTCAATCAAAATCCCGACAAAAATGTTTTTATGCCGATGCCCTCGTCTTTTATTGGCACTAAAAACGTTTATCGCGGTTTTTCAGCAGAAAGAAATGAAAACTCGCCGTTAGATTCTGATAAGTGGATAAGAGTTCCATTTGATCTAAATAATCAACCTAAAGTTACAATGTGCCCTATCTTTTCTCTGTTAGTTGTCGTTAATAATGACGCTAAAACAATTTCCAAAACGCTGGATAGTATTCTCAATCAAGATTACAAGTACTATGAAATTGTAATCATCGATAATGCCTCTACTGACGGCAGTGAAAAAATTTGTCGGCAAGCTATTGCAGGTAAAGAAAACGTTACATTTAGGAAGTTATGGACTAAAGTCAAAAATGCCAAAGCATGGAATATGGCATTAAAAATGACACGTGGTGGGGGATATTACGTTTTATTCCTTAAAGGCAATGATCGTTTTTTCGCAAATACACTCACGACGTTATACTATGAGGTTGAACGTACAAATTTAGACATTGTCCATGGTTTTACTTGGCTTGTAGAAAATGAGAGCGGTAATATACTTTTTGATGATAAAAAATATTCTGAACAACGAGATGCAAAATTTATAGCGGCAAAAAATGTGGTAGTAAGCCAAGACGGTAAAGACGCGACTAAACTTTTATTCAATCGACAAATTAACAATTTTTTGGGCACGAAACTTTATACTCGAAATTTTCTATGGGAAAATGGAATAAATTTTGACGAAGATCTTGATGGTGATGAAGCTGAACTTTCTTTTCAAATGGAATGCTTTTTCAAGGCTAAACATCTTATATATGTCCCGAATGTTCTTTATATCGAGCCAACGCCAAAACCGCTCGTCGCTGATAATATTGATGCGCAGATAATTGATAAATTTAATCACTACTTAACTGCCAGAATAGATGTAAAACTCGTATCTACTTCGAGCGATTTCCAAATTTTTTCTATATCTGACGACAAAGCTACAGTATGGAAACCGAAATGTCTCCAAGAAAACGGCATTGGCTATCAGATTCAATCTTATGCTAGAAAATTGGAATTCATCGCTAAAGCTACGGTAAATGGGGAATTGCGTATATATCTTAAGGGATTAGACGTTCGCGATGAGAAAGATGAATCTAAACGCATTCCCTACTGGATTGACTACACTAAATTGACAGTAAATGGCAAAGTAATATTCGATAAACTCACACCCGCTTGGCACGATGAATTTTACCGCTACAACATGGACGCTAAAGCTGGCGAAGAAATTAAAATTCAAGTTGAGTGGCTTCCAAACCCGAAGACCATTCTAGGCGTACTGGATTGACTATATTAGATATTTTAAAATTAAATAAAAAAATCCTCGGCGAAATTGCACTTTGTAAGCTCGTCGAAGGATTTTTTGTTTTGCTTGCCGCAATCTTTTTAGTTAAGTTTATCGATACGACGTCGGAGAAATTTTTATTGGCGGCGTTCGGATTTTTTGTGGGAAGATTTTTTTTATCTGGCATGACAGAAAAATTTTTTGCCCGTTTATCGGTCAACATACAAACTAACTTCCGAAAGAAAATTCACGCGCAACTTTTTGAGCAGGAAGTTTCAAGCGGCGAACTTCTAACTTTGATTTTCGATACGGTTCAATCTTTGGACGAATTCTTTTTAAAAGTCGCACCGCAAATCTCCTCCGCAGTAATTTTCTTGCCGATATTTTTAATCTGCGCGGCTTTTGTCGATTTATTAACGGCATTTATTTTGCTCGTGACATTACCGATTGCACCGTTACTTTTATGGTTAATTGGCAAGGCTACTGCTGAAAAAAATTCGCGTGCATGGGCACAACTACAAAAATTAAACGGCGATTTCCGAGAAATTTTATCCGCCATTACAACTTTAAAAATGTTCAATCGAATTGACACGGGCGCAAAAAAAATTCGCGAGGCGTCGCAAAAATCCTCTGCGGCAACACTCGACGTATTAAAATTAGCGTTCGTATCGTCGTTTGCACTTGAATTAATTACGACGTTGTCAATAGCATTGGTCGCCGTCACTTTAGGATTAAGATTAATTTCGGGTAGCGTCGAATTCCAATCTGCGTTATTTTTACTGTTGCTCGCACCTGAATTCTTTTTGCCTATTAGAAAGTTTGGAGTTGCATTCCACGTAATGATTTCCGTTCGCTCGTCTATTGAACGTCTGAAAAATTTTTTAATTGACGCGGAAAAATTATCCGGAACGACCGAAAAGATTTTAATGCCGCCAAAAATTTTTCTTGAAAATATTTCCTTTGCTTATCCGAAAAAAAATTCGCCTGCTTTGCACGACATAAACTTAGAATTTCAAGCGGGGAAAGTCACGGCTTTAGTCGGCAATTCGGGCGCAGGTAAATCAACGCTTTTAAAACTGTTGGCGGGAATTTTAAAGCCTTCGACGGGCGAAATCTTCTTTAATCAGTTTCCAGGCTCCAAAATTGAAAAGATTTCTCTGCGCTCTAAAATTTCCTACGTACCGCAAGCTCCTCACCTATTCGACACGACGCTTATAAAAAATTTTACTATGTTTGACACACTAGACGATACGAGCCTTAAAAAGTTTTTAGTCGAACTGAATTTGTCGCTTGATTTAAATTCAACGCAAAAATTAAGTCGCGGACAACTTCAACGTCTCGGATTGATTCGCGCCTTGCTTAAAGATACGCCGATAATTTTACTAGACGAACCGACCGCTGGACTCGACGAAGTTACCGAACAAAAAGTTCTTACGCTGATAAAAGAAATTTCCCCGCGCAGGACTATTATCATTGCTACACATCGATTGGCGGTCATCGAATTCGCTGACGAAATTGTTACGCTCAATTAATAAATGCAAAAGTCGCGGGCAATTTCAACGTCTCGGATTGATTCGCGCCTTGCTTAAAGATACGCCGATAATTTTATTGGACGAACCGACCGCTGGCTTAGACGAAGCGACCGAACAAAAAGTTCTTGCGCTGATAAAAGAAATATCGCCGCGCAGGACTATTATCATTGCTACACATCGATTGGCGGTTATCGAATTCGCCGACGAAATTGTTACGCTCAATTAACATACAAATTCCCCTTGCAAAGTTTCAGGAAAATTTTTTGCCCATAATGCTAACGAAATTTTATCAAGAAGTTGCAGGAATTTTTTTCGGCGCGGCAAATAAGCAAAGCAAGTGACGAAAAAAATTTTTGACCGCAATTATATTTCAGGAGGGATTACTTTGAGAGAGCTGGACGTTAAACTCATAACCGAGAACGTCGCTGAAATGTGCAAGGAGGCGGCGTATTATTTGCCGGACGATGTCTATCGTGCACTCAAGCGCGGGCGTGAAACTGAAAAATCGCCCGTCGGTCAAATTGTTCTCGACCAAATCATCAAGAACGCCGAAATTGCAAAGGCGGAGGATCGTCCCTATTGTCAAGATACGGGCATGACGATTGTCTTCTTGGAAGTCGGGCAGGACTTGCACATTGTCGGCGGCGATTTGGAAGAGGCGGTTAATGCGGGCATTGCTAAGGGCTACACCGAAGGCTATCTGCGCAAGTCCGTTGTCGGCGAGCCGCTGTTTAATCGCGTCAACACCAAGAACAATACGCCTGGCGTTATCTACACTAAAATTGTTCCTGGTGACAAACTTAGCATTACGATTGCGCCTAAAGGCTTCGGCTCCGAAAACAAATCGGGAATTAAGATGTTAGTTCCTGCCGATGGCGTTCGCGGCGTAAAGAAAGCTGTCATGGAAATTATTTTGCACGCTAGCATGAATCCTTGCCCACCAATGGTCGTAGGCGTCGGTATCGGCGGAACTATGGATAGAGCCGCGCTCCTTTCCAAAAAGGCGTTGACACGTTCAATCGACGAGCGCAACCCAATGCCCGAATACGCAAAACTTGAGCAGGAACTTTTGGACATGATTAACGCGACGGGTATTGGTCCTCAGCTCGGCGGCACAACTTCCGCGCTTGCAGTCAACATTGAATGGGCACCAACGCACATTGCAGGCTTGCCGGTTGCCGTCACGATTTGTTGTCATGCTATGCGCCACGCTCACCGCGTCTTGTAAAAATTTTGTAAAGGAGAGATTAACAGAATGGCTGAAAGTATAAGAATAACGACGCCGTTCACAGAGGAGATGTCGCGCAAACTTAAGGCTGGCGACAGCGTCCTCATTACCGGCACGATTATCAGCGCAAGAGATGCCGCCCATAAAGTCATGACGGAAGCTCTTGCTCGCGGCGAAAAATTGCCCGTCGATTGGACTAATCAAATTGTTTATTATCTCGGTCCTACGCCCGCTAAGCCTGGAGATCCGATTGGCTCTTGTGGTCCTACGACTTCGGGCAGAATGGACGCCTATACTCCAACTATGCTGGATCAAGGTATTAAAGGCATGGTCGGTAAAGGCTCGCGCACCAAAGAAGTTGTCGAGGCTATGAAGAAAAACGGCGCAACTTATTTTGCGGCAGTCGGCGGCGCGGCGGCGTTAATTGCTAAGTCCGTTAAAAGCTACACCGTGCTTGCTTATCCTCAACTTGGTCCTGAAGCGGTTGCGGCTCTGGAAGTCGTCGATTTCCCCGCGATTGTCGTTATCGACTGCGAAGGCAATAACTTCTACGAGATTGGGCAAAAGGATTATCGTCACTTTGACATAAATCAAATCTAGGGTAAAAGGGAGGCTCGCGCTTTGCGACACCTCCCGCGCCCTTCAAAACAAGGAGGTCACAATGTTCCATACAACTTTTTATTTGCGGCGGTTGCATTCGCTTTGCGGCTTGCTCGTCTTGGGTATGGTGTTGTTTGAACACATCTTTACAAACTCAATGGCGATTCTCGGTCCGCAAGGTCTTAACACCGCGCTCGAAATGATGGAGCTTATCCCTAAGCCGATTTTTATGGGATTGGAAATCGGCGGCATTGCGGTTCCGCTCCTGTTTCATGGACTTTATGGTATTTACATTGCTCTGCAAGCTAAAAACAATCCCGGCAATTACGGCTACGTTCGCAACTGGAGTTTTGCCCTGCAACGTTGGACTGCGTGGTTCTTGGTAGTATTTCTGATTTGGCACGTTGGCTATCTGCGCTTCTACACCAAAGGAATCACAGGTACCCCGATTTCCTTTGAATTGTTGCAGAATCTTTTCCAAAATCCAATCGTCGTCATACTTTATATCATCGGCATGTTCGCGGCGATTTTCCACTTCTGCAACGGCATTACAACTTTCTGCATGACTTGGGGCATTACTAAAGGTCCGCGTGCGCAAAACGCTATCAGCATTATCAGCTGGCTCTTGTGCGCGGGCATGTGCGTTATAACGCTCGTTTTCATGGGCAGTTATTTTGTTTATTAAGAATCGGGAGATTTTGTTATGGCTAAAGATATGACTAAGAAACAAATTATAATCGTCGGCGGCGGCATATCGGGTTTGCTTGCTACGATTAAGGTTTGCGAACTTGGCGGCGAGGTCTTGCTGTTCTCCTACTGCCCCGTTAAGCGTTCGCACTCTCTTTGCGCTCAAGGTGGCATGAATGCTTGCATGGACACCAAAGGCGAACACGACAGCGTTTATGAGCACTTCGACGATACAGTTTATGGCGGCGACTTCCTTGCCGACCAATTAGCAGTTAAAGGCATGGTTGAGGCGGCTCCTAAACTTATTAAAATGCTCGACAGAATGGGCGTCACATTTACGCGCACACCTGAAGGTAACCTCGACTTGCGCAACTTCGGCGGACAAAAAAATAAGCGTACTTGCTTCTCCGGCTCCACGACCGGTCAGCAAATTCTCTACGCGCTTGATGAACAAGTTCGCCGCTGGGAAGTTAAAGGCTCCGTCAAGAAATACGAGTTCTGGGAATTCATTAAAATTATCAAAAATAAAGAGGGCATTTGTCGCGGTATCATTGCGCAGAGTATGAACACTATGGAAATTAAAGCTTTTGGCGCAGATACGGTTATCCTTGCGACGGGCGGTCCCGGTCAAGTGTTCGGACGTTGCACGGCGTCAACGATTTGTAATGGCTCGGCAGTCAGCGCAGTTTATCAACAGGGCGCGGAAATTGCCAATCCCGAATTTATTCAAATTCACCCGACGGCAATTCCTGGCTCCGATAAAAACCGCTTGATGTCAGAGGCGTGTCGCGGCGAGGGCGGTCGCGTTTGGGTTTATAAAGACGGCAAGCCTTGGTACTTCCTTGAGGAAATGTATCCTGCTTATGGAAACTTGGTTCCGCGTGATGTCGCAAGCCGTGCGATTTTTAAAGTCTGTGTGCATATGGGCTTAGGCATTAATGGCGAAAACCGCGTTTACCTCGACTTGTCGCACATTGACGGCGATTATCTGCTCCGTAAACTCGGCGGTATTTTGGAAATGTATTCGGAATTCGTCGGACAAGACCCGCGTAAAGTTCCTATGGAAATTTTCCCCAGCGTTCACTATTCAATGGGCGGCATTTGGGTTGACAGATTCCACTTTACAAATATTCCTGGTTTAATGGCGTCCGGCGAATGCGATTACCAATATCACGGCGCAAATCGTCTCGGTGCAAACTCTTTGTTAAGCGCGGCTTATTCGGGTACTGTCTCCGGTCCAGAGGCTATGAAATGGGCTAAATCTGGTAAAAACGGCTCCGAACTCACTTACGAGGAAATGGAAGCGGCTCGCGTCGAGGTTCAGCGCGAATACGATAAAATTTTGCAAATGAACGGCTCCGAAAATGCTCATAAACTTCATCACGAAATGGGCGACCTCATGTATAAATATGTGGCGATTGAACGCGACAACAACGGGCTTGACATTTGTCTTGGCGAGCTGAAAAAATTGCTCAAGCGTTGGGACGACATCGGAATAACCGACCGCGGACACGTCGCTAACCAAGAGGCAATGTTCGTTCGTCAGCTTAGAAATATGATTCTCTACGCAATGGCAATTACGAAAGGTGCCCGTTGCCGTGACGAGTCTCGCGGTGCTCATGCAAAAATCGTCCTCGAAAATGGTCAACGTAAACACGACGAAAACGGCGACTTGGTTTTCATGGGGCGCGACGATAAAAACTTCATGTTCACGACGATTGTAAATTACGACACCAAAACCGAAGAGCCGATTGTCAGCTATCGTGAATTCGACCATTCGCTGATTAAACCGCGTGCCCGTAACTACGCCGTCGCCAAGAAAGAATAGCGTTATGAAACCGCTGAAAGTCCTATTGACGATAATCTTCACCGTAATTCTTTTGAACGGCACGTCAACTGCTTTTGCCGAAGATAATTCATTCGAGATTAATCAAGAAGTTTACGACCAAATTCTCAATAGAAAGAAAGACGCTTTTGACCAAATCTTCAAGAATGTAGAAGATAATAAAAAATTTTCAAAGTGGCTCGATCTTAACCATAAAGGTGTCAACCAATTCGAAGCGGGCAAATACGAGCAATCGATTAAAACCCTGGAAAAAGCTTTAAAAATTGCGCCCGAAAGTCCCATTACCTTGACGAATATCGGTGCAGTTTATCTCAAAACGGGTAATCGCGACGAGGCTACAAAATTTTTCGACCACGCCATTGAGGTCGCTCCCAATTACGCAAACGCGTGGAATATGCGCGGTGTCATGTATCGCAACGAATCAGACTTCGATAAAGCACGAGAAAATTTTCAAAAAGCTTTTGAACTCCGCTCATACAGTAAAAAAATCTTGAACAATCTCGGCAATCTTTATGCGCAAACAGGTAATCGCAATGTAGCTGATTGGCGGACGCTCGGCTCGGCTTATGAAAAACTCGAAGACTACAAAAAGGCGGCTGAATATTACGGCAAAGCTCTGGAGAGTGCACCAAATGATGCTGTTACTTGGAACAGTGTAGGCAATATTTTCTACAGGACGAAAAACTACGACACGGCGATTGAATGTTTAACCAAAGCAACGAATCTTGCACCAACGAATCATGTCATTTGGCAGAATCTCGCCTTTGCTTATCTTCGCGCCGAAAATTATTCCAAGGCGGCTGAATTCTTCGTGAAGTCTATGGAGCTTGCGCCAAACAATGCAAATTCCCTTTACGGACTCGGTGTGGCTTATCATCAGCTCGACGACAACAACAAGGCGGAAACTTACCTCAAAAAAGCTTTGGAACTTTCCCCAAATTCCGTCGCTGTCCGGCAGGCTCTGGGCGATGTTTATTTCGCGAAAAAGGATTACGCAAAAACGATTGAGCATTTCAACAAGGCGGCGGAGCTTGATTCTGACAACGCAGAGACTTACAAGAAACTCGCTGAATCTTACAAGGCGTGGAGTGAAGTTTTTCATAAGGAAGCAGAAAACTACAAGTTGGTAGGCGAGGAACAAAAAGCATTGTCATTTGAAAAGAAAGCCGCCGAATTTAAAAGTAAAGCTTTAGACTTTCAGCTTAAAGCCGATGAACTTGACAAGGAAAATCAGGCAAAGAGATTGATTGTGAAAATGGAAATGGATTCAGATAAATTTGAATTTTTGGAGATAAACTTTTTGGAGGAGTAACCTGACTAACAGAGGAGTGTAACCTATGGCTGAAAAAGTCAGATTTATAATCGAGCGGCAGGACGCGCCGGAGGGCAAGCCTTACACGCAGGAATTTGACGTGGACTATCGTCCCGGCTTAAACGTCGTTGCCTCGCTCATGGAAATTCAAAAAAATCCCGTCACGGTTGACGGCAAAAAAGTTCCGCCGGTCGTGTGGGAGTGTAACTGTTTGGAAAAAGTTTGCGGCGCGTGCATGATGGTTATCAACGGCAAAGCTCAGCAAGCCTGTTGCGCACTTGTCGATAATCTCAAAAAGCCGATTAAACTTCAACCTGCGCGGACGTTCCCCGTTATTCGCGACTTGTTGATTGACCGTACACGCATGTTTGAGGCTCTCAAGCGAATTCAAGGTTGGATTGAACTTGACGGCTCGTGGGAAAATCGCGACGCACCGATTCAAAATCCCTATACCGCTCGCACCGCTTACGAAATTTCGCGTTGCATGACTTGCGGTTGTTGCTTGGAGGCTTGCCCGAATGTCGGTCCGCAATCAGACTTCATTGGTCCCGCGCCGACTGTCCAGGCTTATTTGTTCAATCTCCACCCGTTCGGAAAATTCGACGCGCCTAAACGTCTTAACGTCCTCATGGAAAAAGGCGGCATCACCAGTTGCGGCAACAGCCAAAACTGCGTCGAGGTTTGTCCGAAATCAATTAAACT
The DNA here is from genome assembly GCA_017428215.1 of Selenomonadaceae bacterium. Lineage (GTDB taxonomy): Bacteria > Bacillota > Negativicutes > Selenomonadales > Selenomonadaceae > Quinella. The sequence goes on from JAFRRH010000015.1 coordinate 12,844, forward strand.
TACAACTTATCTTGCGCAACTCAATCGCGACGTTAACATTCAAGCTTTGAAAAATATTTTCGACAACTAAACTTAACGCAAAAAAATTATCGGGACAATCGTCAAAACGGCGGTTGCTCCGATTTTTTATTCCGTATAGCCGAGTTTTTATTTGTTATTGCCTAAGACACGCTTCACGATTATAATATTTATTTTTGGTGTAACTCGGATAGCATTAGATAACTTTATTGAAATCTTGAATCGCTCAATCGTATGTTGGCAAAATCTTCTTCCAATGAAAACATAAACATCACTCCTAAAAAATTTTCCACAATGATAACAGTTTCACGATAAATTAACAATCGTGCGGTTACTATTGCAAAAAAATTTCATGCCAAAAAATTTTTTCATGTTATAATCGACGGCGAGGAGTGATTTAATGAAGATACAGACAATCGAATATTATTTCCGCGAAGTGCTTTTGTCGATGATTCGCAACCGCTGGATGACTTTTGCCTCAATCGGCACTGTCGCCGTCTCTCTGTTCGTTTTGGGCGTATTTTTAATTCTGGTTATGAATATGAATAAAATGGCGTCGTCGCTAGAAAGTCAAGTGCAAATTTCAGTGTACATAAACGATAATCTGCCAGAAGAGGGACGCAAGGAAATCGAACGCATGACACGCGACATGAAAAGCGTTTCAGCAATCGAATATGTGCCGCGTGAGGAGGCGTTAAAAAAATTACAAGAGCGGCTCGGCGAAAATAAAAAAATTTTGGACGCACTCGGCGAATCAAATCCCTTGCCGAATTCTTTTCTGGTAACGGTTAAAAGTGCTGACGACGTAAAAAAAACGGCGACGCTTATCGCTGATCTTTACGGCGTCGATGAAGTTAAATACGGGCAAGACGTTGCGGCGAATCTTTTTGAGCTTACACATTTAATTAGATTTTTTGGACTTATTTTAATGGCTCTGCTCCTGTTCGCGACGGTTTTTATAATTTCCAACACGATACGTTTAACAGTCTTCGCCCGCCGAAAAGAAATTGCAATCATGAAATACGTTGGAGCGACAGATTGGTTTATACGCTGGCCGTTTATCTTGGAGGGCGTTGGACTTGGCTTAATTGGCGGCGGCGTGAGTGCATTTGCCTTGAGAAATTTTTATTCGGCAATGGTCGCCAAAATTTATGAGTCGTTGGCGTTTTTCCCGATGGTTGAGCAATATCCGTTCATGAATTACTTGACAATCGCGCTAATCGTTGTGGGAATTTTTATCGGCATTTTGGGCAGTACCGTTTCACTCAAACGTTTTATGGAGGTTTAAGGTTTTGAAGAATTTTTTTATAATCTGCGCGGCGTTGATGATTTTGTTGACGGGTGCACCAGCTTTAGCCGACGACGAGGAAGAAATTCAGCAACTCGAAGAGGAAAAAGCAGTTTACGAACAGGCAGCGGAAAAAGCTCGTGCGGCGGCAGAATTAATTCAGGGCAAAATTGATTCGGTCTCTGAACTCAAGCGGCAACTCGACGAGGAGGCATACGTTGCGACTGCCGATTACGAGGAAAAACAAGCGGCACTCGACGAAACACTTTATCGCATTGACGAAAACGAAACTAAACTTGTAGAAGTTACAGCAGAACTTAACGATAAACACGCCGTCTTAGAAAAGAGAGTGCGCGACATTTATATCAACGGGCAAATTTCCTATCTGGACGTTTTATTTGGAGCGCAAGACTTTGGAGATTTTTTAACGCGAATGGATTTGCTTAAGCGCGTGATGATTCGCGACTCGGAACTTGTTGCAGACGTTTTAGCATATCAAACGGAAATAAAAGAAGTCGGCAAACAACTTGAGGCGGATAGACAAATTCAAGAGGAATTAGCAACTAAGGCTCAATCGGCTATGGACGTTAAATTAGAAAAAGTAGCAAAGCAACAGGCACTTATAGACTTAATGCAAAATGATAAAGAAGTTTACGACCGTCAATATGATGAGATGATGGCGTCGTCGGCAGAAGTCGAACGATTGATTCACGCTAAAGAAGAGGAAATGCGTCGTGCGGCAGAGGCGGCTCGTCGTCAAGCGGAAATGGAAGCGCGAGCGGCTAAATCGGGCAATGTCGAAATTATCGGCGACGACGGCGGCTATGTCATGCAAAGTTTTGGCGGCGGAATGATTTGGCCAATCAGCGGTCCGATAACTTCGGAATTTGGTTGGCGGACGCATCCGATTTTTGGCAGTCAAAGATTCCACAGCGGGCTTGACATTGGCGGCGATTACGGAATGCCAATTCACGCGGCGGCGAGCGGTGTAGTAATTGAATCGGGCTGGATTGGCGGCTACGGCAATACGATTATGATTGAACACGGTAGCGGGATTGTCACGCTCTACGGGCACAACGAAAGCCTTGCCGTCGGTGTCGGTCAACAAGTAAATCAAGGCGACGTTATCGCTTACTGCGGCTCAACGGGTAATTCAACAGGTCCACATTGTCATTTTGAGGTTAGATTAGGCGGCGAACCCGTCAGTCCTTGGGATTATTTATAAATTATCGGAGGGAGAGTCATGAATTTTACACATCTGCACGTTCACACGGAATATAGTTTGCTTGACGGCGCGGCGCGTATCAATGACTTGCTAGACACGGCAAAAAATTTCGGCATGACTTCCCTCGCGATAACGGATCATGGCACAATGTACGGCGTTATTGATTTTTACAAGGCGGCAGTTAAACGCGGCATTAAACCGATTATCGGCTGTGAAGTTTATGTTGCGCCTCAATCGCGCTTTTACCGTGAAGAAATTGACGGCGTTAAGTATTTCCATTTAATTTTGCTTGCCGAGAATAACACGGGCTATAAAAATTTAGTCAAGCTGGCGTCGAAGGCGGCTACTGAAGGTTTTTATTATCGCCCGCGTGTTGATAAGGAAATTTTGCGCGAATATCACGAAGGACTTATTGCGTTGAGTGCATGCGTTGCCGGAGAAATTCCCCGCGCAATTCTCAACAGAGATTTTTCTCGTGCTAAAGAAATTATCCAAGAGTATTTGGAAATTTTCGGGCAGGGAAATTTTTTTTTGGAAATACAAAATCACGGACTCGACGAAGAGGCTAAAGTTCGTTACGCTCTTAAAAATTTTTCCGCCGAATTAAATATTCCACTTGTCGCAACCAACGATTCGCATTATTTACGCCGCGCAGATAGTGCATTTCATGAGTTGTTGTTATGTATGCAGACTGGCAAAACGATTCACGACGAACATCGCATGAAATTTTCTTCCGATGATTATTTTTTGAAGTCGCCAGAAGAAATGCGCGAACTTTTTTACGATACGCCGGAAGCTTGCGACAACACATTAAAAATCGCTGAACGGTGCAATGTCACGATTGAGTTTGGAAAATTTCAAATGCCCGAATTTCCTCTACCTGCAGGTAAAACCGACGCCGAATATTTGCGCGAACTTTGCAATAAAAAAATTCTCAACCGCTATCCAAAAATAACGGACGAGATTAAAACGCGCCTCGATTACGAGCTGAAAATTATTCACAACATGGGCTACGACGGCTATTTTTTAATTGTCTACGACTTTATAAACTTTGCACGGCAAAATAAAATTCCAATAGGTCCCGGACGTGGCTCGGCGGCGGGCAGTCTTGTCGCTTATGTCTTGGAAATTACCGAACTTGACCCGCTCAAATATAATCTGCTGTTTGAAAGATTTTTAAATCCGGAACGTGTCACATTGCCCGATATTGACGTTGATATTTGCTATATTCGCCGCGATGAAGTTATTGCTTACGTCAAGGATAGATACGGCGCGGATAAAGTTTCACAGATTGCGACGTTTGGAACAATGGCGGCTAAGGCGGCAATTCGCGACGTTGCCCGCGTGCTTGACGTGTCCTATTCTGAAAGTTCGCGTCTCGTCAAAATGATTCCCAACGTACTGAACATTTCGATTGACGCCGCGTTAAAAAAATCCAACGAATTACGCGACGAATACGACAACAACCCCGAATCTAAAAAAATTATTGACTTCGCACGGAAATTGGAAGGTTTGCCACGACATTTATCAGTTCACGCGGCGGGCGTCGTAATATCTAAAGTTCCGCTTGATGAAATTGTTCCGTTGCAAATTTCAAACGGCGCACTCGTCACACAATACGACAAAGACAAAATCGAGGAACTTGGACTTTTAAAAATGGACTTTCTCGGCTTGCGAACGTTAACGATTATGGCGGAAACTGTTAAAAATATTAAAGCCTCATGCGGCGTGGAGTTGGAGCTGTCAAAACTTCCACTGCGCGATAAAAAAACGGCGGCAATGCTTTCAAGCGGCAAAACGGGCGCGGTTTTTCAAATGGAATCGGCGGGAATGACGGCAATGGTTAAAGAGTTGCGCCCTGAAGGTTTCGAGGACTTAATCCCGACCGTCGCGCTATATCGACCGGGACCGCTGGGTTCGGGCATGGTTGAGGACTTCATAGCGGGCAAACACGGACGCAAAAAGCCGCAATATTTGCACCCGAAACTTGAGCCGATTTTAAAAGAAACTTTCGGATTAATTTTATATCAAGAACAGGTAATGCAAATCGTTCAAACTTTAGCGGGCTTCACGTTGGGGCAAGCAGATTTATTGCGGCGGGCGATGAGCAAAAAAAAGGCAGAAATTTTGTTAGCGCAGAAAGAAAATTTTTTGCACGGTTGCGAATTAAACGGCGTAGAAAAATCGCTGGCGGAGAAAATTTTTGAGTTGCTTAGCCACTTCGCGGATTATGGTTTTAATAAATCGCATTCGGTAGCTTATGGACTTTTGGCTTGGCAGACGGCGTATTTAAAGGCGCATTATCCTGCAGAGTATATGGCGGCGATGATGTCTGGGACGCCGGACGCGGACAAAGTTGCTAGTTACATTGAACTTTCGCGGCGCATGGGAATAAAAGTTCTTGCGCCGGATATAAATTTTAGTGAAGGACATTTTACAGTTGAGCGCGGTGCGATTCGATTCGGCTTGTCGGCAATAAAAACCGTCGGTGATACGTCAGTAACGAACATTTTAAACGAGCGTGCATTTGGCAAATTTAAATCGCTAACAGATTTTTGCGGGCGACTCGACGTTAAGGCGGTACCTCGACGCAGTTTAGAGAAATTAATTAAATGTGGCGCATTCGACAGTTTGGACAGGAGACGGACGGCACTTTTAATGAGCCTTGATTCGGTGATGATGGCTGGAGTTAAACGTCAACAGGAACGGAAAAGCGGCGCGATAAATCTTTTCGGAGCCGATGAACTGCACGAGACGAACGCCGAATTGCCCGACGTTAAAGAGCTTTCGCCAAAAGAAATTCTCGCGTGGGAAAAGGAGACACTCGGCTTTTACATATCAGGGCACCCGCTGGAAACTTTTCGCGATAAACTTTCTGTACTTAAAAGCAGTAAAGTTCTTAGTCAGTTCGTAGGCAAGCGCGTCAAAGTCGGCGGGATTATTACGGAAGTTAGGCAAATCACAACTAAAAAAGGCGATTCAATGGCATTTTTTACCTTAGAAGATTTTGACGGTATTATTAACGTTACACTTTTTCCGAACGTCTTTTATCAAAATTCTGCCGTCACGCAAGTTGAGGAAGTTGTCGTTGTGGAAGGGCGCGTCGATAACTCCAACGATACGATTAATGTTGTGGCTGATAAAGTTACGGCGGCAGAAACTTATGCGGCGGATTTTTGGTTGACGATACCCGCGCCACTCGAAACGCCTGCGACGTTTGACAGCTTGAAAAAAATTTTCGCTGAACACGCCGGTTGGAGCCAAGTTTTTCTAAATCGATTAGGTAAATGGAAAAAAATTGCTCCGAAAATTTCAGACAGTTTTATTCTTCGCGATGAGCTAAAAAATTTATTGGGCGCGGATAATGTCAGACTTTATTAATAATGGATAAAAAAAATTCCCGCCAATTTGACGGGGAAAAAGCAACGTGACGTTGCATCCAGTGGACGCGATTAACGTTAAGATAATTTTAATTTTATCGCCGCGCCAGAACTAAAAAGATACCCCGCCAATTGACGGGGAAAAAAATTTTTACATACGCTTGAAAAAAGCATGTGATTTTTATTGCGGCTTAATCCTCTTAACAGCTTCGGAAAGCGGCGGGATAACTTGTTTCTTGCGGCTCATGACGCCCGGCAAATAAACATGCGTGCCGCTGGCGTCTTTTTTAAATGCCTCGCCGATTAAAGTTTTCGGGGAGCCGGCGTAAAGCAGATAAGTTGCCTCTTCAAGAATATCCGTCGCCATTAAAAGGTGCATGTCAAAACCCTCGCGTTCGCATTCGTCCTTCATGAAAGCGATAAGTTGATCTTCAATGTCGAGAATTTCTTTGGGATCCATAACGGAAATTTGGCTGACGATAATGCGATAATCGCCAATCTTAAATTCTTTGAGGTCGTTTTTAGCAATTTCGGCGGGAGTTTTGTCGCCAATGCCCGCGCCCGCTCTCAACATTGCCAAGCCGTATTCTTTAAGATTGACGCCCGAAATTTCGGCAAGACGTTCAGCAGTTTTTTTATCGTAAGGCGTGCAAGTCGGCGATTTAAACAAAACAGTATCGGAAATAATTGCGCTAAGTAAAAGTCCAGCGATTGACGGCGGAATTTCAATATCCTGGTGCCAATGCATATTCGCAACAATCGTGCACGTGCAACCAACCGGTTCTTGATGAATATAAATCGGTTCAGAAGTTTGAACGCCGCCAAGTCTGTGGTGGTCGATAATCTCAATAATCTTAGCGTCCTCAATGCCCTCAACAGCTTGCCCGCGTTCGTTGTGGTCAACGAGGATAACTTTTTCGCGTTCGGGGAGCATAATTTCATCAGCACTAACTAAGCCAACTAATTTTCCGTTTTCGACGACGGGATAACTGCGATAGCGGTGCTCGTCCATAACGCCCTTAATATCGCTAAGCAAATCCATTGGACGGAAGCAAACGGGATCCGATTTCATAATTCTGCGAATAGGCACGCACTGATTAATTAAGCGTCCGACGGTGTAAGTATCATAAGGTGTTAACAGCACGAAGACGCCGCGTTTTTCCGCTTCTTCCAAAACTTCGGGAGCAATGCGGCTATTTTGAGTGACGACAAGGCAGGAAATGCCACATTCGAGGAATTTAAGTAAAGTTTCCGCGCTTCTGTCACCAACGAGGACAATATCTTTTTTGTTGAGGATACTGACCGTCGAGAACGCGCTACCTGACGCAATAATAATGTTGCCTTCGATAAGTTCGTTTTCGTCGCCGCTGACAAGAACTTTAGCTTCGGTTGCTTGCATTATGTCACGATAACGAACGCGCAAATCGACGAGGCTTTGAAGTCCGAGTTCCAAGAAATATCTTTTAGCTAAGTCGCTGACCGTGACAATACCGACGAGTTCGCCATTAGAATCAGTGACGGGCACGGATTGCAATTCGCTTTTGCGCATGACTTCGCCGAGATGACGGAGCGTATCATGTTGACGGACGACGGTTTTGCATTCGAGCGCAACATCTTTGACACGCGGATATAAATCGGTTAAGAGCAATGGTTGGTCTACTTTAAAATATTCGAGTGCGTATTTAGTTTCGTTATTAACTTTGCCGCAACGAGCAGCCACAGCATTAATGCCCCGTGCTTGTTTGAGGTGCGCATAGCCAATCGCCGAGCAAATCGAGTCGGTGTCGGGATTTCTGTGCCCGATGACGTAAATAGGTTTGTTGCCGCCTTTCATTAAATAACCCCCTCCAATTTTCAGAAAGTTGAATCTTCCACTGCGCGAATTATAAACAAAAAACTTTGCGCTGTCTACTAATTGCTGTTGGTAAATAAAAAAATAAATTCATTTTTCTGTCCGTTTTTCCGAAAGGGGTACATTCTTTATCCAAGTATTAAAACAATCAGGTTTAGCAGTAAAACAAAGTGTATAATCAGCATCATTCTTCTTGAATAAATATTATATTCCTTAGTGCCACCAAAATTTTTAGGCAAGAACATATAATCTTTAAATGAAGTAGGCAGTCTTTTTTACGAAGGTAAACTACAGCAGAAATAATCAGCACGAGTATAAGTTTACCGACAGCCACCGATGCCATAATTTCCATTGAGCCGAAATAAATTCCAAGAATGTAAGGAGTGATAATCAGAACAAAAAATATGTCCGCAAAATTCATGAAATTAACCATTTTGAGATTTTGAATCCCTTGAAGATAATTTTGAAAAGCCAGCGAAACAGAATCAAACGCTAAACTTACAGCCATACATTGATTGAATACTGAAAGCCGACGGATAAATAATTTCAGGATCAGAGGTATAAAATTCTGCCATATGATTAGAGAGAATAAATATAACGATACCTGAACCGCCGGCAAGTAATATTGACACTTCGATTGCAAAGGTAAGAAGACGTTTTAAACCGTACAAATCATTTATACTGTAATAAACTCCGGACATGGTAATCATAGTTTTACCTATACCAAGACTATTCCGCAAGGAATTGACGAAATTGCGAATGTACGGTTCTAAACGTAAACATTATAGAACTGTAATGGACGAGAAATCGTCGTGAGTGTGGCAAAGTAAGAACCGGTGTTCATAAACGCTTAAGTAAGGTGTGAATATGGGAAATCTTAATCAAGGTTTTAGCAGAAGTAACGCTCAGCTCGTAATCCTTTCTTAGTAGGCGTGAATATTTCCACTCGCAAGCCGAAATATTTGTAAGCCGCGTAGACAAAGGAGCCGCGATAACCGCCATCTGCACATATTTTCTTCAAAGTCGGATAAGCAAAAGTGGCTAAACCTGCTACCCAATAACCCATTGTGCACTGTAAATTTCGCTTTTCCCATTTGTACTTTCTCATATTGAAGAACAAAGGCTCTATAACTTCCCATTGCTCTTCCTTTATATCTGTTTCGTATTTTTTTCTATGAACACACGTTCTAATAATTTTAATAAAAATTTTACCCCAATCGTCGACGAAAAGCAAAGCCGCATTAGCGATACCGTGAACTTTTTCGATATACTTTATAGCAAAGGGAGTGAGAAAAAATTTCTGTAAAAAATACCAAGCGAGAAGTTAGAAGGGCAAGCGTCCCACGAAAATAATAGAGGACTCGCAATAAATTAAACCCCAATAATCGTGGGAAGAGTCGGCGAAAACTTGAAAATGGGAATAATGGCGTCCAAATTTGTCCGCCAAGATTTCATTGCGTGCGGATATTTTTTTGACCAGTTGTGTTCAACTTCTTCGCGGATACGGGCGGCAGTCGGCTCGTCTTGCGCAGTGTAAATTTTTTTCAGATCGGCGGCGAAATTTTTGCGCTCCTTAGTTGCAACATACTTAAGCGTATGTATGA
>JAFRRH010000016.1 GCA_017428215.1 Selenomonadaceae bacterium
AAAATGGATTAGGTTAATTTTCGTTGGATTAGAAGAAATGAAAATCTCTGGAAACACTTAATGCAGATTTTCAATCTACAACTCGCGAACAATTTTCTTGCGAATGATTTCATCTTTGTCGAATTCGGTCATCATTTCCCAATCCTTGTCCATTTCCAAAGAATTACCGTCGAAACGAGCAACGAGTTGGACGGCTTGCGGGTCGAAGAGAATAGCGTCGGCGATGATTGACGCCGCTTTTTTATTCGAGAGGGTATCGGAACAAATGACACGATAACGAGTGCCGACTTTATCGCGGGCGACGTGGATTTCCAAAGCGTCTAACTGTTCTTTAGCGTGATTGATGCGAAGGACAAATTCTTTTTCGCGAGTTTCTATTTCCTCTAACTGGCGAACAAATTTATAATTCTTGCGAAGGATGCTGGCGGCAATTTCTTCGATTTTTCTCTGAGCCTCATGAGGTTGACACAGTGTTTCCAGCTCGGATTCTTTCTTTTGAAGAGAAAGCTTAATGTGGTCGAGGCGTTCATTTTCAATTTCCAGCATTGTCCGTTGTTTGGTCAGATAATACTGAGCTTGCAAGAAAGTGGAGCGAGGAAAGACCGTCCAATCTTGATTTTGGAATTTCTGTTCTTCGTGGTCATAATCGCGAAATTTCAGAGCTAGTCGTTGCTCGTTTTTTTTGAATCGACGAAAGTCTTCGCGCAGACGTTTGAAGTCACCGTGCACGAAAATATTTTTAGCCATAGCAAGAGCGCGTTGCGGCGTAATAATATGGTGTCTAAGCGTAAGTTTGAGTGCGAAAATATTTTCATATTCCTTTTTCAAAGAACGATATTGGCTTCTAATGAGGTCATATACTTCACGTGTTTTGAAACTCGTTTGCGGCTCTTCTATTGTTTGGCTGAATAGAACATTTTTAAGGTCGTCGACGGCTTTGTCCAACTCGTCACTAAACTTTTTCAGCCTTTTTAGCGCATACATATTCGACTGTAGAATTTGGTGAGTAACCAGCGCGATATTCTTTTTGAATTCGGGCGATTCCAAGCGTTGTTCAATTTCCTCGACTGATTTTTTCATTTTCAGTAAGGCAGAGAACAAAGAGAATATTTTAGACTTCACGCCGGAAATAACATCTTCGTAAGCTTTCAGTTCCTCTTTGTGTTTTTCGTCGGGCTTTTTAAGCGTCGTCAAAAAGTCTTCCAAGTGTTTTTTCTGCGCGAGAGTCTGAAAATAGTTAAGCCAGATTTGTCGCTCGGCTTTGCTCATGTATTCAAGTTTAGCTTGCTCGTGCGCGTCGTGTTGGGAAATAATAAACCGTTTCCATCTGTTGACTTGAGCGACAGCCGTTAGCATTTTTTGATTCAAAGCCGCAAGGTGCGGCGAAACAAATTTCTGGGTCTGATACTCCTTTGAATCCATAAGAGATTTGGCGGCGGTGGAAGATAATAGAACAGCGTCCTTAACTTCCAATTCTTCTGCTTCCTTTGTCAGCGCGTCTAACTTCATCACAAAATCGAAGTGTTGCTTGCGCAAGGCGCGAAATTGTTTGAGACGTTCTAATCGCGGCTCGTCATCTTCTTGATTGCCAATTATTCCGATGTATTTTTCGGGGATACGACTAAAAAGTCTGGCAAGAAAAGAATCGCCATTATGTTCTGCCTCTTCTTTTTGTGTCTGTAGCGAGCGGTGATCCACGCGAATGGAAAAGCCGTTTTGCGCTAAAACTTCATTTTGAATTTGAGCGAAGTCAGCCCGCATTTGACGAACGTATTGATGACTGCACCATTTACGGTCTTTAGGAGCCCCACGCTTCCACTTTTCGTCAAAGGAAGGCTCGGAGCCGTCTTTTTTCTTCCGCGCCGGATAGAGGAAAAAAGCTTTAGCGGTTCTTTCTTTCTGCTTTTCTACGTCGTCGATAAGTCGTTCCGAAAACATAATATGAACGTGCGGATGGTGTTGTCCTTCTGACATCATTCCTATTTTGTTGTGAATAGCATACGCGTAATAATGGTCGCTCAAGTGTTTTGCGATGAAAGTGTCAATAATCTGGCGATACTGTTCGACTGTTTTTAGCTCGTTAGGCAAGGCAAATTCAATCTCGACATACCTGCGATTGCCCACTCCTTCGTAGCGGTCTGCCGTTTGGAAAAATTTTTTTGGGTCATCATGTGCCCATTTAGGCAGATGATGAGCGTGGAAAATACAGCCGCCTCGATTTTCATATGCTTTTTCCCGATTGATATACTCAACATGAGAAACGGCAAATTGTTGTTTTTTTGCTTCTTCCACATTCTCCAAGATTTTTTTAGTAGTTAGTAGAGCGGCTTGGGCTAGTTCGAGAGAAATATCTTGCTCAGCCTTTTTTTGCAGAAAGGTTCTTTGCATACGTTTATCTTGAAAAGAGATGTTGAGATTGGCTTTCACCGCTGCCATCAATACAGATTTACGGAAAGTAGCCGAACCATTGACAATCAAAGGCTTATGTTCCATTGTTTCATCGGCAAGCATGAGCGCAATAGATATGGTAGTCAACGACGCATTATCGGTGACTTCTATTCCGCGCTCAGAATTCTTGATAGAGCCGAAATCGTCGGTTTTGTACAGGAGAGAATTAAGACCGTCAAGTGCATTTGGCGTCTGTGCTGTGTTGATAAAGTTGTCTCCGAATTTATTGGATTGTTTCCAATGCTCATCGTGCGCAAAAGTGCCTTCGCGGTTGATATATTCGACGTGCTTTACCGCTGAAACTCTGCTTCCGTTCGGTTTCTTGTCCGATTTGATACGGAAATGATACATCGCCATGAAAACTTTCCCCCTCCTCCAGCTAACCGCAGGTTCAATGAGCGTTAGCGAATGGCAAACTTTTTCCTCCGCTAAATGGCGTCATAACAGGCAATTCAGGGCATTTCACTCAGTGAAATGCATAAGTGAACATTTTCGCTGGTTTCAGCTTATCGCCTATGATAACACAACCCCGAAAAACCGCGTGCACTATTTTTGCACTATTTTTTGGGCATTGAGTGACAACTCTCTTTCTTTGTGCTATAGTTTCTGTGGTGATAGGAATGGAGGAAAGAAATTCTAAAATGAAATTTACGTAAGGAGGGAAAGTTGTTGCGCAAAATTCCTCACTTGTCTATAAAGAATCTTGGTCCAATCAAAGATTGTGAATTGGATTTGAGTAAAATGATGGTACTAGGCGGACCGCAAGCATCTGGCAAGAGTACAATTGCAAAAGCGATTTTCTTTTTTCGTACAGTAAAAGAAGATTTCGTAGACGCTCTTATTCGCCCGTATGTCGACCCTGTTATTCAATCGGAAATTCAGTACAGATTGCATCATAAATTCATGCAATTATTCGGCGATAACATTGATAAAAATACTTTTATTTCTTTTGAATATAATGGCGGTGTACAAATAGAAATGTGCTCAAATCAGTACGTGCAAATTAGCGAAAAAATTAAAGATTGGACTGGGAAATTTTTCGGAACCCAATTAACGTTTAAAGATAGAGAACGAATATACCAAGACGCAATTAAACTTTTTTACGACGAAAAAGAAATAGTCTACATTCCGGCAGGTCGAAGTATGCTCTCAATTCTATCCGAATCTCTCAGCCATATATTTTTCAATTTTGATGATGAGCAAAAAAATCTGATTGACTACTGTACGACAGATTACATAGATCGTGTAACCAAAATAAAACCTCTCTTTAAATCACCCGAAAAATTAATCTCGCGCAGAACTAATTCGGAAATCAATCCAGAATTTCTGTCTCTAGTTCGTGAAAAGATGTGGAGAATACTACAAGGTGAATATAAATACTTGAATGGCGAGGAGTTCTTACAACTCTTTGATAATGCTGGCAAAAAGAATATAAAAATAAAATTCGCTTCGTCAGGACAACAGGAAGTTCTTTGGATTTTGAATTTAATTTATTACTATTTGTTAAAACAAAAGCCAACATGTTTTATAATAGAAGAACCAGAAGCCCATTTATATCCAAATTCACAGAAAGAAATCGCCGAATACATAACTCTAGCATTATCAGAAAAAAATGAGTGCATAATCACTACGCATAGTCCATATATTTTGGGAACGCTGAGCAATCTCTTAGATGCTCAAAGAATGAAAGAGTCCGGCTATGATATTTCGCATCTAATGGAAAAAGAAAATTTGACCTCTTCGCAACTCTTGAAACGTTCAGACTTCTCCGCTTATTTTGTAGATGGTGGTGAGTTACATGATGCCATTGACTCGGAAAATGGATTGATACGAAATGAACTGATTGATGGAGCCTCAGATAAAATCAATGGCTTTGCTGATGAATTGATGTATCTTGAGCGGGAGGGCAAAAAATAATGTGGGTGAACAGCTATGCTGAATTAATCGCTTTTCCGACTTATTGTAAAGAACACCAGAAGGAAATTCATTCAAAAGAAAATAATAGTGAGCATATCGCAGTAAATGTTGATGAGGATTCGGTTCGACAGATAAAAATTGACGGTGATATTTTACCGGCAGATTATAATCAAGAGCGCCGTGCTGATTATCTGGTTCTAGATGAGACGAAAAAAACTGCATACTTAATTGAATTAAAAGGTAGCCATATAATGAGTGCCTTCTTGCAACTTGAAAATACTGACAAAAAACTCAGCAATGCCTTAAAAAGGCACGAAATATATTGGCGAGTTGTCTGTAGTTCGAGAACGGTTAATCTAAAAAATAACGATGTTAAAAAGTACCAAAAGAATCATCCTAAACTTGTTATACGAAGAAATGTTTTACGTGAAGACATTTGAATTCTCCCAATCAGATTGTCTAATTTGAAGGATTATTATTGCTTACGGCGAATTAGCCAAAAATAAATTTGAAATCATTGGAGGAAGAACTATAGAACGACCGACTCTATAAATGCGGAAAGCACGGTAGTGTCTCTCACCTCACTACCGTGCTTCATCTGGTGAATGTTTCCGTCATCCACCAGAAAGTCCCAGAGGACTCCCCTTGCCGCTATGATTCTATTTCACTTGTAAAACTACAGGCTATTCTACAATAAAAAGGCAAACCTTTCAAGACTTTTTGGTTTTCTAAAGACGACATTCATCGGGGTGTCGTCTTTTCTTTTCTCCAAATTTAATGGGGTGATTAAATGAAACAAACCAAAAAGCAAATCAAAAAAATTTCCACCGCGACGATTGAAACAATCAACCGCCTCTCACCTGACGAACTCGAAGCTCACGACATAATTCAACGGGCTCGCGCAAGCGGTTATGTTTGTCCGCTGTGCGGTTCCGGCGAAGGTTCTCACGGTACCGGTATGGCTCTCAACAAAAAAATCGAAACTCATACCTCTTTTACCTGCTTCAGCGGATCCCACTCTTTCAATGTTCTCAAACTTTGCGCTCTTCATTATGGTTTGGACACTCGCGCTAATTACCCGCAACTCGTCGAAAAAATCTGCGCGGATTTCAACATTCCCATCGAGTACGATGAGTTCTCTTTGAATGGCGGAAAACGCAGTAGCAAACAACAAAGCAAACGTCGCGAGCCTATTTCTCCAGAAGAACTCAAAAAAATTCAAGATGATTTAAATACTTCTACTGATCCGCTTAAAACTTTCATGAAGTATCAACCCAATCAAAAATGGCGCGGTTTTGATTTCGAGTTCCTCGTTAATCACGGCTGCCGACTTATCAACGATTGGTTTCCGCCCAAAACTCGCGGTACTAACCAGCAACCCATAACTGCAACTATGCGCATGATTGTTCCCGCAGGTGAAGCTTCCTATCTGGCTCGTTTGGTCGACCAAACTAAAAACTACGACATCAAAGCTCGTCCCTTCATCAAAGAAAAAGTTCACGCCGGTAGAAAAGAATTATTCAATCCTGACGCTCTCAACTCCGACGAACCCATTTTTTGCTTTGAAGGTTTTTTCGACGCCATGAGTGCTGAATTAGCTGGTTTCAAAGCTGTTGCTCTTGGCGGACGCGGCGAAAGTTACTTGCTTATTGATGCTATAGACAAACTAAAGAACAAGCCGCAAATCATTATCCTTTTCGACTCTGACAAAGCAGGACGTGAATCTGCTCCTGAACTGCGCGATAATCTCTTGCAAATCAAATGTCCCTGTGTAGTTCGCTTTCTCTCCGAGCCGAAAAAAGATTACACTCCAACCGAAGGCATTAGCGGCAATATGGTTCTTGTTGAAAATAAAATTGACGCTAATGAAATTCTTCAAAAGCAAGGTATCAATGTTTTACGCGCCATTCTCCAAAATATTCTCAATAACTCTCTCGCTGAGCTTAACGCCGTTGAAGCTGAAATCGCAAAAAAAGACGAAGCCGGATTGAGTAGCGAGGATTGGGACTTTATTTTTTCTGGCAGTCACCACGACTTAGATTTTGCTCGCCGTCTCGAAAGATTTTGTGCGCTCAATGTTCGTTGGCTAACTGATGACGAACGTTGGATGACTTACCAAAACGGCGTCTGGCTACGTGGCTCCGAAAAAAATTCCTGCATCTCACCTTTTGCTCGCAGACTTGCTGAAGCTATGACTTTTAACGCTGACGACAAGAACGAACGCGAGCTTGCCAGCAAATTTCAATCGGCTAAGAAAATCAACAATGCCATTACTCTTCTGAAAAGTTTCGATTCGATTCTGATTTCTTCCCTCGACCTAAACAATCACCCTGAGCTTCTAAACTGCTTGAATTGCGTCGTCGACTTGTCGGACGGAAAAAGCTATCCTCACGCACCTGAACTGCTTTTATCTCAGCAAATACAAGCCGCATATTATCCCGACGCTCAATCAAATCTTGTCGACAAATTTTTCGTAGACATTATGCCGGACGAGATGACCCGCGCAGGTTTACTTCGCTGGCTTGGCTATTGCCTGACTGGCGAGAACTCGGCGGAAAAATTCATGATTTGGCACGGACTCGGCAAAAACGGCAAGGGCGTCTTGTCCGCCACTATTCTTGCCTTACTCGGTGCTTACGGCGTTGGTTTAACTCCCAGAGCTTTGCTCAAGAATAATCGCCCCGTTGACGCAAACGCCGCTACCGTCGCTCTCAATGCTCTCGAAGGCGCACGTTTCGCTATATCCGAAGAAATGCCTGCTGATGGCGAACTCGATGTCAGCCTGATTAAAAATCTCACTGGCGGCGACCGCATAAACTTACGTCGTAACTACGGTGAATATCGCACCATAACTAACGCCACCAAACTCAATCTAAGTGGTAACTACCTGCCCAAGATTGAGAACATCAGCGACTTCGGGCTCCTGCGCAGAATTCTCAATATGCCTTTCACCGTTCAATTTGGGACTGCTGAGCACCCCAGCGACGACCAGCTAAAGAAAAAGTTATTGCTTGCTGATAACCTCAACGCTCTCTTGACCTTACTGGTCGCTGAAGCTATTGCTTGGTATCGTGGAAATGACGGCGGCTTAATCATTTCCGACGTTATGAAACAAGAGACTGCGCGACATCTTAGCCAAAACGATTTTGTCGAAGAATTCATCAGCGACAACTACGAGCTTAACCCTAAACACGAAATCAAAGCTAAAGACCTTATCGACGCCCTCAAACGCGAATACCCCCGCGAAACCAACCGCTTCAAACGTGCCGACCTCATCAAACTCATTGAAAGTGTCGAAGGCGTAACCTATGAATTCGGCAGGACAAAAACTCACGTATTCAAGGGTATTGCTCCCTTGGCAAAATAGTCCCGCTGACGTTCCTATACCCATTTCAACAGCGTATAGTTCCCCCCGTGTCCCCCCTTCATTGGTAATTTAAAGAAAAGTTGGGATTAGGACGCGGTTTTTTCATGCTTAAAACTATAACATTTTAGAAGCAGAAAATATACCTTTTTAGTTGCAGGAGTTTTTTTCGCGTCCTGTCGCCATTTGCAGGAGTTTTGAAAAGAATTTTACAAAACTCCTGCATAAACTCCTGCACGATAAACGGCGTCACAACGCCAAAAATTGGCATTTTGCAGGAGTTGCAGGAGTTTTTTTGCACTATAAAAGGTTTATACACGATTTTAGGGGGAGAAAAAAAAAAAAAAAAATACACCCTAACAACTGGAAAATTTTTCCTGCAACTCCTGCGGAGTTGACTCCAACTCTAAGTCTCAATCGCGTCATAACGCCATTTTATCACCCTAAAAATATTCAGGCTCCCCGTATCAAAACTCCTGCAAACCCCGAAAAACTCCTGCAAAATTCTACAAAACTCCTGCGGAGTTGACTCCAACTCTAAGTCATTAGTGGCTAAGACCAGTTCCCAACTTCTTTTAAACTACCGTAGGGAGGGGGGTTTAGGGGGGAACCGCACTTGGATTTATGGGTATGGATTGCAAATGGGTAAAAAAAAACGTCCGCTTGTGATTAAATCTAGGCGGACGAACAAGATGTCATTGCACTATTGTCTTCTCGTTAATGACGGCTAATCTGATAAAAAGCTAAAAATTGACGAACTTTTTCAGAATTAGCTTTTGAGAGATTATCATCAGTAAATTTATTTCGTGTGATAATTTCCATTGCTTCATTGAGCTCGGATTCATTGAGTGTATGAAAGGCTTTTCGCCATTCTTTTGCTAGATTTTCTTTGTACTTGAATCGGTAAATTATCATGGCTTCTGGCATCCACAATAAATCGTGAAATTCATCGAGATTTTTTCCGAACGCTTCTTCAAAGAAAGAACGACCTCTTCCGATTTTTCCTTTAGTGGCGTTTATAATAGCTTGAATAGCTCTGATGAATTTTTTGTTCCAATGAACTCCCAAATAATCGCGGTTACGAAAATATTCAGGGTCTCTTATTGGGTGATATTTCATCGGGAAAGAATAAATGGAGACGTTTAATTCTTCGCAAAGTTCGATATTCAATTTCAACCGCATGTATAAATCGTCTGGTGTATCATAAAAATTGTACAGCAAATAATTTGACATGTTGCGAATTCCGTGTTTGGCGGCAATCCGGATAGCTCTTGAATAAATTTCTCGTTGCTCGTAATGGTCGAACGCTATTCTAAGAGGGCGAATGTTAATCTCAGCAAGTTTTGCCATATTCTCTTCGGTAATGAGTCGCGCATCCAATCCTTGATTAAAATCAATGTAGCGAGCTCGTTTATTGCGTCTATGATATTTTTTAAAAAGTAACCGAGCAACGGAATCGAATTCCAAGATTTTATCTCTTGTTGCACTGACATAATAAAGCAAGTTTTTTGATTCTCGCATGGAATAGAATTCGCCAGCTTCTTCTTCCGATAAAATTTTGTCTAGCTCTTCGTAAAGAAGAATTATTTTCTTTACGTACGCACGCTCGTTATAACCGTTGCGGAGATTTTTAATGGCGATTTCATATTCGTTGGACGGAATATAGGTTGCTCCTTTTTCAAAGCCGCAACTTTTTATGTCGTCTATAATTTTAGGAAAATTTGGAGAGGCAAGGACATTATTGTCCATCAGTAGCAAATATTGTTTAGTGCCGAATTGTTCTTCGACTTGCTCCAGCTGACTACGAATGTCAACGTAATTTTTGTAATCTGGCTCAAGGGTATGAACAGCACAAAATGCGCACTGTCTTATACAACCGCGAGTGGTATACCCAAAATAGGCATTGCTTGCGGGATATTTATAATCAATTTCTTCAATAATCGAATAGTCGGGCGGTAAGGTGTCTATTATCACGTCATCAAGCTTATCAAAGTCGTTTAGTTTGTTTAACAGTCCTGGAAGAATCTTAACGTCGTCGTTACCGACTTCAGAGTACATAGCATCTGGAACGAGAGTAGCTGCTATTCCTCCGACATAGATTTTTCCACTGGGTGCTAAAAATTTTTTTGCGAAATTTATGGTATCGATAGTTTCAGTCCAAAAGAAGGTGAACAAAGTTGACACGCAAATAATATCAAACTTAGGATAATCATCTTGTTTGAAACGGCGTCGCAGGTTTGTTAGTTTTTCCTCAAGAAGGCTACCACGTAATTTTGGGATATTGTCCAGATATGAATATTTTCCAGCTTTAATGAAATTAACAAGGCTATCCGAGTATCTACCAAATAGTGCAGTTGACTGAAAGTCATCGGTTTCATTGAAAAATTCTTCGGTTAAAAGTTGAGCCGCAAATTTCTTTAAATCGCCCTTGAAGAATCTCACGTTGTCTCCGCATATCTGTCTAAAGTATCGGCTGATTTTCATGAGTCCCAGTGGAGGATATTTATTTTTGTAGTTTGGTTCTATTAAGAGAACACGTCGATTCATTTATTAACCGCCTCAATTATTTTGCGTTGAAGGTCTTCAAAAGTACTGGCATTTGTATTCTCACGGATTACATCGAGAATGCTGTATACCAATTTCCGTTCTTTTCTATTCAGGTTTGGAAAGAAATTTTCTGTGTTAGCAGTATGCTTTCTAGGTTCCTGTACCAATAAAGGAATTTGCGTATCTTTGTGCACCTCATCGGGTTTTTCAATGATTCTAACAGTGACCTGAGACAAAATGCTTGTCGGAGTTTCTAAAGCTTCTCTGTGCCTTCGTTCAATTTTTCGAGAGCTGATGTCCGCTTTTTCTCTTATGGCAACTAATTTTTCTTCTTCAGTAGCTTTATGATTTTTGCTCACAAACACCTGATTTTTAAATTTTTCTTCTGCAAGTTCGCAAGAGGAAATGCTTTTAACAGCACTATTGATTTCCGAAGCGCGATAATAGACTTTATGCAATTCATCGAAATAAGTGCTTAAAGCGTCTTCAAAATTTTTGAGCTCGATGTTCTCTATGAAATAATCTCGCTGAGAATTTGGAATTAGATTTCTGTCGATGACAAAGACTTCTCCGATGAAAAAATGAATCCCGCGTTCTTCTCTAAATAGATTTTGCAATGTATCCTCGTCGCCAATTTGAATGTTACCTTTACGCAAACGAATAGACCGCATAATACTATCTGGTTCAATAACGCCTTTAAATTTGGAGAGTCCAATCCACAACCATGCAATCAGATTATTGTCTTTGTCGTACAAGTCATGAAAGCTTATATCAAAGATTTCGTCATGACCTTTGCTTGTTTTAAAATCGGTTTTGTATTTTTTTACAATTTGTCCGCCATTCAAGTACACTTTGTATTCGTCAATTTTAAAATTTAGAGCGGTAGCGTGCTCGTAAATCTTTGAAGCAAAAGAGAAATAGTTTCTATATTCGACGGGCGCAACAAAAGATAAGTAATTTTTAATCTCCAGTTCATTAAGCAAAACTTCATTTTCAGGGTTAATGTCAATCATTTCAACTCTAAACCAATGCTCATCTTTAATCTTGTCGGAAGAACTTTTTTCAACGGTTATTACATCATTCAAAACTTCTTGAGCAGTGTACTTAATTTTGCCGTAAAATCGACTGCGGAGCTTTTTAGCGTCTATTCTCATAATGGAAATTATGTTTTCATCTTTGGCTGTCGTGCTAAAGACGATCTCGCGACAATAAGCCAAACCACACAGCCTGCCAATGCCGCGAAAACCTTTTTCAGAATCGATTTGTTTGTCGGATTGTGCAATAGATTGCAATGTAGTCTCAAACTCATTTTCTGAAATCCCTGTGCCGTTGTCCTCTATGCTGATCAGCCGCTTTTCCGCATCGATCCAAATTTCTATTCTATCCTCGTTGTTTTTCAAGATACCGAGAGAAATAGCTTTATCAATGGCATCACAAGCGTTTTGAATGTATTCGCGAAAAATTATCTGAGATGACTTGTACATTCCGGTAGTCAGATTCTCGAGGATATTTGCTCCGAAAGTATAATTTGCCATAATGAATTCCTTTCATTAGTCTTTGAATTGTTTATATATCGGCTTTGGAAATTGAATTTTAAGTAGTGAGCGAAAAATAGGATTTTGAATTACATACTCACCTTGTTCTAAGCGTGTCAAGATATTTTTGTAAGTGGTTGGCAAAGCGGAATAATCTTTGGTGGTTGTTTCAAGGACGTTTGTTCTGCCGAAAGCAAATGTTGAGCAGTTGCCCGTGACTCTAGGGTGAATATTTGACCGAAATTGTTCTGCACCAAAAAGAATAATTCCAAGAGAGCGACCGCGCTCGGAAACATCTAAGATTTGTCGTAATATCGGAGAATTCTTGGAGGTATCTTTGCTGGCGTACTTATTGAGTTCATCGACAAAAATTACAATCCGTGACGGAGGATTAATGCCTTCGTTGTCATATTCGCCGAGTTTTAATTTGTAAATCGTCTTGAGTACGTCACCGAAAACAAACGATTGCTTGTCGGTGCTGAGTTTGGCAATATCTATAACGCTAATACTTCCGGCAGAGATATTTTTTAGTTCCTCTTCGAGTCTGCATTCATGATTTCGAGGTACATAACGTGGTGCAAACATTTTATCGCGTCCTATTGCCTTATTCACAACTCGCTTGAATTTGCGCCAACTAAGTACAGAAATCTCATTGGAATTTCCGTTACCAGAACCTTTCTTAGATAGATCGTTAACTTTATTCAAAAAATCGTTCCAATTCTTAATACCGCTAAAATCACGGTCAGCAGGGTCAATGACTTTGCTGATAATCGAATCCATTGTCTGCGTCGTATCGTCAACGTCTGCAAAAAGCATTTCCAGTGATTCATAATCGTCCTCGTAAATGTACTTGAATTTCTTTAGCAAACCGCTATCCAGATAATCTTTGAGCATGTCGTTGGGTAAATAAGTAGTAGCATCGTTGGTATCATTGAATGGCGCATAGTAACGAACGTTTTCAAAAGGTCGTCCATCGAGTCCAAGCTTATCGTAATCTTTTACAATTTTTTCATGCTCTTCATCGTCGTTGGGTTTGTGAATAGCCATTAAATTTTTGTTTAAACCGAGAGCTTGTTCGATTTCTTCAGTAGAGGCAAGGGAAACAGACGCGTCGTTTCTGACGGGAGTGTAAATATTTTTTGTGTTATACGATACCGCCACTTCAACATAATTCATTCCAACTCTTAGCGTGGGAGCATCAATCGAAGTATCTCCAAAATCATTGGAGATATATGAAGTCAAAAAACTTTTTGCATCGGTAATGTGATAAATGTTCTCTACCGTCCCAAAAGAATAGGAATCGTCCAGATGCTCGACTTTGACCACGTCAAATGCATTTAAGCGAAAATCCGCATTTGTCCAGAAATAAAATTTATCCATTGTTGCAGGATATTTTTCTGTTGCCGCAACTCGTCCTATAATTTTGTTCATATTGCCACCTCAGAATAAGTGTAAAAATGTTTCAGGGGATATGCACTTTGACTTAATGAAAGATTCTGTTAAAAAAATCGGGTAGATATGATTTGCCCAGCGATTATCTACGCCGTAACAAACCGGATTGCGTTCGTTGATAATACAAGCACTTAGGTAATTAGCCAAATCGCTCTCTATTTTTTCGGTTTCGATTTCCTCCTGAGTTACAAGCATCTTTTCAATTTTCACCACGCCATCGAAGGGTGAGTCGATATGTCGTTCACGAATTCGTAAGTACCATACAGCGAATTTAATATCTCCGTGAAAGTCGAAGTTTTCAAAACAAATAACCGGCGTCCTGTGGTAGAGTGGCAATTCGGCAATAAATCCGGGATTAGGCTTAGAATTTGCACCATTGCCTGTTGTCCAAAGTGCTGGATTAAATTTTTTTGACACGCCGATAACATACCCATAATTATTTTTAAAGCTTAACAATTTTCTTTTGTCATTCATTAAATCAGTAGAAACACGATATTCCAATGAGCCGTCTTTAACTAAGTAGTTCCTTTGATTTAGTTTTCCGTGCATGACTAAATCGGCGACCATATTTTGTTCAGCTTGATACATGTGCTCTTGGATTTTTGCAATGGCGCGGTTTTCAAATTCTTGAGCCTTGTTATTGGTTTGACTTATGCTATATTCCAAAATTTTTGAAACAGAGAGCTTAAATCTTCTTGCGTTTAGTTTATCATTGATTTTTTTCGTAAGAGCTGGAAAAAAGCCTTTGCTATCGTTGAAATTGGCGACATTCGGCAAAGTCAAAACAATTTCGCTTAGAAAATTCTCGGCAAACATCTTTTTTTGCTCACGTCGACAACAACCTACGGTTACTTGTCCTGCAACAATCGGATATACCATTTTACGCGAACTACTATGTTGGTAAGAGATGTCGTCGATTTTATAAACGTGACGAGAACCGTCCAAAAAGTAAGTGAGAATCGGAGCAGTATTCTGAGAGATTTTTTTAGATAACTCAGCAAGTGATAAATACCCTTTGATTTTCTTTGTCTCGCCTAATTTCGGATTACCTGTCATAGATTCTCTGTTGTCTATTCGCGACGCAGTATCAGTTTCCAAGTCAAGTTCAATTTTATGTGCTTGGTAGCTTTCTCCACAAGTTTCTTCAGCAATGAGTTTTAAAATTTCTCTCGACACATTCACACCTTCTGACACAATTCGTTATAAAATAATTTTATCAGATATACGTGCTTTTGTCATCAGCTGGAATAAAGATTAAAGCTCGCGAACTATTTTCTTTTCCATGAGTTCGTCTTTATCGAGTTCAGACATCAAATCCCAATCTTTTTCCATTTCAAGATTGTTCCCGTTGAAGCGAGCAACTAATTGCACTGCTTGCGGGTCAGATAGGATTGCGTCGGCGATTAGCGACGCCGCTTGATTATTTGTCAATTTGTCGGAACAAGTGACACGATACCGAGTGCTGACTTTATCGCGGACAATTCGTTCTTCCAACGCGTTCATCTGTTCTTTGGAGTGATTTAAACGCAGAATTGTTTTTTTGTCGCGATTTTCGACTTCTTCCAGCTGGCGGACGAACTTATAATTCTTGCGCAGAATTCCGGCGGCAATTTGTTCGATTTTTCTCTGAGCCTCATGAGGTTGACACAGTGTTCCCAGCTCATTTTGTTTATTTTGCAGAGAGAATTTGGTTTGTTCGAGACGGCTCCTTTCCAGTGCAAGCAATGTACGCTGTTTCGTCAGATAGTATTGCTGTTGCAAGAAAGTAGAACGTGGAAAGACCGACCAATCCCGCGTCTGAAACTGTTTTTCTTCCTTAGCATAGGCAAGCAATTTAGGAGCGAGCTGTTGTTCGTCTTTTTTGTATCGCCGAATTTCTCCACGAAGTTTCTTATAGTCTCCACGCACAAAAATATTTTTCGCCATAGCCAAAGCTCGCTCTGGAGAAATTATCTGTCGTTGGAGGTGAAGTTTTTCAACGAACAAATCTTCATGTTCCTTTTTCAAAGCACGATACTGTTGACGAATAAGGTCGTACACTTCGCGGGTCTTGAAACTCGTTTGCGGTTCTTCTATTGTCTTCACGAAAAGCGCATTTCTAAGTTCAGCGACCACTTTGTCTAAATCAATGTTTGCGCGTTTAAGCATTTGCCTTGCATGAGTATTGGCTTGTAAAATCTGATGAGAGACAAGTAGAATGTTGTTTCTACAATCAGGTAATTCAAGATGGCGTCTTATGTCTTCAACAGATTTTTTCATGGAAGAGAGGTAGGTATCAAGGTCGACAATTTGGTTTTTAACGCCGGAAGTAATTTGCTCAAAGGCACGAATTGCTTCCTTATCCGATTCATCGGGCTTTTTCAGCGTCTGCAAAAAAAGTTCCAAGTGCTTTTTCTGTGCGAGAGTTTCAAAATAGCTTTGCCATAACTCCCGCTCCGATTTTGTCATGTATTCGAGTTTCGCTTGTAGTTCGGCGTCGTGTTGGGAAATAATGAAACGTTTCCATTTATTGACTTCCGCCACCGCTGTCAGCATTTTATTTTTCAAGTCCGCAAGAAGTGGGTCGACAAACTTTTGCTCGGAGTATTCTTTCGATTCAATTAAAGCTTTGATTCGAGAAGAAACAAAATGGACGTCGTCCTTAACTTCCAATTCGTCCGCTTCCTTAGTTGAAGCGTCGAGTTTCATGACTAAATCGAAATGACGTTCACGCAGTCCTCGAAAGATTTTCAACCGTTCCAATCGAGGTTCTTCGTAATCCTGACAAGAAATGACACCGATATATTTTTCCGGCACTCGACTAAAAAGGCGGGCAAGAAAAGAATCGCCATTTTTCTCCGCTTCTTCCTTTTGCGCTTGGAGTGTTCGATGATCCACTCGAATTGAGAAGCCATTTTGCTTCAATACAGCATTTTGAATTTTGGCAAAGTCGGCGCGAAGCTCGGTAACATATTGATGATTGCACCACTTACGGTCTTTAGGAGCACCACGTTTCCATTTTTCTTCAAAGGAAGGTTCAGAGCCGTCTTTTTTCCTTCGTGCCGGATAAAGGAAAAAAGCTTTAGCAGAACGTTCCTTTATTTTTTCTACGTCGTCAATGAGGCGTTCGGAAAACATGATATGAACGTGCGGATGGTGTTGACCAGATAACATGCCGATTTTGTCGTGAATGGCGTACGCGTAATAATACTCGCTCAAATGCTTTGCAATGAAAGCCTCAATAATTTGGCGGTACTGCTCGACCGTTTTTAATTCATTTGGTAAAGCAAATTCAATCTCGACATACCTGCGATGTCCGACGCCTTCATATTTGTCGGCGGCTTGAAAAAATTTTTTTGGGGCATTCTTCGCCCATTTCGGTAAGTGATGGGAATGAAAAATACAAGCCCCGCGATTTTCATATGCTCTTTCGCAATTGATATATTCAAGATGAGATTGAGCGTTAGTTTTCTCCATGTGGTGCAAAATTTTCTGGGCAGTATTGATGGCAAATTTTTTTCGGTCAGGATAGTCAATTTCTTTGTAACGCAAGAAATCATTTTGCATGGTAAGGTCATCGAAAGAAATAGGCAAGTCTTGAAGGACTGCTGTTTTCAACACTGCTTTTTTGAATTCTTCCGAGCCGTTGATAATAAGCGGCTGATTATTCATTGTCTCGTAGGCAAGCATCAGCGCAATAGATAAAGTTGTGGTTGAGGCATTTTCGGTCACTTCTATTCCTTGCTCAGAATTTTTAATAGAGCCGAAATCGTCGGTCTTGTATAGGAGAGTTTCCAATCTGTCGAGTGCGTTTGGGATTTGAGCTGTCGTTATGTAATCGCCGACGAATTTATTTTTATGTTGCCATTGTTCCGACGTAGAAAATTTGCCTTCACGATTGATATACTCAACGTGCTGGATAGCAGAAATTTTTGTTCCGTTAGGTTTTTTATCCGACTTGATACGGAAATGGTACATCGCCATGAAGATTCTTCTCCTTTCTCCAGCCAACCGCAGGTTCAAGGAGCGGTAGCGACTGGCAAATTTTTTTTGTCGATTTATCGCGTAGTGACGCGGGATTTTTGGCATTTCACGAAGTGAAATGCGGAAGTGAACATTTTCCGAAAATCTCGCTTTGGACTATGATAGCACAACCCCGAAAAACCGCGTGCACTCGTTTTGCACAATTTTTTGGGCATTAGCATTGCAGAGAAATTTTACGCGCCTGTTGTCTTTTGTAAATTGCTATGCTACAATTATGCTCGTCAAGATGACACTGTAAAAGAATTTAATAATGTTTCGATAGAGTAGTTACATTAAGTTGGCTAAATCTTTCAAATTGATGTTTTTGGACATCTGTTTGGGGTTTAGTCAATTTTTTATTCGCGAGGCGAAACCATGAGAATTAAGAAAATCTTCAACAACAACGTAGTTCTCACAGAAAACGAGGCAGGGCGAGAAATTGTCGCGATGGGGCGCGGGCTTGCCTTTAAGCGTCATGTCGGCAGTAAAATTACCTGTGAAGAAATTGAACGGATTTACACTTTGTCGAGTCGGAGCATGATGGAAAAATTTCAAGAATTGCTTGCCAGCATTTCCAGCGATTATCTGTGCGTCTCGAACAAAATAATTGACTATGCCCAAAATCTTTTGAAATGCCAACTCAATGAAAGCGTCTATGTTTCTTTAACCGACCATATTCATATGGCGGTTTATCGTATCCGCAATGGCATCGAAATTCGTAGCATTTTGCTCACGGAAGTTCGGAAATTTTATGATAAGGAATACGATGTGGGAATGTATGCCGTCCAAGCCATGAATGAATGTTTCAATGTGAATTTGCCGGAAGACGAGGCAGTGTTTATTGCCTTGCACATCGTGGATGCTCAAATGGAATTTAATATTCCTATCGCCAATAAAATCATGCAGATGATTCAAGATATAACGAACGTCATCAGAATGGTTTGCAAAATTGAGTTTGATAAAGATTCAATCCAATATTATCGGCTGGTCACTCACTTAAAATTTTTTGCCAAGAGAGTTTTCACGGAGAAAGAATCCGAAGATGAGATTGATGACGAGATGAATTTGATGATAAAGAAAAAATATCCGCAAGCATTTCACTGTGCGGAGAAAGTAGCAGACTTAGTTTTTGCTAAATATCATTACAGAATCAATTCTGACGAAAAGTTTTATCTCACTATTCACATTGCCAAAGTCACACAAAAATAATTTTGGAGAGAGGAGGGCAGTAGACGGTTTCCCCCAAAAAACTTTGTTTGGATCGTTACGTTAAGTCGGCGAAACCTTCAAAGTCAGAAATCATTCATCTTGACTTTTGGAGGTAGGTTATGAAAAAGAAACTTCTAATTGCGGCATTGTCAACGGCGATGCTGTGCGGCTCGGTGCAAGTGTCTGCGTCCTCAAATTTTTTCGCGGACGTACCGGCAGACGATTGGTCTTACACGGCGGTTAATGAACTAATCGCAACAGGACATGTTTCAGATTACACGGAGCAAATTCCCGCTGGAAGAATCATGAGCCGTTTGGAAATGGCTATGATTGTAGAGGCGGCTCAGCGCAATTTATCGGCTTTCACTTCTCAAGAGCAAGCTGTTATCGCTCGGCTCGGCAAGGAATACTATTACGACGTGAAGAAATTGCAACTGCTCAGTAAACTCGATAGCCTTGATGAAAAAACTCTTGAACAGAGCGGCGAAGATTTTACCCCCGAAGAGAAATCCAAAATTAAAACGCTCGCGGACAAATTCAGCGTTGGAGGTTATGTGCGTCTCCGCAATGACCATTATCTTAAAGACAGCGGCAGATCTACTCGTGCCAATATGATTCACGTTCAAGTTGACTCAACCTATAAAATCAACGACGATTGGGAAGCGCACCTTGATATGGGCTACCGTAATTCTCTAAGCGGCTTTGATAAATTGAAATATTGACGGAAAAGCTCCGCGCTGTTAAGATTGGATTGTCAAATCTATCTTAAACACGGCGCAGAGCCTTTCCACTTGCATTTTAAGGTTTCTCGCTGTGCTTGTCAATTAAAAGGGAGCGAGGAACATGCAATTCAAAATTTATCTCGTCATGAATCGTACCAACTTCAAGAAATATGTTGGTCTTACGTCGCGAACAGTCGCACGTCGTTTTTACGAACACTCGATAAATAGCAAAAGTGCAATCGGGTTGGCAATCCAAAAGTACGGTCGCGATAATTTTCTGGTTGTGGTGATTGAAACTTGCGAAACGCTCGAAAAAGCGAATGAGCGCGAGAAATATTGGATAGCGTTTTATGGTTGCATTGCACCGAACGGCTACAATCGTACTGATGGAGGCGAAACTTATTCATTTTCTGCAGAAGCTCTTCATAACATGTCGGAAGGGCAGAAACGTCGCTATTCTAATCCTGCGGAGCATGAAAAATCTTCAAAGGCACAGAAAAAGCGCGCTCAGATGCCCGAAGGTCGAGCCGACCTGTTGGCTGCCTCTGCAAAGGCAAAAGAATTGGCAGAAATTAAACGTCACGAGCGTGAAAGTCAACTTCCACCGAAAAATCCGAAAAAATCTGAAGCCGCAAAGAATCGGGCAGCTACGCCCGAAGGGCACGCAAACATTATGAAAGCCGTTGCGAAAAGCGTTGCGTCTCGTGCGGCAAAAATTGCAAAAAAAAAATGAGGTGAAACATTGTGGCAAAATACACGCAACTGGCGGCTGATATAGTCAAGAACGTCGGCGGCAAAGGGAACGTCATTTCGCTAGCGCATTGCATTACCCGTTTGCGTTTCAAGCTTAAAGACGAGAAAAAAGCCAATACCGAAGTTTTAAAGGCGATGAACGGCGTTGTTACTGTCGTGCAGAGTGGCGGTCAATACCAAGTCGTTATCGGCAACGCGGTCGGTGAAGTTTACGACGAAATTTTAGCGTCACAAGGTATTCAAGCGGCTGGCGGTGATACAGCTACGCAAGACGATGCTCCCAAAAAGCCGTTGGATATGTTTATCGACACAGTGAGCGGAATTTTTACGCCGGTGCTCGGTGTCTTGGCGGCTTCCGGTATGATTAAAGGCTTAACGGCATTGCTCGCGGCGTTCCAAATAATTGACACAAACTTAGGCACTTACAAAGTCATGTCGGTTATTGGCGACGCCTTTTTCTATTTCCTGCCAATTTTCTTGGGCTTCAGTGCGGCGAAGAAATTCAAAATGTCCGAGTTCGCGGCGATGGCAATCGGTGCGTCGTTGGTTTATCCCAGTTTGCCGCAAATAATGGAAGGCGAAGTCCTCTACGACGTTTTAGTCGGAACAATCTTTGAATCACCAGTTCACCTTGAGTTTCTCGGTATTCCCGTCTTGCTAATGACTTACGCCTCCAGTGTTATCCCGATTATTTTGGCGGTATTCGTCGGCTCGAAGGTTGAAAAATTTTATATGGGCGTCGTGCCGACTTTGCTCAAAGGATTCGGCGTACCGTTCCTGACTTTGCTTACGATGATACCGTTGACGCTCTTGGTAGTCGGACCGGTTGCAACGTGGGCAGGGCAAGCAGTCGGCGCGGCGGCTACTGGTATTTTTAACATCAGTCCGTTGCTCGCAGGATTGTTTATTGGTGCTTGCTGGCAAGTCTTCGTCATGTTTGGTCTTCACTGGGGCTTGATTCCGATTATGATTCAAAATATCGTAACATACGGCGCAGACCCCGTTGTCATCACCATGTTTGGTACGACCTTTGCCCAAATCGGCGTCGTACTCGCGATTATCCTCAAGACTAAAGACCAAAAGCTAAAGGGCATTGCGATTCCCGCGTTCCTGAGTGGTATCTTTGGTGTTACAGAGCCTGCGATTTACGGTGTTACTCTTCCGCGC
The DNA here is from genome assembly GCA_017428215.1 of Selenomonadaceae bacterium. Classification (GTDB taxonomy): domain Bacteria; phylum Bacillota; class Negativicutes; order Selenomonadales; family Selenomonadaceae; genus Quinella. Next base: position 21,117 of record JAFRRH010000016.1, read on the forward strand.
AAAAAATTCTTCATCATCAGCTGTATCGGCGGCGCGGTCGGCGGTGCATTAGTCGCTTTGCTCGGCGTCAAGCTCTACATCTTCGGCGGCTTGGGCATTTTCCAATATCCGTGTTTCATTGACCCTGCAACTAACGACGTAAGCGGTATGTATAACGGTATGATTGTATCGGCAGTTGCATTCGCAGTCGGTTTCGCTATGGCTTTTCCGCTTTACAAGGACGAGGCTCCTGCTCCTGCGGTTGTTGCTACAAATGAGACTACTGCGGCAGGTGATATTGCTCTGCAAGTCACACAGAATGAAAATTCTGCTCCGACCATTAAGCGCGAGATTTTAAAAAGCCCCTTGACAGGAAATCTTGTCGCTTTATCTGATGTACCGGACGAAGTTTTTTCCAGCGGCGTTTTGGGTAAGGGCATTGCAGTCGAGCCGACTGTCGGTAAAGTCATTGCTCCGGCTGACGGCGAAATTACAACTCTTTTCCCGACGGGTCACGCAGTCGGTATCAAGACAAATAACGGCGCGGAAATTCTGATTCATATCGGTATGGATACAGTCAAAATGAACGGCGACGGCTTCAAAACTCACGTTCAGCAGGGCGATAAAGTTAAACAAGGTCAGTTGCTTATCGAGTTCGACATTGCCAAGATTAAGGCGGCGGGCTATCCCGTCATTACGCCCTTCGTTGTTACAAATTTTGCCGAATACAAGGACATAATCACTGCTGACGGCAAAACGATTAACGGCGGCGACAATCTAATCACAGCGGCGGTGTAACTTCATGGGAAAAATTATTTTTATCGACGTGGACGGCACTCTCGTAAACTACGAAAATATTCTGCCAAAATCAGCTGTTGAGGCAATTCAATCTGCGCGGCAACTCGGTCACAAAGTTTATATCAGCACCGGCAGAAGTCGTGCCGAAGTCTACGATTACATTTGGGACATTGGGCTTGACGGCATGATTGGCGGCAACGGCTCTTACGTTGAATCCGACGGCAAAATTATTCTTCATCAACTTATAACTCTCCAACAGTGTAAAAGAATTGTCGATTGGCTTCACGCTCGCGGACTGGAATTCTACCTTGAGAGCAACAACGGACTTTTTGCCAGCGAGAATTTTGAATCCCGCGCAGAGCCAACAATCCGTCAATACTGTGCCAGAAAAAATCGCGAACCTATGACTGTCCGCGAAATTTTTCCTGAAATGATATTCGGCGGCGAACTTTATCGCGACGACGTGAACAAAATTAGCTTTATCCTTGACAGCTACGAAGATTATCTGCAAGCCGTCAAAGATTTTCCCGAATTACAAGTTGGAACATGGGGCGGGGCGGGCGAAACTGCTTTGTTCGGTGATTTCAGTCCGAAAAACATTTCCAAAGCTCACGCTGTCGAAGTTCTGCTGAAATATCTTAACGCCGACAAAAAAGACACTATCGCTTTCGGCGACGCTAAAATTGATATTCCGATGCTCGAAATCTGCGCGTTTGGTGTAGCAATGGGAAACGGCGGCGACGAGATTAAAAAAATTGCCGACTTCGTAACTGATTCGGTCGACGAGGACGGCTTGAAAAATGCTTTTATCAAACTTGGTCTGATCTGAAAGGAGCGAATGCACATGGCTTTTCCAAAAAATTTTCTCTGGGGCGGAGCAGTTGCGGCTAACCAGTGCGAGGGCGGTTATCGTGAAGGTGGCAAAGGCTTAAGTGTGCCCGACTTGTTGCTCGGCGGCGACGTGAACACTCCGCGCACTTTCTGCCCGACTATCGAGGACGGCGTTTTCTATCCGTCACACGACGCTGTTGATTTCTATCATCACTACAAGGAAGACATCGCGCTTTTCGCCGAAATGGGCTTTAAGTGTTTCAGATTTTCAATCAGCTGGGCAAGAATCTTCCCGAACGGCAACGACGCCACTCCTAACGAGGCGGGCTTGAAATTCTATGAAGACGTTATCGACGAGTGCCGCAAATACGGTATCGAGCCGCTCATCACGCTGAATCATTACGAATTGCCCTTCGAGCTGGTAAAAAAATATCGCGGCTACTACAATCGCAAGACTATCGACCTGTTCGTCCGCTACGCCACGACCTGTTTTGAACGTTTCAAGGACAAAGTTAAATACTGGCTCACCTTCAACGAAATTAATATGACGCTCATGGAAGTAAACTTGGGCAATCTTTACAGCGTCGGCATTATTCAGGACGAGGATTTGAATAGAACTGCGCCCTGTCCCTTCCCCGAACTTAAAGACGTTCCGCAACAGAGGATTGAGGCTCTGCACAATCAATTTGTCGCGTCGGCTAAGGCTGTCATTGCCGGTCACAAAATCAATCCCAACTTCAAAATCGGCAACATGATTTGTCACATCACTTGGTATCCGCTCACGCCCAACCCTAAAGACATGCTCGAAAACCAAAAACGCGACTCTTGGGGCAACGACCTTTGCGGTGACGTTCAAGTTCGCGGCGAATATCCTTACTTCGCAAAAAAATTCTATCAAGATATGGGAATTGATACAGCTTTCATGGACAACGAGGACGACAAAAAAATTCTCCGCGAAGGCGTCGTTGACTTCTACACTTTCAGCTACTACATGTCCAACTGTGTCACTGTTGACCCGAACGCCGCGCAGGTTAAAGGCAACATGATGGGCGGCGCAAAAAATCCTTACCTCAAGGCGAGTGATTGGGGCTGGCAGATTGACCCCGACGGTTTACGCTGGACTTTGAACAAATTGGCGTCACGCTATCCCGGTACTCCGATTATGGTCGTCGAAAACGGCTTCGGAGCTTTTGATAAAGTCGAGGCGGACGGCTCCATTCACGACGACTATCGCATCAGCTATTTCCGTGAACATATTAAAGCAATGGGCGAAGCTGTCAACGAAGGAGTTCCATTGATTGGCTACACCACTTGGGGACCGATTGACCTTGTTAGCGCAAGCAACGGACAATATGCTAAACGATACGGCTTTATCTACGTTAATCGTCATGACGACGGAACCGGCGATTTCTCCCGCTCACGCAAGGATTCTTTCTTCTGGTACAAAAAAGTTATTGCCTCTAACGGTGAAGATTTAGACTAAATCATCTGATAAATCTCTTATAGACACTTACTCCTTAAGCTCCGACATGTTCGGAGCTTTTTTTATGCGTTCTCGTAACTTGACTTTTGCTTAATGAAAGCACATTGACGGAACCGCCCTTTTGCGTTATATTTTTTCTAGGAGATGAGGTCTTGCACGAAATATTTTTTTACAAAGACAAGAACGGCATAGAATCCGTTTTTGAATATCTTCAAGAATTGCAAAGTAAAACAGATAAGGATAGCCGTATTAAAGCCGATAAAATAAATGACTATATCGAAATGCTCAGCAGAGAAGGAACTTTGGCAGGATTACCCTATGTCAAACACATTGAGGGAAACATTTGGGAATTGCGTCCTCTCAAAGACCGAATATTTTTTGTGGCATGGTACAACGGAAGCTATGTTTTGTTACATCATTTCAGAAAAGAAACCCAGAAAACTCCGGCACGAGAAATTGAAAAAGCTCGGCGCGAATATGAAGACTTAAAAGAAAGGGGCTTGTAATATGAAAGAAAACAGTGCTCTTGGTAGGTCTTGGAAACAAGCCCGACAAGAACTTTTCTCTCCAGAAGAAATTGCCGCCAGCGATGCTAGAGTTGAATTGATGATTGCTTTAAGTAAAGCGCGAAAAGAAAAAGGATTGACTCAGAAACAATTAAGCGAAATGACCGGTATTAAACAATCTGCCATTTCACGCCTTGAAAACGGCAATGCAAACACACAAATTGACTCCCTCATCAAACTTTTTGCCGCTATGAATATGAAAATGCAGGTCGTTCCGATGGGGGTATAAAGGAGGCGGTCAATATGCCAAAGACTAAAAACGCATTCGCCTTTCGTGATTTCGACTCCGCTCGTATTCTTCAACGCCCTTTCTTCAAAGACTTTTATTTTGAGACGGACAAATCTGATGAAGAAATTTTGCAATCCTTGAGCAAAACAACTGAAGACTCTGTCGATACTTGGGAAAGAAGATTATATGTCATAAAAGCAACGCATGAGCGTTTGATTGCATTTCGTCATCTAATCGACAAACACAACGAGAAGCGACTCAATATATACAATGAGAAAAAATCTAAATCAGAAGGAATTAAATTAGCTGAATTACGACGCCCTGCTCCTGTTATGGAATATTTTAGCGCATCTCTCAATGTCTTAGAGCTGATGAACAAATTTGAAAAACTTTATCACAAGATAGAAAAAAATATTCAAGGGCGTTATCGGAAAGAATTTGCCAATCGATTAAAACAAGCTCGACAAGCTTTAGGACTTACTCAAAAACAACTAGGAGAACTTGTACAAATTTCACCACAAGTTTTTTCGTTATATGAGCTTGGAAAGCGTGATATTCCTGTTCACACGATAATAAGACTTGCAAAAGCATTGGATATGAACGGCAATCAAATATTGGGACTTAAATAAGTATCTGCCCTTCGGGGCTATTTTTTTTGACAACCAATCAGCTTAATGATACAATAAAAAAATGAAACGACATTTTATTGAGAGGAGTTAAAAAATGAAAGAACCACTCGAATCATCGCCAACGGAATCTGCAATGCAAGATAAAAAAAATTACGCCTCTGAGAGCGCAGATAAAATTATAAGTGCTAATAATTCCAGGACAGATTCTACTACAATCGCTGATAAAAAGCAAAGCCGTATCGCTACAACTGTGAATTTTTTTCCATCTGCTTTACGTCAAAATCACGGCTCCACACTTTGCTTACCTGTGGACAAAACAGCTCGGTGTTTTTTCTTTTCAAATCAACGATGAATCCCAGCGTACGGCTATGGCTCTCAAAGCTATTGAACTCTCCAACAGCGGTGTTGATGTTTGGCACTCCGTCAATCCTGTTTGTGCCGAACCTGCAGATGGTAAGCGCGGCGACGAAACCGTCGTTTCTTTTCAAACTGCTATCGTCGTTGACATTGATATTCGCTCCAACGCCCATAAAGGCGATCCGTCAAAATTTGCCGCTGACTTCGACGAGGCTAAATCTTTCCTCCCCTTCACTCCCAGCTTGATTATTCATTCTGGCTATGGGCTTCACGCCTACTACATTTTCGACACCCCGATTAAAATCACCGATGACAATCGCGAACTACTTAAACGCAGAAACAATCTTCTGCTTGATGTTACTCGCCTTCGCGCTAATGGGAAAAAAATCGATGGCGTAGGAGACTTGCCGAGAATTATGCGCACTCCCGGCACTTTTAACTACAAACTCGGCACGGACAATGCCACTCTTTGTCACATTGTCGAAGTCAATGACGTTAGATTTTCGCCTGCCGATATTGACGAGAAACTTGCCAAGCTGAAAGCGGCGACAGAGCAAACAACGCAAGATATGCCTGTGCCGAAGCCCCAGAAAGCACAGAAAAGAGACTTCGCGGACGACAGAGATTTTAATCTCTTCCGCGTTCGCCGGATGCTCGATTTTATCTCTCCTTCCAGCTTAACTTATGATGATTGGCTTGCTGTCGGTATGGCTTTGAAAAACACCGGTTGCGATTGTAGCGACTGGGAAAATTGGAGTAGAGCCGATGAACGCTTCAAAGATGGCGAATGTGAATCCAAATGGAACGGCTTTAACCGCGATGGCTACGACATCGGTACACTGTACCACTTTGCCGCACCTTACGGCTATGACGCTAAAGATATTTATCTTGAATGGTACAACCTTCATCCTTCCCTGCGTCCGTCCGCTAAACGCAACATGGACAACGATACTAAACGCGAACTCGACAACGCCTTCATTCTCCTTGATACTTTAGAGCCTGAAAATTTCACTGCCGATGACGCCTATGCTCCCGAAAATCTTCACGCCGCCGCTTTAGCTACCGCTTTCGGCTTTCCCGCTCTTGCAAAAAAATTTTTTGACACCATTAAAGCCGCTCAAAAACTTGCCAAAATCCGTATTGCCGATTCTAAAAGTGAATTGACCGCTAAACTTTCGTCGGCGGAGAAAAAATTCTTAAACGAGATTATCAACATCAGCATTACTGAGATTCGCCACTACGTCGACCGCGAAACCGGTGCTATTGAAAAAGCTCATGCCGCCTTTCTCAAGGACGAGGAACGCAAACGTCTTCGCGCTAAATTCGAAAAAGAACGCGCTGAAAAAGAGGCTCGCGTTATCGAAACAACTTCGAGGCTTGATGAATTACGTGCTATGCCCGCCTCTCCGGAGCGGGACGCCGAAATGATACAGTTGATTCGCGACGCTTGCGATTGGCATTGTAACAGACAAGGCTTTAAGGAATCCGTCAAAGCCACTGCCGCTAACGTCAATAAAATTTTCACCTACGACCCTAATTTGGACGGGCTTATCGGCTATGATGAATTTCAGCAAGCCGACGTTTTTTTGAAAGCTCCGACATGGAGTAACACCAAAAAAGGCGACGAATGGACTGACCGCGACGATTCTCAACTTCAGATGTACCTTCGCGAAACTTATACCGAATTTGCCAATAAGGATTTGACCTTCAATGCTGTAACCGTTTTCAGCGACGCTCATAGGTTCCACGTTGTTAAAGATTTTTTCCACAATCTGCCTAAATGGGACGGTAAACCCAGAGCAAAAAAACTGTTCGTCAAATTTCTCGGCGCAGACGACATTCCCTACGTCCACGAAGTCACTTTGAATATCTTGACCGCTGCCATTGCTCGTATCTTTCATCCAGGGTGCGATTATCAGCTTGCTCCCATTCTGCTTGGCGAACAGGGCATTGGTAAGAGCCATTGCCTTAGCAGACTCGGCGGCGCGTGGTATGGCAGTCTCGTTGACGACGTTGGCGATCCTCACGCTATCGACGCTATTCAAAAATTGTGGTTTGTCGAGATTAAAGAAATGGCGGCTATGAAGAAAGACGTTGACGCTAACAAACGCTTTATTGACTCCGCTAAAGATACACGCAGGCAAGCTTACGCTCGTCGGGCTACTACCATTCCTCGTCATTGCGTTTTCGTTATTACCACCAATAACAAAATGTGCCTTACCGACATGACTGGCAATCGTCGCTATCCCATTATTGTCTGCCACAACAAAGCTCGTCATTTTGTCGAAGGTTTGACCGATGAATTCATTCGGCAAGTTTGGGCTGAAGTCTTCGCTCATTACAACGAGCTTTTCAAAGACGGTTTTGACGAGAAAAAACTTGCTCTCAGTCGCGACGCTCAAATTCTGTCCGACGAAATTGCTGAGGATTATCTCCGCGACGACGGCATGGAAAGCGAAATTCGCGCTTACCTTGATATAAAGATTTTGCCTCTCGTTCTCTGGTATCTCCTTACCCGTGAAGAACGCCGTGAATTTATTAAGAACGGTCGCCTTGTCATGCTTGACGCTGTTACTGAATTCAATCACAGGCGACGTGCTAGAGGCGGCAAAGACTCTATCGTTCAACGCGATGTTGACTTAATCTCTTCCTGCTTGACTAAGACACAGCAAAAGCATTGGCTTCGCATTGAGCACAAGACCATTCAAGGCAACGAAGTTGACGAATACATTCTTTATGGCTCGGAACTTCGCGAACATATCTGCGCCGTCGAAATCTACAACGAGTGTTTTGGCAATGACAAGCGAAAATCCCCGACACGCATCAACGAAATTTTGAATCGCATTGACGGCTGGAATTTAGGTGGAGATATATCTAAAGCTGACCCTGCATATCTAAGGCAACGAAAAGTCTTCTACCGCGAAGAAAATTGAACACAAGAACAACTGGGGACAAACTGGGGACAATGCTCAAAAAGGTTGTCCCCGTTTTTTTGTGCTATAAATCGCGTCAGGACGCCATTCTTTGGCACAAAAAAAAATGGGGGACAATGGGGACAACGATTTTCATGGTAGAGAAATTAGAGAAACGAAAAAAAAAAAAAGACCAGAAAAGCTGTTATGTATCTATATAGAAATTGTTATATATACCGAAATGGTATGGTTTCATAACACGTTTTCGCCCCTTTTTTTTTTTTTGAGAAACGCGATCCAATTTAATGGAAAAAGTTTGTCCCCGTTGTCCCCAAAACTTATTTGGGGCTTATAAACGGCGTCAGAACGCCATTTATAACGGGGACAAACTGGGGACAAACAAAAAATGGCTGTCCCCAAAATTGATTGAAGTGAAATGAGCGACAGAGCTTTTGACGTTAAAAATGGATTAGGTTAATTTTCGTTGGATTAGAAGAAATGAAAATCTCTGGAAACACTTAATGCAGATTTTCAATCTACAACTCGCGAACAATTTTCTTGCGAATGATTTCATCTTTGTCGAATTCGGTCATCATTTCCCA
>JAFRRH010000017.1 GCA_017428215.1 Selenomonadaceae bacterium
GGATTAGTTACATAAAGATTTTTATTGCTATCCATCTCTTTAAGAATTGCCTGTAACTTTTCTATCGGATTCATTTTATAACAGTCCTTTCGGGACTATCATAAATTCTTTTCCCCTTTTCGTTAAGTTAATGCCATTGCGTATTTTGCGTACTCCCAGTACTTTCAACTACAAACTCGGCAAAGACCATGCGCCTCTCTGTCACATTGTCGAAGTCAATGACGTTAGATTTTCGCCCGCCGATATTGACGAGAAATTGAACGCTCTCATTCAACCACAACAACCTCAAGAACTTAAACTTTTTTATAAGCCAAAAGTTCGCGGCACCAAATCAAAAGAATTGCTGTCTTTTAGACCTTTTGACGACGACAGAGATTTTAATATCTTCCGCGTCCGCCGTATGCTCGATTTTATCCCACCTTCAAGTTTGACCTACGACGATTGGTTGGCAGTCGGCATGGCTTTGAAAAACATCGGATGTGACTGCGCGGACTGGGAACAATGGAGCCGCTCTGATGATCGCTTTAAAGACGGCGAATGCGAATCTAAATGGAACGGCTTTAATCGTGACGGCTACGATATTGGTACTATTTTCATTTTCGCTGAACCTAACGGTTACGACGCCAAAGAAACTTATCGCGAATGGTATGACCTTCACCCTTCCTTGCGTCCTTCGGCTAAGAGAAGTTTGATAATAGATAGCAAGCCGGATGAGCTAAAAGGTGCAAAGCCGGTGTGGAGTGGGGGAAAATTCAGCGATTACTTCAAAGAATTACTCATCATTATTCATCGGTTGCAAGGTAGGGCGCGACTATGTTGAGATACAATCGCCGTTTGAAAAGGTGGAGGAAGCTTCTGCCTATCTGAATTCGCATATGGAAGAGTCGGAAGAGAAATTAGAAAAATACCGCGAAATTCCATACGAGCGCGAGGCTCAAAACACTCCGCAAACAGGCGAATTAACACGTACAGGAGACGTAACTCAGGAACAATTTCAAGAAACGTTCGGTTTTCGCGGCGTTGAGCTTGGCACGTGGGTCGAAAATAAAAGTCGGCAAGAAAATTTGAACAACGCCTGCGACGCTTTAACAGATATGGCAGAGGCATTGGATTTGCCGCCGCGAGCATTGTTGTTAAACGGTTCACTGATTTTGGCATTTGGAGCGCGAGGCAGAGGTGGGAAAAATGCGTCGCTTGTTCACTATGAACCCATGAAGGTTGTTATCAATCTAACGAAGAATAAAGGTGCGAGCAGTTTCGCCCACGAATGGTTCCATTCTTTAGACAATTATCTTGGTAGAAAGACAAAACCGTCTGCGACTTCCATGATGACACACGATTTTGATAAGAACGGACAGGAAAATGTAATTCCGAAGTTTATTGAAGGTTTTCAGTTAGTGTCGAACGTTATAAGTCAAAACGGGTTAGAGGAGCGGTGTAAAAATCTCGATAAACGTAGAAAAAAAGAGTATTTGACGCTTCCAGAAGAACAAATGGTGCGGGCTTTTGAAGTTTATCTAAGGGAAAAGTTAAAAGAGCGTGGGATACAAAATGATTATCTGGTGAATTATCGTTCGGTGGAATTGTGGGTAAAGGCGACTGAAAACGGCTTCAAAATGGAAAATACTTACCCGTATCCTTCTGCAACTGAAATAGCAGACATCAAGGCGGCGTTCGATTATCTCTTTGGCATGAGCCGAAGCTTTACGAGGATATTCTTGCACACGCTGAACGCCATGAGATTTTTACCAGTCAGCAGATAGAAGATTATCGCCAAGCGGTCAAACAACCGAAAATGAGCAAGTCGAAGGTAATGAAAGAAATGCTTGCCGATGCTTTTGCCGACATGAAAACCGGTCTCCACGTCTTTGAAAAAATTTCTATTGAAAATCGGAGCTGGCGGACAAGCTTGCCGCATTTACTAAAAATTTACAACTACAGAAGCACTGTCACTAAAGAGCGTGTATCACGACCTCCCCACATACATTTAGTTGTCCCTCTATATGCTACTCTTGCTACAAAAGCATTTTTCTTTTCACTAAAACATTACGAAGACCTTCAACGTAAACAGACGACGAGAAGGATTGTACAATTTGCAGCCCGATAATTTTACCGTACTCTAAGGCATACAACATCAAAGGATATGAAGCGGAAATTTTTTGTCTGTATGATTTTATGTATTCAGATATATCATCATTCAAAACTTTTCCCATATAGTTTGCTAAAATATCGGTTTTAGTCTTGTAATCTGCAATAATTGCGGAGCGTTTTGCGCTGTCGTCGGTGATAAAAAATTCTCTTACTTTATTTGTAAATGCCGCCAAATTTTCATAGGTATATTGGTCTGCAAAATCTTCTTTGATTTTGTCTAAAAATTCTTCAGAGATTTCATCATTTAAAAAATTCGGGTCCATATTTAAGAAAATGTGCGGAATACTGGAATTTTGAAAAGTGTTTGGCGTATAAAGAGGGATTCTGGTGTTTACGGGGCCGCGAATGCTGATAATATCAGCGTTATCCGGATGGGCTGTTTGAATCGCTTCCGCCAATAAAATTGAAACTGCAATTTGTCCTGAAATTTTATATTGCTGACAAAAAGCATCGAATTTTTCTGCGGATATTTCAATATAACTTTCTATATTATCGCTACTGTCAGTTAAATTTTTTTCAGGCAAAATAAAATGATTGGGCGTACTATAATTTTTTGGCTCGTAGCCTTTCGGAAGCGGCAATTCTCGCGCCATTAAATCCGCTACAAAGTCAAACGTTTTTTCGTCTTGATAAGATATTTTTTTGTCGAAATAAAAATTTAAAACCGCTTGAATAAAGTTATTCATTCCAAAACCGTCGGTTAAAATATGGCTTATTGTAAAAATAACTTTATTTTTTTCATATTCAACCGCAATGTAATGGAAATTATTTGATTCAGAGCCAAATTCTTCAATCTTTCCAGCCTTGCTGACAACAAGCGGCAAATTGTTTTGATGAAAATATACTATATCGCCTTTTTTTGAAATATCAAAGGCGGCGTAAGGACAAATTTTTAGCGCATTATTTACGGCGTTTTGCAGACGAAGGGGATTTACTTCTTCTTTTAAAATAATTTCCGTCGCAGGGTTCAGAGAAATTTTTTTAATAGTTTTCTCATTAAGCGCGAAAAAAGAACTGTACATAGAGGATATTACACCATTATTTAAGTAATTTTTATACGACTCTTGAAACACGGGGAAAATTTTTTCTTCCATTGCTTTGAAAGAAGAAAATTTTTCCGTACTTTTTTCGTTGGAATTGTTATTGTCGCAAAAAGCCGCTAATTTTTCAGGCGTGCGATATTTATAAACATCTGCACTATTAATATCAAAGCGGATCAATTCTGTAACAAGCAAAATAGTTTTCAGTGAGTCGCCGCCCATTTGATAGAAATCCGCGTTGCGGCTTAATTTTTTTACGCCCAAAATTTTAGCCATCTTTTGGCAGATTTCTTTTTCGGTCTCGGTAACGGGCGCGATGTATTCGCCAAAATCCATTTTTATTTCCGGCGGTGAAAAAAGTTTTCTGCTGACTTTACCGTTTGCATTTGTCGGAAATTTTTCTAAAGCGATATAGTAATTTGGAATCATATACTGAGGCAAATATTTGGAAAGTTTTTCTCTTAGCGCAGGAATATTTTTTTCGTCGAAACTGTCACCAATCTCGGAAGTTAAACCGTACAAAGCAATAAAAGCGTTGCTCCCGTCTGAAAATCCTTTTGCGATAATATTTTTTACGTTCAGCACGTCTTTAACGGCGATTTCAATTTCCGTAGGCTCTACGCGGTTGCCATGAATTTTAATCATATCATCTTTGCGTCCGACTATGACTAAATTTCCGTTTTCGTCTAAGTAACCTAAATCGCCGGTATGAAATATATTTCCCCTAAAAACTTTTTCCGTCTGTTCCGGCAAATTTATATAACCGCGAAAATATTTGTTTTCAAAGCAAACTTCTCCATGCTCGCCGTTTTTTACGGATTGTCCGTCTTCGTTTAAAATTTTAATTTCAAGCCCGTAATTATTTTTTCCGACAGGCGTTCTGCGGTAAGGTTTATCAACAGTAAAAGAGGAAACAAAAAAAGCCGTCTCACTCATTCCATAACCATTTTTTAAAATGACATTTGGAAAATACATATCGCTGACGTTATCGCTCCCCGTAACAATCAGACGCAAAGTAGCGGGAATATTTTTGTACATTTTCAAAAGCGTAGGCGACATAAAAAATTCCGTAGTTTTTTCATCGGCAACAAATTTGCTGAAAGCGTTTATATTTTTAATAAGTTCGTAAGATAAAATATAAAAGCTGTTGCCAAAATAAAGTTGCGGGACTGTCCACATAAAATAAACGACAAAATTTAACGGGAAAGCGGCGGCGTAACGATAATTTTCGCCGTATTTAAAATCAGGTCTCTTCGGATAACTCGCTACGCATACTTCCAACTTGCCGTATTCGTGAAGTGCGCCTTTGGGATTTCCCGTCGTCCCCGAAGTATAAACGGCGTAGCAAGCGTCATGAGGATTAGTTTTTTCGTAACCGTGAAGCGAATCTTCCGCTAAAATTTCAGTATAAATTTTTTCATCGATTACAATTTTTGCGTTGCAGTCTTTTCTTATGTACTCAACACGTTCGGCAGGGTAGCCCTCTTCCGTCACCGTACAAGCCGCGCCTGCTCTCCAAATTCCAATCACAGCGACGGTAATTTTAGGACCGCGAGGCAAATTGATTAAAACAAAATCTTCCGTGCCGATATTTAATTTTTTTAAGTAAGCGTAAATCTTGCCGGACAAATTCCAAAGTTCGCCGTAAGTCACGGTTTCTTTTTGATTATCGAGAGAAAGTGCCAAACGTTCACTGAACTCGGCGCAATTTTTTTCAAGTTGTTCCAGAAAAGGCGTCATTGTTTTTTCCCTTACTTCCATAAATCTAAATATTTAATCAACATATCCAAATTTTGGCTTTTTAACTTCGCTAGAAAATACCTTATAGTTTGAACTTTTTTAGCCGCTTTGTCGGGATTGTCTTTTAATTTATTGCAAACGTCGATAAGAAAAGTTATAAACTTTAAATTGGCGTAAAACTCAACGAGCTTTAGGATTTTTGATTTATCTTCTTCAGAGTAGCCGAGAAAATAGCCGTTAAAAAATTTATTCCAAATAATTTCCGCTTGAGCAAAAGTACAGCCAATAATTTTGAAATAAAAATCTTCGTAAGGCAAACTTTTGCCAAAATCAAATACATCGTCTGCAGTTTCTTTGTCTATATGAACCATAGCTTGATAAATGCAATTTAAGTTGGCGACATCCCAAAGCGGATGCCCCAAGCTAAATTCGTCCATATCAATAAGCATAAGCATATCATCGGACATCATCAAATTTTTTGCGTGAAAATCTCCATGTAGGGCAGTATTTCTTTTCGGAACCGCATCAATATATTTTTCGACGGTTAAAAATTCTTCCGGCGTAAAAAAATCGGCGGCGGCTTTTAATTTAGATTTTAACATTTCATTTCGACTGCGGAGAGTAGTTTCTTCAAAAGTCGTATTGGCGAGAGTTTTTGAAAGTTCAATCATATCTTCAATATACTTATCCAAATTTTGCGGATTTTTTGCGATAAGCGTAGATAACATCTCGGAATTAAGAAGTTCCAAAATCATACCAATTCCCTTTTCGGTACGCACTATTTCAAAGGGAATTATCGTTGGCAGTCCGTGAACAAATGCAACGCGAATTGCGCTAATTACGGGTTGTATATCGTTTTCCGATTGGATTCCGTGAAATACTTTCAAAATTTGTTCCTCGTTAATGAGGTAAACTGAACCGTACATTCCGCCGGCAATAAGTTTAAACGCGGAAGTATCCACGTACCTTAATTTTTTCTTTACGTTAAAAAGAGAAGTAAAACCCGTATCGTCAAAAATTTTATAAACTTCTGCCGATGTATTTAAAATAAATAAAGGCGTGTCCTTAAATTTTTTTTGCAACTTCAAAATTACGCGCAGTCCTAAGGAAGAAATATAAACTAAATTTTCCGCGTCCAAGATAATCTCTTTAGCCGTTTTGAGTTGTTCAATCACCAGCAACTCTTTTTCAAAGGCAGGAGCATTCTGGGCACTGATTCTTTGCGGCAACATTATGCTCAATACACCATTATCAAATTTGCTGTCCATAAAAATTACCCCTTTACGCCGACTTGAAATCTGTAGAAACGCTTAAATTTCCCATGATTAAACGATTTTACGACGCTTTCGCCGTGACATTTTCCGCTCACCATAAAACTTTGGCACTTTGATAAAAGGTACAGAGCGTAAAAATAATTTACGGTAGTATCTTCAAGAATTCCGGCGTCGTTTTCCGATTCCTTTTTTTCGAGTTCGCTCAAAAGTCTAGCGTTGCCAAAATCTTTGACACTGTGGCGAACCTGCGATATAACGCGAATCATGGAGCCAAATTCTTTTCTCATTCGCTCCAAAATATCTTGGTCTTCCGTCGCCAAAAAAATTAAATCGTATCCGTCAGCGTCCAGCCATTCGCGGATTTTCGGCAACATATCAGAAACCGTCGCTTGCTGACGAACGCCGCCCATTTTAGAAACTATATAATCAGTGCCGCGTATTAAAATGCCCAGCGTATTGTGATTTCCCAACACGACTTCTGCGTATTCGTCCATTTCCGCGCGAAATTTATCGCTTAGAGCATTTTCATCAATTTCCGCCTGAATTTTTGAGTAAAAATAAGTCATAACCAAAGTTGTAATATCTTCCAGAAAAATCGTATTTTTAGGAGTGGCTTCCTTCGGCTTTTTGTTAATTCTAAAGTAACGACGCAACATCTCATCATCATAGCGCGTGGAATTTTCTTTTAAATATATTTGCCAGCCCTTTGTAGAAAAAAATTCTTCAGCGTTTGCGTAATAGGACAAAATCCCACCAACTCCGACGTTTTTCGCTATCGGAACTTCAACGTATATAATATCTGCGAGATTTAAATTTGTCAAAGACTGCCAAAAAAACAATGAATGAAACGCCGGTACGGAACTGATTTTACGGAACGTACCTTCAAAATAGCCGGTGGTAAATTTTTCGTCAGTTATTTGCAAAACTTCGCTCTCATCTATCATGGGAAATTTTTCAACGATATGAAGTCTTTCGTTCTCTGCAAAAAAAAGCTGTGCCATAGGATTTATAAAATAAACTTCGTTATCGGTGTACTTTAACGCAAGTCGGGCAATCGCAACCGAGTATTCGTTCAAATCGAAGAAGAAAGTAGCGCGAAACTCTTTTAGAAGTGACAAGTCAAGAGTGGTTACATCGTTTTCGTCGTAATGAAAGTAAGAAGGATAAATATCTATGCCCTTTTTGGCGTTCCGATAATTTTCTGGAACCAAATCGTTATTTTTAACGTAGGCAATATCGTACTCCCCGCCGTCTTCCGTTACGACATGATAATAACTTTCTTTCAAGCGCAGAGCCTCGTGAAAAACATTCGCGCTATGATTTAATACCTTAGCCGCACAATCTGCTTTTGGTACAATGTTAAACATAATAAAATTCATTCCTCTGCTTACAATAATTTATAATTTTATGATAAGGTTGTTTAAATTCATAGTATTTAAGTAAGTTACTTCGGGGTTCATAGAAAAGACCATACGAATCCCAAAATTTTCGGCTGAATTTTCGCCTTTATGTATGCGATAATACTCCGTCGGATCAAAGTGTATGCCGTCATCTCTGAAACGTAAAATAAAACCTGCCGCATCGCGCATCATCTTAATTGTAAGACGATGTTTTTTTTCATCTTGAAAGCCCCACGACAAAACGTTTTTCCCCAGTTCCTCCATAAAAAGCGAAAGAAGCATGGCTTTTCGATCGTCGCCTCCATGAGATTTTACAAAATCTGCCGCCTTTTCGCAACTTTTGCACAGAGTGTTAACATCTGAAATTTCCCATTCAAGATAATTTTCCTTTGAAATGCCATAGGAAGCCGGCTTTAAAATAAGACTCTCCCAAGCGAAAGGATTTTTTTTGGTGAAAAATTTTACAAAGAGAATTATAAAAATTAAACTTAAAGTTACTGAGAAAATGTAACTGTACCATATGGAATCTACGCCAAAAGTTAGCGGTGCGACAAAAGCAAACGCGGCTGCTGTTATCGTCATCACTATTAAAATTACATTCCCCGTCACAAATTCCTTTATTCCACGCAAATAATTTACGTAACATATAATCAGCGTGCGGAAAATAAACTGCAACGAGAAAATTTTTAAACCCCATGCACTCATTTCAATAATATTTTGGTCGGAAGTAAAAAGTATTAAAGGCATCCCGCCAAAAAGCCACGTGAGTACAATTAACACTAAATTTATAGTCACGGATTTTTGACTCATAACGTAGAGGATTTCTTTAAGTTCGTCTCGCTCTTCTTCGCCGTTGGCAATTCCCGTGACCGTCGCCGTCATTTCGCCCATACCGTAACAGAAACATAACAGAATATCTCCAACTCTTGCGGCTATGGTGAAAGCGGCTACGTACATTTCAGAGCCGTACTCCAAAAACGCTCCGTTAAGTGCGGCTGTTGTCAGTCCCATACAAAGAGCATTTATAAAAGTAGGCGTGCCATAAGACAAAATTTTTTTGACTCGATATAGTTCAACATATTTGAAGGAAAATTTTACTACACGTTTTCTGCTGAAAAAACGAAAGAGCACCAATACTCCTGCCACATAGTAACTCAAGGTGGTAGCAAGTGCCATTCCCAATACTCCGCCTTGAAATACGAAGATATTCAGTAAATCAAACACAATATCCAAAACAAAAATCAAGACTACCGCAATTACGTTCGTTTTGTTGTCGCCTTCGATTTGCAATAACGCCGGAAGTACCATTATTACCGACAATATCGGCATTAACGGAACGTAGCCGATTAAATAATCCATTGTCAGATTAAAAAGCTCTGTTTCAGGTGTTAGTCCGAGACATAGACATATAGGATTTGAAAAAATTAAAATTAAAATTGTGCAGAATACTGAAAAAAACAGTGAAGTTGAAAGGGTAGTGGAAAAAACCCTGTTAATTTCGTCTATGTCACCCTTGCCGAAAGCGTTGCTACAACTGGTTGAGTTGCCAGCGGACATAATGCTCGCGACGGCAATTACAATCATGACTACCGGCGTAACCATTCCTTCCGCCGCTACAGCTTCAGCACCTAAAAATTTTCCCGTTAATGCCGCGTCTACTACCGTGCAGATTGTCATAATAATCTGGCTCATGATAACCGACGGCAACATTCGATTTATATAGTCGGATATAAAAGTTTTTTTCATTTAGCTCCCGCCAAATACTCCGCCGCTTCAACAAACAGCTTGCGGAATTTTTCTGCGCTTTCGTCGGTGTAAGCGTTTCCGGCATAGCGTTCAATTAAAATCAACTTTTCCTCCGAAACGTCATCTACAACGCTGACTCCGAAAAGACTGTCGGTAAAGTCTGAATTATTGGTATCAAGCGATATTAATTCTTTTATGTAATTTTTGAAATTCCCAATTTCCATAATATCTTTATGGTAAATAAACCTTATCATTTGCTTCTGGGCAAAATTAATTTTATCAAAATACGGATAGTTTAAATGAGATTCGATAAAATCAACTTGCGCTTTCACTTTGGCAATAAGGGATTTTGGCGTATCGCCCTCTTCTTTTTCCAGCAAAACGGGATAACTTTGTGCAAAGAGTCCGACGGAAAACATAGAAATACTGTTGTCTCTGCCGTAATGAGCAAAACGCACCAACGCACGATTCGTATTGTTATAAGCGCAGACCGTCATGGCAGTTGCCGTAAGATATGCTATGTTGCCACGAAGTTTTTCTTTCGGCATGGGAAGCGGGAACATTTTTACTGCGCCTTTGAACTTTGTTACTTTGCAGTCGGGGTTTAAGTTTATTTCTTCTTCGTTGATTGAATTCAAACCGCTGAAAAGTTTATCAAAATCTTCGTCAGTTTTTTCTACACTCGCAGACTTTTCCAGCAGATAAAAATAAAAGTCTTGAGGCAAATTATAAGCCACGTCTTGATAACACTCGTAAATCTCATCAAGAATTACCCGCAATGAAAAACCGTCTGTAACAATGTGATGAAAATCCAAAAACAAATACGACTCAGCAGGCGTACGATAAATTCCTCCGCGACAGAAATTCGTATCGGTCAAGGCGAAAGGTTTCACCAAATTATTTTTTAAAGCGTCAAATTCGCTCTCGCTTAAATCGGTAATGGCAATAGGCGTAAAAATTGATTCGTCGTACATTTGCCGATATTCGCCGGTTTCGTCCGCAACTAATTTCAAGGAAAGCGCGGGGTGATGGCGTAAAACTTTGTTGACGGCGTTTTTCAGTCGCTCCAAATCAATGTTGTCCGAAAGCTTAAACAAAAACGGATCATTGTTATATACAGCATTCGGATTTTCTTTCATCATCGCTAAATACATTTTTTGCGAAAAATTAAGCGGTTGCGCCTTTTTAATAGCCTCTTCGTTTTTCGCAGAAATATCTTCCGCACTTTCAAAATTGTCGCAATAAGCCGCCAAAGCCTTAGGCGTACGATACTTTTGGATTGAAGCGATATTTACGCCGGGATTGTTGCATTCTGTCACAAGCATAATTGTTGCTATGGAATCGCCGCCCATTTTTATAAAGTCGTCGTTTACTCCTACTTTATCTAAATCGAGAGCGTGCGCCATTTTTTCACATATCAACTTTTCAGTGTCAGTTTGAGGTGCCTCATAGTCATCCATATTGTATTGGGGGAGCGGCAGGGCTTTTTTGTCAATTTTTTGATTCTGGTTCAGCGGAATTTTATCAATTTGCATAATGAACGCAGGAATCATATAGTCCGGCTTATTTTGCGCTATAAAGTTAGTCAAGGCGTCAATATCAACTTTTTCATCGGAAACGATGTAAGCCGCAATATATTTTCCGCCGGAAGGTTTATCAAAAGCAACAACTGTCGTATCTTTTACGCCGTCAAAGCGTCTGATAATCTCTTCAATTTCCGGCAACTCAACCCTAAATCCGCGAATTTTTACCTGAAAATCAATGCGTCCGTAAAATTCCAAATCTCCGTCGTCGTTATACTTCGCTAAGTCGCCGGTTCGATAGACTTTAACTTTTTTATCGCCGACTTCAATTTCAATAAATTTTTCCGCCGTAAGTTCAGGGCGTTTCCAATAACCTGCAGAAAGTTGAGGTCCGGCTAAGCAAAGTTCCCCTATTTCTCCGAGTGGCAAAAGATTTTTTTCCTTGCCTAAGATATAACCCGCGCAATTATAAAGCGGTCTGCCGATAGGAATGGGATTATAATTCTTGCCTTTCTCTAACTCAAAATAAGTTGCGTCAACCGTAAATTCCGTAGGTCCGTAAGTATTAAAAATTTTTCCGCGAACGTTTGGCACGGTCGTCATCGCCTCACCGCCGACAACCATGTAATCAAGATCAAGTGATTCATTTGAGGCGAGAATTTGCCCAAAACGAGTGCTATAGCCGCCGCCGTTAATTTTATGTTTATCAATGAATTTTCGCATTTTTAAAACGTCGTGGCGTTCCTCTTCCGGCACTACAAAAAGCGTTCCGCCTACGATTAAGACGGGGTATAAATCCTCAACCGACGCATCGAAGGAAAAATTTGAATGACAGGCGATTCGACTTTTTTCGGTTAAATCCCAACGGTTACTTATAAAATGCACAAAATTCAATAACGCCTTATGCTGAATCATAACTCCTTTGGGATTTCCCGTTGTGCCCGAAGTATAAATCATATACGCCAAATTTTCAGGCGATGTCTTGTAATTTGCATAGGTCGCAGAGATTTTTGAAATTTGAGCGAAAGTTTCTTCCGTAATAGTGATTTTAGCTTCGGAATCTTTCAGCATATATTCAATACGAGCGGCGGGATAATCTATATCAATGGGAAGATACGCCGCACCGATTTTCCAAATACCGATGACTGCCGCCAAAAATTCTTTCACTCTGCCCATGCTTACGGCTATAAAGTTATTCTCCTCGACGCCGTTTTCAATAAGCCACGCCGCTACTTTGTCCGACAACTCGTCCAAAGCTTTATAACTAAACGCCGAATTTTCATCAGCTACCGCGACATTTTCAGGCGTTTTAGCGGCTTGTTCCTTAAACAAATCAAGCCACGTTTTTGTAGTGTCATACGCGAAAGTTTCCCCCGCTGACACTTTCAATATCTTTTCTAAATCTTTGTTCACACATTTTCCTCCATTCCCGCAAGATATTTTGCCGCTTCAAAAAAGAGTTTGCGGAATTTTTCGTTGCTTTCTTTATTATAGCAATTTCCGGCGTAGCGTTCAATTAAAATTATATTTTCATCTTCGGAATTGTCCAAGATACTGATCCCGTAAAAATTATCCGTCATATTGCTATCGTGAGTGTCAAGCAAAATCAAATCTTTTGCCAGCTTAGCGAATTTTCCCAAATCAAAAATATCTTTATGATAGATAAAACGTACGCACCTATCGGGACGAGAAATATTTTCTAAAAAAGGATATTCCACATGCGCCTCTGCAAAGCTAACTTGCGCTTGCACTTTCGCGATTAAGGATTCCGGCGTATCATTTTCTTCCTTTACGAGCAAAACGGGATAGCGATTGATGAAAATACCGACAGACGACATTGAAATACTACTGTTCCTGCCGTAATGAGTGAACAGCACCATAGCACGATTGGAATTATTATACTCAGCGACCGCCAGAGCGCAAGCGGTAATATAGGCTACGTTTCCACGCAATTTGTCTTTAGGTACGGGAATTGGGTTCATGGTAACTGCGCCGATTCTATTAGTTGCGTCATAATCGGGCTTTAACGGCATATCTTCTTCTTTCAGCGAATTTTCCCCGCGAAAAATTTTGTCGCAATACTCCAGAACTTCGCCGTTATTTTTGTTGTCCTTAGCGGTATTAATGGACTCAATCAAGTAAAAATAATAATCCGAAGGCAACTTGTAATTTTCATCTTGATAGCACTCGTAAAGCTCATTTAAAATTATTTGTATCGAAAAACCATCAATGATGAAATGATGAAAATCTAAAAACAGATAGGAGTTAGACGGCGTTTGATAAATTCCGCCGCGCCATATATCGCCGTTTGTAAGGGTAAAAGGCGTAATCAGTTTAGATTTTTTTAATTCCTCAAATTCTTCGTTCGTCGCATTAATAATGTCAATGGGTTTAAAAAGCGACTCGTCGTAAGTTTGCAAATATTTTCCGTTTTCGTCCGTAGCCAAATTTCCCGCTTCATCGACAATAAGTTTAGTCCTAAGTACGGGGTGATTCGCCAAAACTTTATTGGCGGCGTTTTTCAGTCGGTTTAAGTCGACATCTTCCGCTAAAACGAACAGTCGAGGATTGTTACAGTAAATTTCATTGGGATTTTCCAGCTGTAAATTTATATTCACCATTTGAGCATAAGTCAAAGGATGAATTTTTTTCATAGCTTCGGCATTTTTTATCGGAATATCTTTATCGCTTTCCAAACTATCGCAATAAGCTGCCAGTGCGCGGGGAGTGCGATATTCGTATATAGAAGCAATATTTACGCCGTCGCTGGCGCATTCCGTCACAAGCATAATTGTTGTTATGGAATCACCGCCGATTTGAAAGAAATCTTCATTAACGCCTACCGCGTTTAAGCCGAGTACCTGCGCCATTTTTTCAGCAATCATTTTTTCGGTTTCGGTTTCAGGTGCCTCATAATTTTCGGAAATATGATTAGGAATGGGCAGTTTCTTTTTATCAACTTTTTGATTCTGATTCAGCGGAATTTTGTCAATCTGCGTTATAAATGCAGGCACCATATATGGCGGCTTAGTTTGCGCGATAAATTTATTTAGCGCGTCAATATCAATTTTTTTATCTGAAACGACGTAAGCCGCAATATATTTACCGCCGGAGGGCTTATCAAAGGCGGCGACGGTGGCATCCTCTACTCCGTCAAACCGTCTGATAACTTCTTCAATTTCCGGCAATTCGACCCTAAACCCGCGAATTTTTACCTGTCCATCGCGTCTGCCAACAAATTCTATTTTGCCGTCATCACAACTCTTGACAATATCCCCTGTGCGATAAACTCTGTCATAATTCGGCTCGTCGGAGAAAGGATTTTTGATAAAGACTTCAGCAGTTTTTTCGGGGCGTTTTAAATATCCTCTCGCTACTTGAGGACCTGAAATCCAAAGCTCGCCCTCCGTCCCGTTTTCAACCTGTTCGCCTTTTTCATTAACCACGTAAAGGCGTAAATTATCCAACGGATAGCCTATCGGAACGTTTTTATAAAGACGATCTACTTTAAAGATAGTTGAAAAAATAGTGCATTCCGTCGGACCGTAACCGTTGAAGAAAGCGTATTTCGGCGGAGCAATGGGGACAAGTGTTTCGCCGCCTACCGACAAGTATTTAAGCGTATTGCTTTCGGAATACATTTTGGCGTACTGCCGACCAACTTGCGTAGTCATAAAACTATGTGTAATTTTATTGTCTTCAAAATATTGATGAAGTTTAGGAAAGTCCAAGCGAGTTTCTTCGTCTATAATGTGGAGTTGTCCACCTGTACAAAGAACAGGATACGTATCCATCATATTGGCATCAAATCCAAATGAAGCATATGCCGCTACCCTGCTTTGATTTGTAAGGGAATAATAGCGAACGTACCAATTAATGAAAGCGACAAGATTTTTATGTTCGAGCATTACCCCTTTGGGAATACCTGTTGAACCCGAAGTGTACAAAAGAATAAATAAATTCTGCGGCTCGGTCAAACAATTTATTTCTTCCGCCACATTAAGATTGTTAATATCTTTAATGTTAAGCGTTGCACCGTCAAAAGTGCCAAGACGCGCCATAAGCTCATCTTCAATGATAAGTGCCATAGCTTCCGCATCCGAAACCATAAATGCCAGCCTGTCATCAGGATAGGAAGGGTCTAACGGTTGATAAGCGGCTCCCGTCTTTAAAACGCCAATCGCCGCAACTACCATCATTTCGTTTCGACGTAAAAGAATAGAAACGACTTTTTCTCTGCCTACGCCGTGTTTTTTTAAGTAGTTTGCAATTTTGTCGGTAAGAATATCCAACTCGCCGTAGGTGAGACTTCGATTACCACTTACAACGGCAATTTTGTTCTTATTTTCTGTCATGGATTTTTTTAGTAACGACACAACGGTTTGCGAAGAATCGTAATCACATGGCTTAAAATATTTATACTGCATAAATTACTCTCTTTCTGTTTGAAGATATATAAATCGTATTTCCAAATTTCCGGTTCCAAAAGCTCGCGCATTCCCGCTTGAATCCGTTTCATTTCGATAGGATAATCCATTTCCAAATTGTTGTTAATAAATTCAACATAACTACCGGACGCAAGCAAATAATCATTTTCCCGCTCTGCCAATTATTATAATATTTCTTTGTAGTAATTGACGCTATTTTTAATATTGAAAAAAATCTTCTATCGATTGACTTCTCTTCTCTATTTCCATAACTAAGCCTTTTAAAAGAGCGTTCCTCTGACATAATAATAATTGCTCATAAAGATCGTTGTGGAATTAAAGTATCTTCACGTATGGCTTGAAAGCTGTTTTTGCTAACAAGAACAGAACACCCAAAATAAGTTCTGACTGTCCTGTTACAGATACTTCGCGTAGCAGACTTGTAAAAGGCTGTTATAAGTGCGATAAAGACGCGGCAGGCGAATCCTCTCGATAGTTGAATTTGAGTTGCCGCGGGTAGCAAATTCAATATGGTTAGGAATACGAATCAATGCGGCGGACGTTAGAGACCTGAAGCCTAAGTTGAATTATAGAGCTAGCAAAAATGGAACAAGCGAGAGCTTCCCGCCCGCAAGGTTCAAAACGGGCTAAAGGGCGTTGTACTGCGACTATAACCGGTAAAGGGAAGCACTAAGAGGAGACGTAGTAGCGATGAAACTGCTAGAGCGTGTTGGTAAACGTTATAGGCGGGAGAGTATCAATAAGATTGCGTTGAAGACTTTCAAGGAATTTAAGTCCGGTCGTCCGATTGCCTTCGGCGCAGATAGTAGCGGCACGATTACTTTCTTCTTGCGTTTTTGTA
>JAFRRH010000018.1 GCA_017428215.1 Selenomonadaceae bacterium
GCAAGGTCTTTAAATTGCCAGGAGGACGGTACACGCGCCCTGTTTCTTGCTAAACAGCCTACCGCTGAGCACTGCTTTTTCGATTTCAGCTGTTGTCAAACGCAAGACTTCTCCTTTCCTCAATATTCTTTAGATTTTTATCTTACATTTGTTAGTTTTGAAAGTCAATGTGCGCCTTATATCCCCATAGCTAAAGCTAGGGGTCTTACGGCGCGAATGATAAAAATCACGCGGTCAAAACTGACCTGCAACCTTCCGGCGAAGATTGTTCCAACGCTAAATTTACCAACGAGCAAGTTATCTACATCAGAGAAAATCCCGACGGATTGAATACCTAC
This sequence comes from Selenomonadaceae bacterium, assembly GCA_017428215.1. Classification (GTDB taxonomy): domain Bacteria; phylum Bacillota; class Negativicutes; order Selenomonadales; family Selenomonadaceae; genus Quinella. Next base: position 339 of record JAFRRH010000018.1, read on the forward strand.
CAGCTTGCCGAAAAGCTTGGTGTACGTGACTGTACAATCAGCGCAATTCAGCTCGGCAAAATTTACAAGAACGCAGGCGGCAAAATTCGGCAAGCTAAACCGCAAGTGCCGCGAATACCCGACGAAATCCGCGCCAAAATCCGCGTTCGATACAAAAAAGGCGTTCGCGGGTGTGGCTCGCATGCTCTAGCTAAAGAGTTCGGCTACAGTCAAACAACAATTTTGAAAATAGTAAACGAGAAAAAATAAACTAAAAACTACAGCTCGCTACGGCGAGTTTTTTTGATTGGAGTTGAGAAAATGCCTTTGGAAAATAATTATCTACATGGCATCCAGATAGTTGAGACGACGACGATGTTGCAACCGATGACTCAAGTCTCGGACCCGCCAATCATCATTGGTACCGCGAGCAAGGGGTCAACGAACATTCCGACAGTCATCACAAGTTTTCGCGATTTTGTCGAAACTTTCGGATATACTGGCGACTGGGATTTATTCACGCTTGAGGAGGCGGCTTATTGCTTCTTTACGTTATACAATCTTTCGCCGATAATCGTCATTAATATAGCCGACGCAACCCGTCACACTAAGCAGAGCACGAAAGAATTAAGCGGCACATCTGCGCCGTTTTCAATTACGGGTCCGATATTGCTTGACACTTTAGTCGTAAAGAGTGGGAGCAAAACTTTAGTGCTTAACGACGATTACGCAGTCGAACAGGAAGGCTTGACTACTACGTTGACGGTACTAAAGCAAAGTAATATTACCGGCGATGCAATTCAGCTGACGTACAAAGAGTGGGACGCGACAAAATTTACCAACGCTGATATAATCGGCGGCGTGAATGTTTCTACCGGCAAGAAAACCGGAATTGAGGCGGTCGAAGATTGCTATCCTCTGCATGGATTAATTCCAGGAACTTTGCTGGCGCCGAAATTCTCCGAGAATCCCGAAGTCGCGCTGGTTTTAGCGTCGAAGGCTCGCAACATAAACGGAGTTTTCAAAAGTATCGCAGTGAGTGATATTGATACTTCTACAGTCATAAAATTTTCCGACGTCAATTCTTATAAAAATTCGCATTCGCTAATCAACGAACATTTAGTTTTATGCTGGCCAAAAGTTGGTCTCGGCGACAACGTTTTTTATCTGTCAACACATTTTGCCGCACTTGCCGCTTATGTGGACGCTACCAAAAATGACGGAATCCCCTTTGAGAGTAATTCAAATAAAATTTTGAGAATCGACCGCGCAGTTTTGGCAGACGGCACTCAAGTTGCCCTTAGCAAAGTCGAAGCCAATATTTTAAACGGCGGCGGCATTGTCACGGCTCTCAACTTTGTGGGTTGGCGTTTATGGGGCAATTCTATGTCTACACATCCGGCGAATTCTGACCCAATGGGCTTCACTGCGTGCCGGCGAATGGGAAATTGGATTGCCAATCAATTAGCTACAAATTTCTTCAGCGAAATTGATACGCCGATTTCAAAGCAGAAAGTGGAGTTCGTGCTTGATAACGTCGGTTGCTGGCTCAATGGGCTTTCAGCAAGAGGCGCGATTTTGCCCGGCAGTAGAGTTGTATTCTTAGAGGAAGAAAATCCCATAACACAGCTTATCGCGGGCAAGATTGTATTTCATTGCTATATTGGCTATTTGGTACCGGCACAAGTTATTCAGTTCCGTCTTGAGTTTGATACGAATCTCTACAACAATTTATTCAGCTGATTGCTCGTTGACGATATTCCAAACGGTTTGAGGACTGACACCAAATCTTTTGCCGACAGCAATACAGCCGTGACCCGGAACTCCCTTTTGGTAATCCGCGATAATTTGGGCGCGCATTTCGTCGGTTATAATCGTCGGCGTAAATTTTTTCCCGCGAATGGTGCCACCAGCGTTTTTATACCTTTTGCCGAGCTGAATCTTGCTGATTGCCGTCTGCGACAATTCGAACATTGCGGCAAGCTGTTCGAGAGTAAAACTATCGGGGTTTTCGCGAATGTAGAGGACTTGCTCGTTGGTTAATTTAGCTCTGTAATTATCTTTGCCGGATTTGACTAAGCCCATACGCACGGCGTGTTTTAGATTTTCCGCGCTAGTCGACCAATAAAGATTCGACACGTGACAGTTAAATTTACAACCGTCCTCGTGATTGACTTCCGGCAAATTTTCAGGATTCGGAATGAAAAGCTTAGCAATAAGTATATGAACGAGGAAATTTTTCATCTTGCCGTTTTTGTAAAGAGCGACGCGCAGATAACCGTGAGTATGAAGTGACGGAATTTTGATTTTCTCATTGCCACGCCAGAAACTTTTTACGCGCCCGAAATTGGAGCCATGATAGTTTTCGTAGTCGGGCACAGGCAACCAAATTTCGCCGGGCAAATTCTCAATCGTCAGCGGGTAGTGCGGAATGAAGGCGTCGTAAGCAGGCTTGAATTCTTTCTCGTAACGTTGCCGCCAATATTCGCGTTCGCGTTCTTTCTTAGTCATTTCAATTACCTCCTTGTCATTTTTGGCAGGACTGTTTATAATAACGAAACGAATATTTTTAAAGCCTTTGTGGGTTGCAGGTCTCAACTGCATTTTACCACGAGGGTTTTAATTTTGCAAAAAAAAAGGAGTGAATAATATGCCAGTGAATAGTTTGCCGATGGGGGCGCTTTCGTTCGAAGTATTCGACAACAATAATAAACGATTACTCGGAATTGCCAGCGTGGATTTGCCGGAGCTAAGTTTGAAAACTGTAGAAGTCGCCGGCGCAAGCATACTTGGGTCTATGGACTACCCTTTGTTTGCGCAAGCGGAAAATCTTGAGCTAACTTTACATTTTCGAGTGCTCTACGAAGACGCGGCAACAATGATGACAAATTCCGCGCAGTTTCTAACTTGCTACGTGGCGAGCGAACATTATGACGCAGGAGACGGCACCAGAGCAATTCAGGGATTAAAAATTGTCGCACGTGGTTTGGCGAAGTCAACAAATCTGGGAAAATTAGAAGTTGGAGAGAATTCGGACACGGAGGTAGTGCTGCACCTTGATTACTTGAAGATTTCGGCAAATGGCGACGCACTAATTGAGTTCGACCGTTTCAATTATATTTACAACGTTGACGGACAAGATTTGATGACGGACTATCTCGCTGCGTTGGGATTATGAGGTGATTACGATGATTGATATGGAAAAGCTTAATGCAGGTTTAGAAAAATTAACTGGTCACGATATGGAGCAAGCGGCAAGAGAGGAACGCCGCGCAGGTTCTCAAGCCGCACTTCTGGACGTCGAAAAAAGTTTTCAGGCACGCTTAGCGGCAAAAGCTCTGCAAATTCCGCTGGTTGACATACGCGATTTGCCAATCCGAGAATACAACGAAGTTTGCAATAATGTACTAATTTTTTTAAACAGGTCGTCGGCGACGGAGGAGTAAAAAGTCTCCGACGATTGAGCTTGCAACTTAGCCGCGCAGGTTTTGGTTCAACCGATTTCTGGATGAGCCGCCCGCTCGTCGACTTGCCGGACTGGTTGGAACTTGCCAACGACATTGCCAAACGCGAACAGGCAAAATTAGAGCAATTAAAGCGTCGGCACCGTTGAAAAAAATCGCTAAGTACATTATCATATACCGTAAAATAATAGAGAGGAGAATTTGATATGGACTTGGAAAAAGCGATGGACGAGGCATTGGGTACGGGCTTGCGCGACGGGCGCGAAAAAATAAAGCTCGACGATTTAATCCGTACCTATCCTGACGGCGTGACAATCGTCGGCTTTGAAATGGGCGAAGGCAAAAAGGGCGCGTTCCCGGTCTTTGCAATGGCGGAGGCGCAAAAATATTTTTCGGGCGGCGGCGACTTGAAAATTTTGGCTGATAAATGGTTGGCGGTGTCGGAGGGCGACATCACCGCGATTAATGAATCTCTGCGCAAAAAGCCAACCAAAGTTAAAATCTGGAAAGTGCAGACAAATTCCGGCAACACCTATACCAAAGTTGCTAGGATTCGTGACTAATCCAGAATTTTATCATTCGCGCCGTAAGACCCCTAGCTTTAGCTATGGGGATATAAGGCGCACATTGACTTTCAAAACTAACAAATGTAAAATAAAAATCTAAAGAATATTGAGGAAAGGAGAAGTCTTGCGTTTGACAACAGCTGAAATCGAAAAAGCAGTGCTCAGCGGTAGGCTGTTTAGCAAGAAACAGGGCGCGTGTACCGTCCTCCTGGCAATTTAAAGACCTTGC
>JAFRRH010000019.1 GCA_017428215.1 Selenomonadaceae bacterium
CCATATTTTATCGAAGTGGCAAAAGATTTAACTGATGAATTTGGTTATCTTCGCGCCGAATTGGCTCCCGACGGTTTACACCCTGCACTTCGCGGCAAAAAAATTATGGGCGAACTGATTGGCGATTATCTCAAGAAAAATTTTTGATTGACTATTTAGCGCGATAAAAATTATAATCAGCTCTGAAAAAATTTTTAGAATACAATAGCGAACAAATTATGAGCAACTTCATTGAACTTGGAAAAAAAATTTACGACTTAAAAAATCCGCGAGAGGCGCATAGATTTGCGGTATTCTTAGCGCGATGTTGTCTGCACCCGCAACGCATGAACGAACTTGAAAGTTTTTTTGCGCAATCGGAACTGCTGACAAAAGTTGCGGCGAGTTATCCATTTGTCTACGAACAGGCGACGCGGGCATTTTTTTATTACAAGTCAACATTCGAGGAGCGGGCGCGGCTAATCGAAGAGAACATGCAATTTTTATCGGAACGTTTCAACGAAGATTTTATGCTGAAACTTTACGGCGACAAAAAAATTGAGCTGTGGCGCATGCCGCTTGACGAAACTTTAGGCGAAATGAATTTGGTACTCTGCGCGGAATCTGGGCAACGTAAAGAGGGATTAGCGGCGGTCATGTTCAATTTGCCTGGCGAAGTTCCCGTTTATCAAATTTTGTTTTGGATAGCGCGGAGCGGCGAGGATTGGGCGATGTGGATTGGAGCAATGCAAGGACCCAACGTTGACGACGCAAAAGATTTAATTAAACGTATAACCAAGAAATGCCACGCTTACCGAACGAAAAATTTAATTCTCTACGCCGCGCAGGCAGTAGCGAGGAGTTTGGGCGTAAAAAAAATTTTTGCCGTAACAAACGAAGGCTACTACGCTAACAATCACGTCCGCCGCGACAGGAAGTTAAAAACTTCGTTCAGCGATTTTTGGACAGAGGCGGGCGGCGTTCCGACGAGTGATAAAAGATTTTACGAGTTGCCGCTTATGGAGACGCGCAAAACCGTTGAAGAAATTCCCTCGCATAAACGCGCACAATATCGGCGGCGATTTGCTCTGCTTGACGAATTGGACGCCGCGATTGCAGAAAAGTTGAGAGGCTTTAAAAATGCGAATTGCAATATTTGAAAACATAATGACGCCCGGCGGTCACGAGGTTGAGTTCGACAGGATTTTAGTCGAGGAATTTCACGCTCTTGGTCATGAGGTCGAATTTTACGTTCCGCAGAATTTTATATTCCAATTCGATTATAAAACGCCAGTTAATAGACTTAAGGGCGACGCCGTGACTTATACAAAATCTCGTGGGCTGAAAAAAATTTTTGCGGCGTTCAAACGCGAATTTAATCGTCAGCTTTGGTATACTCAACTTTTGAATTCGCAAAAAAAATTTGACGCGCTCATAATTCCCACGTCGACTTACAGATATTTGCGGGCGTTGAATCACAGCGACTTAAAAAATATTTCCGTGCCGCTGATTTTTATTTTGCACGGCATAAATCCTACGGAGGCTCCAAAATTTTTAGCGGAGGCTGATAAACTCGCTAAAAATAAAAATATCAAGCCCGTAGTGCTGACGTTTACGGATAATATTTTTGGCGAGCGACGAGATAATATTTTTACGATTTACCCGCCGACTTATACCGCAAGAGATTTAACCACTAACAGCTATCAGCTAACAGCTAATCAGCTAAAGATAGGCTTTTTCGGACAATATCGGCGTGAAAAAAATTTGCGCGGGCTGTTAGAAGTTTATCTCAAGGGGAATTACACGCGCAAGGTTGAATTGCAAGTTCAAGGCTCGACAATGCACGCGGAGGACGCTGAAGATTTTGAAAAAATTATCAACCAATATCGCGGCGTCGAAGGCTTGAGTTTTTTACATAAAGGTTTAATCGGCACGGAGTGGCAACAGGCGATTATGAACGTTGACGCGCTGTTAATGCCGTACTCTGCGCCGCGCTATCGTTATCATTGGGGCGGAATGCTTTTCACGGCGATTGGCTTTGGCAAACCCGTCGTTGCAAGTGATGACATGAATCCCGAAGTTTTTGACCTCTACCGCGTCGGTGAAACTTTTCAAAGCGGCAATCTTGACGACCTCGCCCGCGTTCTTGAAACTTTTATAAATGACTTCGACAAAAATTTCCCGACGTATAAAAAAGATTTGCAAGCGGCGGGAGAAGATTTTTCACCTGTAAATTTTGCTCGGCGGCTTGAAAAAATTATTTGGCAATGAAAAAGCCTCGAAACTTTCGAGGCAAGAATTTTTCTTTTAACCTTTAACAACTTCAGTAAAATCTGACCAATCTTCAACTTTAAAGGCGCGAATGTCACGAACACTCCTTTTAAACCAGCCAATTTTCGAAAGTTTATTGATTGCCTTGTAAACTGTTGTCAGAGAATCTTTTTCGTTATTGTTGATGTAAACGCTTCCCTGCGTCCAATCGAATCCGAGTATAGTGAGTTCGCGGCGAATTTCATCATAAGCACCGTTGTAAGGGTCTCCATACTCGCGCTTTAGGTCATCAATTTTCAAATCAAATGCGATTGCATACATGCGAATCAACTCCTTTTTCTGTAATTTTATCATAAAAATTTTTAAAAGCAAACTTTAGGAGGAATGGAATGGCTAAAGTATCTGTGCTGATTTTGGCTAAGAATGAAGAAAAATTTATCGGCGCGTGCATTAAGAGCGTTAAAGATTTTGCGGACGAGATTATTGTTATCGACGACTTCAGCACCGACGCAACCGCGCAGATTTCAAAAGAACTTGGAGCTAAAGTTATTCAGCGTGGACTTAACGGCGATTGGGGCGGTCAACAAACTTTTGCAATTCAGCAAGCGAAATTTGATTGGGTATTCTTTATCGACGCCGACGAACGGGCTACGCTTGAACTTTCCGCCGAAATAAAAAAAATTCTCGCGGCTGATGATAAAAAATTTGCTTATAAAACGGCGCGACTAAGTTATTTTTGGGGAAAACCGCTAAAGCACGGCGGTTGGTTCCCCGATTACGTCACAAGATTATTTCCGACGGAAGGAAGTTACGTAACGGGCTTCGTTCACCCGCAAATTCATCACACTTGCGAGGAAAAAAATTTCTCAGAGTCTGCGTACCTCGTCCACTATCCATATCGCGATTGGAATCACTATTTTAACAAGCTGAACTTTTACACAACGCTTGCCGCTAAAAAAGCTCACGAGCAGGGCAAGTCGGCGGGGTTGCTTGATATGATTCTGCACCCGATTTGGGCAAGTTTTAGAATGTATTTTCTGCGCGGCGGTTTTCTCGACGGAATGATTGGTTTCGTGCTTGCAGGTTTCCATTATTTTTATACAATGGCTAAGTATGTTAAACTTTATTATTACGGCAAGGAAAATGTTCACGTGACGGAGGCGGAAGATGTTTAAAAATATTTTAGTAAATGCGCTGGTAAATCTCGGCGACGTGGTGTTGACGACTTCCGCGCTTGCACTTATCAAAAAAAATTTCCCCGACACGAAAATCACTATGCTCGTCAAGCCAGTGGTCAAGGACGCCGTGATTGATAATCCCGTTGTTGACGACGTGATTGTCCTTGATTACAAAGCTAAAGAAAATTCCTTAAAAAAAATGCGCGAACTCGTTAAAGATATTCGGCGCAGAAATTTTGACTTGGCAATTTCGTTCGATAGAAAACTCCGTCCCGCGCTCATAACTTTTTTTGCTAGAATTCCGCGCAGAGTTTGCCCCTCCAAAGTTTTTGACGATAATAAAAGCCGCGTGACTTTGCTTTATACCGACGTTATAGAAATTTCTCACGACTTAAATAAGACTTTGCAAGCCGAAACTTATCAGGAGATCGTTCGCAAATTTTTTAATATTGACGGGCATGAAACGCCTAAATTCCCCAAAAAAATTTCTCCCGTCGCAGATAAACTTCTTGCACGCCTTCCGCAAGCTAAGTTTAAAATTGCGTTGTGTGTTAAGGGAACTTTTCCGCTTAAGACGTGGAGCAAAGAATATTTCGCCGAAGTCGTTCGCGAGCTGAAGAAAAATTATGACGCGGCATTTTTTATTGTCGGCGCACCGAGTGATAGAGATTATGCCGACGAAGTTATTGCCGAAATTGGCGGCGTGGAAAATTTTTGCGGCGAGACTTCTTTAACTGACTTAGCAGAACTTTTTCGCCGCGCAGATTTATTTATCACCGTCGACACTGGCGCAACGCACATAGCCGCTACTACAGGTATAAAAATGGTAACGATTTACGGCTGCACAAGCCCAGACCGTTGGCACCCGATTAACAAAAATGCTGTAGCCTTAACGAGCCGCGAAAATTGTTGTCCTTGCACGAAAAAAACTTGTGAGGAACCGAAATGTTTACAAAATGTCACGCCCGCTCAAGTTCTCGACGCAGTTAATAAATTCAACTTAATTTAGTAACGAGTTGAATAACGACAAAAAAATCCCCTTGCAATTTCGCAGGGGGAAATTTTTTAATTTGAAATTGATTCGAGAATGCCGTTTACGAATCGACCGGAATCATCGGTGCCGTATTTTTTGGCAAGCTCCACTGCTTCATTTATGACGATACTTTTAGGGAGCGTAGACTCAACAAATTTCATTTCGTACACAGCGAGCCGCAAAATGTTTCTGTCCGCCGCCATAATTCTGGACAACTGCCAGCCTTGTTTTAAATGTGTCGTTATAATTGCGTCAATTTCTTCGAGGTGCGTACGCGTTCCCTTAACCGCGCTTTCAACGTACTCAAAATCTTTCTTGCTTGTCAACTTAGGTTCGTCGTCAAACATTGTCTCTATCGCGAGGTTTTCGCAGTATTCGCGTCTATCTTCCTCGAAATTAAAATCTAACTGAAACAACGCCTTAAATGCTGCTTCTCGTGCCAATCTGCGGCTCATATTTTCTCCTAACCATTACCAACGTTGAATTTTTTCCGGCAAAACTTCGTCAAGCTTCATGAGGATTTTCTCAACTAAATCGTCTTTGCTGTCGAAACGCGAGCCGATAAAAAGTCCGATCGTTCCGCACAACAGGATAAACAGCGTGTTTAAAAAGCCGATAAACAAAATTGCTCCGCCCATAATTAATCCCGTGACGAAACCGATTTTCCGCGTGCGATGCGATTCAAACAGGTCAATAACAAAATTTTTAATTGCCGCGAACATTTAAATCACCTCACGCGCCTTTTCTGGGGGACGACTTGCACTATCTGCTTAACTCTGACATCGACGGGCACATAAAATTCCAACGCCAATAATTTTTTCAACGCATTATTAATTGCCATATCCGCCGCTAGCTTTGCTTTTGGCGCAGAATAGCCCTCTGCTAAAGTTGCAGTCAAGCGAATTCTTAGCGGCGTCACTTGACTTGTTGTTTTCTCAACGGCAAGTTCTGCCTCGTGAATTTCTTTAAGCTCTGACACTGCCCGATTAGCGAGCTTTTCGATTGTCGCGAATTCCACGTGAACCAGTCCGAAGTCCGTTTTCTTCAGCAAAAATTCTCCGCTACTAGTCCGCGCCGTCGACAGTGTCACGACCTTTTTAGTTTTCTTTAGAATTTTTCCTATTAAATCTCTTAACATATCGGCACCTCAAACTACACGCTTTTCGCGTTCGATAATTGCATGTGTAACTTCGTCTACTTTGACTTCAACGGGCACATTTGGGAGTTGAAGAGCAGTTAATAATGCCTCGTGGATGGCGGCAACTGTGGCTTCGCTGACACGTGGCGCGGAAAATCCTTGACCGAGTGTTATCGTCAACCGAACTTTTATTGGCATGTCGCCATCTTGCCGATAAACTGTGGCTTGAACCTCTCGCACGCCGCTGACTGTAATCGCTGCTCTTTCCACGACGCCCACAATCGCAGGAACCGTAACTTTGACTTCGCCCGGCTTGCCTACCTCCAAATGAACATCACCCGACGCGATTGACAAGCCGCCCTTCCGCCGCGAAAAAATTCCCGTTAACAGAATCAAGCTTGCCAACAGCATACCTGCCAGCACCGCTAATGTTTCTTGTCGTGCAATTATGTAATCCAATTCCTTTTGCCAGACGTCCTCTGGTATTAATTGCAGACAAACGCCCGCGCAGATAATCAACACCGCCATAATTGCCAAGACGTAAAAAAGTAATATAAGGCGTCGAATTATCCCCATAGAACCTCTTCACCTCCTGACAAAATTAAATTTCGTGTTTTCAATGGACGCGAGTGTCGTCCTCTTTGGCTTCGTCTTCGGGGAAGCTGACGCCCTGCACATGAACGTTAACTTCGACAACTGAAAGTCCGGTCATGGTCTCGATAGCGCGTTTGATATTTTCCTGCGCCGCCAACGCAACATCGGGGATTCTTGCACCGTATTTGACGATAATGAACAGATCAACTGCCGCCTCGCGCTCGCCGACTTCGACTTTAACGCCTTTGGAAAAGTTTTTGCGTCCGAGCATTTCAGCAATACCGCCGACAACGCCGCCGCTCATGCCCGCTATACCGTCAATTTCTGTAGCCGCCAGTCCCGCAATAATGCTAACTACTTCGTCAGCAATTTTTATCGCGCCAAGTCCTGCGTCGCTTTTCACTAAATCTTTTTCTTCAGCCATTAGAAAAAACCTCCTCAAATTCTCTGTGACAGTTGCCACTTTTTTTAAGTATTCGCCGCTTTATCGAATTCCCCTGCCGCCGCTGAAATTTTTCTGCAGATTGATTTTATACGACACGGCAAAAGACCGCATCCAAAATCGGAGGCGGTCTTTTTTGTATGAAGTTAAATTTTAATGCCCAAATCCCACGAGGCGGGCCAATATCTTTCTGCAATGTCGAGGATTGGCGGAACCAGTTCTTCGACATTTTTTATTTTGTTAAGTCGCCATTCGTCGCCGCGCTTATTGAATTCCAAAACAAAATTCAACGTGTCAATCATTCGTCCGTAGCCTGAAGCGTCGCCGACCATTTTTACTGCAAGCGTCGCTTTATCGCCCGAAATTTTTTCTTCTCCAAAATCTGCGCGGACTGCTTTAAGTAATTTATCAAGCTCGGCGGCGAGAAATTTTATCGGCGTAGAGGAAAAAGTTTTAGCGTCCTTAAAGCTCCCGTCGAAGTAAGCGGCGATAACTTTGTTAATCAAGCCTAAATGTACGCCGCGAAATTTTTCATTGTAAAGCCGCAAAATTCTTGAGCCGAATTTAAAAAACAAATCTTTAGGATAAAGCTCGTGGAATTTGGAGCAGTTATTAGCGAGCACGTTGGTTGATTCATCGTAGGCAATGTCCATTAAAGTTTTCAAGTCGACGTGGGCAGAAAATTTTTTCTCGTCGCGATTATTTATTGCCGCCAAAATTATTTTCAATTCGTCCTGCGGTGTGTTCAAAGTAAATCATCTCCTACCAATCCTAAGACGCGGCGCACTTCAGTTAATGTAGTCAAACCTGCGCGGACTTTTTCTAAGGCGTCGTCGGCTAAAGTTTTCAAGCCCGTCTCAAGCGCGACGGCTTTTATCTCGTCAAGGTCGCGGCTGTTTAAAATTAACGAACGCAAATTTTTATCGACGCGCAGTATTTCATGCAAGGCAATTCGTCCGCTGTAGCCCGTGCCCCTGCAATGCTCGCAACCTTTAGTTTCGCAACGAGGGCAAACTCTTCTAACTAACCTTTGAGCAACTACGCCGTTTAAAGTTGCCGCCAAAAGATACGGTTCAACGCCCATTTCCAGCATACGAAAAACCGCGCTACACGAGTCATTGGCGTGAAGTGTCGTAAAGATTAAATGTCCCGTGAGCGCGGCGCGTATCGCAATTTTGGAAGTTTCAGCATCGCGAGCCTCTCCAACCATTAAAACGTTGCAATCCATGCGCAACATCGCCCTAAGTCCCGCCGCGAACGTCAAGCCCGTTTTCTCGTTGACTTGCACTTGACTAATTCCTTCGACGTGCTGTTCAATCGGATCTTCCAATGTCATTATTGAGCGCGTCGGTTGATTGAGTTCGCGCAATGTGGCGTAAAGCGTCGTTGACTTCCCAGAATTCATCGGTCCCGTTAAAATTATCATGCCCGCCGCCGAATCTATCATTTGCCGAAAAATTTTTTCGTTAGCCGCCGTAAATCCCAAATCTTTTAAGTTGTGTAATTCAAGCGTCGAATCAAGCAATCTTATCGTCAAACTTTCCGCGCCAAATGACGGCATACTTGCCACGCGCATTTCTACATTGCCGAATTGAATTGCGCCGTCCAAAGGTAAAAATGCGGCGGTCGTATCCATGCGTGCCAAAATTTTTATTCTGGCAGTCAGCGCGTCAGCTAAATGCAATGGCAACGGTTGATGAAGTTCTTGTAGTTGCCCGTCGATTCGATAGCGTACGCGCAAAGACTTTTCAAACGGCTCAATGTGCAAATCGGATGCCCGCATCTTTATCGCGAAATTAAAAAGTAAATCCACAAGCTCGACAATCGCTCGCGACGAATTGCCCGCGAAATTGTGCCGCTCCCTGTGAATCAATCGCCGTAATTGTTCGTCGAAGTCATTCATAAATTTTCTCCGTTAAAAGTTAGACGCCCGCATTTTTATTGCAAAGTTGACAAGCAAGTCCACAAGCTCAACAATCGCCCGCGACGAATTGCCCGCCAAAAATTGTGCCGCTCCCTGTGAATCAATCGCCGTAATTGCTCGTCGAAGTCATTCATTTTTGTAGAGAATTTTTTTAAGCGTTTCAGTCATAACTGTCATATCGGGAGTTTGTCCGGTGTAAAGCCGAAATGATTCTTGACCTTGCAAAAGCAGCATTGATAATCCGTTTAGCGTCGGATAGCCGAGTTCCTTTGCCGTCTTTAAAAGTTTTGTTTCGACGGGATTATAAACTATATCGTAGACGAGTGCGCCCTCTGGCAAAAGTTTCAAGTCAACTGGCGGCATGTCGTTTACTTCTGGGAACATGCCAAGCGGCGTCGTGTTGATTAAAATGTCTGCTGTCTGTAGCATTTCTTTAAATTCGTCAGAATTCCAATCAAAGCCCTCAACTTGTCCGTGAGGTGAAAAGTCATTCGCCAAAGCATTTGCCTTTTGCGGATTGCGTGCGCCGATTGTGATATATTCCGCACGCCTCTTGCACAATCCCCATAAAACTGCACGAGCCGCGCCGCCCGCGCCCAAAATTACCGCGTGACAATCTTCCGGCATAAAATTCGCCTCAGCCAACGCCGCCAAAAATCCAACGACGTCTGTATTATATCCCGTCAACATGCCGCCATCGTTTACAACCGTATTCACCGCGCCGATAACTAATGCGTCCGCGTCAATGGCGTCAAGATATTGCATTATTGTAGACTTGTGCGGGATTGTCACGTTCACGCCACGAAAACCTAATCCCTTTATCGATTCGACCGCCATATAAAGCTTGCCCGCGTGCACCGGCAATAAAATGTAATTATAATTCACGAAACCCAACGCTTGGAATGTCGCATTGTACATTTGCGGTGATAAAGAATGTCCAACCGGATAACCCATAATTCCAAAATTTTTTATCTCCAAAGATTGCATTTATAAATCTGCTCCTTTCATTAAGCGGCGTCATTTTATCACGCGCGGCTATGCAAGGCAACAGATTGAAATCGGCGGACGACAGAACGCGGCGATTATTTTTTGGCACGTAAAATTTTTTCGACTTGGCAAGTAATTTCGCCGTCGCTCACGGAATCGCGGCATTTGTTGCAGGAGATACATTTTGCCCGCGATTTATCGACGCGCCAACGATTCGCAAGATTCGGCTCGCGGACGGTCGGTCTGCCAAAAGATACGGCGGCGATTTTCGTCTCGGTCAAAACTTTTTCAACAAAATCCGGCGTCCGATAACCGCAAACGCTCACTACTGGGATTTTTAAATTTTCGGCGGCAAGTGTCGCACTCGCAAGGAACGGAGCCTCGTTTTTGCCGATACGCGGCGTGAATGAAAATTTGCTCTCGTCCATGACAAGCCCCGAAGAAATTTCCGCAAAGTCAAGCCCGCGTCGTTCCAATTCCTTTAAGACGCTCAAAGATTCTTCGGGCGTGATGTTCGGCTCAATCAAATCGCTGAACGGAAATTTCACGCCGACGATAAAATTTTCTCCGACGCTGGCACGAATCGAATCATAAATTTTGTACAGAAGTAGCGCGCGATTTTCGATTGTTCCGCCAAAATTATCGACGCGGTGATTCGTCGAGGGCGACAGGAAAGAATTTATCAAAAAGCCATGCGCCGCGTGAATCTGAACGCCGTCAACGCCCGCTGCTTTGCAATTTGCCGCCGCGCGACCGAAATTTTTTATAACGGTTTCGAGTTGCTTAGGCGTAGCGTCATCGACAGAAAATTTATCGTAACCTTCGGTGGGAAAAGTCCTCGTGCCAGCGTGTTGCAGTTGGACAAAAATTTTCGCGTCGTGTCGATGAACTTCGGCTACGACTTTTTTCATATCGGCGACGTAATCGGGATAAGCGGTGTTAACCATAATCGGCGCGACCGCTCCCGACGCGCTGACTGCCTGCATCCCGCCGATAATCAAGCCCCAACCGCCTTGCGCGAGCTTGCTGTAGTGATTCAAAAAAGTTTCGGTGATTTTTCCGTCAGCGGCGGCGTATTCAAACATCGCGCTTGCAACGAGCCGATTTTTTATCTCCAGCCCGCCGATTTGAAACGAATCAAAAAATTTTTCTGCCACGTTAATCTCTCCTCGTGTGATGATTGTATATGCATTGATTCGGGCAAAAAATTATTACGATTGGATAGCCGCTAAAATTTCTTCGAGAGTTTCCAAACGTTCCGTGCCGACCTTTGCCTCGAAATCCGATTGAGCTTTTTGCCAAAGCTCGGCCGCCTGTTGAAGCGTGCGAAAACCCTTTGCCGTGAGGATTAATCGGCTGTCGCGTTGACTATCTTTTTTGGCGTTGATGATGAATTCTTGCGTGAAGAGCGGCTTGAGACTTCGCGTCAATGTTGACCGGTCAAGCTCTGTCACCTCAGAAAGTCCGCGCAAGTTGCAACCCTCGTGTTCGTTTATCGCGTGCAACAGAGAATATTGGCGGACAGTCACGCCCGAAGGTTTTAAAATTTTGTCGTAAAAATCTACGACCGCTGCCGCCCCGCGACGAATCTTCAGGCAGTGGCAAGTCGTGTTGCTGATTTGGTTCGCGATCATATTTTCACCCGCCTAAATGCATATGCAACATAATATTTTACGGACGACAAAAAGTCAAGACTTCGCCGGACGATTCATCAGGCAACACAACGGAATTAACCACAAATACCACGCCGCGAGGATTGAAATTTTCGGCGCGGAAATTGGCATTAAAACTATCACGCTTGCAATCGACCAAGGAATCATCGGAGAAATTACTACAGCGGAATTTTCAATTTGTATAGCGAAAATTTCTGCGTTCGTTTCAACTTTTTTGCAAAGTTGGTGTGTTAACATTATCGCAAGTGTTTGATTGCAAGAAATCATGCTTGTTATAATCGCCGCAACTAAAACACTCACGAACGACGAAAATTTTTTACCAATACTAATCATTATGCTCTGCAGATTATTAAGGAAGCCCGTCGCTTGAAAAATTCCCGCGTAGCAACTCGACAAGCCGACTATAGCCGCGACATTTGCCATTGAAATTATCCCGCCGCCACTCAAAATCATTGCAAGCATTTCATCTGACGGATAATAGCCCAGAAAAGCAATCTTTAAAAGTTCGCCGCCTGAAATTCCTTGAATAAAAATTCCAATCGCCGCGCAAGCCAAAATACTCGCCGCCATCATCAGCTGAACGCGCAATTTTATCAAGGACAGCACGATAATTAAAATCGCGGGGATTAAAACGATAAAATTTATCTCGAACGTCCGCGAAAAAATTTCTTTGGCGTCGATTATCGGTGCGCCGTCCGCCGTGAAAAATTTTCCCGCAAAAAAATACAACGCGCTCGCCAAAATCAGCGGGATTATCGAAGTTTTCATCATGCCGACGAGATTTTTATAAATATCCGTTTTTGTCAGCGTCGCAACTAATAATGCGCTCGTTGACATCGGGGAACATCTGTCGCCAAAATAACAGCCCGATAAAATTGCTCCGCCCGTCAAAAAAATCGATACGTCCAAACTTTCCGCTATCGCCGCGCAGATTGTGCCCATTGTCGCCGCCGTCCCAAATGCCGTGCCCGTTAAAACCGAAATCAGCGCACATAGCCAAAACGACATCAAAAAAATTATCGCGGGCGAGAAAAAATCCGCCGTGTAAAAAATTATCGCCGGTATGACGCCCGCCGCCCGCCAATACGCCGTGACTATTCCTATCAGCAAAAGTGTTATCAAAACCGGCTTAATCGGTCGGACGCCCTCAATCCACATACCGAAAATTTTTCGTGGCGAATGTCCCAACTCTGCGGCGTAAAATGAAAAAATCATCAGTCCGAAAATCAGCGCGAACAAAATCGAAACGCCCGACAATATGCAAGCCAACAACGCGGCGGAAAATATTCCGAGTAAAATTATTTCTGTCATGACAATCCTCCCTAAAAAATTTTAGCACAACCATTGAATTTATGCTAGAATCTGCGCGGGAGGAGATAAAATGAATTACAAACTTTTGGCACTCGATATGGACGGCACAGTTTTGAATTCGCAGAAAAAAATTTCTCCGCGAACGAAACTTGCCATTGAAAATCTTTTGAAACGCGGCGTTTATGTCGTCGTGAGCACGGGGCGCGGGCTTGTCGAGCTGAATGATTATCGCGAAGACTTCAAGGCGATGAATTACGGAATTGTTATCAGCGGCGGATTGCTTTACGATTTTTTCAAGGACGCGCCGATTAAAATTCACGCCGTCGACGAGGAAACGATTTTAAAATTGATTGATTTCGGGCTTGAGACGCAAGCAATGGTTCACATGTTGAGCGTCAATCAATCCGTCGCACGCGAAGTTGATATTCAAAATATGTCGGCGTTCGGCATGGGCATTTATCACGATATGTTCAATAAAATTTGCATTCGTTGCGATGACCCGAAAAAATATGTTCGCGAACATCCCGGCGAAGTCGTTAAAGTCAATCTCTATCATCGCGATAAAATTTCTCGTGATAAAAATTTTGAACGCATAAGCAAATTGAACTTGTCTATAAGCTACGCGGAAGCTTTTAACTTGGAAATGTCGCCAGCTAATATTACCAAAGGTTCGGGCTTGATTGAGCTTTGTGATTTTTTGAAGATTGACATTGCAGATACTGTAGCGATTGGCGATGCCGATAACGACAAAGAAATTTTGCAAACGGCAGGGCTTGCAGTTGCTATGGGCAATGCCTCCGACGAAATTAAAAAGCTTGCCGACTTCGTCACGCTTGATAACGATTCGGACGGAGTGGCGGCGGCTATCGAAAAAATATTTTAAAATTTTTTCCTACGTGTTATAATTAGCATGTGGGAAATTTTTATATGTTAAGGGGGAATTTTAATGGCATTCAACGAGGAACAATTCAAGGAGATTATTGCGGAGTTCACAATCGATACGGAGCGACTTCAAACAATCGCGGCGAGTTTCCGTCAAGATTTGCAACTGGGACTTCGCGACGTGGAACTTTCGTCAATGCGCATGTTGAAATCTTACGTCGGACTGCCCAGCGGCAAAGAGACCGGCGATTATCTTGCTCTGGACTTCGGCGGCACGAACATTCGCGTTTTCAGAATTCGCTTGGACGGCGACGGCAAATACGAAATTATTAAGCGCGTCGGACGCCCGCTGATTGTTCCTGGCGAATACGATTACATTTGCAAAGACGCCACTGCCGAGCAGATGTTTGACTTTATCGCCGAACTGATTGACGAGGCGATTGATGGCGATCGCAGTAAGAAATTTTATCTCGGTCATACGTTTTCTTTCCCGTCGACGCAGGATAATATTTACAATGCGCGGCTCATCATTTGGACGAAAGAATTTGCTACGCAGGGCGTCGAAGGCGAAGTTGCCAACGATTTACTTGTCGAGGCGTTAAAACGTCGTGGTGCGGATAATGTCGAGCCGGTTGCAGTCCTTAATGATACGGTTGCTGTCCTTTTGAGCGCGGCTTACAAGACGCCGGACACTTTTATCGGTTCGATTTACGCGACGGGACATAATACTTGCTATCTTGAGCCGAGCATACACGATCCGAATTGTTTTGGCTCTGGCGGCATGATTCTTAACCTTGAATGCGGCAATTTCTCCAAACTGATTCCAAATCGTCTTGATAAAGAGTACGACGAAGGCTCCGAGAAACCCGGCGAACAGCGTTTTGAAAAAATGGTCTCCGGTCGCTATATGGGCGAGCTTTTCGGCATGGCGATTGCTGAACTTCTGGGCGATAAGGGCAAAAAATACGGCTTCACGTCCGTTGATATGTCTATGATAATGCTTGACGAGTCGGATAATCTCCAAAGGGCGTCGGATATTATCATGGCAAAAGTCGGTAAAGAACTCGACTTTGACGACGTGAAAAAAGTTCGCAAACTCGCCGAGACAATCGTAATTCGTTCCGCAAGATTGGCGGCGGCGTCATTTGTGGCTATTGTCTGGCAACGCGCCGGCAAAGGCGAAATTGTTCGTCAGCATGTGGCAGTTGACGGTTCTGTTTACGAGAAAATGCCGCACGCTAAAGAAAATATCACCAAAGCCCTAAGTGAACTTCTCGGCGAAGACGCAGGACAAGTTGATACAATCCTCGACAATGGCGGCTCCGGACTTGGGGCGGCTATCGCGGCGGCTATGGTAAAAAGCAATTAAGAATTTCGTTTAAAAACAAAGTTTGGCTGGTCACTTGGGTTTAAAAGTTAAGGATTTCGAACACCAAAGATTTATACATATTCTTTGGTGAATTTTTTTGCTTTGTATATGAAAATTTTCTGGTATGTGTTATAATCAACGAAATTTTTTACAGAGGAGTTTTCAGCATGAAAATAATTTTGACGGGCGATAGACCTACAGGCAAACTTCATCTTGGACATTATGTCGGCAGTCTTCGTGAGCGTGTTCGCTTGCAAAATTCCGGCGAATTCGACGAGATTTATATCATGATAGCTGATGCGCAAGCTTTAACCGACCATGCGGGCACCCCAGCTAAGGTTCACGAAAATATTTTGAACGTCGCATTAGATTATCTTGCCGTTGGAATTGACCCCGCTAAGTCTACAATTTTTATTCAATCGCAAATTCCGCAACTCTTTGAACTTACAGCTTATTATATGAATATCGTCACCGTATCGAGGCTTGAGCGCAACCCAACAGTCAAAAGCGAAATCGCGCAGAAAAATTTTGAGACGAGCATACCCGCCGGCTTCTTATGCTATCCTGTCAGTCAAGCGGCAGATATTACAGCTTTCGACGCAAACCTTGTGCCCGTTGGTGAAGACCAAGCTCCTATGCTTGAGCAGACGCGGGAAATCGTTCGAAAAATGCATGAACTTTACGGCGAAGGAATTTTGGTTGAGCCGGAAATTTTCTTGCCGCGCAGTCAAGTTTGCAGAAGATTGCCAGGTATTGACGGCAAGGCTAAGATGAGCAAGACGCTTGGCAACTGCATTTACCTAAGCGACGACAGCGCAACCGTTGCCGCTAAAATTAAGAACATGTACACGGATCCGACGCACATAAAAATTTCCGATCCCGGACATATCGAGGGCAACGTTGTCTTCACGTACCTTGACGCCTTTGCAGAAGACACTACCAAAGTTGCAGAGCTTAAGGAACATTATCAACGCGGCGGGCTTGGAGATGTTGCCGTCAAAAAATATCTGCGCGAAGTCTTGGAAGAAACTTTAGAGCCGATTCGCCGTCGCCATGCTCAATACGAGGCGCGTCCCGATGAAGTTATGGACATTCTCAA
Source organism: Selenomonadaceae bacterium (assembly GCA_017428215.1). GTDB lineage: Bacteria > Bacillota > Negativicutes > Selenomonadales > Selenomonadaceae > Quinella. The sequence continues at coordinate 15,881 of JAFRRH010000019.1, forward strand.
AGAGGGCACTAAGAAGGCTCGCGCTAAGGCGTCGCAAGTTCTTAACCGTGTCAAACGAGCTATGAAGATTGATTATTTTAATGTGTAAGGGGTCTTATTTTATGAAAAAATTTTTAAGTCTTGCGTTAATCTTAACGTTAATTTTATCGCTAACTGCTTGTGCGGACGCCGCCAAAAAAGAAAAGGTAAAATTTAACAAAAAGCAACTAAAAAAGATTGAACTAGTTACATCGCCGTCGCACGGTTCGCCGATGATTGTCTTGCGCGAAGAATATTCAGACGTGCCAATTTTTGGAGAACCGGTCGCTACTCAAGCGCAAATGGTTAACTTTATCAAAAAGCGCAATCCCGCTCCTAAACTCAACTGCACCGTCGAACAACTCGTACACCTTTATTACGTCGAAGCTGGTCGCGAGGGAATTCGTCCCGACATTGCACTTTGTCAATCGATAAAGGAAACAGGCACTTGGGCTTATGGCGGCGATGTCATTCCCGAACAAAATAATTACTGCGGATTGGGCACGACTGGCGGCGGCGTCAAGGGCGAATTTTTTGCTACGCCGCAACTCGGTGCTCGCGCTCATATTCAACATTTGCTTTCCTACACTTCAAAACGTCCGCCCAAAGTTGAAATTGTCGACCCGCGCTACGAGCTGATACAAAAATTCCGTCCGCAAATTTTCGGCAAGCTGACAAAGTGGACGGATTTAAACGGCGTTTGGGCGGTTCCTGGTCACCATTATGGCGAAGACATTTTAAATTTGTGGTTGCAAGCGCAAATGCCTGACGGCTCCGACGCCTCATTAGAAGCGGCAGATTTAAAAGTTATGCTTGAGTCCGATAAGGCGGCGGCTTATGTTTATCGTGGATTGGTAAATATGGAACGCGAAAATTTCTACGGTGCAAGCGACGACTTCAAAGCGGCTTTGGAAGTTGAATCCGAACTTAAAGAAGCCCTCTTCAATCTTGCGCTTGCACAAGAGAAACTTAATAAATTTGACGACGCCATTAAAACTTACGACGAACTTTTGAGCATTGACGATAAATTTGTTTATGGCTGGTACAATCGCGGGCGGCTTAAACTTGCCAAAGATGATTTCAAAGGTGCGATTAAAGATTTTGAGACCGCGCTGACTATTGAGACGATTGGTCCCGATGCTTATAACAATATCGCCGTTGCTTATTTTAAGCAAAAAAAATACGAAGACGCTTGGAAAAATATTCAAAAAGCCGCCGAACAAAGCTCGTCTAATCCCATTGTCAAGGAAAATTACGAAAAATTTGCCGCTTGCGTTAAGGTCAAGAAATAATTTTTGAGTAATCGACTTGTTTGAAAACATTCAATTAGCTATTGTAACCATGTGCAATGGCAATTTTTTTTGACATGGCGTTTAGCGTGTGGTATAAAAATGATTCAGGAGGTTGATGTGTATGATAAATGCTGACGAACACAAAAAATTATTGGCGCAAATCACAGAGCTTGAAAAAAATAGCGTCAATTATTTCGACGTGGAGAAAGAATTTTTCCTCATCGATTCCAATAATTTATCTCAAGTTTGTCCCCGGCTTTACGGCTACTCAATTCAGCGCAGTGGCATTTACGAGGACGATGATCTTACAAGCGAAGCAATCACAGGTTTGGACGGGCGCGGTTGTTATGTCTATGTCGAAGTTCAGGACGGCAAAATCACAATTAAGCAGGACTTGAACGGCGCATGGGGCATTTATCTTTTCCGTCACGGCGATTATTTCGCGTTGAGTAATTCTTTTTTTCGTTTGCTCGACCACATTAAATTTAAATATCCGCTGACTGTGAACCGCGATTATTGTCATTATCTGCTGATTAATGAACTGGCTAGTCATTCTTATTCGGAAACGGCAATTAATGAAATTCAGCTTGTAGATAGAAGCGCGATTCTCACAATTGATATATCAGAAAAAAATCTTCAAAGCGAACTGATTGATTATAAAGAACACAGCATTTCCCCCGATTCTGAAGCCGGCATTGCCGTTTTAGATAATTGGATTGAATTTTGGGGCGATGTATTGTACGGAGTGGCTCAAAATACGAAATTTATTCAAGCTGACTTATCAGGCGGCTTTGACAGTCGTGTTTCCATTGTGCCGCTATTAAATTCAGGCGTAGATTTAAATAATGTGCGAATTAATTCCTCTACGGATGGACTCCACACTCATGAGGAAGATTACCAGATAGCCTCTAAAATTGCGGCGCATTATGGTTTTACTTTAAATCAGTCGCTTCCTGCTCAACAATTTTTGAATTATAGCCTGAATGATGCTTGGGATATTGATTTGTATAGTCAAAATACTTTTCGTAACTTACCGACAGTGTCTTGGGCAAGAAAAACTGTTAATAAAGTTTATTATCTAAAAGGCTATGCTGGCGAGACAATTAGAAAATATTGGCATATGTCGCCGAAAAAATTTATAGTGAATCAAAGTAGTAAAACAACTCGCTATCCCGCCGCTTTATCCGATAAACTTTTTAACTCCGTAAAAATTATCCTTGAATCCGCGTATAATTCTATTTGCAATAAACATGACATTAAGGATTTTGATTCAATAGATATTATGCAGTATTTATACGAAGAAACACGTTGCAGACATCATTTCGGCAAAGAGGCTCTCGGTTTGTACAGAAGAAATAATCTGGCAATTTCTCCTGCACTCGACCCCGAACTGCGAACTATTAAACTTAATACGCCAGAATGTCCAGATTATAATTTGCTAATTGCGTTGATTTTTACCCGTTATGCACCAGATTTATTGACGTTTCCTTTTGATAGTAATCGCTCCATTGCGCAAGAAACATTGCTATTCGCTGAAAAAATTAATGAACGCTTCCCTAAATACCAGAAAAAAAATAAATCTGGCGTTAATAAATCGTTTTATTTACAGCCGCGTGATTTGCAAACGGAAAAAATCCTCTCTTCAAAGCAAAATAATCCCAGTTTACCCGGAAATTTGTCGGAAACTTGCATGAAATCGGCTTTTGAGTCCAGCGGAGTTTTCGGACTTTTCACTAAGTATTTCGATAAAGAACTCTATAATTATGCTGTAAATTACTACGATAATCATGTTTTCGGGCGAACTCGTCCGTTATATTCCGTTTTGGGCGTTGCGCGAGTTTTGTCGGACGTGGAAATTAGCCAGTCCAATCGTCCGTTATACCATGATATAAAACATTTCCTCGAACAAGATTTTGTGATGATTAATAATGACGAATTTAAAATACCTATCAAGTTCCAAGATTATCTTACAGCGCGAGTAGATGTTAAATTAATGTCGATGACGGGCGATTTTCAAATTCTTTCCGTCTCCGATAATAAAGCCAATATTTTTAAGCCTAATTGGTTGCAAAAGGACGGAATTGGCTATCAAATTCAATCTTACGCCGGCAAATTGGAATTCGTAGTTAAATCTACGATTGACGGGCAAATTCGCTTGCTTCTTAGAGGAAAACACGTCCGTAACCCCGAAGACAACTCTAAAAACGTACCTTATTGGATTGATTACACTAAATTAATGATAAACGGACAAGATATTTTTGATACGCTAACGCCAGCTTGGCACGATAAACCTTATATTTGCGCCATAGATACCAAAGCCGATTGCGAAATTAAAATTCAAGTCGAGTGGCTCCCGCATAGAAGCGATAATTAAATTCCACTTAAATTAAAGTCTGGAATGAAACTTTTGTCGGCTGTTTTGCCAATTTGAACGAAACAATTCTTTATTCCGAGATTAACCGCGTGTTCGACGACAGATTTATATTCAAAAGTCGTCAATGCGCGGCTTATTTTTTTGAATTCGGCGGCACGGTAAATCGGCGTGTACTGATTCATCAAACTTATAAAAATTTCGTCGCCAAATGTCTCGTAAAGCCAATCGACAATCTTAATTGCGTCGCGTCTGTGATTCGGCAAGACTAAATGGCGCACAATCACCCCGCGAATCATCTTTCCGCACTCAATCTGCGCGGCTCCGACCAATTCAAACATTTTTTTTACTGCTGAACTCGCGATTTCAAAGTAATTCGGCGCGTTGGAATAAATTTTTGCCGCCTCATCATCAAAATATTTTAAATCAGGCAAAAAAATATCCACGCGACCACGCAGAAGTTCCAACGTCTCAAGATTTTCATAAGCATTTGAATTCCAAACTATCGGCAACGTCAATCCGCGCCCCTTAGCAATGTCAATCGCCGCGCAGATTTGCTCCGTATAGTGCGTCGGCGTCACTAACTCGATATTTACCGCGCCGCGTGATTCTTGCTCAAAAAATATCTCTGCTAATCGATCAGTCGTAATTTCTTCGCCAAAACCCTCGTGACTGATTGAAAAATTTTGGCAGTAAACACATCTCAAGTTGCAATGCGAAAAAAAAATCGTGCCTGCGCCATTTTTGCCGACCAAACACGGTTCCTCCCACTTATGCAAGCTCACCAACGCAATTTTTACATTTTTTCCTGCTCTGCAGTATCCTAAATTATTTTTTCTGTCTATTTTGCACCTGCGCGGACAAATTTCACACGTCATAATATTTTCTCCTTATAAATTGCTAAATTGAATGTTATAAAGGTTACTATACACGCCGCCAAGCTCCAAAAGTTCCTTATGCGTGCCAGATTCGCAAATTTTGCCCTTGTCAATGACGAAAATTTTATCCGCGCCAAAAATCGTGCTCAATCTGTGCGCTATTACAAAACTCGTGCGCCCTATCATTAAATCATCAAGCGCAGATTGTACAATTTTCTCGCTTTCCGTGTCCAAAGCACTCGTTGCCTCGTCTAAAATTAATATTTGCGGATTTTTTAACATTGCTCGCGCTATCGCCATTCTTTGTCGCTGTCCGCCGCTTAAATTTAATCCTCGCTCCCCGATTTTCGTTTGATAGCCTTCCGGAAGTTCCAAAATAAATTTTTCTGCGTTTGCAGCACGCGCCGCCGCTTTTACTTCCTCGTCAGTCGCATTTAATCGCCCATATCTGATATTTTCCATGACTGTTGTTGAAAATAATAGCGTTTCTTGCGGTACAATTCCTATTTGCTCCCTTAAACTGTCTATTTTTACGTCGCGTATGTCTAATCCGTCAATCTTTATCGCTCCTGACGTTACATCGTAAAATCTCGGTATTAAATTCGCGATTGTTGATTTTCCTGCGCCACTTGGTCCCACAAATGCTATCATTTGACCTGGTTTTACCTCGAAACTTACATTTTCTAGCGCATTATGCACCCCATCATAGCTAAATGTTACGTTTTCGACGCTTATATTGCCTTTTATTGGCGGTAATTCTATTGAATTTGGTTTATCATTTACTTTTTCCGGTAAATCTAGCACTCCAAATATCCTATCTATCGCCGCCATTGCCTTTTGAAGTCGTCCGTATATCCTCGACAGCCTTTTTACCGGATTTGCAAGATTTACCGCGTATGTCAAGAACGCAACCAACGCGCCAGCTGAAATTATTCCATTTACTACCTCATATCCGCCGAACCACACGATAAAAGTTACTGCAACTGCCGCCAAAAATTCAACTGTCGGCGTCAAAAGGCTCGTAATTTTTACATTGTCCATTGTCGCCTTGAAATTTAATTCGTTTTCTACATTAAAGCGGTCTATTTCGTATTTTTCGCGGACAAACGACTTTACAACGCGAATTGAAGATATACTTTCCTGCAATAGCGACGTTATATCCGCTAATTTCTCTTGAATTACGCGGCTCGTCGATTTTATTTTTTTTCCGAAGATTCTCATCGAAATTCCTACTAATGGAACCGTTATTAGCGTTAAAAGCGTCAACTTCCAGTCCAAATAGAACATCATGGCGATTGAACCGATTAAAATTGCGCCTTCGGTGAACATTTCTATCAAATTATCCACTAATGCCGACTGAATTGCTCCGACATCGTTCGTTAAGTAACTCATTGTCTCGCCGGTTTGGTGTTTATCGAAATATTCCATTGGCATTCGCTGAAATTTCCTGAACATCACTTCGCGCACGTCTACGACTACTCTTTGCCCGATATATGAAACTAAATACGATTGTCCGTAATAAAAAACGCCGCGAATCGCGAAAACTACCACGATACTCACCGAAATAAAATTTAACATCGCCATATCTTTTTCGGCCAGCACTTTGTCAATCATATCTTTAATTATCCACGGCAAATATAAATTCGCGCCAGACGCGCAGATTATACAGATAATTGCAAGCCCGAACGTCCCTAAATACGGTTTTATATAGACTAAAAGCCTTTTATAGTTTCTCATTTGCAGTCTCCAATATTTTTTTTGCCACGCGAGCCGCCGCGCCCGCCTCTCCTAGCTTTTTACAAGCCGATTGTAATTTTTTAACATAATCCGCGCGATTGTCAAGAATTTTTAGTAATTCTTCAGAGATTCTTTCTGCTGTAACATTATCCTGCAATAATTCTGGTAAAATATCTTCGTCGGCTAAAATATTCGGCAAACTAAAGTATTTTATATCTACCAAAAGCTTTCCGATTAAAAAATTTAACGAATTCATTTTATAAAGTACTACGCACGGCAAATTTAGCAACGCCGCCTCAAGTACTACTGTTCCCGAAGTCGCTATCGCCGCGTCTGCAACGCTCATTAAATCGTATCGCCGCGCTGATTTTACCAATTTTATATCGCAGTCGCCTATTTCTATCAAATTTTCTACGTTATCGGCTACTGGTAAGAAGAATTTAAAATTTTTACATAAAAGTTTAGTCGCGGCGAGCATTTCAGGCAGTAAAAGTTTAATTTCCTGCTTTCGAGAGCCTGGCATAAGTAAAATTACTTTATCAGAATCAGTTAAGCCGAAAAATTTCCGCGCTTCGGCTTTTGACATAGACGGCTTGACAGTATCTACTAATGGATTGCCTAAAAAGTAAATTTTTGCGCCTGCTGCTTGATAAACTGGCAATTCAAACGGAAAAATCGCAATAAACACGTCTGCGATAGCCGCGCAGTCCTTTGCACGACCTTTTCGCCATGCCCAAGCCGACGGCGGAACGTATGACAAGATTTTTACGCCGAATTTCTTTACGCGACGTGCTAAACGCCAATTAAAATCTGGATAATCAATCAGAACGAGTAAATCGGGCTGTTCGACGCGAATAATCTCCGTTAAGTCGTTCAGGAGCTTAAAAATCTTGCGAATGTTCTTCAAAACCTCTACGACGCCCATAACATTATAATTTTTATAGTTGCGAACGAGTTTAACGCCTTGATTTTGCATTAAATCGCCGCCAAAGCCGATAAGTTCGGTTGCAGGAGCGATTTTTTTAATTTCGCGAGCCAAAGAAGCTCCATGAACGTCTCCAGAGGCTTCACCGGCGGAAAAAAATAGTTTCAAAGCTCGAAAACCTCCTTATATAATAAATTTAAAATACAACCAGGCATTGATGTTAATGTATACGCGAGTATGCTAGCTGTAATGCGGGTTTTTGTGGTTAGTAAATTAAAACTACATAAAGCAAAAGATTTACCGTTGACTTTAGGAAAAACTTTTTCTATACTCGTTTTGGAGGTGAAGTCATGATTATTTTAGCTTCAGGCTCGCCGCGCAGGCATGAACTTCTAAAAAAACTTTGTAAAAATTTCGTCGTGGAAGTTAGCGACGCTAAGGAAGTTCAGCAAGCCGATAGTCCGAAAACTTTAGCGATTGAAAACGCTAAACTTAAAGCAAGCTCAATCGCCGCGAAAAATCCCGACGCAGTAGTTATTGGCGCAGATACGATTGTCGTTTTGAACGGAGAAATTTTCGGTAAACCCGACGGCGTTGCTGGCGCGGAAAAAATGTTGGCTCAACTTGCCGGCAAAAAGCATGAGGTCATAACGGGCTTGGCAATCTGCGCGGGCGGCAAAATTTTCACGGCGTCGGAGGTCACGGAAGTTTATTTCGGCGAAATGACGGCAGAAGAAATTCGCGAATACGTTGCCACAGGCGAACCGCTTGATAAGTCAGGCTCATATGCGTTGCAGGGCGGCGCAACTAAGTTTATCGAAAAAATTTACGGCGATTGGTCTAACGTCGTCGGTTTACCTGTCTATCGGCTTAGAAAATTGGCGCAAGCGGCAAACATAAATTTATAAAAAAATCCCACACGGCGAAAAACCGAGCGGGATTTTTTATTGGATAAAATTTTATTGAACATTCATTGACAGTTCGATAAATTTGTTTGAAAGCCGTGCACGCTGAAGAACTTCTTCCGTGACTTCCGCGCCCATTTCTACAACGAGAGTACCGCTTTCCGCAGTAATAGTTTTTGTGGCGTGTTTACCGAGTAAAACTCTGCGGCGGCGTTCGTCAACGGCTTTTTCAACTTGCTTTCTCTGTGGAATCATTGGTTTGGGTTCTGTTGACGTTACCTGCTGACTTGCCCGCGCTTTTTTCAATGCCGCTTTTAAATCTTCTGCCTGCTGAGTCATCGCCGCAATTTTCTTGTCCTCTTCAGAAATTTTTATTGCAACGACAGGCTCTTGAGCAACTTCTACGACGGGTTCTTGAGCAATCTCGACGACCGGTTCTTGAGCAACTTCAACGACTGGTTCTTGAACAGTTTCAACGACGGGTTCTTGAGCAGTTTCAACGACGGGTTCTTGAGCAGTTTCAACGACAGGTTCTTGAGTAGTTTCAACGACAGGTTCTTGAGCAGTTTCAACGACGGGTTCTTGAGCAACCTCAACGACAGGTTCTTGAGCAACTTCAACGACAGGTTCTTGAGCAACTTCGACAACTGGTTCTTGAGCAACTTCAACAACTGGTTCTTGAGCAACTTCAACAACTGGTTCTTGAGCAACTTCAACGACAGGTTCAGGTGTCATGCTTTGTTCCAGAGCCGCTTGTTCTTCTGCCGTAGTGGTGGGTTCTTCCTCCGGCAACTGTGCTAATTTTAGTATCGGCTGAATTTCTTCGACCGGCGGCAATTCTTCCTTAACGCTCTCGAAAGTTTCTTGTGGCTCCTCGTGGAAAGCTTCAAATGCAGGTTCAAAGGCGGGTTGCTCTGTTAAACTATTTTTTTTTTCCTCGCCAACGTCTATAACCGTGACTTGTTTGCCGAATATGGAAATTTGCTCGGAATTAATTTCATTAACTGTGCCGTCAGGCGTAGTAACTTCGCATTTCTCAATTTTGCCGCCGTCGCCGATAAAAACTTCGGTGACTTTACCTTGAATGCGCCCCGTCTTAGTTATCGCCTTCGTGCCGATGACGCGAATATTTTCAACCAACAGACGCTCATAATCGCCAGCCTCTTCCAAGTTCAAAATATTTTCGCTGTGCGTAATTGTCACGGCGTCTTCACCGATTGCGATAATCGCCTCGTAAGGAATTAGCTTAACGCCGCGATACCAATCCTCGTCATCTATCGTTATCGCCGCTACTACTCCGTTTTTAGCGTCGATTAATAGCGACTTACTGACGCCAAGCTCCCGACCTTCGGTTATGCTGATTATCGGCAAGCCCAGAATCTCAACACTTTTTTTCATTCTGTTACCTCCAAAACTTTATCATTAATTTATTTTACTGCGCGGAGTTAATTTGCACCTTTTTAAACTCAATGTCAACCTCCTGCAGAATTTCTTTTGAAATTTGGCTAAACGGCGTCGACAAGGAATGATATTTTAACAAAACATCACGGACGACGCTCAGATACTGTAGATTGTTAACAAACTCTTTTTTTATCGACTCGTTGCGCTTGACGGCGGGCAGATTCAACGCCTTTTCATAAGTTTTTATTGCCTTAGTGTAGAGCGCCTGCTCCTTATAAATATTGCCCAAATCAATCGCCACAAACGGCGCGTAGTCGTCATTGCGGTAGCGTTTCAATGCCTTTTTATAAGTTTCTATTGCTTGCCAAACGTGCCCTTTATCGCGCTCATCATACGCCTTGTCTAAGAGTTCGTCGAGCGTGGCAATTTTTTCCTCTGGTTTAGTCTCTTCCTCGTTTGGTGCAGTTTTTTCTTCCTGCGTAATTTCTTCGAGCTTTTCGAGGTCTAAAGTTGATAAAGGCTGAAAAACTTCCTGCAATGGGAAAAATTCCGTGCGTTGAGCTTTCTTTTCGACGGGCGCGGCGACAGGTTCAATCGGCTGTGGTTTAGCTTCGGACAAAGGTTTAAAAACTTCGTCTACCGGCAAATCTTTATTTAGCTCCGGTTCTTCTGGGAGCTCGATTGGTTTATCGGCGTCCTCGTTTTTTAATTCATGCAGTGGCGTAAAAACTTTTTCAAGCGGGAAATTTTCCGTTGATACAGGCTTTTCGAGGAGTTCCGATTTTGCCTCAGCAGAAATTTCGTTATCAGCGGGCGGCTCGTCTACCTTAGCTGAAATTTCATTATCGGCGAGCGGTTCGTCTACTTTAGATAAAATTTCATTATCGGCGGGCGGCTCCTCTACCTTAGCTGAAATTTCGTCATCAGCGGGCGGCTCCTCTACCTTAGATAAAATTTCGTTATCAGCGGGTACGTCGTCTACCTTAGATAAAATTTCGTTATCGGCGGGCGGCTCCTCTACCTTAGATAAAATTTCGTCATCAGCGGGCTTGTCGTCTACTTTAGATAAAATTTCGCTATCAGCGGACGATTCCTCTACCTTAGCAGAAATTTCATTGTCGGCGGGCGGCTCGTCTACTTTAGATAAAATTTCGTTATCGGCGGGTAGCTCGTCTACCTTAGATAAAATTTCGTTATCGGCGGGTAGCTCGTCTACCTTAGATAAAATTTCATTGTCGGCGGGTGCGTCGTCTACCTTAGATAAAATTTCGTTATCAGCGGACGATTCCTCTACCTTAGATAAAATTTCATTATCGGCGGGCTTGTCGTCTACCTTAGATAAAATTTCTGTATCGGCGGGCAGTTCCTCTACCTTAGCAGAAATTTCTTCGTGTGAAAAATTTTTCTCGTCAAGCGACGTTCCCGCCGCGTTCCAATCAAATGTATTTACCGGCGTTTCTTCGGCAATTCCTAAATTTTTTTTCTTTTCCGCTTCGTAAGCCGCTTTAACTTCTGCGTCGAAACTTTTTTCTTCCTCGCGTTGCTTCTTTAACAAAAATCTATTCGCCAAAGTAAGCAGACACGACGCCGCCAAAATCATAAGTGCCAATCGCAAGAGATATTCTCGACCGATGGCAGGTGTAAAAGACGCCGTTGCGAATTCGACCATAAACGCCAAAATTGCTGTTGCGATAAGCGTCGTATAATAAATCCGCAATCCAAGCCGATTTGCAAACGCATGAACCAACAGAACGCTGACTATCATGACGCTCGGCACTATCAAAAAAAATGCCAACCTCATCCCTCCACGAAAATTTTTATCAGCTTGTTTGCTATTTTTGACTTCGACGTAGCGATTAAAATTCCTTTTAAAAATCTTCGCCGCCTGTTATAATTATAAAAAATTTTGGGAGGATTGGCGTGCATCAATTTTTATTTTACATCGGCGATTTTCCGATTCGCTCTTATGGCGTAATTTTATCGCTGTCGATTTTTTTAGCGACGGGCGTCGGCTACTTTATGGCTAAGGTTGACGGGCGCGGCTACGAAAAATTTATTATTGATATGGGTTTAATCGGTGGCTTTTTTGGTTTGCTCGGTGCTAGGTTGTGGGACGTGTTCTTTTTTGATTGGAGCTACTATCAAAATCATCTTAGCGAAATTTTAAATGTGTGGCAAGGCGGCATGGCTGTTCAAGGCGGAATTATCTTGGGAGTGACGGCTGGCGCACTTTATGCCAAAAAAAAAGGGCTTGATGTGATTCATCTTGCCGACCTTATGGCTCCTGCGATTGTGTTGGGGCAAGCTTTGGGACGTTGCGCCAATCTTTTAAACGGCGACGCTTTTGGAGCACCGACGGGAGGCAACTACGGAATAATTTATCCCGACACGACGCTTGCTTATCGAACTTATGGAGCACAACCGCTTTTCCCCGCCGAAGTGTGGGAATGTCAGCTTGATGTTGTGATTTTTGCGTTGCTGTTAATTTTCCGTTGTACTAATTATGTCAAGGGGCAATGTTTCGCGTTGTATGTTATGCTTTACGCGGCGGCGCGATTTGCTTTAGAATTTCTGCGCGGCGATTATACAAGTCAAGTTATCGGTGTATTGAAGTCCGCACAAGTTACGAGCGTCGTTGCATTCACGATTGCTGCCGGTATTTTTATCTGGTTAAGTTGGAGGAGGTCTAAACATGTCTGAACAGGAAGATGTTATGAAATTAATTGCGAGCTATCACAATCCGCCAAATAAATTGCGCTCGTTGCAGGAGATTAACGCCCGATATAAGCTTTCATTGGAAAATTACAAAAAGATTTGCTTCACGTCGGGTGATGTTCGCGACCAAAAAATTGCCATTCACGCTGAAATTAAAATGCTCGGTTGGGTTTTGGGCAAGCCCGACAAGGACGTTATCAAAGACATTACCGAACACTCGAATCGTCCGATTTTCCCAATGCAATTACAAAAATGAACGATTACAAAGAACTGCAAAAAATTATTGACGCGGAGAAATCGGAGTTCAGAAAGTTTTCGCGGAAGTTTTATTTTATCGCGGCTGCCGTATTTTTATCGCTGGCGTTCGCAGTTGTACTTTATCCGAAATCTGACACGCCGCCCAGTTGGCACAAAGAAATTTTTCCGTCGGACGCAATCAGCTATATAAAGAACGGCGAACATTTTGCTTTACCCGACGGCGATTATCCGCTTGCCATGCCGCCTGAAGGAACTTTTGTTGGGGAAGTTGCGCCAATGCTCCTCGTGCAAGTAAACGGTATTTATTATCCGCTAAACATTGCTGACGACTCGATTATCCCGCGTCGAGGAAAAACTTTGCCGCTAAAAATTTTATTTGGCTTTACTTCTGCCCACGCCGAAAACACGCTTCATTACCAAGAAAAAACCGGCAACGATCCTGTTGCCGATTATCGGAAGAAAGCTATTTATTTTCTGCGCGTCAAGGACGGATTTGGGCGCGTTCAACGCAAATTTGAGATTAAAGACGTGACGACTAAAGGCTGGAAAGATTAATCCTCGTTTTTGGATTCGTCGTCGTTAGGAGGCGGTTCTTCCTCTTTAGGAGGATTGTTATTTTGCGGCTCGTCGGGGTCGGGCATAACCGTATCTCGGAACTTTGACCAAAAGTCTAAATATTGTTGTGAACTGTCCATTAAAAACGGACAAATTTTTTTTACGGAGCAAGTTGTTTCGTAGTGGAGACTTGCGGCTCCGGCACTAGAGAAGTCAACGATAAATATTGCGCTGACAACTGCCGTCGCCAATATTAAATTTTTCGTTAAACTTCTCATTCGGGTTCATTCCTTGCTGAAATTTATCTGCGCGGCATTCTTGGTGGACCAAAATTTTTTCTTTTGCCACCGCGATTGTCGTTAGTTGGTTTAGGCACATGCGGCAAGTAATGCGGTTTGGGGCGGAAAGGCTGTCGCGGTATGTAATCTTTTCGCGAAGTTCTAATTGGCGGCAAAAAAGGTTGGCGTAATCTCGGCGGCGTAACGTATTTTTGTTCGACAAAAGTTTTGCCTGAATCAATTTTCAAATCCGACGCTTCGACTGAATTCGCGAAAAAAATTATAATCGCAAACGCTAGTAAGATTTTGCCGACATTCATCCGTGCACCTCCCTAATACAAGGAAAAACGGAAAGCGAGCGCGGGCTGACTTTCCATTCTTCCAATATTTTTAAAAGTCTTTGTCGACGTAAAAATTCAAGCCAACTCTCTTATCAAGAAGAAAGCCAATAAACCTGCGACCAGCTCTCTAGGAATATCAAGGGCGATTCCGATAAGTGCTAAAATCAACGGCATATGAATCCCCTCCCTTGAAACCTCATGTTGCAGTAATTCTACAAATTCTTTCTGCGTTTGTCATTAGGGAAGAATTAAAAATATCTCTAAATGACACAGAGCGAATTCAAAGCTATTAAAGTTCCCGCCATTATATCTACTACTACTACGAGTAGCGTCATATTTTTTTATTTAGAGCGTGTTGGTAAACGTTATAGGCGGGAGAGTATCAATAAGATTGCGTTGAAGACTTTCAAGGAATTTAAGTCCGGTCGTCCGATTGCCTTCGGCGCAGATAGTAGCGGCACGATTACTTTCTTCTTGCGTTTTTGTA
>JAFRRH010000020.1 GCA_017428215.1 Selenomonadaceae bacterium
AGAAGTTCAATGGCACAGTGAGAATCGTGAAGGAAGCCCGTCACTCAATACTAATCCGATGAGTTGAAAATTTTGGGGCAGGTAACAACGGCTTTATTATTTCTTCTTGCGTTTTTGTAAGGCAGTAGCGTTCGTGGTCTTGCTTATTTTTCATCTTTACACTTTATCAACACTCTCTAGAATACGCCCAATGTCTTAAAAAGCAAAATCCAACAGAACATTGTAAAGCACGATAAAGCCGATGTGAATACTACGCAGTTGCCCGCTAAATCCGCGTCGCCCCCCATTTGTTGAGCCATTGCAAACGATACGACTGCACACGGAGCCGCGAAAATTGCAACTAACGTTACGAATTCAATTCCTCTAAAGCCAAAGATAAATGCTGCCGTTGATAATGTTATGGCGGGAACCAAAATTAATCGTCCGAATATCGCGCCGAGTAATTGCTTTCTGTGCTCATGGGTGCTGCCGAGCTTGAATGACGCGCCCAAAATTATCAGCGCAACGGGAGTAGTTGCCGCCGAAATTTGTCCGATTGGTTTTAAAATTGGCTTTGGAACTTCGACGCCTAAAATTAGAAGTGTCGCACCTGTTATCGCGCCTAAAATCATTGGGTTTTTGAAAATGCCTTTTAAAATCGGCAAGAGCGCGAATTTCCCGCCGCGAAATGTCTCAAGTGCTAAGACGGCTAGGACATTGTAAATCGGTACGATAATCGCAATCATCATTGTCGAAACCGCGATATTCTCATCGCCAAAAATATTTGCGACAATCGGCACGCCCATTAAAACAAAGTTGCTCCGGAAAATCGCCTGAACTATGACGCCGCGACGTCTGTTATCCGGCTCTATTCGCGGGATAATTATCATCAGCAAGAAAAAAATTATCAACACGCCGCACGCACCGAATAGCATTAACTTTGGTCGAAAACTCGTCGCCAATTCGGTCGTGTAGATTGAGTAAAACATCATACAACAAAAAAAGACACGGAAAACCATGCGGTTCATATGGTTAAGTTCCTCGTCGGTCAACCACTTTTGAAATTTCACGAAGGCACCGATTGACATTAAGCAGAACATCGGCACAATCGCGCTCACTGCTACGATAAAATTGCTAAACATAAAAATTTCAACTCCTCGCCGCAATTTTATCATGCAACTTTCCTAGCGCAATAGAAATTTTAAATTTAGTTGACTCTTCCCTTGCTGAAAAATTTTGATATAATCGACGTGTATACAAAAATCTTTTTGGAGGCGTTTACAATGACTAATGAAAATCACGCAAAAACTTTCCACACGCCAAAAACTTTTCCCTTACCAGAAGCTGAACTGCGCGAAGTAATAAAAAAATTCCCAACGCCATTCCACATTTACGACGAAAAAAATATCCGTGAAAACTTTAGGAAGTTGCGCGAGGCATTTGCATGGGCACCCGACTTCCGCGAACATTTTGCTATTAAAGCGACGCCAAATCCTTATATTGTAGAAATTTTAGCTCGTGACGGCGCGGGCACAGATTGTAGCTCAATCGCCGAACTTTTTATCAGCGAGGCGGCAGGAGTCGTCGGAGAAAAAATTATTTTGACTTCAAACGACACGCCCGCCGTAGAATTCCGCAAAGCTCTTGAACTCGGCGCGATTATCAACCTCGACGACATAACGCATATTGATTATCTTGAGCGCAACGCCCGCTTGCCCGAAATAATTTCCTTCCGCTATAATCCTGCTGACATTATGAACGACGGCAACGACATAATCGGACGCCCTGCCGACGCTAAATACGGACTTACACGCAATCAGATTTTTGAAGCCTATAAAATTTGTCTCGACAAGGGGATTAAACGTTTCGGCTTGCACACGATGATTGCCTCAAACGAGCGTAAAGCGTCTACATTTATCTACACGGCGCGGATTATGTTTGAGCTTGCTGCGAAGATTAAAAATCAGCTTGGAATAAATTTTGAGTTTATAAATTTAGGCGGCGGCTTAGGTATCCCATATCTTCCCGACGAATTGCCCGTTGATTTAAAAATGGTTGGCGACGGCGTAAAAAAACTTTTCTACGAAATTTTAGTGCCGAGTGGTTTAGGCAATGTTCGATTAGCTATGGAAAGCGGGCGTGCTATGACGGGTCCGGCGGGCTGGCTTGTATCGACTGTTTTGCATAAAAAAAATACTTATAAAAGTTACGTTGGCTTAGATTCTTGCATGTCGGATTTAATGCGTCCCGCGCTTTACGACGCCTATCATCACATTACAATTTTAGGTAAGGAGAACGCGCCTTGCAATGAAATTTACGACGTGACAGGTTCCCTTTGCGAAAATAATGATAAATTTGCTATTGACCGCCACCTCCCGCATATCGACGTTGGCGACATTGTTATAATTCACGACACTGGAGCACACGGTCACGCTATGGGCTTTAACTACAACGGCAAATTAAGGAGCGCGGAACTTTTAATTCGCGAAAATGGCAAAGTTGAAATGATTCGCCGCGCAGAAACTCTTAGTGATTATTTTGCGACGCTGGAATTTCCAAACGCACGCCTCGATATTAGAATGTGTGTTCACAGTAAAAAATTGTTATGATAAATTGTTTAACGTTTATGGAGAGTAAATATATGAATGAGAAAAACATTATGGCTTATGAAACCGTAGATTTTGATGAGCAGGAAAGTGCAATCATTATAATCGACCAGACGAAACTCCCCGGTGAAGTGAAGCTCCTTCATTTGAAGGAACAGCAAAAAATGTGGCAAGCTATATATTTGTTGCAAGTTCGCGGCGCACCGGCTATTGGGGTATTTGCAGCTTTTGCTCTGTACTTGGCAGCAAAGGACATTGACGCGGACACTTGGGACACCTTCTATACTCCGTTTCATGAAGCTAAGGAGTATTTAAATTCTTCTCGACCTACAGCAGTAAATCTGTCTAAGGCACTGAATCGAATGGAACAGATAGCTATTGACAACAAAGACAAGTCCATTACTGAAATTAAAGCACTGCTACTGAAGGAAAGCAAAGAAATAAAAACGGAGGACGTTTGGATGTGCCGCAGGATTGGTGAAAACGGTCTAACTCTGCTCAAGGACGGAGATGGAATTTTGACTCATTGCAACGCTGGTCAACTGGCTACCTCAAAATACGGCACTGCTTTAGCACCAATTCATTTGGGATTAGAGCGTGGAATGAACTTTCGCGTTTTCTGCGATGAAACCCGTCCGCTATTGCAGGGAGCTAGGCTGACCGCTTTTGAATTAATAGCCGAAGGCGTCGATACAACCCTGATATGCGACAATATGGCCTCTCAAGTAATGAAAAATGGTTGGGTGAACGCTGTATTCGTCGGCTGTGACAGAGTGGCGGCTAACGGAGATTCTTGTAATAAAATCGGAACCTCCGGTTTGGCAATTTTGGCGAGATACTACAACATTCCTTTCTATGTATTGGGTCCGACTTCTACTATCGACATGAATACCGCAAAAGGGGAAGATATTGTTATAGAACAGCGACCGCCCGAAGAAGTTACAGAGATGTGGTACAAACAGCGCATGGCACCTCAAGGCGTTAAAGTTTATAATCCCGCATTTGACTTTGTGGATAATGAATTAATATCTGGCATTGTGACGGAGTACGGAATTGCCCGACCGCCCTATACAGAAAGTCTTAAAGAGATTTTTCGCAGGAAAGAAGATGCACAGGTTTTTAAACACTATCTGTAAGGTTACTGGGGTTGACGGCACCGGACGGAACGCCACCGGAAGTAATGTCCATTTTTTCTCTAATTTGAATAAGCTCATTTACCTGATCGCAGGAAAGCACATTTGCCTTTCCGATAATATGACAGGTGTACATTATAATCATAGCGAAATGTGCAATGCCATTAACTTAAGCGACACGATAATTGAAGCTCACAGGATGGATATATCGGCAATTTCTTAGGAAGAATCTTTCTTGCCTTACTGGATGAACATACTTGCTTATTTGGTCGAGAATTTTGTCGTAAT
>JAFRRH010000021.1 GCA_017428215.1 Selenomonadaceae bacterium
ACAGGGATTAAAAAGGAACAGCAAGGGCGTATTCTTCCTCGTCAAAATCCTCGTGGAGATTATCCTGTTTAATTTCAACGGTAAGATCGCCAAAGTGTTTTTCAACGAGTAAGTCAGCGAAGTTGATTTTCGTCAGCGCAATCGTCAGATATTTTGCCAAAACGCGAACTTGAAACGGGTTAAGAGTGATGTGCATATCTGCATTTTTATCCTCGACTTTGAGCGCAAGGAAAACCACGTTGTCATTGAGCCGAATGGAAGCGTTTACGTCGTCAAAAGCGGCGCAGTTAAAGTAGCTACTCATTTTCTACCCTCCTTTAGGCAGTTATTGCTTGATATTCGGGCAAGGCTTGGTAGGACGAGATAGTAGGCGGCGGAAGAATATTACGCGGCACGGGCAACGAAAGAATTTCGCCGCCAATTCGTTCCAAATCCGTCGCCCTCTCGTATGTTTTGGCAATCTTACTGGCGGCAGTCACTGCGTTGACCAAGCCGTAGCGCGAATTGTCGGCTCCCATGAACAACTGACGCAAGATGTCGCCCCGTTCGTTTTCCGTCAGCTGGAATTTGTCCGCTAACACTTCAACGGATTTTACCGGATCGTGTTTGAGAGGAATTTGAGTAGCTTCACGGAGCTTGTTCACTGTCAGCATAAACTTAGCCTCATCAACAGCGGCGCGTACTACGTCTTGTACCTTCATGAAGAAAGTTTTATCGTCCTGCGCGAGAGTCTCTTCCGAATAGAGTTCGTAAGCTGAATCATCGGAAATATTAACTTGCCGCCCCACATGATATTTTTTCTGCGCAAGGTCTCTGCAAATCAAGCCGTTTTTGCACACGAGCCGGAAGACGAGCGGCTCCACGCGCAAACTTCCCAAGCCAACTTCGCTGTTTGACACGACAAAACCGGCTTGAACCACATCGCTCACTTTTACTTCAGCTTTGACGCGCCGATTAACGACCTTGAGGTACAAATGAGTAGGAGTGACTTCGCACGATTCTATGCTCGTTCCGTTCATTTCTTGAATCACGGGCAGAACAGCCGCACATAGTTCCAAGTTGTCCAATCTACGATAGCGATCTGACAAAAAGGCACGAACTTTCCCGTCAAGGACACGAATCATGCGACGTTCGGGATTTTGATTCAACCAGCGATTGATATTTTGGTCGAGCAGGTCAGGCGCGTCGCTTTGCATTTTCTGATAGTACTTATACGGAATGTTGAGCCGCGAGGCGATTTGCTGATGAGCCAGTTCCCCAATTTGGAAGCCGTAGGTGTTGCTGTCCAACGACAAGTGCAGTGTGGAGCCGTAGCTGTTTGATTCCACTTCGAGAGAGCGAGTGTCGGCGAGAAAGTCTTGCCGATTGAGACGTTGCCGCTGAAGTTCCCTGCCTAACTCCTGCAAAGTTTTACCTTGTTTCATAGAAAAATCTCCTCCAATCTGTTTGGAAAACAAAAAAGCCCGGTCTAATCGACCGAGCGTCATCACTATACACAGGTATAATATACAACTAAAAATTTAACTTTTCACGCTTGTATTGCGATTATCCTTTTCTCAAATTGCATTTCCTTGATTGTTTGTCCAACAAAAAGAAAATAGACAACTTATTTTATGAGCTTGTTACTCATGGATTCCAACTTCCAACCGTCATCTGTATCAATCAATGTGGCAGTACTGTCAAATTTACGCGTTCCGCCGGGATTATCGACGGCAGTAAGGGTATATCTTAAGATAATCATTTTTTCGGACTTTGATTCAATTTTTATATCACTTGCTTTGCTAGAAACAGTCGTATCAAATCCGCTCATCCAATTAGCGTATTCAATGCGACTCTTCATATCGTTGCTGAAAAAATTATAAGCTTGATCATATTTTTTGTCAGTAATGTTTCCGTAAAACGCGTTGAGCTTATCGATAGCCAACTTTTCCTTTTCTAATTGAGCTTGACGTTCGGCTTGAGCTTGCTTTTCTTTTTCGAGTTGAGCCTGTCGTTGAGCTTGAGCCAACTTTTCCTTCTCCAGTTGAGCTTGACGTTCGGCTTGAGCCAACTTTTCTTTCTCCAGTTGAGCTTGCTGTTCGGCTTGAGCTTTTTGCTCTCTAAGTGTATACTGACTTGCGTTAGCGACGATTACTAAAGCGACAAAAATATATGTGATGATTGGCAAAATCAAGAAACCAGACTTTTTGGAGATATTTTTAATTTTATCGCTGTCGCCAAAAACACTGGACATTTTATCTATCTCTGGGTGCGGAGAAATTTGCGTGCAAAGTTCACAGGCGGCGACAAATTTTTGGCGTCTTTTTACGTCTGAAACTAAGGAGAACATCATCCACAAAAACAGGGATAACGTAGCGAATATTGACAAGACTAAGATTCCAGCAAAATATCCAGCTAGTACGATACCAACAATCGTACCTAAGAGTATTCCAAAGAAAAGTTTTACGTTCTTATGAAGGGTTTGGAACATCGCGTAAACGGGTCCTAAAAGTGCATATCGCCAAGACAAACTCCAATAGGTCAGCGGCTGTTCCTTAAAAGAAAATAAATCTTTGAGCAGAGGGAAATTCGACTTCATCAGATTTAACGACTTGGCAAACTCTGTATCCGCTCCGCCTTTTTTGAAAGCCTCGATTGCTTGAGAAATTTTTCCTTCGTCGTTTATATCAACCAAATCATATGCTTCTTTGAAATTCTCGCCGGCTATGAAATGTTCAATCGCTTCGTCCTTTTGGTCATGAGCCTTCAGATACTTTGCAAATTCCAATTCGGCGAAATCAATTTTATCAGCAATTACTTGCATGTATGCTTTCTGGACGCGCTGTTGTTCTGGCAAGGAGGAATTTTGTTGCTCATAAATTTCACGCAACAGGGCTTGTCTTTCTGCGGTATTCGAGATTTTTATCGCGCCCTTGAGATACTGCGCGGAAAGATTGAGATTTTTATCGGTATTTTCGCCGCTCAGGAACAAATGATAAAGCGTCATGTAAATCGATTCAAGTTCGTCGTCATAAGCATGATTCTTCTTTTCCAGGAATGAAACTATGCTCTTCAATTTAGCAACGTCGCGAATATCCTTGAGATGAGAGACCATTTTCAAAGTAAGAGCATCATTTTTAATTCTTTTGCGACCGGTTGAAAAGTCCATAAAAAGTTCGTAACAAGTTTCGGTCAAATCTTTACCGTCTGCTTGGCACCAATCCAGATATTCTTCCAAATATTTTTCTGCAGCCACGTTGTCACGCATTTCAAGAGCTTGCTTCTCAAAATTTTCCCACGCTATTTTTGCTGGTGATTCGCCACTTTTTAACCTTTCGTCGCTGTCTTTTTTCTGCTGAGCAAGAATTTTTGCTCGAATGGCAGGCGGAAGTTCATCTGCGGTTATTCGATTCTTTTTGTAAGATTCATTTTCGCCTGTCTGCGAATCAATTGAAGTTTGTCTTGCCAATAAAAGCCCTCCCGTTTAATTTTTTCTGAAGAGATTGCGGAATATCTTTCAGGGAAATAATTTTCCTTTGTGCGCGAGAAATGTCATCAAAATTACGCATGAACTGGCAAAGTTCTTTATTCTTGGAATAGAAGGCTTCCCGACTCATTATGTTGCTGAAGAATTTTTCGTAGTAGGCATCAACATTACAAAAAAGCGGTCGTGCGGAATAAATCGTACACAGATTAGTTTTCTTGTCAAAAAATTTGCATGTCCCGTCAGGCAGAGACATATTCTCCACAAAAAAAATATCGTCGATATGCCGACAACAGGCACCGCACTTTTCGCACGGGAACATTTTAATCAGCAGGGTTGGGAGTCGGGGCGTTGCTAACTTTTGAAATTTTCCCAAACACAGGCTCATCGATTTCGTAGGCAACTTCCTTAGAAGTCATCAATTCCGTTAAAGCTTCTTCTTTAAGTCGGCTTGTAGAAATGGGTTTGCTCTCGCCGTAAACTTTGGTGTAATCTTTTTCGGCTGGACTTTTAATATAGAACTCGAAGGCGAATTTAAATTTAACTGCGCTGACAAAAATCAAGCTGAAACGTCCGGCAATGAACTTGCTACCGTCTTTTGTTTTCTTTATGATTATCTTATCAATTTCTTTTGAAGACTTGGCGGCGAATTCATCGAGACTGACTTTCTGCGCCTTAAAAAAATCGTCGACGAAATCAACGACGCTATCTGCAAATGCGTCTACCTTGTCCTTCTCCTCTGTAGCCGGGGTGGCGGGATTATCTGCTGTGCTCATAAAAAACTCTCCTAACTTTAAATTGTCATTTCCAATTCGTTTTCCATCTCTGGCGTTACGTCGACTTCGCCGCTGGTTTGGCTAATCTTTCTGCGCGCCCAGTCTGGCAGTTTATTTTCTGGTAGTTCACGAGTGCGAATTTCTTCAACGTAGTGATTGCCTTCCTGGTAATAGAGCTTGTGCATAATGTTAGCAAAACCATTTTTAACCACTTCTACAAAAGCACCTGCCGCATGGGCAACTCCCTTAGCCACTGTCACAAAAATTCCTGTAAGTGCCTTGATGAAATCTCTGAACCATTTCTTGACTTCATCCCAGTTAGCCATAACCGCCATTGCAGCCGCTACTGCTCCCAATGCAGCTATGGCCGCGCCGATTGTTGTTAAAACCACGCTTATTCCTTCTTATTTTTTGGATAGGCTATTTACTTGCCTGTCGTAGTAATCTTTTGAAACGATGTTCTTTACGACTTTATCGCTACCTGACAAATTTGCACGTTTGCTTTCCAGAATATCTTCTACGGCTTGAAAGAAAAAATTTGCCGGGACATGCTTGAGTTTTTGTCGCGCCGCTCGAAAAGCTCCATTCAGAACGGCATTTGAAATGTCGCTACCAGAAATACCTTCAAACTTCGCCGCAATCTCTTCGGGTTTTAAATTGGTTGGCATTTTGCGCGGGATATACATTTTCCACAGCTTGACGCGGCATTCGTAATCGGGCAACTCAAATTTTACGTGCATGGAAATTCGGCGCATGAAGGCGGGGTCAAAGTTGGAAATGAAATTCGTCGCGAAGATTATAAAATCTTGGTATTCGTTCATGAGCATGAGCATAACCGAGCGCGTTTGGTTTACGCTAACATCAACGGCTTGCGTCATGGTTGTAACGCGCTTGCTCAAAATCGCGTCCGCCTCGTCAAAGAAAATTATACTGCCAGTTTTTTTCCCAGCCTCAAAAACTTTGCGGATATTTTTTGGCGTCTCGCCGACGTATTTCGATTCAATGTCTGCGTAATTGACCACGATAATTTTGCGCTTAAGATGATGTGCGATTGCGTGAGCTGACATAGTTTTTCCAGTGCCCGACTCGCCGTAAAGATTTATCCCAATGCGTTTAGAAAATTTATGAGTTTCAGACAGCCCCCAATCCTCGAAGACAATCTTGCTATTTTCGGCGTAATCGGCGGCGTTCAAAATTTGCTCGCGAACTCTTTCAGGGAGAATAATATCATCGAAAGTGAACTTAGGGATTTCAGGAACAAAAATCTCTTCCGGCTCAAGTTTATCATTTTTCTTGCTGTCGGAAGATTTTTTTATGTCGCTGTTTTCACCAGTTTTGTTATCGTTGTCGGTTACTCTTTTGCCAATTCCCATTTTCATACTCCGTTTTAAAAAGTTTATCAGCGAACTCCAAAAAAAAGTTTTACTCATCAAGCTTACTCAACAGAGGACGAATTGATTCGGCAATCGCCTGCTTCTCTCTTAACAGCTCGATATTCTGATCAACAACTGCGTAATCCGCCGCTCTTATCTTCCTCAAATTAGCCTTCAGCCACTGATTGAAAACCTGCTGACCTTCCGGAGTGCCGAGACTTTCCCTTATCAAATCGATATTCTTTGCCATAATCGAATTAAACGCGCGTTCCAACCCGATAGCTTTCACTACGGATTTGAGCGTGAACTCGCGCAGAATTTCAATATCTCTGTTGAGCAGTTCGATCATCTCTTCTTTTGTCTGTGCAGAACGAATTTTTTGATTCAATGCTTTGAGGTAATCGCTTAATGCGTCAGGCTTTTTCGTCGTGAAGTATCGAATCATCGCGTTATTTAACATTTCGTTTTTGGCCTTAGGTTGCATTTTTGACCAAGCTGGGACACCTACAAATTTAATGAGTGCTTGTTTCGTACGCTCCAACAGGTCAGATTCTGAAACTTTTATTCCTATTTTTGCAAGAAGTATCGACCAAGTTTCAAATGGAAGTGTGTTGAAATCGAATCCCATAGCCAAGTTTGTATCGTGAGCCTTGAAAAAATCCCTCAACGATTTTTCGTTATCTTCTGCGTTGGGCGGAGAAATTTCTTCGTGCGTCAAAATTTTTGCAGTGAAGTACCGAGACTTATCTTCGGACGATAAAGAATCCTCGACGTTTTCCCTATCCTCTGCAACTTCGTTATCTTCTTCACCGCCGACAGATTCATAGTAAATTGCCAGAGCTTTAAAGTCGGGTAAGATTTCGTCATCGGTAAGTTTTTTCAACCGTTCCGCCGACGCATAAGGACTGCGAATCAACGCTTCAATTAAAACTGTCGCATATCTTTCAATCAACGGGTTAAAGTAGCAGTGCTCGCCATTTTCGATTAGGAAACTCTGCAGAAGTTTTTGCGCATCTTGTTCGAGTTCTTGAATATTGGGCGAATCCTCATCAATGCCCAAAGCTTTCAACAACTCGTCAGCAAGTCGCTGATAAATTTCGTTTTCATGTGCCAGGGCAATGCTCGCGGTTTTCATCACGATGTTTTTACTGAAAGAAAAATAAAGTTGCTCGCGACTCAATGCATCAATTCGGCTCAATGCATATCCCTCGCCAGAATTTCCGAGCTTTTCGGCGTTGCTGATTATAGGGGAGTCGCCAGTTTCACTCGGAAAAATCTCTTCTATATTGTCGCATATGAACGCAGTAAAAATCTCATCTGAAGTCACTTTATCCCGATATTCGCGACCTATATCGCTTGCTCTCTTAGAAAAGTCCGCCAAAGAATCCTTTGCTTGAAGGAAATATTCTTCGCCGACATCGACATTTTCGCCAGCCGTGCTATACTTTGCTAGGATACTCCTAAGAAAGCTTTTAATGTCTGCTATGGTTTTTTCGGCGCGTCTCTTTAAAATTTCAAAGCGGTCCTCGTTGTAATAGCTCTGCATTTTTGTCTTAAGTTCATCGATTCCATCAGAGATTCCCCATTTATCCATAGTGGCGTTGATGTCGCGAATTCCTCTAGCTTTGTCGTCTTGAGACAACTTGCCGTGCCTTTCCAGATAAGCTTTAGCAGAACCGCAAATAATTCGATTTGCTTTAGCTATCGAATATTTATCAACCGCGTCATGAACTAGAGCGGCAACATTATCTTTTGCAAGTTGCGCATTACCCGCCATATCCAGTTTGTTACCGAACACGAAAACTTTTTCATTTAAGCTTATGCCGTCTTCGTCTCGAACCTTCTGCAACATGTCTAACTGCGTGCCAGTAAGATTTGGACGGTCGCCGACATTAGTCACCAAAATAATTGCGTCACACATCTTAAGCATGTCTTCTGTTTGCTTTTTATGCAATTCGGTCGGCGAGTCAAAGCCGGGCACGTCGTACATAATGATATTTTTCATATCCGTTAAACCAGTTGATTTTATGATGACTTTCTCAACAGCATATGGTTCCGCCGTACGCTCAACGTGCCCATTCTTGTAATTCTCGATACCGGTTATATACTGATAAAGTTTTTGATAATCTTCTACAACAGTTATATCCAAATGCTCCGGTTCTTTACCAAGCAAATAGTCCATAACGTCTTTGGCGTTGAGCATTGCCCGAATATCTTCAACTGTCGTGCCGTTATGCTGTTGAAATTTATCTGCGTTGGTATTCTGCACTTCGCGCCAGAAACGCTCAAAATCTCCGATATTCAACTGCTCAAAAGTCGTCTCTGTAGTGTAACCGACGTCCTTCAACATTCGCTGAAAATTTTGCTCAAATTTTTCCCTGCTATAAAAATAAACTTCAGCGACATCAACATTACCCGAACGAATCTCGGTGGTAGTATACGTACAACGCTCCGTATATTCTGGTAGCACAATCAATTTGAGCAAAGCATTAGCCAGAGTACTTTTGCCCGCTTTTTCCAACCCAACTACTGCGACAGTGAACTCATGATTCTTAAGCTTTTTAAGCATATTCTCGTTTTTACGAACCAGATTATCAAGAGTATTGCGATCACCATACTGAATGACTAAACGTCTTCGATCCTTAGCTCTTACTTCGCCAAAGACATTTTGAGCTTTTTCCAACTTCGCGATTAACTCGCCCTGTTCCTCGTAAAAATTCCCCATTATCTTCGATACTCCTAAAATCTATTCATGAATCACATTAACCTTACCAAATATTTTGTTCAATCAAAGATTTCCTCCAAAAGTTTACTTGCTCCATAGAGGAGAGCACCACCAACGACTACAGGAGCAATCGGCGTCACAAGAGCTGTTGCTGCTCCGATTCCGCTGGCGAGACCTGCTGTACCTGCACTTATAGCACCAGCTGCACTCGTCAATCCGATAGAAGATACTACACCAGTTGCCGCGCCTCCGACACCGTTTATCGCGGAAATAACAAGCCCCGACGAAGCGAGCAGGGCTTTATTCGTTGTAGCGGCAATAAAGGCATCTGCGGAAGAAACAGCCGTCAATCCTGCCGCGCCCAGTTGTGTTTGACCGATTGCTTTTATAGCCGCCTCGCCGCCGAGTTTTTTTATCGCCGCTTTCACGACAGGTTGACTTACGGCAGTAGCAATGACTTGGTTTTTGGCGTAGTCAATGAGAATTTCTTCGGTAGCTGAGATCGCCATATCTTTTGCGGCTTCCTTAACAGTCTTTTTGCCCGTGAGAACGTCGACGAAATTTGAACTTATGGCAACGGCACCGCCGACTTTTGCCCACGCTTTGGCGGAAATAACGCCGTTAAATTGAACGAGCTTAATGGCTTGCTCTGTGGTGTAGGCGTGCGGAAAGAAAACGGCGGCGGGGTTGCCCGTGATCTTACTTTCCAAGTGCATGACTGCAGCAAGTTCTTCGCAGTTGACGGCTTTGGACAGCGTACCTTCAACTCGGTTTATGCCGTATTCAAGAGCTTTTGACTTCAGTTCCTCAAAATCCGGTTGATCGCTGTTAATATAAAGGACGCCAAAATCCTTGCAGAGTTTCCAATTATCTCTGCCGATGTAAGACTCGCATTTGACATCAACGTACTCGCTACCTTTTTCGATAATCAAATCGGCAAGCGCGTTTTCGTCTATAACTTGAACATGACGTGTTTGACCGTCGAGTTGAGAGGCTTCAATCTGTTCGCGAATGAAATTTTTCAATTCGTTTTGCACGAAAATATCCAAGTCCTGTGTAGAAAATTCCTTTTCAAGACTTTTGCTGACTGCAACCGCCTCTTTCGACAATTCTACGACTTCCTCGACGGCATTCATGTCAATGAGCGTTTCGGAATCATTTTTTACTGAAAAGCGATAAACGTTGCTCATAGCTTCGCCTCCTTAAGTTTTGTTGAGCATCTGCTTGAACTTTTCGGGCAGAAACGGATCTTTATGCGGAGAAGTCGGAGGACTTTGTTGAAAGACTATATGATACTTATCAAAATAGTCCCTTTGTAACTGCGAGTCAGTATTATTAGGGTGCCTATTGACTTGCGAAACACAGAACGAGGCGGCTTTTTCTTGTTCCTTGTCCTCAATGTGAGTGTCATACATCCTGTTAAACATCGTGATAGGATGCCAATAATTCATCATGGAATTGTTTAAGGATCTACTTTCATAGTCGCGTCTTTCCTGACCGTTGAGCCAGTAAGAAGTACCGTAAGTAGTACGCCCCTTAGTGTCTACTATCTCATAAGTCAGTATTACAACATTATCTGTCGAACAAGGGCAATATGCTTCGAGTTCATAAGAATTACCATAGATATTAGAATAACGATGCACGGCATGAACGAAACGGCGCGTGACAACATAGGTTCCATCTTCTTTTCGTGTAACTTCTTTCGGATCGAAGCCTAGAGTAACAGGGTCAACATCAAGTTCTATTGTATACACAATCATTTACTCCTTTATAGTTTTTTACAGTATATACTGATGAAAAGATTTTTTGTCTGGAAGATAAATCAACATCAAAATTTCTGTCATGCCGCAAGTTGTTTTTATTTTTTCTGCGTAACGTATGTCGCATGGTGACAGTTGCTCGCGTCCTTGAGCGTGGGAATGGACAAAGCCAATAAAGAAAATTCCGCTATTGTACCATTCGCCGATGACGCGATTGAGTATTTTCACGTCCGGAATATATCGGTGGGCGGTACTGCGCCCCGTGTTATCGAACTGAAATTTAACAACAGTGTTAGTTTCATCAATGCCGAGAATACCGCCCATTTCCGGTTGAATCAGAGTATTTACAATCTCGTTAAGTACCGATTCGTCAAGTAGATACATCTTTAAAGGTGATTTCTGCAGACATCACTTGATTTATGCCATTTGCCATCGAGTCCACACAATACTTTGTCCGTACCAAAGAAACCGCCATCTTTGTATTCAATGCCATGATCGCAATCGCCGCAACAATCGTCTTCATCGGCAAATTTACCTTCAGGCAGAACAACGGGACACCGCTTTTTCATACTTTCATTTTTTTCCATAAAGACTCACTCCTAAAAAGTTTATACATACACTATCGAAAAGGTAACTCTAATGTTAGTCCATAGGCAACATCTCACTTTCTGTGCTGATCAATTACCTTCAGCTTGCCATTGCCGTGAACTATAATCAGCCGTTGATGACAACGCGGACAAGCCAAATTAACAGTGTGCTCGGAAATGTCCAGTTGCTTTGAGCCTAAATCTTTACCACATTTGGGGCAAAACGCTTTTTTAGTTCTCTCCATTTTACAATTCACCTTATTCCATATAAATCCAAGTTAAGTTTATGACTTATAGTCATAAAAGTCAATCCCGCCCCTTGCCCTTCTATATACTTTTTCTTGTTATGAACGAAGTATGTAGAAAATTCCCACGTATTCGTGACCTCAGAGAAGATTCCGACTTAACACAACAGAAAGTCGCCGATTATCTTCACTGTTCCCAGTCGCTTTACGCTTACTATGAATCGGGCAAACGCAACTTGCCAGTTGACAATCTGATTGCTCTCGCCAAATTTTACAACGTCAGCACGGATTATATTTTGGGCTTGACCGATAATCCCAGTCCGAAATGAACACTTACTCGCAATCGTCAGGAATATCGTAGTCGGTGTTGTTCAGTTGAGCCATCATGCCGTTAAGTTCGGCGTTGAATTGTTTCATCTCTTGAAACATGTTCTGAAGTTCGGAAATTTGTTCGCGAACTTCATTCTTGGAATTATCCAAGTCGCTCAAGTCAACCAGCAGTGCCAGCTCAACATCAAGTGCCTTAGAGATTCTAATAAGCAACGGCAAGGATAGAACTTTATTAGCCGAGCCGCTCTCTATGTGCGATAAATAATTTTTGTTGATATGCACCTTGTCGGCAAGGTCAGCTTGAGTCAAGTTACGCAACTTGCGGAAATAAGCAATCCTAAGCCCGATGTATTGAATTTCTTGTAAACAATCGTCAATCTTTTCCATACCTTCACCTCGAACGCATTCTAGCATAAAATCAAGGAAAAACTGTGTACCGTGTAGGTACATTTTTTACCAGAATAGATACACCAAAGACCGACATAACGTCGGTCTCTCTTTTTATTTGACAAGAAGTGAATCTAATTTTAAATATCTATGTACATTAAATATAAGATACGTAAAAGAATTTCTCATATAGGGCATAAGCGTATAGCAACAATATTTTCTAAGAGAAGTATAGCAATAGGATATTGACAGACAATACTCGATAATATTATCATTACCCAAGAAATATGTGGTATACAAGTCCTATAAAAATGTTTAGTGTATATTTCAAACAGGAGGAATTTATATGGCTGAAAAGCAAGGCAAGCTGTGTCAAATCAATATCAGACTTACAGAAGAAGATAGTAAGATGATTAGAGACAAAGCTAAGGAAGCAAATCTAAGTGTCAGCGATTTTATTCGCACAGCGGCGTCAAAGGTAACGATCAATCGAATTTACAATGGCGGCGAGATTGTTAAAGAACTTCAATCTTGTCACAACGACATGCGCAACTATAATAACAACCTCGCGCAAAAATTAGAAACCCTAAGCAAGCTTATAGAGCAAAACTCGGAGCTGTTAAGGGCACACCCGGTTTCCACTTCGCCAGAGTTCAAGGAAACCTTCTCCCTACAGAAAGTGAAGATAGATACGCTTATACTTCACTTACTTGATCAACAAAATGATCACAAACTTGAAGTTGAAGCGCAACTACACAATATTTATAAAGAACTAAGGTGATTCAAATGGCTGTTTTTAAAATCGTTCCCGTCGGCGAAAATCATAGCTTAAAAGCGAAGTTGAACTACATTCTAAATCCGGAATCCACTTCGTCAGAGCTGGTCTTTACAAATTTTCTCTCGGCAACTAACCCTTACGATGAAATGATACTCGTGAAAAGATGTTACCAATCGCAAAAAAATGAAACCTTACTGTACAGACAATTCATGGAGTTCATACTTTCGCTCAACGATTTTGAGTCGGAGCGACTTGACGATTTCTGTAGTTGTGTCCAAGAAGTCATGGATTTGATTTCGACTATGGACGGCGGAGCTTACCAGATTATCGGAGCGATTCACACGAACACAGACAACTTGCACGCGCACATGGTGCTTAACAATATCAATATGCAAAACGGCAAGCGATTCGCTCTACCTCGCGACGAGCTAAGAAATTTGAAGCTCAAGATTAACGACATCCTAAACAAGCATGATTTTGAAAAAATCGAAATGTACGGCTTAGACTGAGTTGACTCAGCCTGAGCTAAATTTTTTTATGGCTAAAAATGATGAGCAATGACGGAGAATCTTTCGCAAAAATTGAAAAGAAACAGTACATATGAGTAAAAAGGAGGAATGATAGTAAATGGGACAGGAATTTTTAAACGCCAAGCAGGTCGCCGTCGAATTCTTCAATGGCGAGTGCAATTACATGAAAGTTTTGCGACTCACGCGTCTTGGTGTTATACCCGCCAAGAAGTTTGGCAAATCTTACCTATTCAAGAGAAGCGAGCTTGAAAATTGGGCGGCAGATAATTTCAGTCGTCCTGCCGTCTCCGACATTAAATTGAAAGGTAGTGATTCTCGATGAAACGTGGTCTTTATGCAGTATACGGCTCTAATGCCGCCGCAATCTTCACGTCGTGGCAACTCGTGCTTGAAAACAAACACAAATTTTTCGGGTTTAAAAACAAGAAGTGTAAGAACGCCGAAGACGCCGCCGATTACATTGCTCGCAACTTGGCTTTCGACTACGAGGTCATGGACTTCGAGCGCGTCAACCAGTCATTGCTCATCAGCAATATTGATTCGATATTTTCCATTTCGGAACTCAAGAAGTAATGTCTAATGACAGTTAATAAAAACATTCCCTGCTAAACGCAGGGAAGTTCTTTCCTCAATAGGTAGTGTAAGATGGATTGTGTAATAAGGAAAGCACAATCCATTTTTTGATATGGGAGAGATGAAAGATGAAAAGAAAAAATCGAGACACACCCGGCAGAAGAATTGCCCAAGCCATTATTGCCGAGTATAAGCCCCAAAGTGTCGCCCAAATGCAATCGGCTCTCAAAGAAGTCTTCGGTCCGATGTTCGAGGCTATGCTTAACGGCGAAATGGAAAGTTATCTTGGCTACGAACCCAATTCCCGTGAAGAAAAAGAAACGACAAATCGGCGTAACGGCTACTTCGATAAGAGTATCAAGACCTCAATGGGCGCGACAACGATAGAGGTGCCGCGCGATCGTCAAGCCTCCTTCGATTCGATAATTTTGCCCAAACACAAGCGCGACGTGTCTGACATCGAAAACAAAGTTCTGGCAATGTACGCTCGCGGCATGAGTCAGCGTGATATTTCTGCAACAATCGACGACATTTACGGCTTTAAACTAAGTGCCGAGCAAATTTCCAAAATCACTGACTACGTACTCGAAGAGCAACAAAGTTGGCAAAATCGGACGCTTGCGCCGTTCTATCCGTTCCTTTTCATCGATTGCCTCTTTGTGCCAATTAAGCGCGATTACGAGACGAAAGAATGTGCCATTTACAACATTTTGGGCATTCGTGTCGATGGACGCAAGGAAATTTTGGGGCTTTGGATACAAGACAGCGAGAGCAAACACGCTTGGATGCGACTTTTCGACGAGTTGAAAAGTCGCGGCGTGCAGGAAGTCGGTTTCATCTCTATGGACGGCGTTACGGGACTGGAGGAAGGAGCGCGGGCGATTTTTCCGGAAGTGGTCGTGCAACGCTGCATTGTCCACTTGATTCGCAACTCGCTAAAGTACGTGCCGACGCGCGATTACAAGGTCTTCACCGCTCACTTGAAAAAAATTTACGGTGCACCAAGCCTCAAAGCTTGCCGCGTCGAATTCGAGCGGTTCTGCCAAGTTTGGGCAAAATATCCTGGGGCGATTGCCGTCTGGAAACGTTGTTTTGCCTACGTCGAACAACTTTTTGACTATCCGTCGGCGGTTCGCAAGATTATGTACACGACCAATGCGATTGAGGCGGTTAATTCCAGTTTTCGCAAGGTGACAAAACGCGGCGCATTTCCTAATGACTATTCCGTTTTCAAATTGCTTTATCTTAGAGTAGTAGAGTTGCAAAAAAAATGGGCAGACCGCCCGGTCGCTAACTGGTCGCTCGGTCGCAATCAACTCCTCTTGAACGACCGCCTCGCTGCCCTCTTCGACAAATTCGACCGCTAACTTTCCTTACTTACACAATCTGCTTGACACTGCCCCTCAATATGGGCTAGAGTTTCGCATACACGCACGCACGAGACAAACACACGAATCTCAGCGTAAATAAACGGTTATTTTACGCTATAGATCCGAATGTGCGTGCGTGTGCGCGTACTATTGTTGCGGGTCTATGCAGGTAATTTTGTAACGAGTTTTGCCATCCTTCGTCCTATTACCGGTTGTGACATCGTTACCAAATACAAATCTCACAACTTTTCCTACCTCTCCCTCTTTGCCATTGGTATCTGGCATTTTCTTAATGATAAAATCAAGAATGCTTGTCGGTGTTGTAAATCTTTCTGGATCGTCAGTACGTTCATAATTTTTGCGGATTAAGTCACATACGGCTTCATTTTTGTCACTAATTGTCTGGCGTGTAGTGTTTTCTTTCGCGGCACTTCTCGGAATTACTGGTGACGAAGAGATTCTAATTGCATTGGACAAATTATCATCTAGCTTCGTAAATTCACCGCCTCTATCGAGTACAACCTTGAATTGCTCCAATGCTTTTTTTACTATGGCTTGACGTTCGAGCTCAAAATGGCAACGAATCATTCGCTGAATTATTGACGTATCATGGTTCTTGTTAAATTCTTTCATGTCATTATCGAAAGACAAAATTACCAAACGCGCCTCTAGCGATTTTTTATCTTCTTCCGTATTACACGATATAGCATAATTCGTGCAAAACAAAATTTTGAAAACTACAGCGTTAGCTCCACTCAATCCTCTGGAACGACTTTTTAAGTAAGAAACCGTTGAACTACTCCAAACTTTATCCGGAGCATCGTCAATGTACAAAAGCTTTCTGTTGCGTTCATAGGGCTTAATTTTGCTCGTTTCTATGGAATCCATATTCGGAAAAGATTCAACTGTATTCTCTGCCAAAAAAGATGCTATGAGATCGCCGAGTGTTGATTTGCCGCCGTGCGGAACGCCTTTGAACACAAACAACAATTTTAACCTTGTTACATCCGAGAGTATCGCACCAATAATTTGATAACTTAGCTCTATTTTTTTCTCGTCACCATTGAACATGTTGGCAAGCATAGCATCAAAAATCGCTGGCTCACCAACATTATCATCGTAATCGTAAGGTAAACAAAAGAGATGAAAATAGCTTGTCGTGTCGGTTTTGTAAAATTTCCCTTCTCTCAGGTCGTAGTAACCGTTCCAAAAAAACACTTGTTCTTCTCTTGGTTGCTTAATCCCCTTTTCTTCTATAGCAAGTTCAGGCGAATATATCAGACTATCTACAATCTCCTTAGTTTTTTGATCTGTCAGTAATGTCGGTCTATCGTATCCCATTTCTGATGAGATGTTACGCGATAACTTCTTAAGACGACTATACAACTCTGTAAGATTTTCTACTCGACGATAACAACATAACTTTTCCTCCCAAATATAAACAGGGTATTTCCCGTCGTCGCCAGGCGTTTCGCCACAGAGCAAATGATATTCTTCAACGAACCTTTTCTCACACTCTTCATAGAATAACTTGGCTAATTTCTCATTTGAAGTACTTTCCACATCTTGAGAGGAAGTTTGAGAGGGGGGATTAGTCGAATTTAAGCCGTGTAGCGTATTCGCTTTAAGAACATCAATCTGCGTTGCATATAGCTTTTTTGCCCTGCTTTCTACAATATTATTGATCTCATTGTAGAGCTTATTAGCTTCATCCATTCGGTTATTTTCTTTTAAGAAAAGATAGTGTTGATACATATCTTTTAATTCGCCTGTGAGCATGGACTCATTAAACAAATTACGAGATTCCGGTGTGGCTGTCATTTCCGCCAATCTTGCCGTAACTTCGTTCCATCTTCCTTGTTGTGCAAAACCACAAACTGTCTGAATATCAGCCCATCTACCTTGTTTCCTTAGTTTTGCAAGATTAGAAAGATCATCAAAACGGCTGAATGCTACTAATTGTTCAGCTACCCACAATTCTTGTGGTCTATTTTCTTTGAAGAAAATTAAAAGTAATTGGATACCATCCCATCTATTATTTTTTCCCAAAATAACTAAGAGATCATCCAAGTATTCTAAAGAGCGCAAGTAATTTAGCTTATTATTGTATTCAGCTTGCTGTTGTTGAATCATCATAGATTCTTCTTCACGACGATACCAATCTTGCTGAGCTTCGAAAATATCATTTATGGGCTTTGGATAAGCAACAATAGCATCTATTATAAACGAAATGGGATCCGGCATACGTGGTGCTAAAGAGCGACGAAAATTTTCTACATAGTCTCGAAAATTTTGCACTTCATGATATACAGCTTTTATTTCATCTTCCGTCAAAACTATCCACTCCCGATATACTTATAATAAAACGAAAAGACATATCGTAAATGAAATTTTATCATACAATAAGAAACTCCGCAAGAACTTCGCTGTAAACGCTACAGAATCAACCTCACTCTCCAGATGACAAACCGATTAAATTATTGTCACGTTCAAATGCTATTCTCGGCATCAACTGCACGACGCCAACAAACTTAACATTAACATTATTGCGGGTATTTTCTTCGACAACTTGAATATTCAAGTTTATTCTTGAAGATGATTTAAGGATAGAAACTAAACTCTTAAATTTTTTGCTCATATTCTTTGACAAGGCGATAGAAGACATTCTTAGAGATTTTGAGTAAGTACCAAGCCTCCCTTGATTTGAGCTTTTTCTCCTTCCATAGCGCGTAAATTTTCTTCCAGTTAGACGGGAATTGGATTTTAGGGCGACCGTAAGGTCGTCCCGTTTTCGTTTTTCCCGTTTTGCGCCAGACCGCAATTCCCTCTGATTGTCGTCGGCGAATATTCTCTCGCTCCTCCTGCGCCATGAAACTGGAAACTTCGATGAATTCTCAAATTATGTATTGTTTGAACGGTCGTTTAATCACTACACTGTCGTTTTTTTGTCTCATCAAAAATTTCTTACTGAAGAGTGCTTATTGTTGACATTCGCGAATCCTTTTTTGTATTATAAATCAAAAATAATTTAGATGATACAGAAAAGGAGAAAGGATTATGATTCGGTATTATGTGCGTGTGTCGACGATGGAACAAAAAATCGACCGACAGTTGTTGGCGTACTCAAAGGCAGATTTTCAGTACATCGACAAAATGAGCGGCAGAAGTAAGGAAAGACCGGAATTGCAACGACTGTTGGACGACTTGCAAGCAGGAGATGTGGTAGTAGTAAAATCGCTCGACAGATTATCGCGCAGTACAAAGGACATGCTAGATCTTGTAGACGCAATCAAGGAGAAAAAAGCGACTCTGCAAATTTTGGACATGAAATTGGACACGTCAACACCGCAAGGCGAATTCTTTCTAACTATACTCGCGGCGATAGCGCAACTGGAACGGCAGACAATACGCGAGAGGACTCTTGAGGGAGTAGCTATCGCAAAGGCGGCGGGGAAGTATAAAGGGCGTAAAAAAGGGTCAATCGAATTGCGCGGGAAACCGCTGGAGGAGTTTGTTTACCTGTACAATCTGGGAATGAATAAGAGCCGCTTGGCAGAAAGGTATGGAGTACCGCGTTCAACTATATATCGCTGGATTGATACTCTTGTTGCCAGAAAGAAAATAAAGAAGAAAGAAAGCACAAGAAAAAAATCGACTTAATCAAATTATGTTTTTTTCTTGTACTTCATAGTTTTTACTCTCTCTTTGTGTTACAATTTTTTCGAGGTGAGCTTATGGCTAACAAGCAAATTACTAAGAAATGGCACGACGCTACCATTCAAAATAACTTTATCTTTGGCAAAACTTTGGAAACCTACCCCGACTTGTGTCGTCGATTGCTTGAACTCATTCTCAATGTCAAGATTAAAGAAATCAGCTATCCTGAGCGCGAAAAGACTATCAATCTTCGCTCCGACAGCAAAGGCATTCGCCTCGACGTTTATGTTGAGGAAAAAGGTACCAATCGCTCCTTCGACATCGAAATGCAAGTCTCCAATTCCGACAACCTCGCTAAACGCACTCGATACTATCAAGAACTCATTGACGGTGACAAGCTCAAGCCTGGGCAACATTACAGTGCTCTTGGTGAATCTATCATCATTTTCATCTGTCCGTTCCCTTTCAAATATAATCGCCACTTTTACTCTTTCCACGAACGTTGCGACCAAGAACTCAATTTTATACTCGAAAGTGGCGTCACTAAAATTTTTCTTAGCACCAAAGGAACAATGGACGATGTTTCTCCCGACATTAAAGCTTTTCTTGATTATGTGGACAGTAGCGTTGTTTCGGGTGATTTCGTCAAAGAGTTGGACGACGCCGTTCAACTTGTCAAATCTAACAGAAAGGCGATGAAAGAATTTATGACTTATCAAATGGCTTTACTCGAAGAAAGAATGGAAGGCGAACAACGCGGTTTAGCTCAGGGTATAAAATTAGGACGTACTGAAGGTACTGAATCTGTCGCCATTAAACTCATTCGCAGAGGCAGACCTCTTATAGAAATTCACGAAGATACCGGCTTACCTATTCAACGGCTTGAGCAACTTGCCAATGAAAATCATGACGATTAATGAACGATATTAAAAAATTTGTTGCTCAGTGGAGCGAGCGCGGTTACGAGAAAGGTGAAATGCAAACCTTCTGGTTCAGCTTACTTCGTGAAGTTCTAAAACTCTCCGAACCCGAAAAGTTTATTCATTTTGAGGTTCCCGTCAAATTCAAGCACAAAAGCTTCATTGACGCTTTTCTTCCTGACACGAAGGACAGTTTCTATACGCTAGAGCAACTGTCACAATTTTGAAAAATACTTCACAAAACGGTGACAGCCGACGACTTCCAGACGGTGACAACTTACCAAGATTCTCGGCGTCAACAAAAGCAAAACCCGCTAATTGACATCTAGCGGGTTTTTTCTTATAATTCCTTGTGTATTATCAACTGCCGTGAAAGGCATTCTTAATTTCTTTTTTAGGATTTAAGTATAGCCTTTTTCGGAGTTGAAGTCAATATCAATTTCGAAGGAGGCTATTTTTATGGACGACAACAAAAAGTCCGACGCTCAATCAATTTCCCGCCCATTTGCACCCCTTACCCTTGCAAATAAGGTGCAAATGCCCACGCCGCGCACTTTCAACGGTCATTCAACGGATTGTCAAAAAGTCAATCTGCCCACTCCCCCCCAACTCCCCCCCCTACCCCTTATTAAAAACGGTCAACGATTTTACACTACCGATAAAGTCGCAAGGATTCTCGGCGTTGACAAAAAAACCGTTCGTAATTGGCGTGAGCAAAAAATTTTCGTACACGACGATACCAGTCACACAGGCGCGTTTCTTTACGCTATTGAGCGCGTCGAACAACTTGCAAGCGTCTATCACAAAGATTGGATTTGGGGAGGCTATGAACCTTCGCCAACTTGCACGGGACTTTTGACTGCAGACGACTTTGACGCCGAATATCTGCGTCTTATCAAACTTGACATCGCACAAGCTCAAGCGCACCTTGACGAACTACCCGAAACCGACCGTCGCGGCTTAACTTTGCCGACCTTACGCCATTTTCATTGCGGTTATCTGCCCGATTGGGTACTCACCAAATCTCGCGCTGAACTTGCTTGCGGGCTTTACATCAACGAGGACACCGGCGAAAACAAACATCTGCCTCCGCCTTCTCCCAGAATCATTATTCCTACTGCCGGCAATCTTCACTTCAACGCCGTCGCCACTTCTTCTGTTCGTCAGTCTATGGATAAGCGTTTTTGGAAACAACACGCGGGCAAAATGACTCTATTTTTTGACACCGATAAAAATCTTGATTCCGATACTATTTTCATAGTTGAAGGCGAATTTGACGCCATGAGTATCTGGCAAGCTTCCGCAGGTAAAATTGCCGTCGCCGCTATTCTTGGTTGCGACAACTGGAAGCGCACTCTTCTTCC
Source organism: Selenomonadaceae bacterium (assembly GCA_017428215.1). Classification (GTDB taxonomy): domain Bacteria; phylum Bacillota; class Negativicutes; order Selenomonadales; family Selenomonadaceae; genus Quinella. Next base: position 20,839 of record JAFRRH010000021.1, read on the forward strand.
CAAACTCCCCGACCTGCGCGGCAAACACCTGATTCTTCTGCTTGACGCTGATGCCGCTGGGAATAAAGCCGCCAAACGGTTACTTAATGAACTTTTGCAACGAGGCATTCCTGCTGTCAGAAAAAGCCTTTTTGACGCCTTGCGCAAAGATGAACAAAACTATTTCGGTCGCAAAGTCGACGCCAACGACCTGCTTAAGGCTCGCGGTGACGAGTATTTGAATCAACTGCTCGTCAAAATCATCGACTCTTCCTCGTACGACTTCAACACCTTAACCGGCAAAATTAACCAACCAAACCCATTCGCAGACGGCTCCGATCCTGATATTCCAGTATCACCAACGCGAAAATCTGCGCGGCAATTCAGTACAATCAAACCGTCTGATGACCGCGACGAAATCCGACTTATTCTCGAAAACTTTGTTCACGCCAAAAATTTGTCCCGCGATGAGTGGTGCTCTGTCGGCATGATTCTTAAACGTTATGGCTTTGAATTTGCCGACTTCGACGCTTGGAGCCGCGACGATGCCCGCTATAACGCCAACGATTGCAAAACTCAATGGGATTCTTTTAAGACCGCTGACGAACTCGGCAACGACGGTTATACTATTGCTACCCTCATTGACCTTGCCAAAAAATTCGGTTACAAGCCCAAAAATATTTACAGGCGCGACACGTCGGACACTCTCGACACCGATTTTAACGGTGAACAATATATTCGTGGCTTAACGGAGGATTTAGATAATGCTCGTCGTTTAGCCACTTTTTGTTGCGAACGTGTTAAATGGCTGACCGATACTGAACATTGGCTGATTTGGAATAAAAAAGGCTTATGGCAACGTTGCTCAGATAAAAATTCTTGTCTCGCTCCAGAAGTTTCACGACTCGCCGATTTAATGATGAATCACTCAATACACCTGGCAAAAGAGGCTCGTCGTTTAGAGGAAGAATATTTAAAAATATCAACAGAAACCGTTGACAATATAACCAGAATCAAGACGGACGGCGACCCTGCAATTAAACAGGCGAGAGACAAATCTGCTAAAGCTGACGAAAAAAAAGACAAAGCCTTTGCTGTCGCCTATGATTTTAGAAGAGCTAAAAAAATTTCATCTGCCATCACCATGATGAAAGGTGAAAGTTCCATTCTCATAACGAGCGACGATTTGGATAAGCACAAAAATCTTTTGAACTGCTTAAACGGCGTCGTCGACCTTGAAAACGGAAAGCTTTATCCGCACAATTCAAGCTTGCTCATCACTCAACAATGCCGCGCCGCTTACTTTCCTAACGCATATTCGAAACTGGTTAATAATTTTTTCCTAGCGATTCAACCTGACGAAATGACACGCGCAGGTTTACTCCGCTGGCTCGGTTATTGCCTCACCGGCGAAGTTAAAGAGGAAAAATTTATGATACACACCGGCAACGGCGGAAACGGAAAAGGCGTTTTGTCTGCCACTGTCCTTGAACTTCTCGACTCCTACGGAATAGGACTTGCTCCGACCGCGCTTTTAAAGTCTAATCGTCCTTATGACCCAGATAAAGCAACGACGGCTCTTAACGGGCTTGAGCTTGCTCGTTGCGCAATATCAGAGGAAATGCCCGCCGACGGTGAACTTGAAATGTCGTTGATTAAAAATCTTTCCGGCGGCGACAGAATCAATCTACGGCGTCTTCACGCCGAATACCGCACAATTACACCTACAGTCAAACTTAATCTTTCCGGTAACTACACTCCTAAAATCGAAAACGTTCACGACGACGGCTTGCTTCGCCGTATGCTCAATATGCCTTATCTCGTCAAGTTCGGCACGCTCGAACACCCTGCCGACTGTAACTTGAAAAAGAAAATGTTCCTGCCAGAAAATCTTAATGCCCTGCTTGCATTACTTGTTTCAGAAGCGCAAGCTTGGTATCGTGACGGTTTGATTATTTCTCCTCTTATGAAACAGGAGACAAAGCGACATTTGGAGCAAAACGATTTCATTAGCGACTTCATCAGCGATAATTACGTGCGCGGAAATAATCTTTGGGTCAAAGCAAAAGATTTCGTTGACGATCTACGTCACGAATATCCGCGTGAGTGCTCGCGTTTTAAACGTGCCGACTTAATCAAACTCGTCGCTAACACCAGCGGAGTAACTTATATACTCGACAGAACAAAAACCAGAGTATTTAAAGGAATTGGCAAGCTTGGTGCGCCGTCACAACAGGACATGAACTTTGATGGCGAACCTGTCAAAGATGAGTTACCGCCTTTCGACGAGGACGATCTTCCGATTTGAGTTTAGAATCAAACTTTTGGCGACGTTCTTTTTGAGCGTCGCTACTTTTTTATGTTAATCTATACTGCTTAAAGATATAAACTATAATTTTTTTGTTGCAGGGGTTTTTTAGACTTTGCAGGTGTTTTGCAGGTGTTTTGCAGGTGTGTTGCAGGTGTTTTTTGAGCAAAAAATCCGCGTCACAGCTTGTTTTGCAGGTGTTGCAGGTGTTTTTTACAACATACTGGCTCGTGCAGTAAAAAAAAAGTCAAAAGCCAAAAAGGCAGAAATTAGAGTTGGAGAGGTCAGCAATTGGAAAATTTTACCTGCAACACCTGCGGAGTTTGATTAAACTCTAAGTTTACATCGCATAATGACGCGATTTTTTCTTCTTCAAGTCGAAAAAATCTGCAGGTGTTCTGCAGGTGTTCTGCAGGTGTTTTGCAGGTGTTTTGCAGGTGTTCGAGTGTTTCGGCAACGATAAGCGTAAGTTCCTTATTCGCATTAAGGAGATTCTTAATCGAATTATCGACTGAAGCTTAGACGCACGAATCACACGCACCGCCCCTGTTTATCTCGACCAGAAAAAAGTTTTCTATCGCAACGTCGAATGACACACTCTATAGCAGTTTCATGAATTGTTGGTATAGTCTTGACTTTGGAATAGAGACGAACCCACCTGCTGATGGTTGAGAGAGAAACGCCGTATTCTCTGGAAAGCTCGGATTGGGTTTTACCGTTCTCACACAACGTTACAATCGACTTTTTAAAGTCCTCGTCATACTTTTTTGCTTGCGTATAATTACTCCGTTCTTGTCCACTACTATATTTCTTTCTTTTGTGTCCACTTTTACATTATATATTCACAGGAACACGTTGAAAGGAAGAAAAAAAGTCTGGCGATAGCAACCAGACTATTCAATGGTTTTGATTGTTCAAGATGTTTAGGACTTAGAAAACGATTTTAATGGGCAGACAAATATCAAGAGAGCAAGAGTCGTCAGAAGAGTTGACGGGCGGAAGGATAATAATCATGATGAAACACCACCTTTCCGATAAAATATTTGGCGAAGAGAAGTAGGTAGGTCGCCTTTCCACTTGAGACATAATTTTTTCTGACGGAAGATACGGAAGAAAGGACAGCCGCCTAAACAAATGGGAAGAACAAAGCAATTTTTGCATTCGGGGTCATCAAAAGGATTAAAGTTAAGCCACTGCGATAGATTGGATTGAGTAGCAGAATTATGAGCAATGCCGTGCCAAACATCACCGACGGACAAGTCGCAGTCAAAACATTTGCCGATAGAACCGTCAGGACGAATAAGGAAAGAATTGTGTCTGACTGCCGCGCAGAAAGTGTTTTTTGGTGTAGGGTAGAAAGGATATAGGTCAGGAATATTAAATCCAAGTTCAGCCATGCAAGTTGAGAAATTGGAAACGCAAGCGGAAAGTTCTTCCATAGATAAGCAAAGATTGGGATTCCACTTGTCAAGGTGAGAGATAGGTAGAATCAATGCGAAAGAGATGGTCAGCTTGCTCTTAAGAGAACCGAGAAAATGGCTCAAAGTGGACAGCAGGTTGGGAACAGAATGTTGGTTGGAACGGTCGAGATTGATGCGGCAAGAGACGTTGAAATTTCTTTCGAGCAGAGCTTTGAGGTTGCGAAGAATAACGTTGAAAGAATGCCCGCCGCGCAGAAGAAACCTGCGCGAATCGTGAGTAGATTTATCGCCGTCGAGAGAAATTTGAACAGTGCGGATTTGACATCGCGAGAGAATTTGAATATTGGAATCGTTGAGCAGATAGCCATTGGTGATGATAAAGGCTTCGTAGTCGCAGGAATGGCGTTTAGCAAGTTGACAAAGAGAATCGGATAAAGAATGAATAAGGTTAATAGCGAGTAAGGGTTCGCCGCCAAACCAAGTTACTTTTAATTTTTTAACGTCGTAGAGCTTGGAATCGATGAAGTTGACAAGAGCATTAGCAGTATCGCTGGACATATGAATAGATTTCTTGTCTTGAAAGCAATAAAAGCAGTTGAAGTTGCAAGCGTCAGTAGGCATGATAGTGACGGCAAGAGAATCACAGTTGGCTTGACTTTGAAGGTAGCGCGAACGCAAAGTAGAAAGTTCATCGCGGTCGGAAGGAACGAGGAAACCGCAAGAAAGCATTTGGTCGCGTAAAAGGTTGTCTTGTACGGAAAGTTCAGCATTGGGATTTTGGAGAATTTTGCGGAAAGAGTGATTGAAGTGAACGAGTGCGCAGGTAGAAGAATTAAAAGCGAGCAACTCGTCGTCAAGGAGGAAATTGAAGCGAGAAGGCAAGAGAAGCATAAAAACCACGTCCTTTCAGGGAGAGAATTAGCACCGATAGAAGTAATCAATTTCATCGTTATAAATTTGCCAGAGAATTTGGTCGCCGTATTCGGCTCGAAAGGATTCCAACTCATTTACGGAATAGAAGTCGAGTAAAATTTTGTAGATGTCACGGAGGCTCGCAGAAACGCTGCGCGGCAAGCTGACAGATTCATCGCGAGAGACAAGTTTGGTCTGTTCAACAGATTGAATGTACTCGACATATTCAAAACGCGGCAAATGTGAAACGTCGCTGATGATGTCAACTACCTTGCAAATTGTGTCGTCAAGTTCGGCGCGATTGATGTATTCGTGGAGAGTGTGTGCATGATAATAACCGCAAGAGAGATTGACGGCGGCAACTTCAAGTTCTGGCGCGATAACAGAAATGTCGGAAAAGGAACCCTGCGCAGTCTTGAAACCTTTGCTGGTAATGTAAGCCTCGAAGTCAGGATTAGCGCAACGATAGAAAACGGCGTCATTTTTTCCTTTGCGGTCAAGCTCGATAAGGAAATTGAGGTTGTCGAGTTCTTTTGGAAGTTGAAGTTGCTGATGGGCGAGGCAGAAAGCTTTAGCCCCAATTCCCCCAACTTCCTCGTCGCAAGTGAATAGTAGCCACGGTTTAACCTGCGCGGACTGAAAGATATTGCAGAGAGCGAAAACGCCGCACCTATCATCACCACCAATTCCTTGCGGACTCATCAGGATATTTTTATCAGCAGAAAGGCAGATGTCGCGAACGGGCTGTTCGTGAACTGTGTCTAAATGGGCAACGAGCATGACGGAAGCTTGCCCTTGAACGAGGATAAAATTACCTTTACTGATGAGCGTTTTTCCCTTGAATTTTTTGCAGAGGCGTTTGAAAAGTTGCTTTTGAGTAGGGCGGAGGAAGTCTTCCAAAACATTCATGCGGGCACCTCCTCAGCTTGGCAGTTGTGGCAAATATTGCCGTCAATAGAATCGTTGTGGAATAGTTGTTCACATTCGGAGCAAAGGGTGTAGTGATTATCGCGGCAGTGATCACAAACATAAACATTATTGCCATTTTGGTCGATAGCAAGAGAAACTTCGTCGGCAAGGAAGTATTCGTCGCAGTCGTTGCAAAGCAAGTAATCGTCAGAAAGACAACGGGAGCAAACATAGGAACCGTCATGGATCATAGTCATTTGGCTTTTATCATGGTATTCCTCGCAGTGCTCACAGAGGCGGTAATATTCGTCCAAACAGCTTTCGCAGACGTGAATATGCTCGCCGTGGCGATTGATAACTTCCCATGTTTCGGAGCAATAATTTTCGCAATCATGGCAGAACTCGCAACCATCGTGATCGCAATCTTGACAGAGAAGTTTAGAAGAAATTTCGTTGGCACAAGAAATGCAAAGACCATATGTTCCAACATCGAAAATTTCAAAGTTATGGGCGTGGTCTTGGCGAATGGAAATTTTTGCGTCGAAGTCTGGATGAACCCAGTCACAATAACCTCCAAAGCCGTTACCGCAAGGGATATGAATGGCATGTTTATTCCCACAATATTTTTCGGTCTTCCAGAGGTTAGGAACGCCCTCAAGTTCGGAAAGTTCACGCTGAACCAAATCGCGATAAAGTTTAGACTCGGCTTGAGCCCCACAAGTTCCGCCATAAGTGTTATAGAGGCGACTTTGAAGCAAAAGCCCGTTGAAGGGTTTATACATAAATAACTGGCGCGTGGTCTTGCGGTTATTGAGCGTTTCGGGATTATCAGGATTAGAAGCCGTAAAGACGATAAATGTAACGTTGTCGCGAGCGTAACCGGAGCCCCCACAGTTGTATTCGCAATCCATGACGTTGAAGGAGTGGCATGAAGTCAAAGTAGAGCCGCGATTATCCCTTTTGGGATTTGACATCGTTAAGAAATGTGCGGGGTGAATCGACATAAAGAGCTTGAAGTCAATCTTTTTTGTAGAAAGCTCGTCGGCAAATTGGGCGAAAAGGTGCTGAAAAGAACTTCCTGCATTTAAATCCGTGACGCCAAGCGAATCACAAATCGCCTTGAAAATTCTGCTCCGTTTTTTGCGCGGCGCGTAGGCTTGAGGGGCAAGGTGGTTTATAGCGTCAATGTACTCATCAGCTTTGTCATTGGGGCGCGAGAAGAAGCAAACAGCGCGTTCAATCAAGTTGAGCTTATCGCAGTCGGCGTCAATTTTGGCAGGATACAGAATGGAATGAGCGAGGTCGTGAACGAGAGAGTAGTCAGGATTGTGAGTTTTGGTGCCGTTGATGACAATGGCTTGCAGATTTTCATTCCACGCTTGAGATTTGCGGAAGAGTTCGCGCAGAGAGCTTTTACTCTTGATAGAATCGACAGCGAGGCGATCGACGAACTGTTCGGAGATGTTTTCGTAAACGTCGTCAGAATCCGCATGACGAAAATAATCCTCAAGAGCAGACCAGATGTTATTGCAAAGTTGTTTCTTAAGTTTGTCCATAATGGAATACCTCCAAAAATAGTAAAAGCCCTGAGCCGTAAAAGCTCAGGGCTAAATAACGATTAAGCGACGGATTTTTTAGCACGTTGACAGTCAAGGCAAAGAAATCTGCCGTACTTGTTTTTAGAATAGTCGGCAACCTTCTGCGAGATAGCGGAGCCGCAATCGTGACAAGTCAAACTGTTTATAGGATTATTTTTAACCTGCGCGGGCGGATGCATGACTTCATCGGTGTGGCGGTCGGCTTCGGGATCGTCACCGGTGGCAATAGCGAGACTTGCTAAATACGCATATTTGATAGCCATAGTTTGGGACTTGGCAACGGCTTTATCGCCCGCGTCTTGCCCCGAACCGAGACCTTTGAGCGTAAGAGATTCGCCTGATTCGGCGTCGATGAGAGTGACAGAAACTTCAACGGTGGCAAGCTGTTCGACGTTTCCTTTGGCAGTGGTGACCTGTTGCATACTCAAAAGATTGGGAGTAACGACGGAAGCGAGCCCGTGTTTTGTAAGCGAAGCGTTGACTTTTTCAAGTACGTCAGTAGCAGTGGCGTACTTGTATTTATGAAAGTCATTAGTGCCGTTTTTTGCTACATGTGAACAGTCGCGCATAACCTCGACGAACTTCTTGGCAATTTTTTGCATAAGCAACCCTCCAATTAAAACCAACTTGCACCGAGAGATTCGTAACCAGCAATATTTTTGTCAACAACCGCAAGAGCGAAAGCGAAGTCGGAACAGTGACGATATTTGATTGAACCTTTGATGACATGGCGATTTATATCGAGAAAATCTTTATCGTTTTTGACGCCACGTTTCCATGCGATGTCGAGATAAAATTCGCAGAAATTCGGTTGATTGTTTTTGTAATCTTTGATAGCTTGCAAAGCGGCAAGCGGTGTAAAGTACCCGATTGAGTAGGCGATAAGCGCGGCGATAATATGCCGGTACCGTTTGAGCAATTTTTTATCCGAGTCAAGAATCATGAGGCGTCCTCCTTGAACACGAGCGGGAATTTTGAGAAGTTTTTAGGCGGCTTGTCAGCGAAGGAAATGAGATGCCAAGCCCAAATCCCGACGTTTTCATAGCCAGTGTTACCTTCGTGAAAATCTCCGCCGCCACGATCATTTCCGACAGCTGTGAGAAGCGGCAGAGGGTGAATAGTCCAACCGTGCTTATCAACGGAAGCCACCTTATACTCATTCAAATCAACGTATTCTTTCGCGTCGTAATTGATAAGAAATTTGTCGTCGAGAGAGAAATCGGAGGAAGAAACGCCGATTGGTTTTACTTTATCGCCCCAAATGGCACGGTAGCAGGGAACATAGAAGGCGGAGCAGTTATAGAAGCAGAAATCTTCCGGATCATCGCCATAATCTCCGCCCCAAATCACGCGGTTCGGCTCGTTGTAGAGAAATTCGCACAACGCATTGACGAAGGGATTTTCCCACCAGCTGTGTTCCATGAGTTTTGCGAAAGTATATTGACCGTCAACAGAGCGGTCGAAGACTTTGCAATTTAAGCCGTATTTGTCGCCAAGAATAGGTTTGTAGTATTGCCCCAAAATAATCATCTCCTGTTCTTGAGAAAATTAAGCAGTTTAGGGAATTGAGTGAGGGCGAAATTCCAGAGCAACTGAACGTCGTCGTGAGAAAGTCCGACAAGTTTTCCTTCTTCGTCCGCCTTAGAAAAAGCAATGGAGCCGAAGATTATCAAGTCGTCGTCAATGTAAAGATTGGGTGCAGGTTTTTCTTTGAGCAAAGCTTATAGGAATAGGTAAGGCTTTGAGGTAATCGCTACCTTTTCCCCTCCTCCAAACCGTGCGTGCACCTTTCAGCGCACACGGCTTTCTATCGTTGTTCTTATTTCAAGTGTTTTCGATACTTTTCAATCTCAGCGTTACATTTTTCTTTTCCATGTATTTGTTTATGCGTTTCGGAATCAACAAGAATCAAATTGTCCAGATTGTCGTTGCCGCCTTTGGATTTTGGCTTTATGTGGTGAATCACCAAGTTATTTATTTCGAGTTTCTTTTTGGTTATTGGGTTTATGCCTCTTTGTCTGGTAAAAAGTGCCCATAGAAACATTCTGTATTCGCTACTCGTTGTTCTTGACGTTAGTAACTCTCTTTTTCGAATCCAAGACGATTTGTAAAGATATTCTTTGAACGATAATTTTGTATTTTTTCGAAGGCTGTAAACGTCAATTATCCTGTATCTGCCATTTCCAATGCTGTATTTGTATTTACAAGTGTCCTCGATTTTGATAAGGATATTGTTGTTTTTCCTGCTACGTTCATATAGTCTGTGTGAGATATATTCCAAGATGTTCCCTGCGTCATTTACAATATCGAAGTAGTTTAAAATGCCACAGAGCCATTTAAAAAAATCGTCAACTTCTGTGCAGTTGTTGAATTTGAATTCTTTGACTTTCTTTTTAATCTTTGCTTCATCTTTAATTTTTATCCACACATTGTGACCATTTTTCTTAAGCTTAAAGCCGAGAAAATCGAACTTATTTCTTCCGAGTTTTGTTTTTGCTTCGTTGATTGCTATGTCTAAATTATTGTCAATAAATTCTCGAACCATTGAGTTAATGTACTCTTGTTCTTCCTTGTTTTTGCACAGAATTAAGGTATCATCAGCGTAGCGGTAGTATTTGCAATATAATTTCTTGTGCCGTTTGTGGTGCCACTGAACCCAATGTCCTTTATGGGTGGAGTAATTGTGACAATAAGCAGAATCCACCTTATCCAATATGAAATTTTCTTCCATAAATCGGTCAAGACAAGTTAAGTAGCAGTTAGCAAGAATTGGACCGAGAACCGTTCCTTGACTGAGACCTACTCCTGAATATTCCTTTGTCGTCCACATTAAATGCTTGATTGTTTTGATAAGCTTTGCGTCATTAAT
>JAFRRH010000022.1 GCA_017428215.1 Selenomonadaceae bacterium
AACATGAAACTTGAGAAACGACTTTGCCGAAATGCGCCGTTCTATGTTCTCGGTCCTTTGGTTACGGACGTTGCGCCAGGTTACGATCACATTACAGCGGCGATTGGCGGAACTTTAGCGGCAGTGAGCGGTGCGGATTTTCTTTGTTACGTTACGCCCGCCGAACATTTATGCTTGCCGACTATTGAAGACGTTCACGACGGAGTTATTGTATCGAGGATTGCCGCACATGCCGCCGATTTGGTTAAGGGTGTAAACGGTGCTCGTGATTGGGATTTGCAAATGGCTCGCGCCAGAAAAGTTTTGGATTGGGAGGAGCAACTTAGCTTAGCGATTGATCCCGACCTTGCTCGTAAGAAACGCGGCGCACGAAATAAAATTGGTGAAACTGCTTGCAGTATGTGCGGCGATTACTGCGCAGTTAAAATCGTCGGTAAATATTTTGATTCGCCCGTCTTCCCCTGTGTTGATTAAAAAGTTTCGACATATCGCGAATCGGAATCAAGGCGTAAAAAAAAACTAGACAGCAAAAATTTTTTGTGCTATCTTATCTGCGCCGCACGACGAGGCAACTAATCGGGCAATCGAGCCGAAGTCGGCGAGTTCATCCGCGTGGAGGTGTTAAGTTTGTACGCAATTATTAAAACTGGTGGCAAGCAGTATAAAGTTGCTGAAGGCAGTGAGATTATCATCGAGAAGCTTGACGCTGAAGAAGGCTCTTCTGTAACTTTTGAGGAAATTTTGGCAGTTGGTGAGGGCGAAGAAATTAAAATCGGTCGTCCGTTCGTCGAAGGCGCGAAAGTTACGGGTTCCGTTGTTAAAAATGGCAAAGGTCCCAAAATTCGTATTTTTAAATACAGGCACAAGACCAACTATCGTCGCCGTCAAGGTCATCGTCAACCGTTCACGAAAGTTAAGATTGAAAAAATCGAATCATGATTGTTGCAGAGATTTACAAACAAGGCGACGGGAAAATTATCGGCTTTTTAGTCGACGGACATTCCAACACGGCTAAGCACGGTTATGATATTTACTGCGCGGCGGCGTCAATGATTTCCAGTTCGGTTTTCGTCTGTCTTAGGGATTATCTCAAGCGCGATTTTGATTGGGAGGCGGCGCACGGACGGTTAATGGTAAAACTTAAAGATAATCCTGACGAATTAACTGAAGTTGCTTTCCAGACTCTTTTAATCGGCATGAGAGAAGTCGAAAAACAAGTTCCGAAAATCGTCAAAGTCGAAGAAAAATTTTTCGGAGGTGAAACTAATGATGTTTAATTTTGATTTACAGCGTTTTGCACATAAAAAAGGCGTAAGCTCCACGCGTAACGGTCGCGACAGTGAGTCGAAACGTCTTGGCGTTAAAGAGCAAGCAGGCACGCTCGTCACTGCAGGCAGTATTCTGGTTCGTCAACGCGGTACGCATTTCCACCCCGGCAATAACGTCGGACGAGGCAAAGACGATACTCTTTTTGCGAAAATTGCGGGCAAAGTTGCATTCGAGCGCAAAGGACGTTATCAACGTAAAATTAGCGTCTATGCCGTCGAAGCTTAAAATTTTTGTTGACAATTAGTTAAAGGCGTGTTAATATGCAACCTGCGCCGAAGTGGCGGAATTGGCAGACGCAGCAGACTCAAAATCTGCCGTAGGCAACTACGTGCCGGTTCGAGTCCGGCCTTCGGCACCAAATATAGAAAAATTCAAACCCGTTCGATTCGTCGAGCGGGTTTTTCGCTATTTTTTAAACCTCACAACGGGTTAACTGAAATAGACAAAATATCATCTGTGTTGTAAATGTCGCGTGGATTTTTTTCGACAGGTATCAAAAAATCTTTTCATTAATTCGTGGCACTTTTCCTCCATTACGCCCGCTGTCACTAGTAATTGATGATTGAGCGCGGAATTGTTTATGACATTAAACAAAGATTCCGCCGCGCCGAATTTTGAATCAACTGCGCCATAAACCAAACGCTTAACTCTGCATAAAACCAACGCACCTGCACACATTGCGCAAGGTTCCACAGTAGAATAAAGCGTGCAACCAGATAATCGCCGCTTATTTAATTTTCTACTTGCTTCGCGTAATGCTAAAATTTCTGCATGAGCTGTTGCGTCGTGCAGTTGTTCAATTCGATTATGTTGGCGGGAAATTAAAATGCCGCCCTCGTCAATGAGAACGGCTCCGATTGGTACTTCGTTTTCGTGATAAGCCCTCAACGCCTCTTCAAGCGCGAGGCTCATAAACTCTTTATCGGTCATAATCAATCCTCCTTATGCAAGCAACATGTCTAAACTTAAACCGCTTGAGTAAAACAGAGAATGTGTCCCGCAACTTGTCAGTTCCAAATTGTATGCTTCGGGAATTTCAGTTTTCTTGACGGGTGCTGCCTTTTTATTCATTACGCGCCGCAATTCTTCGGCGAAAGTATTCGTATCCTCTCGGCGTCCGCGTCCGCTGTTAAAGCGATGTTTGTTGTCTTGAGCGACGCCGTTGACGCGAGCAACCCGTGCAATTTTTTCAACTCTGTCTGTCATTTTGATCTCCTCCTTGGAAAACTTTTGTTCGCGTCCTTCACTTGCAATATCGTTTAAATTGCCCACCTCCTTAAATCAAAAGGAACCCTACCTTTTACGGCAGAGTTCCTTGATTAAGTTTTCAATGTTAAATTATTCGAGTGCACCGGCAATCTTGCTGTTGACTTCGCGAGCCGCCGCAACGCTTTCTGCGAATTTAGCTTTTTCAGCCGCAGAGAATTCGACTTCGACGATTTTTTCTACGCCATTTTTGCCGAGAATGACGGGGACACCAATGCACAAATCTTTTTCGCCGTATTCGCCGTCGAGGTAGACACAGCACGGAATCAATTTCTTAGCGTCAAGTGCGATAGCCTCAACCAAAGCCGCCGCCGCCGCGCCAGGAGCATACCAAGCGGAAGTGCCCAAAAGTTTCGTGCAGGTCGCGCCGCCAACTTTGGTAGCTTCGACAGCTTTTTGAATTGCCTCTTCGCTGAGGAATTGGGTAACGGGAATTCCGCGATAAGTTGCGAGGCTTACGAGCGGAACCATAGTTTTATCAGCGTGACCACCAACAACCATGCCGTCAATATCAGTCGGAGTTGCAGGATAGCCGGCTTCCTTGAGAGCTTCGGCGAGATAATAGCGGAAACGGGAGCTGTCGAGCATGCCACCTTGTCCGATAATACGATTGCGCGGGAGTTTGGTATCTTTGAGCGTGAGGTAAGTCATCGCGTCCATAGGATTGGAGACGATAATCAGAATCGCTTCGGGCGAGTGCTCAAGGATTTGGTCAACAACGCTTTTAACAATTTTTGCATTGGTGCCGATGAGTTGTTCACGGGTCATGCCAGGTTTGCGCGGAATGCCAGAAGTGACAACAACGACTTGCGAGCCTGCCGTCGCCGCATAGTTATTTGTCACACCAGTTACCGTCGTATCAAAGTTGAGCATATGCGCCGTCTGCATGATGTCCATTGCTTTACCTTCGGAAAGTCCCTCTTTAATATCGATAAGAACGACTTCACTTGCAAAACCTTTGGTAGCGAGAACATTTGCTACGGTCGCACCGACATTACCCGAACCAACTACAGTTACTTTCATTTAAAATTGCCTCCTCAAAAAATTTACTGCGCTTATTGTAACACAACGAATCATAATTTGCTACAGGCTAAGAAAAAATTTTACTCATCCTTAGAAAAATCTTCTTTACCGACGCCGCACAACGGGCAGACAAAATCTTCCGGCAAGTCCTCAAACTTCGTGCCAGGTTCAATTCCGTTTTCGGGGTCGCCCTGCTCTTCGTCGTACTCGTAGCCACAAACATTGCAAATCCACTTCATGTTAAAACCCTCCAAAATTTTTTTTGATTATAACATGTGCCGGAAATTTTTCAACAAAAAACTGATACGATTTTTTACACTAAAACTTTTTGATTGCCGTCTTATTTTGCGAACGCTCCAATATGGCGGAAAAAATTGGTTCGCCGCCGCATAAGTCCGAAATTAAAAATGCCGCGCCTGATACGACTATCAAGCCGACGAGATGTTCAAATTGCCCCGTCAACTCTAAAATTAAAATGCTACCTGTTACGGGAACCTTGACGACTGCCGCAAAGAACGCCGCCATTCCAAAGATTATAAAAAGCGTTATCCAATCCGCTGTGAAAAAATCTAGCGCATTTCCGATTCGTGCGAAAATATTTCCAATCAATGCGCCGATAACTAAAACTGGTAAAAATAATCCGCCTGGTGCATTCGTGCCAAAACATATTAGCGTATAAAAAATTTTTCCCGCCAGCAAAATTATCAGCAAACTCAACGCAGGGTGCGATATTAAAATTTCGTCAACTAAAACATTTCCACAGCCGAGAATTTGCGGCAACTCTATTCCGAGCGGTATTGCCAACAGCAACGGCACGGCAAATCTTTTTACGCCGAAAATTTTTAATCCGTCGTAAGCGTTGAGCGCGAAGATTAACGCTTTGGAAAAAAATGCTCCGAGTGCGCCACAAATCATTCCAAGTAAAATAAAAAGCGCGGCGAATTTTAACGGCGTTGCGCTCATTGCTGCTGCCATTTCAAAATCAAGACCGGTCATAACCGACGGCACATGGAGCGGCGTCGCTGTGATTGTCTCAAAGACCGGTCGCACGCCGAAAATAATTTTCACGATAAAAGACGCGCTAACTGCCGCCGGTACTGCCGCGATTAAAATTTCCTGCGAATATCTTTTGCGCAATTCTTCAATGCAAAAAATTACTCCCGCCAATGGTGCACTGAAAATCGCCGCAAGTCCTGCGCCCGCGCCCGCCGTTAATAAAAAATTTCCCTCAAATGCCTCGTGCTGTTTATTCTTTGTGTAAATTATCTTGCTGAAAAAATTTCCGACTGCCGCGCCGAATTGTACGCTGATTCCCGCTCGTCCCAAAGATAAGCCCGCGCCTATTCCTAAAACCGTCGCAAAAAATTTCACCGCCAACAATCGGAACGGCTTAATCATCTGCGCCCGCCCTTGTAAAATTCCTTTTAACTGCGGTACACCGCTCCCTGCAACTTGCGCGTCGAAGTTCACAGCTTTGGATAAAATCGCCGCCAATAAGATCATCACGCCAATTGCGAAAAAAATTCTTCCTAAGCTGTTGACGTGTGCAAAAATAATCGGGCGATAAATGTCCGCCGCGTCGAGTAAAAATCTCAACGTTGCCACAATCGCGCCCGTAAATATTCCGACGACTGCGCCCTCAAAAAATAATCGAACTCGCAGGAGCCGCCGATTACTTAGCAAAACTTTCACTTCCTTAGAGCGGAGGACCGCCCATACGACGTCCGCCGCCCATGCCGCCGCCTTGATTAACAGTTTTCTGCGCGGCTTCGTAGGTCGTTGAAACGTCATCGCCCTGATTTAAACCGCCGCCCGTGACTTCGACAAATTCCTCGCCGTAAAGCCCGACTGTTATATAAACTTTTTCGGCAACGTCCTTGCCTTGCGCGTCTTTAGTAATTTTTTCGACGTAAGAACCTTTAGTATCAGTTTTTAGCGCGTTAATCGGCACGCAGAGCGCGTCGCGAACTTGTCCAACAATAATATCAAGCCGCGCAGTCATAGCCGGCAATAAAAGATTTTCATCGTCGGGTGCGCTAAACGTCACGTAATAATAAATGACGGCGTTGCTTGAGCTTGAATTTGAACTCGTCGAAGAGGAATTTGTATCCCAAGAATTTGCCGTATCCGTTTGAGAAATTTTTATAACTTCTGCGCGGAAAGTTTTATCTGGATAGGCGTCAACTGTAAACGTCGCACGCTCGCCAACTCGTACACTACCAATATCCGTTTCGTCAACTTTAGCCTTAACCAGTTTTTCGCTCAAATCGGCAATGCGCATGATAACAGTTGGATTTGTCGAGCCTTGAACCGCCATAGTGCCTGGAGTTTTAGGCTCGCCGACAACTACGCCGTCCATAGGCGCAGTTATGACAGTTTGGTTAACGTTGTCTTCGGCAAGCTCCACCGCTGATTTTGCTCTGTCGTATTCGTATTGCGCGTCTTGCAATTCCTGTAAAGATTTCGCGCCGATTTTATAAAGTTTATCCGTCCGTTCAAGTTTTTGGCGGGCATTGGTTAACGTAAAATTGGCTTGGTCGAGTTGCGCTTGATAGTCTTTACCGTCGAGAATTGCTACGATTTGCCCTTCCGTCACGTGATCATTTTCCTCAACTAAAATTTCTTGGATACGCGCCGTAACCTTGCCGCTGACTTCGACGCTATCGCGGGGCTGAACGGTGCCCGTTGCCGATACGGTTTTGGTCAAATCCATGCGAACAACTTTTTCCGTCTCGTAAGTCTTAGTCGTCTCGGCAACAACTTTATCTGTATAAAATTTGTAACCAACTGCCGCCCCGATTATCAAAACCGCGATGATTAAAATTTTCCACTTCATGATTAACTCCCAATCGCTTTTAAAGTATTTCCAACCGCATGTGCCAAATCGAAACTGTAGCGCATAACGTCATAGCGTGCACTTACATTATTTTTCTTAGCTGTCGAAAGCGCAACTTCCGCGTCCAAAACGTCAAGCAAAATTCCCTCGCCGACATTGTAGCGTTCAGTTGCAATAAAGCGTTCTTCCTCTGCAAGTTCAACCGCTCTTTGCGTCGTCGTCATTCTAAGCAAGGCGATTCTCAAATTTTTATGCGCCGTTACAACGTCTTCGTGCACGCTATCTAAATCGGCGTCCATAGCAAGTTTAAGGCGTTCGACTTCAACTTTAGCTGATTCAACCGCCGCACGAGTTACACCGCTATCAAAAATGCTCCACGACGCAGAAACTCCCGCTGAAGCATCCGGCGTAAAGTGCCATATTCGCGACGTGCCGCTTAAATCTGTGCCAACGCTCGCCGAAACTTCAGGCAACCAACCGGATTTTGCGCTCGTAACGTTAAGTTCACCCTGCTCAATTCTAAGGGCGTCTGCTTTCAAGTCAAGGCGATTTTCATCTGCCTCCGACAAATATTTTTCTATGTCCTCAAGTTTAAGATGAGTTTCAAAATCCTCGACGGTCAAGTCTACGATTGAATTCGTCGACATAAGCGTTGCCAAATTTGTCAATGCAACTTCGTAGGTGGCATGTGAGCGGGCGGCGTCTTGTAAAGCGTTGCTAGTCTCGACCTGCGCACGAAGCAAATCAATTTTAGCCTTTGCGCCCGCGTCGTATTGAGCGGCTATCATTCTCTCATGCTCCGACAAATTTTTTTCCGTCTCCAAATTTACTCGTGACGTCGCTAAATTTTCCAGCGCGTTAACGTAAGCCGTGACAACTTGATAAGTCAAATCGTCCTGCGCCTGCGAAAATTCTAGCTTGGAAATGTTAATGTCCAATTCCGCCGATTTTATTGCCGTCTCAAGTCGTTTGCCCGTATACAGCGGAACCGACGCACTTAAGCCCGTCGATAAACTTTCGGATTCTTCGACACCCTCCATTTTATAAATGTTTGCTCTACCCGACGCACTTACTGAAACGCCCTTCCTGCCCCGCGCAGATTTTAATGACTCTTCGGCGACGCGGATTGATTGTTCAGTTCGTTGGAGGGTTGGATTGTTTATCAGTGCCGTTTGAACTGCTTGCTGAACTGGTAACGCTTGCGCTGGCGTTGACAGCAGGAACGTTGTTAGGATTGCCGTTAAAAATTTTTTCATCGTGATTCTCCTTGACAATAGGACTTTCTTTAGCCAAGTTTATAACATCGTCGGCAGTAACTGATTTTTTTTCTTCGGTGGGTTTAGGCGGCGATTTTTTTTCTGGCTCCAAAGGTTCGTTCAGCGTCTGTGAAAGTGCCGCCTGCGCCTTGCGAAATTCCCTTAAGCCCTTGCCGATTGCCCGTCCCACTTCCGGCAACTTGGAAGGTCCAAAGACTATCAGCCCGACGATTAAAATTATTACGAATTCTCCCGCGCTTATTCCAAACATTTTTATCACTCCAAAATTTTTTCGTAGCCATTATATCATGTGCAAAGCTTTATTCAAATATTTTTCAGAAAAAATTGTTGTATTCGGCGCAAAAAAAATCCCGCCTTTCGACGGGAAGAAAATTTTACGCGCAGATTATTGTTTTTTAAACTTAGAACCGCTGATTTTGTAAGTGTCGTTGTTGATATGAAAAGTCGTCGCTGTGAATTCTTTTAGCGTTATCGACCCGTCATCAACTTTGAACGTGATAGTACCATTATTTTTGCTGTAAGACGGGGTAAAGTCGAGATTGTCTAAAGTCAGCGTATCTTTATCATCAAAGCCGAAAATAATATCCTTGCCGTCGCCTTTACCGTAAATGAACTTGTCGGCACCGCTACTGCTATAAAGCGTATCATTATCTGCGCCGCCCCAGAGACTGTAATTGCCCTTGCCATTGCCGCTGATAATATCGTTGCCCGCGCCGCCTTTCACTGTGGTTGCCGAGCCAAGCAAATTAATCGTATCGTCGCCTGCGCCGCCGTTTATAGAAATATTTTTCCCGCGACTTGTAATTACGTCGGCTTTCTTGCTACCGGCTATCGAGGCTTTCTTGTAATCACCCGACGCAAAATTAAATTCGTAATCGCTACCGTTGACTGTAACTTTTTTATTAAGCGAGCTTACTTTCAACGTAACGACATTATTTTTCGTCGAAATGCCTTTAGTAGATTTTACGCCCGTGGCGGTTGCTAAAGTCTTTGTAGATTTTTTAGTGTAGGATATAGCATTATCCGCAAGATTGTAACCCGCTGTGGTCGTCTGCTTATAAGTCGCCTTCGTCTCGTTTAAACTCCAAGCTTTAGTAGTTTTAGATTTTGTAACGTTGGAACCGAGTTTGAGCGTATAACCGTCGCTGACTGTTACTTTAGAGGTACCGAGCGCGGCTTTAGACAAGGTGATTGTCGTGCCTTTAATGGAAACTCCGCTGATTTTACCGCCGCTTACTTTGAGTCCCGACTTAAGCCCTTTAACAGTTGCCAAAGTCACAGTAGATTTTTTCGAGTAATTTATAGCGTTATCTGCGAGGGTATAACCTGCCGCGGTTGTTTGCTTATAAGTCGCCTTTGTCTTGCTTAAACTCCAAGCTTTAGTGGTTTTCGGCTTTGTAACGTTGTCGCCAAGCTTGAGTGTATAGCCGTCGCTGACCGTGACATTTTTAGCATTGAGCGCGGCTTTAGATACCGTGACGACATTATCATTAAGGACAAGCCCTTTGGTTGATTTAACGCCGCTGACTGTGATTAAATCATTTCCGCCGCTTGCATTAACGTAGGAAATATTTTTCCCGTCGCAAACATAACCGGCATTAGTCGCCGCGTTTTTATAAGTGGCAATCGAATTGTTAAACGTCCAACCAGCCGCACTCGTTGAAGTCTTTGTAACGTCATTGGCAAGAGCAAGCGTATACCCGTCGCTGATTGTTACTTTATTCGTGCCCAATGCCGCTTTAGAAACGGTGACGACTTTATCTTTAAGCGCAAGCCCGTCGAGTGATTTTACGCCGTTGACTGTAACTAAAGTTTCGCCGCCGCCCGCTGTAACATAATTGATTTGATTATTTTTCAGTTCATAGCCAGCAGTATTTGAGGCCGTTTTATAACTTGCAGTGGAATTATTTAGCGTCCAGCCTGCCGCACTAGTTGAAGTTTTTGTTACATCATCAGCAAGGGCGAGCGTGTAGCCGTCGCTGATTGTAACGTTGCCTTGATTAAGCGCAGAATTGGCAACCGTAACCGTCGAGCCGTCCAAAGTTAACCCATCGAGGGATTTAACCCCGTTTACCGTAATCAAGGCTTCAATTTCAGTGCCGTAAGTTGCTGTCGTGCCGTTGAGTGTCCAACTAATATTGAAAGTTTCTTTATCATTGATATTGAGAACCTTGCCTTTGGTATCTTTAAGGGTAATTGAACCGTCGCCGACTTTTAAGATAACATCATTGCCGCTAGCAGTCGCCGTATAATCGCCGCCCGAAATGCTAAGTTTACTCGCTTCGTTAAAGCCTTCGATTGTGTCGTTGCCGTCGCCCGCCGCGTAGAAGTAAACAAAGTTCGCCGCCTCGTTGACGATATAATCATCGCCCGCGCCACCGTTTATCGTGGAATTTGTGTTATGGGTTTGTATCGTAACAGGAACAGTAACTTGGCTCGTTACAATACTATCGACTGTCGTTGTACCGACTTGAACCTGCTTTGTGACTGTTCTATAAGAAGGCGTGTCCTTAAATCCAATCCGCTGATATACCTTACGATATTTTGTGACTAATCTTGTCCTGCGGTCACCGGGTCTGGGATAGTACACTTCTATTACGCTATAAGGTTGATCAACATAGCCGTATTCGTCTTCGTAGTATTCCTCTTGGACGGTTTGCGTTTCGTAAACGGGCTGTTCAACTTTCACTGTTTTGCTGACAGTTTCTATCTTGGTGCTTAAATAGCTAGGTGCTTAAATAGCTAGTTTTATTCCGAATGGTATCGTTGCCCGCACCGCCGCTTATCGAGACATTGGCTTTTTCTGAATAAATTGAATCGTTGCCTGCGCCGCCTACGATTGTGACTTGTGAGTACTTATTAGAAACTGTATCATCACCGCCTTGAGCCAAAACTAAATAATTTTCTTTACCGTCCAGACGATCTCCCGATTCGGTACCTAAAACTGCTTTGGAAACGGCAAGTGATTCAACTTCGCCGCTTGCGTTTATGAAATTTATACTTTCAAGAGAATTGAGCCCTTGCAACATGATACGCTCTTCGCCGATTTGCAGAAAAGTATCTTTATCGTAAGTGTAGGCAAGGTCAACAGTGCCCGACGCGATTTTTACATTACTGGTGGCGTTAAAGCCTTCAATCGTGTCGTTGCCGTCACCCGCATTGTAAACGAACAAAACATTATCGCCGCTATTATAAATAAAATCGTCGCCTGCATAGCTGTAAATTGTGGTGCCATTCGCATAGTTTCTTATCGTTTCAGAATAGCTCGTGCCGTTGACCACAGTATTTGCCGTGTAATTGATAATTAAATCGTTCGCTTTCACTCCGTCAATATTGAGACCGGATGACAAACGCGCTGCGTCAATCAGATTGATTTTTTCTTCTCCGACCATCACGATAATATCATTGCCGCTTTTGGCCGTCGCATACGAGCCGCCGCCTATTGAAAGCGTTGAATTCTTTTTAAAACCATAGATAATATCGTTGCCGTCGCCTTTATTGTAGACGAAAACCACACCCATACCGTAATAATCATCATTAGAAATAGTATCGTTGCCCGTGCCGCTGTTGAGCGTCGAATAAGAGCCCATGTTGTAAATATAGTCGTTTCCGTCGCCCGCATTGACAGAAGAATAGTATCCTTGGCTGTTGATATTATCGTCGCCTGTACCGCCATCGATTGTAACAGAGTCTCCAAAGCTTAATATTTTGTCATTGCCTGCGCCGCCGTCGATTGTGACTTGTGCGCCGTCATTGGTAATGTCATCGTTGCCAGTGCCGCCGTCGATTGTGACTTGTGCGCCGTAGTTGTAAACAGTATCCTCGCCGTTGCCAACATTTATCGTAACGTTCGTGCCCTCGCTACTATTAAATATGTAATCGTTGCCATCGCCGCTGTTTATAGTGACTTGTGAACCGCTGTTGTTGGAAATGGAATCGTTTCCGGAGCCAGTGTTTATTGCCACTAACGAGCCATTCCGGTTATCAATCTTATTATTTCCGTCGCTAGCATTGATTAAAACATTGTTCGCGTTTTGGTTGAAAATGTAATCATTTCCCGCGCCCGTGTTGATTGTCACATTACTGCCGCCGTCGTGATCAGTCCACCTAATATCAGTCCAAAAACCGCCGTTGTAAATGTAATCGTTGCTACTCGTGCCGCTTAATAACGTATTGGACTTATCGTTGTAAATTTCAGCCATAAAAATCATCTCCTCTCTTAAAACCAGAAAAACATTTATTTACTCATTATCCCCCCCAAAACATCGCTTTGTCAAGACTTTTTGGATAAAATTTTTCAACAAAAAATCCCGACGAATACATTTTAAACGTCGGGAAGTTTTTTACAACATTTGTATGAAATTATTTTACTGAACGAGCGCGGTTTTTAAAACTTCGTCCATATTTTCCACTGGCACGAACTCTAACTTTTCACGAACGCTGGCGGGAATATCTTCAATGTCGGGCGCATTTTCTTTAGGCAAAATAATCGTGTGCATACCCTCGCGATAAGCCGCCAAAACTTTTTCCTTAAGCCCGCCAATCGGCAAGACATTTCCGCGCAGAGTTATTTCGCCGGTCATTGCCACATCAGAGCGAACTTTTTTCTTAGTCAAGGCGGAAATCATTGCCGTTGCCATTGTAATGCCCGCGCTTGGTCCGTCTTTTGGAACTGCGCCTTCGGGCACGTGAACATGAATATCATTTTTTTCGTAAAAATCGTCGGCAAGTTCCATTAAGTCGCTACGACTGCGAATGTAAGTTAAGCCTGCCTGCGCGGACTCTTGCATAACTTCGCCGAGCTTGCCAGTCAATAAAAGTTTACCGTTGCCCTTGAGTACGATAGCTTCCGTCGGAAGAATATCACCGCCAACTTCCGTCCACGCCATACCCGTTGAAACTCCGATTTGCGGTTGCTTTTCTGCTCGCGTCTGTAAAAATTTCGGACGACCTAAAAAGTCGCGCAGATTTTTTTTCGTAATGTAGACAACGCCCTCATGACCTTCGACGATTTTACGCGCCGCCTTTCGACACGCCCGCCCGATTAATCTTTCTAGCTCACGAACGCCAGATTCCCGTGTATACTCATTGATAATTTCCTGCAAGACGCCCTTAGCAAAAACTACATCGCCGCCCTTAAGCCCGTTTTCTTCTTTCTGCCGTTTAGTAAGATAGCGTCGGGCAATTTCAAATTTCTCGTTTTCGGTGTAGCTCGACAGCGTAATAATTTCCATGCGGTCGCGCAACGGCTTAGGAACTGTGCTTAAACCGTTAGCCGTAACAATCCATAAAACTTTCGACAAGTCAAACGGCGTATCAATATAGTGGTCATTAAAAGAATTATTCTGCGCAGGGTCAAGCACCTCAAGCAAAGCCGCCGAAGGATCTCCTGCATAACCGTCCCTGCCGAGCTTATCAATCTCATCAAGCAAGAATACGGGATTATTCGCGCCGGCTTTCTTTATGCCTTGAATAATTCTACCTGGCATTGCGCCGACGTAAGTCCGCCTATGTCCGCGAATTTCCGCCTCGTCGCGTATGCCGCCCAAACTCGCCCGAATAAATTTTCTGCCCATTGCCTTAGCAACAGACGACGCCAGAGAAGTTTTGCCGACGCCAGGCGGTCCGACTAAGCAGAGTATTGGCGCGGGTTTATCTTTAGTCAAAGCTTTAACTGCGAGGAAATCCAAAATTCTTTCCTTAACTTTTTCCAAACCGTAATGATCCGCGTCGAGAACTTTTGCCGCCTCTGTTATGTCCATTGAATCATCTGTTGAAACGTTCCAAGGCAAATCAAAAAGCCAATCGATATACGTGCGAATGACATTGCCCTCCGACGCCATTGACGGTATCCGCTCCAGCCGCTTGAGTTCCTTTTCGATTATTGCTTTGACTTCTTCGGGATAATCGCCCTCCGAAAGTTTTTTGCGAAATTCTGACGCCTCCTCTGCTGTGTCCTCGTCTTCGCCAAGTTCCTTGTGAATCGCCTTTAGCTGTTCGCGCAGATAATGATCCTTTTGAATCTTTTCAATCTGGTTGCGGACGCGCTTGCTTATCTGCGACTCCATTTGCAAAACTTCCAACTCACGCGCCAAAATAGCGTAAAGTTTTTCCAGTCGTTGTTCCACGTTAAGGCAACTTAAAATTTCCTGCTTAGTGTCAAGTTTCAAATTTAAATGGCTAGCAATCAAATCCGCCAGCCGCCCGAAATCCTCCAGAATTGTCACGGCAACAAAAGTTTCAGAAGGAATTCGCTTGCTAAGTTTAACCCATTCCTCGAATTGGTGCACGACGCCACGAACGAGAGCTTCCGTCTCCATAGTATCTTCCCAAGTGTCCTCGTGGAGTTCAATTTCGACTTCAACATAATTGCCCTTTTCGCTGTCGCGATATTCACGCATGACGCCGCGATTTAGTCCCTCGACTAACACACGAACATTTCCGTCGGGTAATTTAATTATCTGCCGAATCTCTGAAATTGTCCCGACTGCGTAAAGATCTTCCTCTTCTGGCGAATCGTTATCTGTGTCCATTTGCGCCACTAAAAATATTCGCCGATTGCCGACCATTGCCGCTTCAAGTGCATTAACTGAAGTTTCGCGCCCAACGTCTAAATGCATTATCATATTGGGGAAGACGACAATACCTCTGAGCGGCACAAGCGGCAAAGTTATTTTTTCAGCCATGCAAAATCCCTCCTTTGACAAAAAAGCGGGGTTAAGGATTTTTCGCTCCGTTTTACCCCGCACTTAAAGTTATCCGTTAGCTGTTTTTCTGATTCTCCGCGTATTTGCTCTAAGTTTTGGCTCTTGATTGAACAAAACATCTTCTTTGGTGACTGTGCAAATTGTACTGGCACCGACGCTGGGCACTTCATACATAACATTGCGCATAATTTTTTCTAGGATTGAACGAAGTCCACGCGCTCCCGTCTTGCGTTGAATTGCCTCTTTAGCGATAAGTCTCAACGCTTCGTCCTCGAAAGTCAATTTCGCGCCGTCCATTTGCATTAGCTTTTGATATTGCTTGACGAGTGCATTTTTCGGTTTAGTAAGTATATCAACTAACGCATTTTCGTCAAGCGCGTCGAGTGTAACACTTATTGGCAACCTTCCGACAAATTCAGGTATCAAGCCGTATTCTATCAAGTCGTCGGGTTGAACATCTTTTAAAGTTTTGCCGACGTTTTTTTCCTCTTTAGTCTCAACTGTTGCGCCGAATCCGACTTGGCTCCCCTTTGTGCGCTTCTCAATAATTTGGTCAAGGTCGTTGAACGCGCCGCCGCAGATGAACAAAATATTTTTCGTGTTAATCGGAATAGTTTCAGGCGGTCCCGGTGTATGTCGATTTTGTTGCGTTGGGACGTTAACTCGCGTGCCTTCCAAAATTTTTAAAAGAGCCTGTTGAACGCCTTCGCCCGAAATGTCGCGATACATGCCGGGCTTGCGAGTAATTTTATCAACTTCGTCTATATAAATTATCCCGCGCTCCGCCTTGTAAATATCGCCATGCGCCGCATTAATCAACGCTAGCAAAACATCTTCGGTATCTTCGCCGACGTAGCCAGCCTCCGTTAAAGAATTAGCGTCAACAAGGGCAATCGGAACGTTCAGAATTTTTGCCAACGTTTGAGCTAAAAGAGTTTTACCGCAACCCGTTGGACCAATCATTAAAATATTTGATTTCTGGAGTTCAACGTCCTCTTTGCCAACTTTAACTTGTCCAATACGTTTATAGTGATTGTATACGGCGACGGAAAGAGTTTTTTTAGCTTCCGCCTGCCCGATAACATATTCGTCGAGTTGAGCGTAAATTTCTTTCGGCTTTGGCAATTTGTCCGTGCCGACAATAAATTCTTCTTCCTCTTCCATGTCTTTTTGAAGAATTTCATTGCAGAGTTCAACGCAACTGTCGCAAATGTAAACGCCCTTGCCCGCGATTAATTTTCTGACGACGTGTTCGGATTTCCCGCAAAAGGAACATTTCAACTCGTCATTATCTTTTCCGAACTTCAACACGCTCTCACCCCTTTTTAGCTGTTAGCTATTAGCTTCTAGCTATTAGAAAAACTGACAACTAATCATTGGTTTTCGGCAAGCGGCTGATAACGTCATCAATCAAGCCATAAGCTTTAGCGTCTTCAGCAGTCATGAAGTTATCGCGTTCGGTATCTGCCATAACTTTTTCACGCGGCTGACCAGTGTGACGGCAGAGAATATCATTGCCGACCTCGCGCAGTCTCAAAATTTCCCGCGCCTGAATTTGAATATCGGTTGACTGTCCACTTGCGCCGCCTAAAGGTTGATGAATCATAATCCGCGCCAACGACAAGGCAAATCTTTTACCTTTAGCACCAGCCGTTAAAAGCAAACTTCCCATGCTCGCCGCTTGTCCGATACAAATCGTTGAAACGTCGGGTTTAATATACTGCATTGTATCGTAAATCGCAAGCCCAGCCGTGACGACGCCGCCAGGACTGTTAATATAAAGGTGAATATCTTTGTCGGGGTCTTCGCTTTCTAGGAAGAGGAGCTGAGCAACAACGGAATTTGCTACATCGTCGGTTATCGGACCGCCCAAGAAAACAATTCTATCTTTAAGCAAGCGGGAATAAATATCATAAGCACGTTCGCCGTAGCTAGTCTTTTCAATAACCATTGGCACATAATAAGCCATAATTTTCACCTCAAAAATTTTTTCAAAAAAGGGCGGGAGATTTTTTCTTCACGCCCTTAAAATTTTCAGTTCTCTTTAGTCTCGGTTGTCTCTTCAGCAGGAGCCACGTCTTTAGGTTCTGTCTTAGCTTCGGCAGGTTCCGCCTCTTTTTTAGCTTCGACAGGTGCCGCGTCTTTTGCGCCAGCCATGTTGTCGATTATAAATTTCCGCGCCTTGCGAATGAGAATGTTGCCGGCAAGAGTTTCAAGTTGTCCGTTCTCTTTTAAATACTTCTCAATTTGTTTCTGCGGCGTGCGATACATTTGCGCCATCATTGCAATTTCAAAGTTGAGTTCGGCTCCGTTGACAGAAATTTTTTCCTCCATTGCCACGCGCTCAAGCATAATGTTCCGCAAAACTTGTTTTTCCGCCGTCTCACGATAATTTTCGCGCAACTTGTCTATATCCAAGCCCGAAAACGCCATGTACTGTTCAAGCGTCATGCCGCTCGATTTCAGTTGCGTAGTCATTTCATTAATCATTTGCGACACGCGATTATCAATCATTATGGGCGGCAAGTCAACCGTCATGTTCGCGACAGCCTTATCAATAGCCGCCTCTTGTTGAGCTTCAACTGCGCGGCGTTCGGCGGCATCTTCCATATTCTTACGAATGTTAGCTTTGTATTCGTCAAGAGTTTGGAACGTGCTAATTTTCTTAACAAACTCGTCGTTGAGTTCGGGCAGTTCTTTATGCTTAATGCTGTTGATTTTGCAAGCGAATTCGGCATCTTTACCGGCAAGATTTTTAGCGTGGTAATCTTCAGGGAAAGTGACATTAACTTTACGCTCCTCGCCGACTTTCGCGCCGATAAGTTGCTCCTCGAAGTCGCCGATAAATTTATGCGAGCCAATGTCCAAAGGCGCGTCCTTAGCTTCGCCGCCCGCAAATTTTTCGCCGTCAATAGTGCCCGTGTAGTCAAGCGTTATAAAGTCGCCGTCAACAATAGCGTCACCCTCTGCCGCGTCGATTAAGTTAGCATGATGAGCACGCATTGCCTCGATTTGTTTATCAACGTCCTCATCGGTGACAGGTTCAACAACTTTTTCAACCTCAAGATTTTTATATTCGCCGAGCTTAACTTCCGGAAATGGCGTAAATGTCAACGTGAAGACAAAATCCTTGCCCTCTTCGTTCGTGACGACATCCGCTTTATTCTCGCTGACGGGGCGCAATTTCAACGTTTGAAGAGCTTGCTTCGTCGAACTTTGCACGAGCATATTGCTTGCCTCGTTAATAATCGCGTCCTTGCCGAAATGTTGTTCAAGAATTTTTTGCGGGATTTTACCTTTACGGAAACCAGGAATTGTCACACGTTCGCCGAGCGTTTTAGTTGCGCGTGTAATTGCCTTAGAAAATTCTGCCGCCTCTACCTCTACGGTCAATTCAATCTGATAATCGTCTATCTTTTTTTGGGTAAGTTTCAAAATTTTAACCTCCTATTTATTTATGAAACGCGGATTATACTATCATAATCGTTTGAAAATTACAAGCTTTGTTCGTAAGTGAACGCCGCTTTTAAAATTGTTTCCTCGTCGAGTGCTTTACCAATTAACTGAAAACCAATCGGCAAATTATTTTTCGCAACACCGCATGGAACGGAAATGCCCGGCAAGCCCGCAATATTTACCGGTACTGTGCAAATGTCTTGTAGATACATTTTGAGCGGGTCAGCAACCATTTCGCCGATTTTGAACGCGACATTGGGCGTAGTCGGTGTAAGGATTAAATCAACATTTTTAAAAGCGTCGGTGAAATCTTTTTGAATCAGCGTGCGAACTTTTAACGCCTTAAGATAATAAGCGTCGTAATAACCCGCGCTTAGTGCGTAGTTGCCAATCATAATGCGCCGCTTGACTTCCGCGCCGAATTTTTCCGTGCGAGTATTTGTCATCATCTCAACAACGTCCGCGCCGTCAACACGAGCACCGTAGCTTACACCGTCGTAGCGTTCAAGATTTGTGGCGGCTTCGGCGGGCGCAATCAGATAGTAAGTCGCAATGGCGTATTCGGTATGCGGCAAACTTATTTCGACAATCTCCGCGCCGAGTGATTCATATTTTTTCGCGACATTGCGGACGGCGGTCTCAATTTCGGCGTCGATACCTTTAACGAAATATTCTTTAGGCAAGCCAATTTTCAAACCCTTAACATCAGCAACTAAACTTTTAGTAAAGTCGGGAACCTGCGCGGCGGTCGAGGTCGAATCCATATCATCGTGCCCGCAAATCGCATTTAACACTAAGGCGCAATCCGTCACGTCACGAGTTATCGGACCAATTTGGTCAAGCGACGAGGCGAACGCAACAAGCCCATAACGTGAAACTCTGCCGTAAGTGGGCTTTAATCCGACGACGCCGCAGAAACTCGCCGGCTGACGAATAGAACCGCCCGTATCCGAACCGAGCGCGAAAATTGCCTCGCCGCCCGCAACCGCCGCTGTTGAGCCGCCACTTGAGCCGCCCGGTACACGTTCCAAATCGTGCGGATTATGTGTCGTGTGAAAGCCGGAGTTTTCAGTTGAGCTACCCATAGCGAATTCGTCGAGATTAGCTTTGCCAACGATTATTGAATTCTGCGCGACAAGTTTTTGATAAACTGTTGCGTCATAGGGCGGGATAAAGTTCTCAAGAATTTTCGACGCGCAAGTTGTCTTGATACCTTTGGTGCAAATGTTATCTTTAATCGCGCAGGGAATGCCTTCAAGCGGGAAAATTTCTTCGCCGCGAGCAATTTTTTCGTCAACGAGTTTAGCGTTTGCCTCCGCCTTATCGCGAGTTAGTGTAATGTACGCGCCGATTTTATCTTCCATTTTATCAATCTGCGAAAAAACATCAGCTGTTAATTCCGTCGCAGAAATTTTTTTGGTCGTTAAAAGTTCGTGTAACTCGTGTGCAGTTTTATCGTATAAAGCCAAATCATTTTCCCCCTTGAACGTCCTGTTCAGCTTTGCGAATATCTTCCGTCATGTTGGTTTTGAAGTTCAAATTATGGAAATTTTTCTTCGTCGGCAAATCCATTTTGAAAGCGTCGGTTTTATCGAATTGTGCCTCGCCGCTCTTCAAGTTCAAATCGAGAACGTGCCCGCCGATTTTTTTATCAGCCGTGATAAAGTGGAAGTGCCAGCCCGTCGAATTGAGCGAACTCATAAAATCGGGGCAATACAAGCCGACAACCGTGCCGCTGACATTTTTAGGAGAAATTTCTTTTTGAGTCTTCAAAGCCTCGACCAAAGTCGGATAAGGTTCCTTCGTGCCTGCCTCGCTACGTATCAAAATTTCATTGAAAGTACCGCTAACTTTTACCATGTAAAAACTATTGCGCCCGTGTTTATTGACGTGTTCGTTTAAAATTTTTTCAAACGCGGCTTTGTCGGCAACGTTGTTGAGCTTGACGGAAAAATCTTTCTCAAAGAAAGTCACGTTGGAGAACGGAACGGTTTCCTTGTCGTCCATGACGTTTATCTTTAAATCTTGATTTGCGCGATAGACAACACCGTCAAGAACAATCATTTCGCCGTTAAGTCCCTCGAACGTGCCGATTCCGGTGTCGCCGTGCTTTTTCAAATCCTTGACACTGATTGAGCCATCGAAGTAGCCCATTGCCAACGATTGAAGCAAAGCAACTTGATAAATAGTTTCCTTATCCTGCGCGGGCGCGGCGGTCGCAGTTGACACCGTGTTGAAAAGCAAAGTTCCTGCCAAGAAAGTTGCACCTAAAAATTTTTTCATGATTAACCCTCCAATACTTTTGGTACTTTAAAATATCCGTCCTCTTTAAGTGGCGCGTTTGAGAGCGCAAGTTTTCTGTCGATTGACGGCTTAACTTTATCCTCGCGGAAAACATTTTGCATTGGCAAGGCGTAAGTCGTCGGCTCAACGTTCGTCGTGTCGAGTGCCTGCAAATTTTCCACGTAAGTTAAAATTTTGTTCAGCTGAAAAAGTACGTCGTCTTTTTCGTCCTCGCGAATTTTCAGCCGCGACAAGCTCGCAACTGTTTTAATATCCTGTTCGCTTATCTTCATAAAAAATTTTTCCCCCTAACGTCGTTTAGATAATTCGTTTAGCGACAAAACAAGCCTGTGTATTGGGTAGGCAAGCACAACTTGCATTATCGCCATTGGCCAAAAGTCAAACTTCCAAAATTTTATCAAGTCAATTTGTAGCTCTAACATAAATAAAAAAGCTATAGTTATCGCGAAGTGCAAAGCCAGCGCGGGAATTGAACTTATCACCGGCAAAAGTGATTGGTCGCGGAAAAGGTTGACGGAAAATTTACCGAAGATAAGTCCTATCGTCATGTAGCTGAACATTGCCAAGCCAAAATAACTACCCGTCGTCGCGTCCTGCAACAGCCCCGCCATAAATCCGAAAAATGCGCCCTTCTCATGTCCGCACAGGAATGCAACTGATACCGTCATTAACAACATTAAATTCGCGCTGAAGCCGTCGAAACTCACGAACGTTAACAGCGACGTTTGCAGGGCGTAGAGCAATATAAGCACCATTGCCCAAAGCCCAATAGCCCTCATCGCGTCGCCTCCTCGAATTCTGTTTGCTGTTGTGTATCTTCGGGGACGTAGCCCGCCTCTTGAAGTTGTTGTTGCTGTGCGTCCTGAATCTGTTGTTGAGCGTCTTGGATTTGCTGTTGTGCCTGTTGAAGTTTTTCAGCCGTCTCGTAAGGATCCGTTTCAGTGCCAGGCGTCTGTGTTGGCGGTTGAATCGGTTCGGGCGGAGCCTCACGCGACGCAACTATAACTGCCACGTCCTCTAACTTTTGGAAGTCAACGGAAGTATCAATCACGCCGTACATCAAAAGCCCGCCTTCCTCGTTGTGCATTTCGATAATTTTGCCGACGACAAGCCCTTTAGGATAAACGCCGCCAAAACCCGACGTGACAACCATATCATCAACTTTAACGTCCGAATCTTTAGGAATATTAACCATGCGCGGATAGCTCGGATTTTTAACGTCGCCTTCGACAATGCCAGCTACTCGCGACTCTGGACGTTGAATAATCGTGCCAACAGACGAACGCGGATCAATCAACAGCTGAACTTTCGACGAACTTACGCCCGCCTCCTTGACATGCCCGACTAAACCCATTTCCGTGACAACCGCCATATTATTTGCCACGCCGTCCAACGTTCCGCGATTAATTACAATTACACTTGACCACGACGCCGACTCGCGCCCGATGACACTTGCCGCAACTAAATCGAATTGAACTGCCGTTTGTTTATAACCCAGCAAATTTCTAAGCCGCTGATTTTCCGAAGCATATTCCGACGCCGTTAAATTCTGCGCCCGTAAAATTTCAACTTCCTCGCGCAACTGTTTATTCTGTTCGTGCAGATGAGAAATTTCCTTGACAGTATCTCTTATAAAAATTAATTGACTGCCCGCCCAAGAAAATGCGCGTTGAAATGGTGCCATAATTGCCATTGCGACGCCGTCAGTTGCCCGCGTATTGAATTTGCCACGCGCCGCGAAGAATACACAACAAAACACGCTGATAAATACAAAAATCAGCGCGATAATTTTTTTTGCCGTCTGTTTTTCCTTGCGAAGTTTATTGCTCATTGTCTCAACTTTTTAGACGTCATGACGACCCGTTTAAGCAAGTTCATATTCTCAAGGGATTTGCCCGTACCTTCGCCTACACAGCTCAGCGCGTCATCAGCGATTATTACCGGCATTCCCGTTTCCTTTGAAATTAATTTGTCGAGATTAGCAAGGAGTGCGCCGCCGCCCGTCATCATAATTCCGTGATCCATTATATCTGCCGCAAGTTCGGGCGGAGTCCTCTCAAGCGTGCCCTTAACCGCGTCAACGATTTTAAATATCGGGTCTGCTAGAGCCTCGCGAATCTCGCTAGATTTAACTTCGACGGTTTTTGGCAAGCCGCTAAGCAAGTCGCGCCCGCGAATCGTCATAGCTTTATCTTTATCGGGCGTGATAATCGCGGTGCCGATATTAATTTTAATTTCCTCTGCCGTGCGCTCGCCAATCATCAAATTATAAAGGCGTCTTATGTACTGAATAATCGAAGAATCCATTTCATCGCCGCCGACACGAATTGACTTGCTAACGACAATACCGCCCAAAGATATTACAGCAATTTCGGTAGTGCCGCCGCCTATATCGACGACCATATTGCCAGTTGCCTCTTCGACGGGAAGACCCGCGCCGATTGCCGCCGCCATTGGCTCCTCGATAAGATAAGCTTCACGAGCACCAGCTTGTGTTGCCGCGTCAATAACTGCACGCTTTTCAACTTCTGTGACGCCGCTTGGAACGCCGACAACTACTCGCGGACGCACGAACGATTTAGAATTCATTGCCTTGCAAATAAAATATCTGAGCATTGCTTGAGTTACGTCAAAATCGGCAATGACTCCATCTTTCATCGGGCGAATCGCAATTATATTTCCGGGCGTACGACCTATCATTTGTTTTGCCTCTTCGCCTACAGCTAAAACATCGCCCGTATCACTTTTTATCGCTACGACTGAAGGTTCACGCAGGACAATCCCACGACCTTTGACGTGCACGAGAGTATTTGCCGTTCCCAGGTCAATTCCCATGTCGTGCGAAAAGCCTCCAAATAAACCACCAAACATATTTAGGGTTGCTCCCTTCTTTACTTAGAAATTTCTGCCTGCGCTAAGCGAAAACATTTTATCATACTTTTTACACTTTGCAAGCCGCTTTTAAAAACTGCTCAAGCATGATAAACTATTAACAAAATTTCGAGAGGAGAATTTGAATGGCAGTTTTAGTTTGTGGCGGCGCGGGCTATATTGGTTCGCACACAGTCAGGGAACTTTTAGCGGCGGGCGAGGAAGTAATTATCGCCGACAATTTAAGTACGGGACATCGCGAGGCAATTCCCGCCGTGAAATTTTACGAGTGCGACATCAGAGACAAAGCCGCGCTAAAAAAAATTTTTGCCGAAAATAAAATTGAGGCGGTATTTCACTTTGCGGCATTTATTGAGGCGGGCGAAAGCGTCAAACTTCCGCTAAAATATTTTAATAATAACGTCTACGGTATGCAGATTTTATTGGAAGCAATGACGGAATGCGGCGTTGATAAAATTATTTTCAGTTCAAGCGCGGCGGTTTATGGTGAGCCGGAAAAAATTCCGATTGACGAGGGCGACGCAACTTTTCCTGTGAATCCTTACGGCGACTCGAAATTGATAATGGAAATGATGATTCGTCGGGTCAGTGCGGCGCAAGGCGTTCGCTACGTCAGCTTGAGATATTTTAATGCGAGCGGCGCGAGTTTGGACGGCTCAATCGGCGAAGATCATCACCCCGAAACGCATTTAATCCCGCTGATTTTACAAGTTCCACTCGGCAAGCGCGATCACATTACGATTTTTGGTGATGATTATCCGACGCCTGACGGCACTTGCATTCGCGATTATATTCACGTCCTCGATTTGGCGAACGCTCACATTTGCGCGTTAAATTATCTGCGCGGCGGCGGCGAATCAAATTTTTTCAACTTGGGAACAGGACATGGCTTTTCGGTTAAGGAAATTATC
This sequence comes from Selenomonadaceae bacterium, assembly GCA_017428215.1. GTDB lineage: Bacteria > Bacillota > Negativicutes > Selenomonadales > Selenomonadaceae > Quinella. Next base: position 24,002 of record JAFRRH010000022.1, read on the forward strand.
GACGCGGCGGAAAAAGTTACGGGCTTGAAAATAAAAAAAGAGCTTGGAGCGCGTAGACCGGGCGACCCGGCAAGATTAATTGCGTTAGGCGAGAAGGCACGGAAAATTTTGCAATGGACGCCGCGTTTTGATGATGTGGAAAAAATTATCGCGACGGCGTGGAATTGGCATAAGTCTCACCCGAACGGTTACAAGGAGGATTGACATGATTAAAATAATTCTCTCCGACATTGACGGCACATTTCTTAAAGATGATAAGACGGCGACTGAACTTCATTACAAGGCGATTAAAGATGTCGTCGCTAAGGGATTAAAATTTGTCTTCGTCTCCGCGCGAATGCCAGAAGCAATTTACCCGATAACTGACGCAATCGGCATGACGCACACGCCAGTTATCAGTTATGGCGGCGGATTTGTCTTGACTGAAGACGAAGAAATTATTTTCGACAAAAAAATTGCCGCTGACGACGCGCAGGGCGTTTTGGCGGAAATGAATCGTTGGAAAGACATTTCGATAAATTATTATTCGGGGCGTCGCTGGTTCGTCGAGGCGATTGATAAGCGCGTTCAGTTTGAAATGGACATAACCGGCGCGACAGCTGAAGTTGCGAATTTCGATAAACTTTTAAACGAAAATATTTTCCCGAATAAAATTATGATTATCTGCGAGCCGCCAACTTGTGAGGAAATGGAACGTGAACTTGGTAAAAAATTTCCCGCGCTTAACGTCGTCCGCAGTGCGCCGTATCTTTTGGAGATTATGGATAAAAGCGTTTCAAAGGCGACGGGCATTAAAGTTTTACTTAAACACTACGGATTTACGCTTGACGAGGCGATTGCATTCGGCGACAACTACAACGATACTGAAATGCTAGAACTTATTCCGCAAAGTGTGGTTATGGCGAATGCTCCCGACGCCGTGAAAAAATTAGCCGCCAACGTCACGGATTCAAACGAAGACAGCGGAATTTATACTTACCTCGTTAAGCAGGGAATTATTTAGTAAGTTCTTTTCTTGACAAAATCGTCGTAGCTCATGGAGCGCGTATGTTTGGTGTGCGCCCATTCGTGTTCGTTGCGGTGTATGAAGCCTAAGAAAATTATCGGTATCCACGAATAGATAAACAACGGGTAGAAGAGCAGATACCACCACGATTTTAATTTAGCTCGGACTTTGATTAGTATAATCATCGGCAGGACGTATTGCGCGACCATTATCACCATTAAAATTTGCGACGGTAGAACGGAATAAATATTTGTGTAAAGTGTGCCGACGAAAAGTTGAATATAACTCATCAGGAAGAAAAACGACGACAACATTAAAAAATGCGGTTGCAAAAGATAAAGGCAACCGTCCCACATGCGAATATCTTTACGCCGCCAACCCTCGCGGAGCATTTTAGGAATAAAGCGATGCGCCACGTCGAATTGACCTTGCGCCCAACGTTTTCTCTGCGTCCACGATTGCGCAAATGTCAGCGGCTTTTCGTCGTAAACAATGGCGTCGTGCGCCCAAGTCGTCTTCAAACCTTCGGCGAGCGACTTCATCGTAAATTCCATGTCTTCCGTTAAGCAAGTTGCTCGCCAGCCATATTTTTTCAACACGTCGATAGTAATGCACATACCTGTACCGCCCAAAACCGCCGACAAACCCAAATTCGTTTTGGCGAGGTGTGACACGTAATCAATAACCCAAAACGCAATCGCAAAAGTTCCAGAAACCCACGTGTCGTAAGGATTTTTTGCGTCGAGGAAGCCTTGAATAATTTTATCGCCCTTGCAGAGACGATTATTCATTTCCATTAAAAAATTCGGGTGAACGAGATTATCCGCGTCAAAAACTGTCACGGCGTCATAAATCTTGCCGGTTTTCTCCATTTCAAAAAGTTTTGCGAACATCCATTCCATTGCAAAGCCTTTGGATTTTTTAGTTTCGTCAATTCGTTTGCAGACAATCGCGCCGGCGTTCGCGGCAATTTCGGCGGTGTTGTCAGTGCAATTATCCGCGATAACGTAAATGTCGTAGAGTTCGTCGGGATAATCAAGCGACTTTAAATTTTTAATCAGCGGTTCGATAACTGCGCTTTCGTTGTGAGCGGCGACAATCACGGCGAATTTTTTTTGCGGAGTTTTAATTTTAATCTCGCGCCGTCGCCACATGCCGAAGAATCCTATTAAACAAAGATAGAAAGTGAACACGAACAGCACGGCTTGAATCGGAACCATAATTATATCGAGCGGGTACGTAAACATTACTCAACCTGATTTCAAAAGTTTTTTTCCATACTAACTGCCCGCGCCGCGCTTGTCAAGCTATGATATAATCTGCGCGGAGGTGTTTAATTTGGAAAGTTCAACGTTTATATATTTTTTAACGGCGTCGATTTTGCTGACGCTTGCGCCGGGACCTGACATTTTATATTTGCTGACGAAAAGTTTATCCGACGGTGCAAAAGCCGGAATAATTTTAGCTTGCGGATTGGTGAGCGGCATAGTTTTTCACACAACGCTGGTAATGGTCGGTGTTGCGGCGTTTATAAAATCTTCGGCGACGGCAATGCTACTGCTAAAAATTTTCGGCGCGGCTTATTTGTTATTTTTAGCGTTCGGAGCATTTAAATCTGCGCGGGCAGGCAAAAAAATTTCTCTGTCGCGAGCAGATAAAAAATTTTCTTCGACGGCACTTTATAAACGCGGCGTCTTGATGAACGTCCTAAATCCAAAAGTTTTATTATTCTTTTTGGCGTTCTTGCCGCAATTTGTTAACTTGTCGAGTTCGGGCGCAAGCTTGACGATTTTATTTTTAGGCGTCATGTTCGCCGCGCAGGCTCTGATGATTTTTTCGGCAATCGCAATATTCGCTGGCCGAGTGAGAAATTTACTCCTACGCAAAAAAAATATCGGACAACTCCTAAATTTTGTCGAGGCAGCTGTCCTTACACTAATTGCATTGACTTTGATTCTGTACTGAAAAATTTAGCGACTGATTATAAATTCAATGTGAACGCTTGCCGCACAAGTCAAAGTTCCGCTCTCAATCGGCGTTTCAAATTCGGCGGCATCTTCCATTGCCATTGAACGCGCCACTTTATAATTACGCGGCGTTTCAATCGAATTTCTCTGAATCGACACGGAACGAATACTTAAAATACTTTTTCCTAAAGCGGAGGCGGCAACTTCCGCTTTACGTTTTGCGTCGAGAACTGCGAGCCTTAAAGCTTCGTCCTGATAAGCTGTCTTGTTGCGCAAGCCGAAATTTAAACTGTCTACGCGATTTGCCCCGTGATTTAACGCCGTGTCGATAATTTTCCCGACAAGATTTAAATCGTCAACGATAACCGTAACAGAGTTGGACGCCTCGTAGCCGTCAAGAATTCTTTTGCCGTTGTCAGTGTGACGATAAACCGGATTAAAGTTGTAGTTGCCAGTCGAAATATTTTTGCGCTCAACTCCCAGCGCGATTATCGAATTGATTACCGAAGTTGCCGCTTTTGCATTGGCGGATTGCACTTCAGACGGATTTTTTGCTCGTGTGACGACGCCGACGGAAATTGTTGCGCGGTCGGGTTGCGCTTCAACTATTCCCTCGCCGCTAACTGATATTATTGGCGGCGGGATTTCTTGTGCAAAGGTCGTTGAACATATCATCAGCACCATTAGCACTGTTAAACTAAAAATTTTCATGACGGATACCTCCCTAAAAATTACGGCGGCTTAAAATTAATCGACGGGATCAAATTTTTCTATTAACAGCTCTTCGACGAGAGCCAAAATATTTTCGTGAATATCAGTTGTGCTACGCGCGAAATTTTTATCGGCGCAAGAAACAATTTTCCAATCAAATTTCTGCGCGATTTCCTTGTAGACGTTGTAAATTTTGCTCATATATTCGGCGTCGCTTTCGTGAATGTCCTCGCGTCCACGTTCCCTGCGAAGAATGGCACTAATTGCGGGCGGCATGTCAAGGAAAATCGTCATGTCGGGGCGCGGCAACTTGAAACGTTCATATTCCAAATCGTCCAACCACGCCAAAAATTTTGTGCGCTCGGTTTTCTTTTTGAACTTAGCCGCTTGATACGCCATATTCGAGCCAACATAACGGTCGCTCAAAATTAAACCGCCGCGCTCGTAAAAATCTTTCCACTCGCCGAAGCCCGCAAATCTATCGACGGCATAAAAAGCCGCCGCCGCATAGGGGTTGACAGCCTCCGCGTCGCCTCCGAAATCCCCGCGCAGATACATCTTAATCAACGCGGAAGATTCGGACTCATAGTTGGGGAAGCTCACGCGCCTCACGTTAACTTCCAAATCGCGCAAACGTTCGTAAAGTTTTTTCGTCTGCGTTGCCTTGCCTGAACCGTCTGAACCTTCGATAACTACCAACTTGCCCATAAACTGTGCACCCCCTGTAAAAATTTTTGTGATAAAAGTGACTGTATAAATTAGACAAGCTTTTAATTTTTCCTGCAAAAAAGAATCGCCCGACTTTTAATCGAGCGGCTCTTTTCGGTCAAAAATATTTTTTACAGCGGCTGTTTACAAAAATCTATGAATGCTTGCGCCGCCTTAGAGACGTATTTTTCTTTTTTCCACGCTAAGCCAATGTCAACGAATATCGGCTCGGAAAACGGGATTGCTTTAATGCCCGCTGAATTCTCGCATATAAAATCCAGTAGAAATGCTATTCCAACTTTATGTTCTACAAGTCCTTTAATCGTGACGATTTGCCCCGACTCAAGCACAGTTCGCGGCGAAATTTTTAGCGCAGTCAATTTGCTTTGAACGACTTCGCGCAAATAGGAACCTTCCTTCATCATGATTAAATCGGAGGCGGCAATATCCGCAGGTTTTATCTTTATTTTTCTGGCGAGCGGACTATCTTGCGCTACGCAAACCATTAATTGATTACGGCTCATTCTTAAGACGTTGAGATTTGGCGTTAACGCGGGAACAAGTATAATTCCAAAGTCGAGTTCGTCGCTTTCCAATTTTTCGCGAATGGACAGCGAGCCTTCCTCGTAAAGTAACACGTCAAGATTTGGGTGCAGGTGCCGGAAGCCGGAAAAAACTTTCGGGAAGAGATACGCGCCCATCATCGGCGGGATTCCGATTTTAATTGTTCCCTTTTGCAACTGCTTATAATCGTTGACTTCTAAAATTGCGTCGTCGATATTCCGCAACGCGATTTCGATTCGCTTGAGAAAAACTTTGCCTTCGGGCGTCAAGGTTAGCTGTTTTTGACTGCGGTCGAAAAGTTGCACTTCCAATTCCGCCTCTAATTTTTTTATCGCGACGGTAATGTTAGGTTGTGAAACTCGAAGTCTCTGCGCGGCACGTGTAATATTCTTCAAACGGCTTGCCATCTGAAAATACTCAAGTTGCCTCAGCTCCATTTGAACCACTTCCTTTAATTGTATAACCCCAAAAAATTTTATATAATAATTCTGATTTATATTGTACAGTGCGGAAATTAATCTTGCAACTATTTTTCGGAGGTGCAAATGTGCTTGAGCTTGTTAACGTGGAAAAAATTTTCGGTACAGTGCGGGCAGTAGATAATTTAAGTTTTACGATTGAGCGCGGCGAAGTATTTGGACTTTTAGGCAAGAACGGCGCGGGCAAAACTACAACTATAAAAATGTTGACGCTCCAATTAAAACCGACGGCGGGCGAAATTTTTTATGAGGGGCGGACAATTCACGGCAACGAAATTTTTATCAAAAGTTTGCTGGGATTGGTGCCGCAACATTTGAACTTCGACCAGGACTTGACGGTTGAGGAAAATTTGGAACTGCATGCGAGACTTCACCACCTAAAAAAACTTGAACGACGCGAGCGCATTGACGAGCTTTTAAAATTCGTGGAGCTTGAAAGAGTTCGCAAATCTTTTGTACGGCAATTATCGGGCGGCATGAAACGACGGTTATTAATTATCCGCGCATTGATTCACCGACCGAAAATTTTATTCTTAGACGAACCGACCGTTGCGCTCGACCCGCAAGTTCGCCATAAAATTTGGACGTTGATAAAAAATTTAAAGGCGCAGGGAATTACAATCGTGTTGACGACGCACTACATAGAGGAAGCGGAATTTTTATGCGACCGCGTGGCAATTTTAAATCGTGGAAAATTAGTTGCGCTTAACACGACGGAAAATCTCTGCGCGGGAAAATCTTTAGAAGAAGTTTTTATCAAGCTTACAAAATAAATTTTTCAAAGCGCGGCGATAAGCTGAAAAGTTTAAACGGCAAATCGCGTCCGCTGTTCCGTCGCTTTTAAAGCGACTCTCTGCGCGGGCAAATCTTTGGAAGAAATTTTTATCGAACTGACTAAATAAAAAAGTCCCTCCCGATTGAGAGGGATTTTTTTACGCCTGTATAACTGGGAAACAACCCAAATTTTTTAGCCAAATACTTTTGTCGTAGACGGCTTTGATTGATTCGCGGAGTGCGTCGTCGCCAGCGTCAGTTTCCAAGTCGAAGAAAAAAATATACGCGCCTAAAATCGTTCGGGCAGGGCGAGATTCAATCCGTGTCATGTTCACGCCGCGTTTAGCAAATTCAGCAAGCACATCGCAAAGAGAACCTGCGCGGGAGCCGTCAATTTGGCAGATAATCAGCACTTTATCGCCGTCGAAAGTTTCAATCGGAGCGGCATCGCGTGGACGATATGTTATCTCAAAAAAGCGCGTGGAATTGTTCGGATTGTCTTGAATATCTTTTGCGGCGATTGTCAATCCGTTTAACTTGCCGGCGCGTTCAGTGCAGATTGCGGCAAAATTTTCGTCGGATTTGGCAACAAGTTCAGCGGCGCGAGCGGTTGAAGTCGTCGCGACAATTTCGGCGTCGGGGAAATTTTTATGTAAGAACTTTCTGCACTGTGCAAGCGGTTGCGTGTGTGAAAAAATTTTTCTAACGTCCTTAACGTCAACGAGCGGTTTTGTCATTAGAAAATTTTTTACTTGCCAAACGAGTTCGCGAGAAATTGTTAAAGTGTCGCTTCTTGCCAGCGTGTCGAGCGTGATATTTATCGAGCCTTCCAACGAATTTTCGACGGGAACTAATCCCGCGTCCAATCTCCGTTCCTTAACTGCCGTTAATACGTCGAAGATGTCCGCGCAGATTTCCAACTTAAAATCTTCCCGTAAAAATTTTTTCAGCCAAAGTGCCGCCTCCTCTGAATGTGTGCCCTTCGGTCCTAATATTCCTAACGTCTTCATGTCAATCACCAAGTTTCAATTTGCTTAATTCGGGGAAGAGGTCGCCGATTGATTGCGAAAGTTCTTTGGGCTTAAGCAAGTCAATCACCGGTTGCATAACTCGGAAAAATTCTTCGTCATTCTGCAACAACGCCAGAATTGCCGCCGTATTTGCCGCGTCTGCTAGAGCTGTGTGTTGCGTCCCTTCAAAGTCACGATTCATCGCGCCGATTGCGTGTTTTAATGCTAAACTGCTGTGCAATCCGATTCTGTCGTCGAACGCCTTTTGCAAATCTCGCCATTGACGCTCCAATTTTCCAACGTCATAACCGGGAATTTTAAATCGGCATTCGTCGCGCAGTTGATTTATATCGGAATTGCTCCACGAGTAAAGCCGCATGTCCCACGTACCTATCCAATCCATAAAATCTTGGAAAGCCTTTGGGAACGTCGGCTTATCGGCAACAGTCTCTTGGGTTATTCCCGTCAATTTTGTTATGTGCTTGGTTATCTCGCCGTATTCGGGCTTGACGTAGCATTGAAATTCATCGACCATATTATAATTGTCGTCGAGCTTGACCGCGCCAATTTCTATAACCTCGTCGGTAGTGAACCTGCGCACATCTTTAAAACTTTTATTGACGGGATTCATTTCCAAATCAATTACTATGTGAACCAAAATTTTAACCTCCCACGAAAATTTTTCTTTTTAATTCTGGTTGACTTTGAAAATATCCTGCCAAAAATTTCTATATGTTAACTTCCTCAAGTAATGTTAGATACGATTCGTAGCGTTCGCGCAAAATTTCTCCGCGTTCGACTGCCGATTTAACGCCGCAATCCGGCTCGTGGCTGTGACTGCAACCATTTAAAAATTTACAGCTTGCCGCGAAGGGCGCGAACTCTTTAAAGCAATGCCACAAATTTTTTTTATCAAGCCCCGCCTCCGTTAAATCAACCGCGCTGAAACCGGGCGTATCTACCAAAAAGCCGCCGCCAAATTCTATCAGCTCGGAAATTCGCGTCGTGTGCTTGCCGCGCAGAATTTTTTCGCTAACCTTGCCGACTTTGAGCTTTAAACTTTTATCGACGGCGTTAAGCAATGATGACTTCCCGACGCCGCTCGGACCCGCAAAAACCGTTACGCCCGACGCTAAAATTTTCTTAAGCTCATCAATGCCCGTGCCCTTTATCGTCGATGTCCGAAGAATTTTATACAGCGGCTCATATTCCGATAAAAAATTTTCCTTAGACATTAAGTCAATCTTATTAATGCAAATTATTATCTCGGCAAGCGTGGATTTTTCCGCCAAAACTAAAAATCTGTTCAGCAGTAGCGGATGCAATTTCGGCGCGTCAACTGCGAACGTTAAAATCACTCTGTCAACATTGGCTATCGAAGGGCGTATCAAAATATTTCGGCGCGACTGAACTCTCTCAATCACGCCGCTTTTATCTTTCAATCTAGAAATTTCCACGAAGTCACCAACATAAACCGCGCTCCCAATTTTTTTATCGCGCTTAAGTAATCCGCGCAGTTTGCAGGGAATAATTTCGTCGCCGACCTTTACGAAAAAGAAACTGTTGTAAAATTTTATAACTCGTCCGATTTCTGCCATGTTATCTTTCCTTAGCCTGGTCGCCTTCGCGGCTCGGCACGTCATTTTGAGTTGGAATATCCGGAAAATCATTTGATTGCGGCGTTTCGGGTTCGCGAGAAGGTTCAGGCTCCGGCGTTGGTTCCGGTTCAGGCTCGCGAACTTCTGCGCGGCGGGCAATTACCAAATCAACATAAGTGCCAAGCTCCACTTCAGAATCAGCCGAAGGATATTGCGCGACAACCGTACCTTCCGCTTGATTGCTATCTTGATAAGAAACGGTTCCAACGTGAAGTCCGCGCCCCTCTATACCGTCCTCAGCGACGCTAAGGCTGGCATTTTCGACATTCGGGACGCGCGTAACTTTTTGCGTAACTTTGACTTCCTCAACTTTCTTTTCAGGCTCGCCGCGTGAAACTATCAAGTCAATCGTTTGACCGCGTGTAATTTTCGTTCCAGTCGTCGGGTCGTGCGATAAAACCGTACCTGGCTCACTCGACGAATCTTTTTCGTAAACACTGCCCAAATTTAAGCCGAGCTTTTGCAATCGTTCAATCGCCGCTGATTTTGCTAAACCTGCCAAATCGGGCATATCAATCGCCTCGCCGCCCTTGCTAACGTAAATCGTAACTAATCTGTCGCTTTTAACAGTTTTGCCAACATCGGGATCTTGAGAGACAACTTGACCGGCGGGAACATTCGCGTCGTAAGTTTCAGCTATGTTGACGCGCAATTTATTATCTTCCAAAATCTGTCGTGCCAATGCTAACTGCTTGCCTTTAACTTCGGGCACCGTAACAGTTTCTTCCGTATTCCAAACCTTTCCGAACGCCGCAAATATTCCCACGCCAAAGCCCACCATTAAAACCACTGCCATTAACATCATAAAAAGTTTCGATTTATAAAAAGGTTTTTGTTCAACTGGCTCCTCTGGAGGTGTCTCCTCCTGCGTAGTTTGACCTCCTAAACCTTGACGAACTGCGCGGCGCGGAGGAATTTCTTGACGTGGCAAAACTTTTGTGGCATCGGGGTCGCTTTTTACAGATACGCTCAACGCCGTCTCGACTTTTGAAAGTTCTTGCACAAGTTCAAAACTCGACGGGCGAATTTCGGGGCTTTTGCTCATCGCGCGGCAAACGATAGCTTCCAACATCGGCGGAATTTGCGGACGGTAACGGCTCGGCGAAATTGGCTCCTCTTCGACATGTTTCATTGCGATTGCAACTGGATTGTCGCCCGTGAACGGCAACCGATTTGTCAGCATTTCATAAAGTACAATTCCTAAAGAATAAACGTCGGACTTCGGAGTTATTACGCCGCCGCGAGCTTGTTCCGGTGAAAAATAATGCACCGAACCTATAACGCTTCCGCCATAAGTTAGCGTTGACTCGGTGACTGCGCGAGCAATTCCAAAGTCAGTAATTTTCGCGTGCCCGTCGTCCGTCATCAAAATATTATGTGGTTTAATGTCGCAGTGAACAATGTTATTGGCGTGCGCGTGCGTCAAGCCGCTGGCAATGTCTTTAGCAATTCGCGTCGCCGTCAAAATATCAAGTGCGCCCTCGTCCTGAATTTTTTTCTTGAGCGTGCTACTCTGCACATATTCCATAACAATGTAATGGTCATTGCCCGCAACTCCAACGTCGTAAATGCTGACAATATTTGGATGCGACAAACGCGCCGCCGATTTTGCCTCGCGGTGAAACCTTTCGATAAACTCCACGTCCGAACGATATTCCTCGTGGAGAATTTTTATTGCGACTGGTCGAGCAAGAAGTCGGTCGTGGGCTCTGTAAACTTCAGCCATGCCGCCGCTGCCGATTTTTTCTTCGAGCTCATATCGTCCGCTCAAAACTCGCTGAATCATTTTTCCTTGCCCCTTAAGTTAATGAGCCTCGCACGATGCAACTGCCGCGCCGCAATTTTTGCCTCATGCCGACTTTTTTTCTTAAACTCCTTGTCCCAATGATACGTTTCGTAGAGAATTTTTATTACAACAGGACGAGCTATTTTGCTATCATTTTGCATTTTTACCGCCCCTTAAATTAATGCGTCGTGCGCAATGCGGCAAGCACAATCAATCGCGCCCCGCATAGCGTAATAAAGATTCAACGCACAGTAAAAAATTTCTCGGCACATTTCTAATCAACTCCCGCGACAATAACAGAAACATTATCCCTGCCGCCCGCGTTCAATGCGGCGTCAATCAATGCGTCGGCGGGATTTTCGGCGGTCTTTATAATTTGTAAAATAAGTTCATCATCAATCATATTCGTCAAGCCGTCTGTGCACAATAAAAATACGTCGCCGCTCTCAACGGGGAAACTTGCTTGGTCAACATAAATATTAGTCATTGCGCCAACTGCTTGCGTTAAAACATTTTTCATCGGGTGCACGCGAGCTTCTTCCGCCGTAAGTTCGCCGCGCCTCACCAGAGTTTCAACGTAGGAATGATCCTCCGTTATCTGCTTAAAAATATTATTCCTCAACAGATAAATCCGACTGTCACCAACGTGCGCGAAATATCCTTGCCCGCCGTCCAAAGATAAAATCGTCGCCGTCGTGCCCATGCCCAGATATTCTTCGTGTTGCCGTGCCGTGTTTAAAATTTTGTCATTAGCAAGAAGAATTGCCTGCGCCAAGATTTTTTCGTCGTAAGGTCGCGCCGCCTTAGTCAAAAAATCTTTTACAGTTTCAACCAGCATTTGGCTTGCAACTTCGCCCGCTGAAGCCCCGCCCATTCCGTCCGCCACTACGAATGTTTCCGGCTCTATGACTATCAGCGAGTCTTCGTTATTATTGCGCACTTTTCCAACATGCGTTGCTTGAAATATTTTCGCCAAAATTTTTCACCTCTTCATAAAAATGCCGAGTGAATTTTTTTGGCTTGATTTTAACAAAAGATTTTCTTTCAGTCAATATTCAGATTAACTTTACTAGGCGATATCTATATAAAATTAGCGATTCAATTAATAGTTATTGACGCATTAAAATGGCTTTTTATGTTGATAATTTGGGATTCGCTGAAAAGTAAAAAAACTCCCGCCTCATTGACAGGAGTTTATTGGTGAGTTGTTAATATTTAGTGGTTGGTAATTAGGATTTTTTTGCGAGATTGGAGCCGCTGATTTGATAAGTGTCGTTGTTGATGTGGAAAGTTGTTGCAGTGAAATCTTTCAAAGTTACGGAGCCGCCATTAACTTTAAACGTGACGGCTTCATTTTTATACGAAGACGTGAACTCGATATTATTAAAAGTCAAAATGTCGTTGTCATCAAAACCGAAGATAACATCTTTGCCATCGCCCTTGCTGTAAATAAAAGTATCAGCACCATAATCGCCCCAGAGTGAATCATTACCTTTGCCGCCGCGAATTGTTGTATAATTGCCGTGATTATAAATCAAATCGTTATCAGTGCCGCCGTCGATTGAAACATTATCCGCCCAATAATTATTTATGGTGTCATTTCCCGCGCCTCCGAGTATTGTAATTTTGTCGCCATAATTTTCGATAAAGTCATTACCTGCGCCCGCTGAAATGGACGATTGCTTACCGTCAAATTTGTTACTAATCGAATCATCGCCACCTTGAGCGTTGATTGTGACACGAGAGCCGTTGTTTTCTATTGTGTCTGAGTAGCTCGTGCCCGTGATAACTTTTTTGGACTTATCGTTGTAAATTTTTTTTGCTTTTGTTAACGTGCCTTGAACTTTAACGGAAGAAAGAGACGCCGCATCGCTTAAAAGAATTTCGCCATCGCCAACAGTGATAATAACGTCGGAGCCGCATGTTTCTTTGGCGTAAGTATCTTTACCGTTGCCCAGTTTTAGCGTACTTTTGGCATTAAAGCCGTAAATAACATCTCTTCCATCGCCTTTGGTGTATAAATACATGTTATTCGTCTTTTTGCCGCTGTAGACGGTATCATCGCCCTTGCCGAGTTTAATCTTCGCGCTTGTAGTATTTTGGGTCGGTGTAAAATCTTCATCAGCTTGAGGCTCGCAATAATAAACGTCGTCGTATTTACTGCCGTTAAATTCTTTGACTTTGGGGCTGGCTGTAATTTCAACTCCGTGATCTAATTTTGTAGCGTCAACGGATTTAATTGGCTTCGATAAATTATTAACATCAAATTCCGTGCCGTCAAAATTCTTTGTAAAGCTAAGTTTATTTTTTTCGACAGAAACGCCTTCAGGCAAAAATTCAACCGCTATTGTATCCTTCTCGCTTATACCTTCCACATGAATTGGAAGATTCTTACAGTACTTAAAAGTAATGGAACCGTTGCCGACTTTAACGATTAAGTCTTCGCCCTTAGTCTCTGTCGTATAAACTTGACTGTAGATTTTTAGCGTATCATTGCCGTCAAAGCCGTAAACGGTATCTTTACCGTCGCCTTCTTCGTATTCAATAACATCGTTATGAGCCGCTGGTCTCAAGCTTATCAAGTCATTGCCAGTGCCACCGCTTATTGTAGAATAACTTTTGCGTGCGACTATTGTATCTTTGCCTGCTCCGCCATAAAGTTTGTTGTAGCGTGCTTCGCTGTAAAGGCTGTCCGCTCCTTTGCCTCCGTATAGTGTATTTTGTCCGTATGAGGCGTAAATCGTGTCGGATTGATCGTTGCCGTAAAGTTTATCATCGCCGCCGCCCGAAACCAAAAAGTAACGAGTTTCAGAAGCATTTCCTGCGTTGTCTTTAATAACTTCACTTTCCGCGCCGCCAAAAATACTGCAGACCATATCGCCAGTAGATAAATATTGCCCATAAGCGCGCGTCGTTGTGGTGCCGTCTTTCTCGCGCAGTCTAAACAAATGATTTGTAGCGTCAATCAATTTTACGGACTCATCGCCAATTTTTATTAGCCCTTTGTCGTTTACGCGGAAAATTACTTCGTTTGAAAAGTTTGTTTCTACCTCTTCGATATAGCCGCTTGTAATGTGCAGCGTCGGCAAAAGCGAGAACGTTGAATTTATATCGGACAATAACGCATTAGTAAACATTGTCCAAAGGTCGTCATTCACGGGCTTGGAGTGATTAAAGTAATAAATGGTATCCATGCCGTCACCAGCGGCATATTCAAAAGTACGTGGTGCCAATCCGTCGCTGACAATTACATCGTTGCCCTTGCCACCTTTAATCGTGCTCGTTGGCGAAATTAAATTCCATGTATTATTAAATCCTTCGAGAGGATCCAAAAATGATTTGAGGGATAAAATATTATCCGCATTATCCAAACCTGCGCCGAGCAACGTATCCTTAATTGCACCAGCGAATTTCTTTCCAAACTTAAATAGTTTAGCTTGAAGTATATTTGAAACGGCGAACCAAGAGACGCCGCCAATTATATTGTTTATGCGTTCTGCCGAGAATCTTTGAACCACGATATGATCATTGCCGTCGCCGCCGTCGATTGACGCGCCAATATCATTGTAAGCCAAAATCGTATCGTCGGCACTTCCGCTTTCAATCGTTACGTCGGAGCCTTTATCGGTGTAAATATAATTGGCAATACTATTCGAGTTTGCAGTTTTAGGATCATCAGCACCGATATAGACATTGCTACCATAATTTTCGATAACATCTCCGTCGTCCCCGCCAAAGATAATCGCATGGTCGCCCGTGTTTTCAATATAATCATTGCCCGCGTTGAGTGAGATTAAAGCATTGTCGCTTTCGTTAAGGATAACGTCCCAGTCTTCCGCTTTGTTGCCGCCTTTTATTGTGAGATTGCTCCAAGAACTGCCCACGCTTACAAAGTTTTTACCTTTGCCAACGTCAATCGTAGCATTTTTGCCCGTGTAATAATCGTTGGAAACGATATTTCCATAATCAGCGGCATCAGTGTAATTTCCGAAGAGAATAATCGAATCATTGCCATTGCCTGTTTTAACGGAAAGATTTTCTCCACCGAAAAGACTGGCTTGATTATCTCCGTCGCCCGCGCTAATCGTGACTTTAGAACTTACGTTGATAATGCTGTCAGCTCCCGCGCCCGCCTTGAGTGTAACTTTCGAGCCTGAATTGTAGAAATAATCTTTCTTATCGTCTTTGGTTGCGTCTATGCTTACGGATTTCCCGAAATTAATAATTGAGTCGTTGCCCGTGCCAGCATTTATCTTTACGTTTGATTCGATATTGTAAATGTAATCTTTGCCCGCGCCCGCATTAATGACAACTTCTTGAGCAAAGTTATAAATTTTGTCAGCACCGTCATTGGCGTTTATTCTAACTTTAGAGCCGCCGTTTCTTATCGTGTCGTTACCTGAGCCCGCAAGAATTGTAACGTTTTCGCCACCATACCAATAGTTATCCCATTCTCTGCCGTTGATAATGGAATCGCCGGTATTACCAGCAGTTGCATTTATACTTACGTTATTTCCGCTGTTATCGATTATATCTTTGCCTGCGCCCGCGTCGATTTTAACTTTGGAGCCGACGTTTTTTATTGTATCATTGCCAGCACCCGCAAGGATTGTGACGTTTTTACTGTCATCGAGATTGTAAATGTAATCATTGTGCTTGCCCGTGCTTATACTAACATTGCTACCGGAATTGTAAACAGTATCTTTTGCGACATCTGTACCCGCCTCTATCGTTACATAATTTCCCATGTTGTCGATTGTATCTTCGCCCTTGCCAGCGTCAATAAAAATTCTTTTGCCGTAGTTGTCAATGGTGTCGTTACCGACTCCCGCGTCAATTGTCACAGAGTCGCCGCTGTTACCAATATAATCCATTCCCGCGCCTGTAGAAATTTTAACAGAAATTCCGGTGTTTCCTACGGTATCACAGCCTTCATCAGAACCGGCGTCGATTGTGATTTTCTCGCCGTCAGTAGAAATTTTATCGTCGCCGTTGCCGCCGTTTATCGTTACGTTGCTTGATTCGAAAAATTCATATCTCTGCGTTTGGTGATTCCACAATGTTGTTCCCGCTACATTTAGAAGTGTATCGTTACCGTCGCCGCCGTCTATTATTGCATCGGAGCCATGGCTACGTATATAATCGTGCCCTGTACCGCCAGTAACTGTGATAGTATTACCTGTAGTGTCAATACTGTCGTCATCTGCGCCGCCGTCAATTTCCAAGTTTAAAGTACCAAAATAAGCCGAAATCGTATCCTTGCCCGCCCCGCCGTTGATTGTGACATTATTGCCAACATATCTGCCACCACTATCAGAGCCGTTATAAACTGAATCATCACCTGCGTTACAATTAATTAACACATTGTCGCCACCGTTGCTAATAGTATCGTTTTTTGCGCCGCCTGTTAAAGTTGCTCCGTCGCCCGAAACTGTAGGGTGATTTCCTACGGCATCGTATTGATCCCTTACAAAATTAGATGCGTCATTTGAAATCTTTTTGCTACCGTCGTCATAATTTGCCCAGTAATAATATTGTGGTGCCGTGTAACCGTAATCAACTATTTCTTTTGCCACGATAGTTCACCTCCATTAAAATTTCTATGATGAATTATACTTTACAGAAAATTTTGTCGCAACTTTTTATAAAAAAATCCCCCGAACTTGTCGGAGGAAAAATTTTGTCCGCGCAGATTTATTTTTGTTTAACGAACTTGGAACCGCTGATTTTGTAAGTTTCGTTGTTGATGTGGAAAGTTGTTGCAGTGAAATCTTTCAAAGTTACGGAGCCGCCATTAACTTTAAACGTGACGGCTTCATTTTTATACGAAGACGTGAACTCGATATTATTAAAAGTTAAAGTGTCCTTATTGTCAAAGCCAAAGATAATGTCCTTGCCGTCACCGCTGTCGTAAATGAACGTGTCCGCACCTGCACCGCCCCACAGCGAATCATTGCCTTTGCCGCCAATAAGCGTATCTTTTCCTGCGTCGCCGTAAAGTTTATCATTGCCCTTGTTGCCGACTATTGAATCATTGCCCGCCGCGCCATAAATCGTATCGGCTTTGGAGCCGCCGCTGATTATATTGTCAAGCGCATTACCTGTGATTTGTACCGTCTTAGTTCGCGCGGAAGCGTCGATAATTTTTGTTGTCAAATCAACGGTTACGGGTGAGGAAGTTTTATTCGTTACAGTTAAACGTTTTGTGCCTGTGATATTAACTGTATCCAAGTCAGCCGCGCCGACCAAAGTTATCTTGCCCTTGCCGACCGTAACGATAATATTTTTATTGCTCGTCGTTGTCGAATAATAATCGCCCGAAACTGCGAGTGTCGAGGTCTTGTCGAAACCGTAAATCACATCGCTACCGTCGCCCGACTTATAGTTAATTAAATTGTTCGCGCTTGCAAGTGAAATGCGATCATTGCCTTTACCGCCCGTTATTGTCGCCGTGCTGAAGACGCTGATTGTATCCTTGCCCGCGCCGCCGTTGATTAAACTTTTCGAGGAATTTGCGTCGCCGTAAATGTAATCGTCGCCGTCACCGCCGAGAATGGTCGCATTTTCTGCGCGGCTGTAAACGGAATCATTACCCGCGCCGCCGTTAATTGAAGCCTTCGCGCCGCTGTTGCTAATGTAATCATTTCCTTTGTTCGCATTGATTTTTACGGAGCCGGTCGCGTTCTCAATGTAATCATCTTTTGCCGTGCCCTTGACGACAGAGGAGCCATTCGAGTTGCGGATAATGTTCCAAGTTTTAACGTCACTTATCGACGAAACGACATTAACTTTTTCTGCTCCGTAATCTGTCAACGTCAACTTTTTATTGTTGCTGAGCTTGAGGGTAATTTTATCGTTTGAACGTGAAGTGGATTTTACTTTAAGGGAGCCGAGTACGACTGTATCGATTGCGTCGAAACCGTTGAGCGTGTCATTGCCCGCGCTGTAGATATAAGCCGTGCCAATGCCTCCCTGCTTTGCGACATAATCATTGCCCGCGCCGCCTGCAATCGTGTTGTAATCGCCGTAAGAAAAGATAGAATCATTGTCAGCCCCGCCGACGATTGAGGAATTCCCGCCGTTGCTGATAATAGAATCTTTGCCTTTACCGCCGTCAATCACAGAATTTAATCCGTTGCTTGTGACAGTATCGTTGTCGTCGCCGCCCTTGATTGTAACTTTCGAGCCGTCATTGTAAATATAATTTTTCCCTGCGCCGCTGTTGATTGAAACGTTATTGCCCGTGTTGGTAATGGAGTCGTTGCCGTCGCCGCCGTTCAATGTCACTTTGGATTCGCTGTTCACAATGGAATCGTTACCTTTGCCCGCGCTTATATTGAGTTTCTTTAACTTTGCCGCACCTACCAAAGTTATCTTCCCGTCGCCAACCGTTATGATTAAATCGTCGCCGCTCTTGCTCTGAACGTAAGTACCTTTGCCGCCGTCGATTTTGAGCGTCGAGGTCGTGTTGAACCCTTGAATAATGTCGTTGCCGTCGCCCGTCGTATAATTGAATAAAACTTTCGAGCCGCCGTTTGTAATGTAATCGTTGCCCGTGCCAGCGGTGATTGTGACTTTGGAGCCGCTGTTAGAAACGGTGTCGTCACCTGCGCCCGCAGTTATTGTTGCCTTTTCGCCGTCGTAAGAGTTAGAAATATAATCGTTGCCCGCGCCGCTGTCGAGTTTTGCCTTTGTGCCCTCGTTGACGATTGAGTCGTTGCCGTCGCCGACGAGGATTTTTGCGTTACTTCCCTTGTTATCAACCGTATCATTGCCAGCACCGCCGACGATTGAGACGTTCGCGCCGTTGTTTGTAATTTGGTCATCGTCTGCGCCGCCGTTTATCGTAACGTTTTGAGCGTTCTTGTTGATGATTATATTTTTACCTGCGCCGCCGTCAATTAAAGCTGTTGCTCCGCTGTTGGAGATTGAATCGTTGCCGTCGCCGACGAAGATTTTTGCGTTCGAGCCGCTGTTATCGACGGTATCATTGCCCGCGCCACCGTTGATTGAGGCACTTGAGCCGCTGTTGATAATTTTATCGTCGCCGTCGCCCGCGTCGAGTGTCAAAGTCGTGCCGCTATTTTTAATGGAATCGTTACCCGCGCCACTGACGATTGAGCCGTTCGCGCCGCTGTTGGAAACGGTATCTTTGCCCGCCCCGCCGATAATGCTGACATTCTTGCCGCCGTTGTTCGTGATTAAATTATCTCCGTTGCCGCCGTCGAGTGTCGAAGTCGCGCCGCTGTTAATTATGGTGTCGTTATCGTCGCCGCCGTTGATTGAAACTTTTATGCCGCTGTTGGAGATTGAATCATTACCGCCGTTGCCGCTGATTGAAACGTTATCAGCCTCGTTGAGGACGGTATCTTTACCCGCGCCGCCGACGATTGTTTCTTGCGAGGAATTATTCTGGATATAATCGCCGTTGTCGCTCAAATAGGTTGCGACCCTTTGGAATATCCCGTTAATACTCACGGAGGGCAAAGATGCCGCGCCGATCAGAGTTATCTTGCTGTCGCCGACCGTTACGAAAATGTCATTGCCGCTAGTCCGCCTGGAATAAGTGCCGGTGCCGTCGCCGATTACAAGGATTGAGCTTTCGTTGAAGCCTTCGATAGTGTCGTTGCCGTCACCCGCCGTGTACTTGAACAGAACCTTTTCTCCGCCTTCGTTGCGAATGTAATCGTCACCCGTGCCGCTTTCGATTGTGACTCTTTCATTCCATTGGTTAATAATTGTGTCATTGCCCGCACCGCTGACGATTGACGAGCTGTCGTCGCCGTAGTTCATGACGATTGAATCATCGCCCGCGCCCGAATTGATTGTAACTTTGGAGGCATCATTTTCTATGGTGTCATTACCCGCGCCTGTATTGATTAAAGCCTTTTCTCCGTTGCCATAACGGTCGCCATTAATAATATGATTATTTCCTTCGCCGCCGTCGATTGTAACGTTGTTGCCACCGTCATTTAAAATGTCATCGTCGCCCGTGCCGCCATTGATTGACACGTTCGATTCGTCGCTTTCAATGTAATCGTTGCCCTCTCCGCCGTCGATTGTGACGTCGCCGCTGCTGTTGGAAATTGTATCGTCGCCCGCGCCGCCAATGATTGAAACGTCCGAGACGATGTTTGCAATGTGATCGTTGCCTTCGCCACCGTCGATTGTTACTGAGTCACCGCGCCAGTTGTATATGGAATCGTCGCCCGCACCGCCGTTGATTGAAACGTCCGAGCCGCCGTTTTCAATGGAATCGTTGCCTTCGCCGGCGTCGATTGTTACATCAATGCCGTTCCAGTTTTGTATGGAATCGTCGCCCGCGCCGCTGTTGATTGAGACGTTGGAGCCGCCGTTGACTCCAGAGCCTGTATAAACGTTATCAATGTAATCGTTACCATCGCCGGCGTTGATTGTAACGTTGTTGCCACCGTCATTTAAAATGTCATCGTCACCCGCGCCGCCGTCGATAGAGACGTTATCTCCACCGTAGTAATACTCCCTATCGCCGTTCCGAATCGTGTCGTCGCCGTCGCCGCCGCTGAGTAAAGCATAATTGCCTTCGTTGTTATCAATGTTGTCGTTGTCCGCGCTGCCGTAAATCTGAACATAAGCCGCCTCCGCATTCGAGAAGGAGCCGTTGCCGCGCATAATCCGGTTGTCGCCCGAAATGGTAATGTCGGTGCCTTCTTCGGGGTTGCCGTCCGCGTCATAGTTGATTGTGTATCCGATGACGAGTTCTTTGGCATTGGAATTGCTTGGCGCGTAATAACGCTCAGTTGCCGAGTCGGTGAAAGTCTTTGTGCCCGTCGTGAATTCGTAAGTAGCTGAGAACCTTTGGAGGTTAAACGCGAACACCTTCATAAAAATCCTCTCCTTTAAAAAAATATTTGCCCACTTATTATCCCCCCCCTCCAAGTCCCTTTGTCAAGACTTTTGTAAAAAAAATTTCCCGCCTTTCGACGGGAGTTTAGTGATTGATTATTAGTGCTTAGGATTTTTCTACCAATTTTTTACCGCTGATTTGATATGTTGTGTCGTTTACGTGGAAAGTCGTCGCGGTGAAGTCTTTTAAAGTGACAGAGCCTCCGTCAACTTTAAATGTGATTGTGCCCTTAGACGCACTGTAAGATGTCGTAAATTCGAGATTGTCGAACGTCAGAGTATCTTTGCTATCGAAACCGTAGATAACATCTTTACCGTCGCCGCTTGCGTAGATAAAAGTATCAGCATTCGCACTACCCCAGAGGCTGTCATTACCTTTACCGCCGCTGATTGTCGCATCAGTGCCGAAGTTGCGGATAGAGTCATTACCAGCATCGCCGTTGATTAAAACTTTATTGCTCGCTTGGTTATAAATGTAATCACTGCCGTCGCCACCTAAAATTGTAACATTGTCGGGAGTATCGAGCGTGTCCAAAGAATTCGTCGCTGAGTTCCATTCTTCCCTAGCGATGTTCCAAATAGTATCGTTGCCCGCGCCGCCGTTAATAGTGTTGTTATCGCCGCCATTTTCGACGACATCGTCATCGTTACCCAAGTCGACGAAATTTTTTGTGCCGTTCGTCCTGACATAATCATTGCCCGCGCCGGTGTTTATCGACAATCCGGAATAATCGTTATTTTCGACGTAATCTCTTCCGCTCGTGCCTGTGATTTTGGCTTTATTTTTTTCGCTACGAATGACATTAAAACTTTCGACATCAGAGACCGAAGCAACCGTATTGATTGGATTATCCCAATAACCTCTTAAGAGAATCGAACCGCCGTTGCTCATGTTGAGTGTAGTATCGCCGTTTTCGTAGTTAATAATCGAATCGTTAATGGTAAGCTTGCCGAGTACGAGCGTATCGTATCTTTGGAAGCCGTCGATAGTATCATTGCCCGCGCTGTAGACATAAACTTTTGGGTTGCCGCCCCAAACTAAATCGTTGCCCTGACCGCCAACTATTGTAACATTGTCACCGCCAATACCGATTGAATCATTGCCTGCGCCAGCGTTGATTGAGACCTGCGCGGCGTAAATATCAACGTAATCATTGCCCGCACCCGCGTTAATCGTGGTTTTATCGCCCCAATTTTCCGCAATATCATTGCCGTCTCCCAAATTGACGAAATTATTTTTTCCGCCCGTCCTGATATAATCTTTACCTGCGCCCGCGTCGATTGTCACTTTAGAATGATCGTCAGTTTCTATGAAATCTCTTCCGCTCGTGCCCGTAATTTTAGTTTTGCCCTTGTCGTTACGAATGATATTTACATACCCGACATCGGAGACCGAAGCAACCGTACTTATTGGCAAATCCCAATATTCCTTAAGGGTAATCGAGCCGCCGTTGCTCAAGGTCAAAGTTACGTCGCCGTTTTCGTAGTTTATAACCGAATCGGTAATAGTAAGCTTGCCGAGTACGAGCGTATTCGACAGCCTAAAGCCTTCGATTGTGTCGTTACCGCCGCTATAGACATAAGCCATTGCCTCGCCCCAGCTGTTAATGGAATCATTACCTTTGCCGCCTTCGATTGTCACGTTGGAGCCGCCATTGTTAATTATGTCCGCTTTAGCAGTGCCCGTGATTTTCACGCCGTCCTTGTCATTATTACGATTAGCCATAAAATCATCTCCTTGAAAAATTTTTTTTTATTATAGCATAAAAAAGCCCGCCGCTATCGACGGGCAAAAAATTTTTTAACCGCGCAGATTATTTCTTGACGAGCTTGGAGCCGCTGATTTGATACGTGTCGTCGTTAACGTGGAAAGTTGTTGCAGTGAATTCTTTTAACGTTACAGAGCCGCCGTCAACTTTAAAGGTGATTGTGCCCTTAGACGCGCTGTAAGAAGTGGTAAATTCGAGATTGTCGAACGTTAGAGTATCTTTGTTCTCGAAGCCGTAGATAATATCTTTACCGTCGCCGCTTGCGTAATAGAAAATATCAGAGCCGGAGCCGCCCCATAACGAATCATTGCCTGTGCCGCCCGCGATTGAATCATTTCCGGAGCCGCCGTAAATGCTATCTTTACCTGCGCCGCCAATTAATGAATCTGCGCCGTTGCCGCCGTTCAATTTGTCGTTACCAGCATTGCCGTAAAGTATATCTGCGCCGTCATTGCCAACGAGCGAATCATTTCCGGAGCCGCCGATAATTGAATCCGCACCTGCACCGCCAATCAATGAATCTGCACCGTTGCCGCCGTTCAATGTGTCGTCGCCAGCGTTGCCGTAAAGTATATCTGCGCCGTCATTGCCGACGAGCGAATCATTTCCTGAACCGCCGATAATATAATCAGCACCTGCGCCACCAATTAATGAATCTGCACCGTTGCCGCCGTTCAGAGTGTCATCGCCGGAATTGCCGTAAAGAATATCTGCGCCGTCATTGCCAACGAGCGAATCATTACCTGAACCGCCGATAATTGAATCAGCACCTGCGCCGCCAATTAATGAATCTGCGCCGTTGCCGCCGTTCAATGTGTCGTTACCAGCGTTGCCGTAAAGTATATCGTTGCCAGCATTACCTACGATTGAATCATTGCCCGTGCCGCCGTAAATGCTATCTTTATTACTTGAGCCGCTTATAGTATCGTTGCCGCTTCCGCCGTCGATGGTAACGTATTTACCAGTGTTAATTATATAATCTTTACCGGTGCCGCCCTCGATTGTGACGTAATTTCCGCTGTTGATAAGTTCATCGGCATCTGCGCCACCAAAAATTGAAGCTCTAGCACCGCTGTTATTAATGGAGTCATTGCCAGCCGCGCCGTCAATCGTGACACGCGAGCCGGTATTTTTAATTGTATCAGCAAGCGCAGTACCAGTTATCAGCGTGCTTTTCGTGCTGTTAGTAAAATTAAGCGGGCTTTCTTCGTCGCTTTCAGTCGTGCCGGTTACTTCCGTGCCGTTCTCGTAAAGTTTATAACTGCCCGTGATTACATTAGCCGCAGTGCCTTCAAAGTCGCTGATATAAGTGTCGCCTGTCAAGTACCATTTGCTTGACGAGTCCAAACTTACATTAACGGTACCCACGTCGCTTGAAACGGCAGTGCCTTTTGCATTGGTAATGGAGCCGCTGATATTTCCCGTGAACGTCGTCGAGTCGGTAAGGTTGAGCGTCAAGGTTGAATCGTCGCCAACTAAAATATCGCCCTCCAAAGTTTGTGCACTTGCGTTCAGCGTGGCAATATTCGACGCGCCGCTCCAACCGTCATCACACACACTCAAAAGAACGCCGTCGCCGCTATCGTTAATCGTGACGCCGTTAAGATTTATAACTGCGCTGGTGTTGGTTACGTGGAAGACGTGCCCTTTAGTGTTGTTAATTGTTCCGCCCGTCATGGAGAAAGTTGAAGTACCGCTATCCGCGTCGCCTGACATCGATTGATAAATCATAATCGCATCGTTAAAGGTTGCGTTGCCGTTAATGGAATCATTGCTTGCCGTCAAGGTGCAATTCGTGAGCGCGACGGAATTTTTACCTTCAATACAGACGCCTTCGGAGTGATTAGAAGTTAAAGTTGCGTCGCTTACGACAATATCAGCTGTAGAATAAATCGCGGGGGAACCGACGCCGCTTGACGTGTAAGAACCGCCGCTGACAGTCACGGAGCCGCCGCCTCTATCAGTTCTAATCGGCGCGGAAGAATTGCCGGTCGTCGTGATAGTTAAATTGCTAGCCTTCATAACGCCGCCGCCAGTCGTCATGATACCGCCGCCATTATCGCCCGTCGTCTTAATTGTCGTGTTTGCAATGATAACGGTTGTACCGTCGCCCGACGCGCCATTTTGTCCGCCGTTGCCGCCGTACGAAAAGACGCCGTTTGCTCCCTTAGCAGTCGCAGTGACAGTTCCGCCCGTGATTGACGTTGTGCCGCCGCCCATAGCCATGACAGCAGAGTTTATGCCGTAAAAGTTGCAGTTATCGCCGCCGTCGGAATCACCGCTTTTGGTGACAGTCGGACTGACTAACTTAACTGTGCCCGAAGCCGTAATGAGCACGGAATTTTGGTCGGCAGTCGTTGATTTGTAAGTTTTACTTGAATATGTTCCCGATGAGGTAATTGAATTCGCCGCGCTGTAAGAAACGGAGCTTGAGGAACTTGAGCCACCTGAACTACCGCTAGGCATATCGGGCGGAGCCGCTGAATAAAGTTTTTCCACAAAAAATCAAACCTTTCTTGCGTAAATTACTTATAATAATTTATCGAAAGGTTTTAATAATTTTTTAAACGAGCCGCCGTTGAAGATTATCTAAAAGTTCGCCGCGCAGGTTTTCATCTGAAATTTTTTCTATAACGGGATTAAATGCCGCCTCGACAATCAATCGTTCTGCCTCCGATTTATCAAGTCCGCGACTCATCAGATAGAAAATTTTTTCCTCGTCAAGCCGCCCGACGCTTACGGCGTGATGTCCGTCAACTTCGTCCTCTGTGGCAAGCATTAACGGTATTGAACGATTGCGCGTCCCCGACGATAGAATTATCACTTCCTCAAGCTCACGACCGGTTGAACCTTTTGCGCCGCGTTGAAAGTCTAACGTTCCGCGAAAAATTTTGTCGCTCTTGTCAGTCAATGCGCCGCGTACATTCATAATTGCTTGAGTACGCTTGCCGCGCTGTCGAATTACATAATTAAAATCCAATTTGCGTTTTCCGTCGCCGAAATAAACCGCCTCAAAATCGGCAACAGAATCATCGCCGCGCAGGTCAATTTCCACGTCAGCAGAAAAATCGCCGCGTCCCAAGTCAGCCGAAATAAATTCAACCCGCGCAGATTTCCCGACAGAAATTTTTATCTTGCGAGCGACATTTTCCGCGCTTAAGTTTACGTCGCTAAAAATTTTCGTCTCGCCGTCGGGAACATCTATATTTTGCTCTTCAATCTGCGCGGCGGTTTTGAGTTCATTGACGCCGAGCCAACGCCACGTATTGAGCGGAATTTTTCCCAAGTTTTTTTCGTCCATAAATTTTTCCTCACTTGTCGAAGTCAATTCGGCATTCAAACATGCGGTGCCAGGGATTGGATACGACAAAACTATTCCACTGCGGAAAATGTTCAACGGCGAACTCGTGCATAAGAATATTTTCGCGCTTAACAACTTCCGGCTCGTATTCTTTAAGGTTCAGAAAAATTTGATAAGGATTGGGATATTTAGTGAGGTAATCGCCAATTTGGGTGCGAACATTAGCTTGATACGCCCAATCGTCGAGATAACGGGTAACTAGGAGCCTGTCAATCGAATGGCGATTCATTTTTTTTGCGAGAATTCCAGTGCCTATTGCGAATCCGGAAGTATTTGTCGCAGTGTTCCAGCCGCCAAAAGCTTGCAACTTGAACAGCAAATTTTTTTCTTCGAGTTGCGCCATAAGGAAATTATCTGCGCCGTTGGCGTCAATAATATCAGCGACACCGACAGGCAAATTTTTATTAACGGCGTCCTCAACCATATCGGCGAAGTATTTAGCGTTGCGAGCGAAATATTTTTCCTGTTGCTTAGTCAAAGGTACCGGCGGGCAGGAATTGTACGGTTCGTAAGTTTTGCCTTTTGGGTCGGTGTTTACGAGCAGGACAAAATCAGCGCGTTGAGGATTGGGAACGAACATGCCGCCGGCGATTAAAATTTCGTCGCGAATCGAATCGCCAATTTGCTCGTCGGAATAACTCGGAACGGTTTTTGCACCGACGCCGCGATTAAATTGGACATTTACGAATGGCAAATTTCCCGTCAAATCATTAACGGCACGGGTTAAAAGCAACATTGCGAATTCGTCAATTCCTGCGTGCGATTGAGCTTTGGTTTTCGGAATATTTTCCATGTAGGCTAAAAGTTGGCGATTTTCGCGGTGTGTTTGACAGAGCGGAGCATTATCGTCGCGCCCGATGATAAAAAAGTTTATTATCTCGTCGTGAGTGAAGTCTAAAAGTTTTTTGGTGGCTGAAAGATTTTTTACACGACGAGCAAACCAATCATCCAAAATTTCGTCGGGAATAGCTTTTTCAAGTTCAGCGAGATATTTTTTCTCCGCGCCGTTTAGCTTGGAAATTTCTTGCTTATCTAAAAGTCTTGTGAGCTGAAAAATCTGCGTGCCGTATTGTCCGTAATAAGCTGGTTCTTCGCGGTCGCCGGGCGTTCCAACGTGAGGTGTACGCATAAGAGAGCCGAAAAGATATAAATTAAGATTCGGATTTTTTTCGCGCAGAGTTTTAAAATTTTCTACGCGGGCAGATAATTCTTCGGCGGAAATTTCGTGCGAGCGCGAGGGAATTAATCCGCCGTAAAGCAGAGAATCGGAACCGACGACTGCGGCGTCCGCGAAAGGCGCATTTTCATAGAACCAAGCCCAAAGTTTGTCGGGTTGAGTTAAAAGTTCAGTCGGCGGAGAAACAATTTCGTAACCGAGTTGCGCGACGACATCGGCGGGTTGTTGAGAGGAAACGGGGCGGTCGTCGTGCGGTATGAACAAAATTTTTTCAGCAGCATTCGCCGAGCTTGAAAACATTGCTAGCGCGGCAATTAAGATTAAAAATTTTTTCAACATTGAGCATTCCTCCTAAAATTTTTAGGAAAGAATATCACGTAAAAATAAATTTAGCAACACGGCAGGTAAAATCCGACGTTGCGTAGAAATTTAGTAAGAACTTTTCGTGGAAGGAGATTGATAAAGTGGATGCAAAACTGGTCAATCCAATAATCGATGCATTCATAGAAGTAATGCCGCAAATGGGCTTTCCAATGCCCAGACGACAGAGAATTTATTTGCAAGACAGAAACGTTATAAGCAATGGTGTAACGCTGACGGTTGGTTTTACGAGACAAATGCGCGGCAAAGTTGTCTACAACATGACGATAGACACTGCTCGCTATATTGCCTCGACGATGATGTTGGGTGTGCCCGTTGAAAGATTTAATGATTTGGCGCAAAGTGCTCTTCGCGAAATGTCAAACATGCTCACCGCCCGCGCAGCCACGTATTTTACGCAATTAGGAGTTGACGTTGACATAACCACGCCGCAACTTACCATTGAGGAAGATTACACGATTAAAATCAGCGACGCACAATATCTAACCGTCGAAATGGAAGTTGGTGGACACAAGGTAGAAATTGCCCTTGCCGTCGAGCGTACGGCTTAAAATTTTTATAACAAAAAAAGCTCCCGCGCAGGGGGCAAATTTTTTTTTACAAAAATCCGAGCGATAAAACTTTTAAAATCGTTGGGCGCAAGTCGGGATATATCGCCGCAAAATTTAAATCGTTCGGGATAAAAAACAGGTTAAGGCATTGCAAAATCGTTACGACGCTCATCAAACATATTACAAAGTTAAATGACTTGTTATCAGATAAAAAACCAATCGCTATGAAACTTAACAACGAGAGTAGCCAATAAATTTCTAAGCTATAACGCTCCAATAAAAACGGCGTCCAATGAATTTGAAACGCGGTAATTAAAATTGACGTGAAAATCAGCGCGAGTATCAGCCCGAATAAATTATTTTTCCACAGCGCGACGATAAATTTTTTCCTTAGTAAGAAAATCGGTAACCAGAAAAGTACGTATCGAAGAACGCCCGAAGGTTTATTATCGACACGCGGCACATTATTATCAATGCCGAAAAAATTTTGTAGTAAGCCGTCAATCTGCGCGGATAAATTAAATCGTTCGGAAAATTTCCCGTAAGCGTGTTGGTCGGTGACAGTCAGCTGATACGCTTGCCCGAATTCAAAGACGTTATCAAAACGCAGGTAATTATAAGCCATTAACGCCGCGCCCGTGATTAGATATGGCACGCTTAGTACGATAAAAATTTTTAGTGGATTGTCCTTAGATAAAAATTTCGGCAGGAACGGCAGGACTAAAAAATTTGCTAATGCGACTGTCGGCTTGCAACCGAACGCCAATGCTCCCAACAGTGCGCCGATAAAAATTTCTGCAAAAAATTTTCGTCGTGAATCATCACACCACGCGGCGCGAGCAAAAAAATAAACACTCCAAACTTCCATGCACAAGCCCGAAGAACTTGCCGTGCAATAGAGCGCAGGTGCCTCTGTGCAATATGAAATGCTCACCAGCGACAACGTAAACGCCGTTATTAAATATACACCAAATGACATGCGCGGGAAAAATTTTTTAGCAATCAGATAGAACAGCGCGAACAGTCCGATTATAAAAAGTGCTACGAAAATTTGCGTCGCGTGATAAGTGGCTAATGATTTGCCGACAATTAATTTATACGGCGTGAAAACTATTAATGCAGGTACCGCGCCAAAATAAACATAGTAACGACCTTTATAAAAAGCATGATCCCAGCCACCGGAATTTTCGTCAAGATTTAATTTATCTCTAGCTTTGGCGTCGTAAGGATTTTCCATTGCCGCTAAACGCGAATCAACGGGCATGTCTAAATAAAGTTGACCTTTTAAAAAGGCGTCTGCTAACAGCTGATATTGATTGTGGTGCCTGTGAAGTTCGCCTGTCCAATGAGGATTCCACGCCATAGGCACGACACATAAAGCAATTAAAAACGTCACGACACCTAAGCAAATTAATTTCTCGCGGCGGGCGATTGAGGAAATTTCTACGTGCAAACTCGACGACGGGCGCAACGTGTACAGCAGAAAAATTATTCCCGCCCAAAATATTAGCCCCGCCAAAAAATATGTTCCCTGCATTTATTCAGGTGTTGAAACTTGTTCCGGCGGTGTGACAGGTTCGTTGCGCATTGTGTCCGAAGGCGCAGTTACTCTACGTTGCGTGCCCGCGTAAAGCATTTCCGTTAACTGCGCGG
Source organism: Selenomonadaceae bacterium (assembly GCA_017428215.1). Classification (GTDB taxonomy): domain Bacteria; phylum Bacillota; class Negativicutes; order Selenomonadales; family Selenomonadaceae; genus Quinella. The sequence continues at coordinate 53,442 of JAFRRH010000022.1, forward strand.
CGGCTTCGGGTTCCATTTTCGCCAAAATCTGTGCAACCGAGTCTTCGCTCATGCGTTGGAAGATTAAAACCGTCGTGTCCCAATCAACGTTGATTAGCGCGTTCGCCGCCTGTTCGGGCTTCATGCTCTCGTAAATTCTGGCAAGCCGCGCCAAACGTTTTTTCTCTTCCGCCTCGCGTTTAGCCCGTTGCTCGTCGATTGCCTTCTTGTCGATTTTGACTTCTTTAGGCTTCTCTTCCTTTTTAGGTTTAGGTTCTTCCTTAGGCTCTTCCTTTGGTTCTTCTTTTGGCGTCTCAACTATTATTTCTTCAGGTTCGGGTTCCGGCTCCGGTTCGGGCGGAGGCGGCCACTCGACACCTTCTGGCACTTCAAAATATCTGCCATTGCCGACGAAGGGCAAGCGATATAAACCTAGCTCCTCATTTAGCATGGCGACATCTTCCGTGTCGATGACATCAAATTTTATCGCCGCCACGAACGCGCCTATTACTAAAGCCGTCAGCACGATTATCCCGATTAAAATATTTCTTATCTTCCGCAAGATTGGTTTTATCTTATTCAAAGTGCTCACCTGTTTAAAATTTTTTCTGCTGATTGATTCTGCCGCCATGAAAATTTTCCTGCCGCGATTTTTTTATAAAATTTATTCCCACTAATTTTTTATAGGAATTGTAAGTGTAAAAGTCGTACCCTTGCCGAGTTCGCTATCGACGGAAATTTTAATCTCATGGCTGTCTGCAATCCATTTAGCAATCGACAAGCCAAGCCCGCTACCGTTCGCCTCGCTTACTAAATCCTCGCTGTCAATGCGGAAAAATCTATCGAAAATTTTATCTAAGTTTTCAGGCGCAATGCCAATCCCCGAATCCGAAATGCTTAGCAAAATTTTTTCTCCGTCAATCGTCGACGAAACTTTAATGGAGCCGCCTTCGGGCGTGTACTTAACGGCATTGTCCAAAAAAATTCTCAACATCTGCCGAATAGTCGTTTCATCACCAAAAATTTTCGCGGGCGTATTTTTTACAAGTTCAACTTTGTGCGTCTTAACGACGGTTTTCATTTTGCTCATCACGTCGCCGACAATGTCATCTAAGTCTAAAGTTTTCTTATTAAGTTTCTGTCTGTGCTGGTCGGTGCGTGAAAGAAATAAAAGATTTTCCAACAACGCCTGCATATTCTGCGCTTCAGAGCCGATAATTTTAAGATTTTCTTTTAAGAGTGCCTCGTCTGCTGTGCCGTAAGTCTCGATAAATTCAATGTAACCTTTGATAACGGCGGCGGGCGTCCTTAGCTCGTGCGAGGCGTCTGAAACAAATTTCTGCTGTTTATTTATACCGCCCTGCAACCTGTCCAACATTTTATTTAAAGTTTTAGCGAGTTCGTTAAGTTCGTCGTCAGCCGTGCCGATTGGAATTCGCCCGCCCATTTTCTCAAAGGCAATTTCCCGCGCCAATTCGTTCATAGTTTTTATCGGCGTCAAAATTTTGCGGCTAAGAGCACGTCCCACGCCGATTGACAATAAAATTCCGACGACGTCCAGAGCTAATAAAAATTTTTCCAAGTTGTCGAAGAGTTTCAGCTCAGAGGTAATCGTCCGGAAAAAATAAAGCGTAACAGTTTCGTCGTCGTGCGTGTAATCCATTTTGTCGCAATAAATCAGCGCGGAACCAATTCGCGAAATCTCAAATTCATCAGAGGCAAAAATCGGAGGATCTTTCAAAAGTCCCTCGTTAAATCTTTCAATCGACGGATAATTTTCGTCGGTGTCAATAAAAACGTTGCCGCGCTCATCAACAACCCTTAGCACGACGCCAGCCACCAATGCGCCGCGAAAAACATTCGGATTATAAGATGTATAATTTTCCTCCAGCTCGTTGAAGACTTTTTTTATCTGCGTAACACTGTAGCGAATTGTCTTTTCGGCGGGGCTATAAAGTATCATCATGACGCCGAGCCACATTGCGAAATTTATTATAACGAGCAGAATTGTAAAGCATGCCGCGTAGCCGAGAGTTATTTTTGTAGAAATTTCAAAGCCGTTTATCCTGCGCTTAATTTTCTCAATGACGCCCATTAGAAACGCCTTTCTTATAACAATTAATCAACTTTTCTGTATGATACTCAATCGGCGGCAGATTGTAAAGCTACAGAAAAATTTCATAAAGTGCAGAGGAAGTTTGACAAGAAAAATTGCTTGACTTATACTAAAAAAAAACGTCGAAAGGAGGCGCATTGATTGAAGAAATTATATATAATCGGTCTCGTGCTGATTTTAATTTTTGCAGTGGCAATGATAGGTTACGGGGCGTGGCTCAACAAAACCGGCGAACATCAAATAACCGAGCGCATGGAGAATCGAACAATCCCCTTGCAAGGCGCAAAAGTTCAAATTCGTGACCTTTATCCGGCATTGTCGCTTGAAACGGTGAATTTATATTCAGAGGAAATGGCTGATGCCGTCGCGCTGATTGACGGACGCATTGAGCAAATATTTGTTTCAAAGAGTAGCAAAGTTAATCGCGGACAAGTAATTTTCACGCTGGTAAACGACGAGATACCGCTGAAAATTCAGCAAGCAGACAGTTCAATCGCCAAAGCAGAGGCGCAACTTGCCAACGCAAAAAATAATTATGCACGCTATACACGGCTAAGGGAACGCGACGCGACTTCAATAGAAAAATTCGACGAGGCAGAGGCAACTTATTTTGCGTCGGAGGCGGCATTAAAAGAGGCGCAAACAGTTAAAGAGCAATTATTAGTACAATCTGCGCGGCAAGACGTGATAGCACCGATTGACGGCGAAATTTTAATTTTATATCGTCAGCAAGGCGCGTATGTTCAGGCGGGCACGCCGCTTGCACTAGTCGGAAATTTTCAACGGCTGTTTTTCTCTTTACCAGTTGACGACAAACACGCGCAAAGACTTGCATTAGGCGAAATGGCGGAGCTAAGCTTTACGAACAGTCAAATCTTGCGCAAAGCTTATGATACGGAATATGCGGCGGGCAATCGCGGCGACGCAGAAGTTTTTTCCGTTGCAGTTAAGGAAATTATGCCTAGCTTAAATGAACCTGCCAGTTTACGCAAAATAGTTTTTGAGGTGAACAATCGCAGTGGTCTTTTGGAGCAACAAGCATACACCGGCGCGATTTTAAAATTTGTTCGTCCACGAAAATTTTTGACGGTGCCGCTTGCCGCAATGATTGATTCCAGTCGGAGTGCGGTCTTTGTCGTGACGGCTCAAGATACTTTAGAACGCCGCGCAGTAAAAACTGGTGTGGACGACGGCAATTACATTGAAATTGTTTCCGGCTTGCAAGAGGGCGAAACGGTTGTTACGTCAGAGTCTGAAGGGCTTCAAAACGGCATGAAAGTTACAGTGACATTGATAGGAGGCTAGAGCAATGAGGCAACAAAACAGTCAGATATTTAGCCAAGAGGCTCTCGATAAGCTTCGTTCGCCCGAAAAGCTCGATACAATGTTGCCGATAACGACGCCTGTTAGTTGGATGGCATTAATCGCGGTGCTCGTACTGTTATTTGCGGTGGTGTTGTGGTCGATTTACGGCGCGTTCACAATCAAGGCGGAAGGCATGGGTTTAATCATGGACTCGGCGGGCTTAATGAACGTTTCGCACACCTCCAGCGGAAAAATTGCGCAACTTTACGTTCGTCCCGGAATGACTATTAAAAAAGGCGACTTAATCGCGCACATGGAGCAAGCTCAACAATCCGCTGATACGCGCATGGCTCAATATGGCATGGGGCTTGCCTCCAGCGATAAAGACGCTATGGGACGCGCTTATCAATACGACGCTAAACGCTATCAACAGGACGTGGCAGAAGATGTTTACAGCGATTATGAGGGCATTGTCGATGAGGTTATGGTTGATGTCGGCTCGATGATTAGCGCGGGCACGCCGATTTGTTCCGTTCGTATGACACAAAATCGCGAAGACATGACGGGGCTTTTATACATTCCGCTTGATAAGGGCAAGCGCGTTGAACCTGGTATGACGATTCAGCTTGCGCCGAACGGAGCGGACATATCTCAAACAGGATCTTTAATCGGCGTCGTCAGAAGTATTTCGCAATATCCAATGACGATAAACGGAATTCAACAACATCTCGGCAACACGCAACTTGCACAATGGATTTTGCAAGCTCAAAATTCTTCGGTCATGGAAGTCGTCTTCGACCTCGTGAAAGACCCCAACGACAAGTCGGGCTATCTTTGGACTTCAAAAGTTGGCGAACACAAGCCGATAACGCCAGGCAGTTTTTGTACAGGTTCGATAATAATTGAGCGCAAGCCGCCGATTGAAAAAGTTTTCTACAAGTTAAGTCAGTGGCTTAGAAGCAGATAAGACAAAAATAAAAACCCTCCACTACGGAGGGCAATTTTTTTGACTAAACTTTTAAATTTTTAGTTTAGAATATTGTTCATCGTCAACAGGCTCAAGCCACTCATTAGAGGAATTTTCAGCGGGAATTTCAACGGCTAAGTGCGAAAACCAACTATCAGCCGCCGCGCCGTGCCAATGCTTAACTTCGGGCGCAATGTTCACAACGTCGCCGGGCTTGAGTGCTTGTGGAGATTTGCCCCATTCTTGATACCAGCCACGTCCGCCCGTCACGAGCAAAATTTGTCCGCCCTTGTGGTGAATGTGCCAATTATTTCTGCAACCAGGCGAGAACGTCACATTGTGAATTGGTCCGCCCGTTTTCGTCAGCGGATTCAAGTACGCTTGCCCGATAAAATACTTGCTGAACTGTTCAGGCAACGGATTGCCCATTTCAAACACGCTCGGATTTTCCATAGTTAAAACTCTCCTTTACTCAATTTCGCGCTCAAATTTTGAAATCGCGGCTGGCGTTCCAATTATAAAAATTTTATCGCCCGCCGTAAAAACGTGATCCGGCGACGGTGTAACGATTGTTTTTCCATTGCTGATTATCGCGACAGCATCAACATCATAATCCGAGCGCAAATTCGATTTACCTAAACTTTTCCCGATAAATTTTTGCGGCACGTCCAGCCTTAAAATATTTATATCGGTGTCAAGTTCTATATAATCAATGGCGCGGGACGAACCTAAATGTCTGGCAATTCGTCGCGCCGTATCACGTTCGGAAAAAATCAGCTTATCCGCGCCGAGCCGTTCAGCCATTTTCGCATGACGCTCATCAATCGCCTTTACGACAATCTCCGGAATATTTCTTTCCTTGCAAAGCATAGTTGCCATTAAGCTCGATTCAAGATTTTTCGACGCGATAATTACCGTATCAAAATTTGAAATGCCAACTCGATCTAAAGCTCTAGCGTCGCGAATATCAAAGCTAACCACGCGAGTTAAATGCTCCGCCAAGTCCGCTACAATATTTTCGTCCTTGTCCACGCCTAAAACTTCGTAGCCCATTTCCTCCAGCGTCAACGCGACATTCCTACCAAAACGCCCCAGTCCAAGTATTGCAAATTGTTTTTCTTTAGCCATTTAACCTCAACCTACCATTATGTCTTCCGGCGGATATTTTATCATCGAATCTTTTTGCGTTATCAGCGACAACATAAAAGTCATTATCCCGACCCTGCCGACCAACATCGTCAACGATAAAATAAGTTTGCCCAATGTGTTCCACTCCGAAGTTATTCCAATTCCCATGCCGACCGTACCAAAGCCCGAAACAGTCTCGAAAATTATTTCTTCCAACTCGTGAACTTCGCCGTCTATTACCGATAAAATTATTCCCGCCGTCACAACCCAGATTGTTCCCATTGTGAAGATCGCAAAGGATTGATCGCGTAATTTGGAAGTTATGCGCCGCCCAAAGACAACAACTTCACTCTTGCCGCGAAAAACCGACCACATTGACATTAGAATTACAAAAAACGTCGTAGCCTTTATGCCGCCGCCCGTTGACAGAGGAGAGGCTCCGATAAACATTAAAATTATCATCACCAGTTGGGTAATCTGTTCGGCTTGCGCTAAGTCAAAAGTATTAAAACCCGCCGTCCTGCACGACACCGACGTAAAACAAGCGTTGGCAATCTGCGCGGGTGTGCTCAAATTTCCGACCGTATCGGGATTATAATATTCTACGGCAAAAATTAAAAGCGTGCCGACTAAAATCAGCGCGATATTCATAACGACGACAATTTTAGTATGGAGGGAAAATTTTCTCCAACTTTTTTTATGGATAAAATCGCTCATGACCGTAAAGCCAATGCCGCCCAAAATTATCAGCGAGCCAATACACGTCATCAAAAAATAATCGTCGTTGCGTTTGCAGAGACTATCATAATTGCCGAATAAATCAAAGCCCGCATTGCAGAACGCCGATATTGAATGGAAAATCCCGTAGCCGATAGCATTCAAGCCGAATTCGGGGAAAAAATGTATCGTCAGCACTACGGCGAAAAATCCTTCAATCACGAACGTATATTTAATCATGCGGCTAATCAGCTCGACTAATCCCGCTTGTCCGCCCTGATTGAGTGATTCTTGTAAAACTATATTTTCTTGCAAGCGGAAACGATAGCCCATTGTGTGTACGACCAAAGTTGCAAGTGTCATTATGCCGAGACCGCCGACTTGTATCAACATTAGCATGACAACCGTTCCGAAAAATGTTAAATCGTTGTGCAAATCGACGACCGTTAAGCCCGTCACACACGAGGCGGACGTCGAGACAAAGAGCGCGTCTATCCAGCGCAATCCTTGATGATTCGTCGTGCTGAACGGCAACATCAATAAAAACGTTCCCAGCAAAATCATAAACACGAAACTAAGTATGATAAATTGTGTCGGCTTGAGTCGGAAAAATCTATGTAATTTGTTCATTTTAACCTGCGCTAACATAACTGCGAATATTTTCGGGAAGGCTCGCCCAATCAATATTGTTGACCGCGATATTATTTTTCAAACCGTAAGCCGACGCAATGCCAGCCGCCTCGCCCATACTCATACAAGACGGCTGAATTCGCACGGCAGCTTGAGCGGAAAAATTCGCGCTGATACACCTGCCGACCACTATCAAGTTGGAAAATTCATTCGTGATAAGTGCACGGTAAGGGATTTCGTAAAATTCGCCATTAGCAAGTTTTTGAAGCTTCAACGCCTCGTCATGAATATCAATCGGATAGGCACTGCGACAAACGGCGTCGGGGAATTTTCTCGCGGCGAAATAATCTTCTTCCGTCATGTAATATTTCCCGCGTATTCTCCAAGATTCACGGATGCCGAGCATTGACGCCTCGCGGCTGATATAAGCTTTCTTAAAGCCTGGAATATTTTTCTTGAAGAAATTTGCAAGCCGACGAATCATAATTCTGCATTGTTGGATAGCTTTGCTCCTGTCCAATGCACTTGTCGAGGAGTAAAGATACGGCGACACTTCCGGACAATTCATCGACATAGTTCCAGGCTTGCCAATTATCGTGAACGCTTGAATATATGCCACGTCGTCTTTGGTGACTTCGCCGCGCTGAATGCCTTCGTAATAAAATTGTTCGGTGTGCGTCGTCTTGGCAAATTCAAATTCGGGCGGTTTGGACTCGCACCAGCCGTCTTTAAGTTTCTTTACAAAAAATTTGTAGACTTTCATTTCCTCGATTCCGCCCATTTCAAAGCGTAAACTCATTTTCTGATTGCGTCCGGTATGTTCGGAGCCGTGAGGACTTTGCACGCCCGCAAATCTCGATAAAGCGGCGTCGCCTGTCGCGTCGATAAAAATATTTGCCTCGATTTTGCTAAGCCCCTCGACGGTGTGAATAATCGCCGCAGTAATTTTCCCACCTGAAGTGTTCGTGCCAATTAAAGTCGCGTTGTAGAGAACGTTGACTTTGTAATCAGCGCATAATTCATCGTAAATAAAGGCTAAAAGTTCGGGCGTATATTCGCGAGCGTCGCCGCCATTTTTGTATTTCGGCTCATCAGAAAAATCGACGCTTACTCCGTGCATGGCAAATCTTTTGTTCAAGTCGGTAATGTAAGGCGTGTCGCTGTTTAAAATTCTTGTGGGCATTGCGGGATAAACCAACGCTTGAGTTTGCGAACCGCCTAAAACTGTTCCCTGCTCAATTAGAACGACTTTTAAACCGTTCCTAGCCGCAGTGACAGCCGCCGCAGTTCCGCCAGGTCCGCCGCCACATACGCAAACATCTGCGCGGAGCAAAGTCGGAATTTGTGCGCCGTTAAAGTTAAAATTTTGAGTTTTAGCAGGTTCAGCCGCCTCAACATTTTTATTTGAGCTTAGAACTGCGCCCGCCGCCGTCAAGCCCGCAAGCTTTAACAAATCACGGCGGGAAATCGGAATTAAAAAACTTTTCTCCACTAAAAATCACCCCTTGCTTATATAACTCCTTTTGTGAGCGGGAATTTTCGCCCAATCTAAATTGTTCGCGACGATTCCGTTTTGAATGGCAAATGCCGCCGCAATTCCTGCCGCCTCGCCAATGCTTATACAAGTCGGCTGAATTCTCATTGACGCCTGCAAAATAAAGCTCGCGCTGATACAACGCCCAGAGACGATTAAGTTAGAAATTTTATCCGTGATGAGTGCGCGGTAGGGAATTTCATAAAAACCGCCTTTGGGAAGTTTTTCGGAAACTTTTTCGCCGTGCGCGTCGATAAACCACGCTGTACGACAAACCGCGTCGGGGAAACGGCTTTGGTTGTGATAATCGTCCTCGACCATGTAATATTTGCCTTTAATGCGCCACGATTCACGCGCTCCAAGCATGACAGCTTCGCGACTGATAAAAGCGTTTTCAAAGCCTGGCAAATGTTTAATCAGATAGCGGGCAATATTGCGCATCATTTTGCGCCCGAAGGTAACTGCTTTGCTGTAGCTTACGGGGTCGGTTGCGCTGAACTTAACGGGAATTTCTGGACAGTTCATACTCATCACGCCGTTTTTGCCGATAATCGTATAGGCTTGCATATATTCGGCTTCGTCTTGAGTAATTTCGCCGCTCTCGACGCCACGCGCCATAAACTCTTCCAATTTGTAGCGTTGTTTACGGTGCATAGCCTCTGCAATTTCAAAATAGGGCAGTTTAGACTTGCACCAATCCTCCTGCAGTTCAATCGCAACGTAGTTATAAAGTTTTTCGGTGTCAATGCCGCCCATTTCAAAGCGGAAACTCAACGGCTGATTGTTGCCGGTCTTTTCGTAGCCGCGTTCATAGTCAACGCCCGCACTACGCGCAAGATAAGCGTCGCCCGTCGCGTCAATAAAAATCTTCGCCTTAACTGCCGCAAGTCCTTCAATCGTCTGAACAATCACCGCCGTAATTTTATCGCCCGCAGTCAGCGAATCAACGACGACCGTTTGATAAAAAACATTAACGCCCGCCTCTTCGCACATTTCGTCATGAATTTCGGCTAAAATTTCGGGATTGTGCCACGTCTGTTGAGTTACGCCGTCGAAAGGTTCAATGCCTTTTGCGCGAAGTCTTTGTTTAAGCTCCGTAAGATAAGGCGTGTCGCTGTCGGGGGCGTGCGTGTCCATAAACGGATAAACGCAACCCAAAACTCCAAGCCCGCCAAGCGCAATGCCGCGTTCGAATAAAATCGTGTTCGCACCGTTTCTAGCCGCATTGACAGCCGCCGCCGTGCCAGAAGGACCTCCGCCGCAAATGCAAACGTCAGCATTAACGACGGGAATTTTTTTATTAGCATATTTGATAGATTCGCCAGAAATTTTTTCCGCCGCGTCGACATGAGGAGTGGAGCCGCTAAGCACGACGCCCGCCGCAGTCACTCCCGCTAATTTCAGCAAGTCTCTACGCGAAATCGGAATTGAAAAACTTCTTTCCATAAAAAATCACCTCGACAGTAATTTTAACATAAAAAAATACCCCGCCGCAAATTTTTTACGTCTGCGACGAGGTATTTTAATTTATATTGACATCAATCACGTTCATCTGATTGTTAAATTTTCAAATTTGGTGGAGACGAGGGGGATCGAACCCCTGACCTCTTGACTGCCAGTCAAACGCTCTCCCAGCTGAGCTACGCCCCCATGACGCAACGTATATTAAATCATTTATCGGCAGTTGTCAAGGAAAAATTATGCCGGCACAATATCATTGACAAAAATTTTTCCGCGAATACAATATTTTTAAACTCTGCATAGGAGGCGAATTATTTTGCTTGAAATAAAAAATCTACACGTCAAAGCGGGCGATAAAGAAATTCTGCGCGGGCTAAACTTAAACGTTGATAAGGGCGAAGTTCACGTAATACTTGGACCAAACGGCTCCGGCAAGTCAACGCTTATGAACGTTATCTTAGGGCACCCAAAATACGAGATTACAGACGGCGAAATATTTTTCGAGGGCGAAGACTTAACCGCGCTGAAAACTTTTGAACGGGCGCGACACGGAATTTTTTTATCGTTCCAAAATCCTGAAGAAATTCCCGGCATTACCGTAGAAAATATGTTGCGCACGGCTAAGCAGTCAATCACCGGCGAAAAGATTAAAATTCTCCAATTCCATAAAGAACTGCTTGAGCTTATGAAGGAATTGCAAATTGCGCCCGAATACGCTAGCCGTTATATGAATGTCGGCTTTAGCGGCGGCGAAAAAAAACGCAACGAAATTCTCCAGCTGTTAACGCTCAATCCAAAACTTGCGCTCCTCGACGAGACTGACAGCGGGCTTGACGTTGACGCTGTAGAAATTGTTTCCAAAGGCGTCGCCAAATTCCATAACGAAAATAATTCCTGCATAATCATTACGCACAACGCGCAGATTTTAAAACATTTGCCGGTTAATCGTGCTCATATTTTTTTAAACGGACGGATTGTTAAAAGTGGCGGCGCAGAACTCGTTAATGCCGTTTCCGAACACGGTTATGCACCTTTTGAGGTTGAATCATGAAAAATTATATTCAAGACATAGAGCGGGCACTTTACGACGTGCGCGACGCCGATAAATCAATTTACAAGAGCGACGCGGGCTTGACGGAGGAAATTATTCGCGATATATCTGCGCGGAAAAAAGATCCGTCGTGGATGCTTGATTTTCGTTTAAAGTCGCTGGAAGTTTATAAAAAAATAAATTTGCCGACGTGGGGACCTGACATTAGCGAACTAAACATGGACGAAATTGTTACCTACGTTAAGCCGAACGCCGCGCAGGTCAACGATTGGTCGCAAGTGCCCGACGAGATTAAAAATACTTTCGACAGGTTAGGCATTCCCGCCGCCGAAAAAAAATCGCTCGCGGGCGTCGGAGCGCAATACGATTCGGAAGTCGTCTATCACAGCATACAGAAACGGCTGACAGATTTGGGCGTTGTTTATACAGATATGGAAACTGCGCTTGTCGAACACGAGGATATTGTCCGCGAATATTTTATGACGCTCGTGCCGCCCAAAGATCATAAATTTGCGGCGTTGCACGGAGCAGTTTGGTCGGGCGGAAGTTTCGTTTATGTTCCGGCAGGCGTCGATGTAAAAATTCCGTTGCAATCTTATTTTAGGTTAAATGCGGCGGGCGCAGGACAATTTGAGCACACATTGATAATTGTCGAACCTGGCGCGAAGTTGCATTTTATAGAAGGCTGCTCGGCTCCGCGCTACAACGTCACGAATTTACATGCGGGTTGCGTCGAACTTTTTGTTAAGGAAGGCGCAAGGCTCCGTTATTCGACGATAGAAAATTGGTCGCGCAATATGATGAATCTTAACACCAAACGTGCACTTGTCGAGAAAAATGCGCTGGTCGAATGGATTAGCGGTTCTTTTGGCTCGCATGTGTCAATGTTGTATCCTTGCAGTGTTTTGCACGGCGAAGGCGCACGCGCTGAATTTACCGGCGTAACTTTTGCTGGCAAGGGACAAAATCTTGACACGGGCGCAATCGTAGTTCACGCGGCTCCGAAAACTTCAGCAAATATAAACACACGAACAATTTCTAAATCGGGCGGCGCGGCAACTTATCGTTCAGCCGTCAAAGTTACAAAAAATGCGCCCTTTGCAAAGTGTTCCGTCAACTGTGAATCGCTTATGCTTGACGACGAATCGCGCTCGGATACGTTGCCGGTTATGGACATTGAAGGCGACGAGGCGGACATTGGGCACGAGGCTAAAATCGGACGTATTTCAGAGGAGGCAGTCTTTTATCTTATGGCGCGTGGTATTTCAGAGGCGGAGGCGCGTGCAATGATTGTTCGTGGATTCGTTGAACCGATTGCTAAAGAATTGCCGCTTGAATACGCCGTAGAAATGAACAATCTAATCAACTTGGAATTGGAAGGACAATTATAAAAAAATTAGCGGCTCGTTCCGATTGGAGCGGGTCGCTTTTTTTTAAACGAATCTACAAACGTGGTCAACGGCAATATCCGAAAATCCATAAGCTTCTGCCTTAGTAAGGCGTCCGTTGCACACGTCATGAATTTTTTTCAAGAGTAAATCTCCCGCGTCGGCAATCGTTAGCTCGCCCGCGATTATGCCGCTCAAGTCCACGTCGATATTATCTTCCATCCACGAATAAGTTTGCGCATTGGCAGTAACTTTAAGCACAGGAACAATCGCGTTGCCGGTCGGCGTTCCGCGTCCAGTCGTAAAGATAATCGCATTGCAACCCGCCGCAACCATTGACGTTATCGACGAAATATCATAACCTGCCGTGTCCATGACGATTGCGCCGCGCCTCGTCGGACGTGTTGCCTGTTCTAAAACTTCAACAATAGGACGAGTGCCGCCTTTCCTTATGCAACCTAAACTTTTCTCATCAATGGTAGAAAGCCCGCCGAATTTATTTCCGGGCGTCGGCTGACCTGCGCGGCAATCTTGTCCTGCCGCTTTTAAATGCGCTTCATAATCCGCGCAGATTCTTATAATTTTGTTGTGAAGTTCCGGAGTAGCCGCCCGCTTAGCCAAAACATGTTCGCCGCCAATCCATTCAATCGACTCGCTCATAAGTGTTGACGCGCCTAAGTCAACAAGTTTATCGCTAAGCTCACCGACTGCAGGATTAGAGGCAATGCCGCTCGTCGCGTCCGAACCGCCACATTCAATCCCCAACAACAATTCGGAAATATCGCAGAGTTCTTTTTGTTGAAGACCTGCCTCCGCCGCCAAATCTCGCGCCGCACGTACAGCCTTTTCAATCGTCTTGAGCGTTCCGCCTTCCTCTTGAATTCCAAACGACACAACTGGCTTGCTAGTCATCGATTTAATCTTGTCGCGCAATTTGGCATGAGGAACCGTCTCACAACCCAGCCCGATTATCACCACGCCGAAAACATTCGGATTGCACGCAAAGCCCGTTAAAATTTTCTGCGACATGTCAGTATTGGCTTGAACGTCTGAACAGCCCGTGTTAAAAATTATGTTGACTGCGCCGCGCACTTGACTTGCAACAATCCGCGCCGTCTCACTTCCGCAAGCGCACGTCGGCAAAATCAAAACGTGATTGCGAATACCCGCTCGACCGTCCGCCCGCTTATATCCCCAAAAATTCATTTCAAATCATCTCGCTTGCATAATCTCTTGGAACGCTGAAAATATTTTCGTGCGAAACCCAACCGCCCGCCAAAATGTCAGACGACGCCTCGCCGATAATTTCTCCGTACTTGAAAATTTTATCGCCCTTCGCAATTTTTTTCAGCGCAACCTTATGCCAAATCGGAATGTCCTCGCGGCAAATAATTTCACCGCCGCCGAGAATTTTAATCGCATCGCCCGCCGTAGCCGCCGTTGTGCAAGTCGCGACGTTGTCTTTTTTATCAAGTAAAATCGCGTTCGTCATGGTTTAATCTCCTTGAAAAAATTATGAACGTATGCTATATTAAATGCGGCAGGCTCGGTGAGTCGGCTCTCCTCTCGCTTGAGAGGGGGGGGTGATGTCATGGACAAATTCCAGTGGTTGCAGCTCATTCTCAGCTTGATTCAGACCGTCCTGATGTTGCTCACGTTCTTGGATTAATCTAGGAACGAAAAAAGCCGCATTTGCGGACGCGACCTTCTTCAAATACCTATTGACTAACGAGAGAAGGCGTCGACGTTCCCCAACATCGACCTGCCATTAAAATTGTCTTTTTTAAAACATAGAAAATTTATCACACGCTTAAACTTTTGTCAATGCCTGTAAATTTCCATTGGCAAAAAAATTTAGGAACGAAAAAAGCCGCATTTGCGGACGCGACCTTCTTCAAACCTCACTATATTAAGAGAGAAGGCATCGACCTGCCATTAAAATTACCTTCTTTAAAGCGTAGAAAATTTATCACACGACTAAGCTTTTGTCAAATATTGAACGTCTGAAATCTTTCTGATATAATTTCACCGATGCTACCACTTTCTGGAGGCATACGCCAAAAGAAAGGAGGTGTTCAATATGTTGAGGGTAATTGTCGCCCTTGTCCGCGGTGTTCTCGTGCGAATTATCGCTAAGTTCATCTACGACAAGATATTTGATGAGTAGCAGGTCCTAACAACCAGATGCCCCAGATAATCGCATCACCCTGCGGTTAGGCAAAACGAAGCCCCCGTGCAGTTCACCCTTCTGCGCGGGGGTTGTTCTTCGTTTGTGTTCAAAACGTTTAAGGTAATTGTCGCCAAATAGTCTGTTTTTACACGGCAAAAATTTATCACAAGCTCGCCGCATTGTCAAGGCAAAACGAAGCCCCCGTACGGCGTCCCAATTCCGTGCGAGGGTTTTCGTTCTGTGTACATTATGCTTACTCACACTCGTTAGATGTTTTTCACACTCGTTGGTTAAAATTTATCACAAGCTTAAGCTTTGGTCAAATATTGAACGTCTGAAATCTTTCTGATATAATTTCGCCGATGCTACACTCCTCTAACACCAAAGCAGAACACCGAACGAGAGGAGGTGTTAGTAATGCTCGATATTATTTTATCGTTAGTCTGGGACGTTCTGTCTAAGGTTTTAGGCAGTTATCTCTACGACAAGTTCTTTAAGGACAAAAAGTAGCAGGCGTTATCCACCCTCTTCCGCCCTCTAACTGAGTCGCATCGGTTATGGTAAACGAGAACCCCCCGTAACGGCGTCGCATTCCGTTTGCAGGGGGTTTCGTTTGTGTTAGCTTTGCTCGATATTATTGATTGGTACTATTTTATCGTTAGTTAAAATTTATCACAAGCTCGCCGCATTGTCAAGGCAAAACGAAAACCCCTTGCAGTTCCTCAGGCTACGCGGGATTTTTCGTTTGTGATTGCTGTGTTTGAAACATCTTATCTTATCAGTTAAAAATTTATCAAACGCTTAAGCCTTTGTCAACGCTTTGTACATTTTCATTAGCTCCGCTACTACTCGCGCCTCGTCCAAAAAAAATTCCTCGAAACCATATGCCAAAGCTACCGCAAAATCGTTTGCCTTGTGCGCCAATCGTAATTCGTCGGGCATTGTCTCTTCGTCGTAGAGTTTTGCTAACGTCCAATCTGGGAAATCTGCGCGGACTGCCAATATCTTTTGCGCCGTCTCCTCTATCATGCGCCGACGCCTCTCCGTTACCGCCGCCCAAATAAATGTATTATACACAACATTTTTTAAATAACTGTAACGAGTTTCAAAACGTCCACCAAATGCCCTCATCCACGCCATATGTATCGAACTCGTTAATATTCCGAAATGATAAATTTCTGCGCCAGGAATTATCATCATACGATCTGTAACAATTTTATTTTTATCAACAAACCCCATTGGAATATAGTAACGCTTTTCAGAACTTATCGAGGGAATAGCGAGAGCAGATTTCGGATTTTTTGTTTCGCGGAAAAGGTGCGGCGTCTTAACTAATTTTTGACGGTCAGGCGCGCCCTTCAAGCGGTCTTGACGACAAGCCTCAACACGTTCGTCAATGAGCGGGAAATTTTTTATTTCGTCAAGCGGAAAATCTTTCAACCATAAGCAATAGCGTTTCTTGCCGTTGATGAATTCTTCCGAGCCGATTAATCGCTTGATATATTTTTTGGCGGCGGGTTCAAGTCGCAAGAAAGTTTCCAAATCGTTAGCCTCGATAATTAAATTTCCGCCGTCAGCAGGGCGATTGCCGGTTATCATTTTTGGTACGTCTTCTTGAACTGGATTGGCACGCGCCTCGATAAAAATAATTTCGCCGTCGGTTAGATAAAAATTAATGTTGTCAACGATATGAACTTTATCGCCGTCAAAGATTTTTTTAGGCTTAGGATTGGGAGCCGAGCTGAACCCGACAACGACGCAATGAACATGCGCCATATTATCGGAGTCGCTAAGCCATTTAAAAGTTCTGTGCGCAAAGTCTACATGAACGTTAAATTTTTCGTAAAGAATTTTCCAAACATCGGTGCATTGCTCGCCCTGCACGATAGAATTTGTGGAGACGAACGCGCAACGAATATCCGTGCCGCGAATAAATTCTGAAGCTTTCCTGTACCAGGCGGCGACGTAATCAATCTTGCCGACTTTAGGATTTTCGCCGTAAGCGAGGCGCATATCAGACTTTTGTTGAGTACTTTGATTGGAGTAGCCGATAAAGGGCGGGTTGCCGATAATGTAATCGACAGCGGGCGCGAAATTTTTCCAATCGACGCGCAAGGCATTAGCGCAAATAATTCGCCCGTATTTTTTGAGCGGGAAGGCGTCGAGATTAATGTTAAGTTCGCCTTCGGTCTCTTGGAGCATTTGATTTTCGGCAATCCAAAGAGCAATCTGCGCGACGGCTACAGCAAACGAATTAATTTCAATGCCGTAAAACTGATTGATAGAAACTTTAACTGGGTCGGCGGGCAGTGCGACGTTCAAAGCGCGAAGTTCTTTAAGGATTTCGTTTTCGAGACGGCGCAGGCTCAAATAAGTTTCAGTTAGGAAATTGCCGCTACCCGCCGCCGGGTCAAGAAATTTTAGCGCGGCGATTTTATCTTGCAGGTCGAGAAAAGCTTGAGCACGATTTTTTAGACGTTTATTTTTAGCGGCGATAAATTCTTCGTGGAGGTCGTCGAGAAACAACGGGTCAATGACTTTGTGAATATTTTCGACGCTAGTGTAGTGCATACCGCCTGCGCGGCGAGTTTTGCCGTTAATGATTGATTCAAACATTGCGCCGAAAATGGGCGGGCTGATTTTGCGCCAATTTAATTTTTCGGGATTATCGGCGGCAAAAACTGTAGCGATTGGGTCGCCGTCGAAACGATTAGACGCGGGCAACAGAATTTTTTCTTCAAAAAGTCCGCCGTTGACGTGAGGAAAATTTTTAAGTGCGTCGTCGAAATTATCGCGCTGATTCTTTGGGGTATTGAGAACGTCGAAAATTTTTTGCAAAGCGTCGAGGCGTTGCTGAATGTCTTTAGATTTTTGCAGATAGCCGAAAAATTTTTCTCTGTCAAAAATCTGCGCATAGGCGGCATAAAAACAAAATACCAAGCGCGTGCAAAGTTTATCGAGAAAATTTTTATAATCTTCGACGCGAGCACGTTTATAATTTTTTTCAAAGGCAAGGTAAATCGTATCGACAATGCGGGCGGCGTCGGTCGAGATTTTAATTTCGGGCTTAACGTCGGTGATATTCGGGTCAACAAGAAATTTCAGCTTGGGATAAAAATAGCGCAGTTCGTACAGCTGAAAATGCATCGGCTGATAAATTTTCAAGCCCAAAATATATTCAAGCGAATACATTTCAACGAGATCATAAATATAAAATTCGGCGAAGTTGCAAGTAACAATCCAGCGCGGGCGTTCGGAATACGGCAGATTGTCAGCGTAATTTTTCCCCTGCTCAAAAGCTCCGTGCGACAAATCCTCGCCGAGTTTTTTTTGTTCGATTAAAACTTTTGTCCTTGCAATGTAGCCGTCGATATAATTTGTTTGCTCGTTGATTTTAACCGGCTTTTCAAAGTCGATAATTTTTTCAGGCTCCGCGACGTTCAAAACTCTTTGGAGCAAAGCCAGCCAAAACTTTGAAGTCTCGCCTTTCTCGTAGCCGCGTTCGTGCCAATAGCGTGCAAATTCTCTTGCGGCGTCTTCGCTCATTTTTTATCCGTTGCCAACTTGAATAAATCTTCAACAGTCTGCGCGGATTTAATTTGTTCGGGCGTAAGTCTACGATTGAGTTTGGAATCGCAGAACGAAAAGAACGATACCATGCTCAACGAGTCCCAATCTTCCACGTCTGCCAGTTTTGTAGACAAATTTATTTCGGCGTCCGTGTCCATTATGTCTGCAAGTTTTTTTACGAATTCTTCAGCTGTCATAAAATTTTCCTCCTAAATTTCGATTGCGGGATTGCCAAAAACTGTTGTACCTGCGCGGACTTTTTTTAATACTACACAGCCCGCGCCAATCGTCGCGCCGTCACCAACTTTAGCTTTTGGAAGTATAACCGCGCCACTCCCGATAAAAACTTCCACGCCAATTTTACAGCTACCAGAAATTGCGACGTGCGGCATTATGCAACTAAAATTTCCAATCTGCGCATCGTGCCCGATAATCGTCTGTGCATTGACGGCAACAAAATCGCCAATTTGCGCCCGTTCACTTATCCCGACGAAAGGAGAAATTATCACGCCGCGACCAATCTTAGCCGTCGGAACAATTTCTGCAAGCGTGTTGATAATGTTGATGAATTCTCCGCCGCGAGCCAAAATTTTTTCGACGAGAACTTTACGCGCCTTAGGCGAACCGACAGCGCAAGTAAACACATCGTCCGCGCAGATTTCGTAAGTGTTCACGTCGCCCAAAACTTTAGCGGGCAAAAGTTCATAAGCCTCCGTCGCAAGTTTAATATCGCCGTCGAGAAAACCTTTTATCTGCCAGTCAACGCCAAAGTCCAAAGCTTTTTGCGCGTGCCAATAAATTTCTCTGGCAAAACCTCCGACGCCTATAATTACTAAATTCTTCATGAGATAATCACCTTAAAAATTTTTTATCGATAAAGAAAGTTATCAGCGCGAAAAAAATTACGCCGCCGACAATCAGCAACATAAACAGCGGCGCGGCTAAATCCGTCGCAGGCGTCGCAAAAATATGCTTCATTAAAATTCGGTCGTGGACGCGATTAAAAAATAATCCGAACGCTCCGATTATCGACAACACCACGATTGCCACGTTGAAAAAATTTTTTACTTTGGAAAATCGTTGTCGCAGTTCTTGCGCGTGAAATCCCAAATGCGCTCCGATTAAAATCATCATCATATAAGGTATCGCGACGTGCAGTTGATGAATTGTCATGTTGCGCCGCAATTCTAAGCTCACAACGTCCGTAAAAAGATAATTCGACATGCAGACGCCCGCAAATAAAATTATCACCGAACCGATTGCCAATGCAAAATCTATTGTGACTATGAAAAATTTTCGCGGCGTTATTTTTTTGAACAGCGACTTAAACCGACGGAAATTTATCGCGACGTGTACGATAATCACCAAAGCCATTGCCACGCCTAAAATTTCGTGCAAGATTTTTGGCAAGTGATGAAAGCTCAGCTCTGCAACGAATAATGCAAATAAAATTACGTCGAGTAAAAATTTTTTCATTTTAATCCAAAAGTTTATCCAGACCAACAGTCAGCCCGCGCAGATTGCGAACTTTTTTGCAAGCGAGGACAACGCCAGGCATAAAAGAATCTCTACCTGTCGAATCATGGCGGATTGTGAGCGTTTGACCAATCCCGCCAAATATAACTTCTTGATGAGCGACGTATCCAGGCAATCGCACGCTGTGAATTTTTATGCCGTCAAAATCTGCGCCGCGAGCGTGCGGAAGTCGCTCTTCTTCGTCGGGGTGTCCTTGCTTATGCGACGGGCGAACTTCGGAAATCAATTTAGCAGTAAGTTCAGCGGTACCAGACGGCGCGTCAAGTTTTTTATCGTGGTGCAGTTCGATAATCTCAACGTCGGGCATATACTTTGCAATTCTTTGAGCCGTCAACATCATCAGCACCGCGCCCAATGCAAAATTCGGGGCGATAAATGCGGGCGTATCATTAGCTTCAGCCGCCGCACGAATTTTTTCTTTATCGTCATCGCTTAATCCCGTCGTGCCGACTACCGGCGAAACTTTATTGGCGAGCGCAGTCATTACGTTATCGAAGACAACATTTGGGCGCGTGAAGTCAACCATAACATCGGGCGAAAATTTTTTCAACGCGGCGTCGAGATTCGTTTCGACTTTCGTGCCGTCAACTTCGCCCTCGAAAGCGTCAACTGCTCCGACCAATTCCAATTCCGAATCCGCCTTTACTGCGGCAACAACCGTGCGTCCCATGCGACCGAGTGCGCCGTTAACCAAAACTCTAATCATTTTGAAGCCTCCTAAGTTTTTGGTAAATTATAGTTCAAGACATTGTATTTGCAAAGGGTAAAAAGTGCTTGCGCCGATTGATTTTTAGCTGTTAAAATAACCATAAAGAATTTTAAGCGAGGCGACTAAATTTGAGACTGACGAGCGGCGAGGCATTGAAACTTTTCACGGACGGCGATTTATTGGAACTGGGCAAGGCGGCAAATGCTATCCGCAAAAAAAAATTCGGCGACGTAACAACTTTTATTATCGACCGAAATATAAATTATACAAATGTCTGCAAGAACGAATGCAAATTCTGCGCGTTTTGGCGGCGTGCTAATCAAAAGGGTGCGTATCTTTTAACGCACGAAGAAATTTTGCAAAAGGTTCGTGAGACCGTCGCGGCGGGCGGTACGCAACTTATGATTCAAGGCGGCTTGCACCCCGATTTACCTTTGAGCTACTACGAAGACATGCTCCGCCTTATCAAGAAAAATTTCGATATAACGATTCATTCGTTTACGGCGACGGAAATTCAACACTTCGCTAACTGCGCGGGCTTGTCAATTTTAGAAACTCTTAAGCGTCTTCAGGCGGCAGGTTTGGACAGTTTGCCAGGCGGTGGCGCGGAAATTCTTGTCGACGACATTAGAAAAAAAATCAGTCCGAAAAAAATTATGACGGACGATTGGTTAAATGTCATGCGGGCGGCTCATTCAATCGGCATGAAGTCAACCGCAACTATGGTTATCGGCTTCGGTGAAACTTTAGCTCAACGCCTCGAACACATGGAAAAAATCCGCGACTTGCAGGACGAGACTGGCGGCTTTCGTGCGTTTATCACGTGGACTTATCAGCCGAAAAATACCGCGCTCGGCGGCGAAAAAGTTTCCGCGCAGGATTACATGAAAACGCTTTCCATGACGCGAATTTTTATGGATAATGTCGAACATATTCAAGGCTCGTGGGTCACGCAAGGCGAACGAATTGGGCAGTTGACGTTGGCTTTTGGCGCAGATGATTTAGGCTCAATTATGTTGGAGGAAAATGTCGTTCGGGCGGCGGGCACGTCCTTTGAAATGTCTACGCGAAAAATGATTGATTTAATTCGCTCGGCAGGAAAAATTCCCGCTCAACGAAATACTAAGTATGAGCTAATAGCTGTTAGCTTCTAGCTTCTAGCTTCTAGCTGTTAGAAAAACCCTTATCAGCTACCAGCTAATAGCTATCAGCTAAACAGGAGGTGAGGCGTTGGACGATAAAGATAAAAAATCTTGCGACCTACAGGAGAACTTGAGGAAGATGATGCAGACGACAAAAAAATCTGACCTTGAGCGAGCGTTGCAAAAAATGATGCAGACAACTAAATCAACCGATTTAAAAAATGCATTTGAAAAAATGATTCACGTCACACGCTCATTTGACCAGGAAGTTGAACAGCGGCAGAAAGAAAGCGAAAAAAATATCGCCGACGCCTTCCAAAAAATGATTCGGCTGTCGCGTTCACTGGAGCTTGAAAACGAAGAGCAAATTGCTCGCGAAGAGGCAGAAAAAGAAGCGGAAGCCAAACGCAACGAGAAAAAACTTGATAAAGTAAAGAAAAAAGTTCCGCGCAGAATTCGGAGTTTCCCCGCCGCATTTAAACGCAATCCAAAAGCTGTAATAAAATATTTTCTCGGAATGGCATTGGGGCGCGTGCTGGCGATTGTGCTTTACGTTTTAATGGCATTTATCCCAGCGTTGCCGATACCCGACGCCGTAGCAAATATGAGTAAACCGCCGGCAATTTTCGGAACGGCGTTTAATTCAATGCGCTCGTTTTTCACGGACGTAAACCCGCAAATGATAATGGCGACGATAACGAACATTCCGACGGATATAAATAAAATTTTGCAGAAAGTCGGCGAGTTCTTTACGTTTTATGCAAAGCGGGCGGGCGCGTTCGCAGTCAAAGCAATTCGGCATCCAAAACTTGCCTTTGAAGACGTGCGCAAAAAATTTCGCGAAAAAGCTCCGTTGTTTATAAGATTGGCGCGGGCGGCGTTCGGCGTGGCGTTTTCGTTTATATTGATAAAGTTGGCGATGATTTTCCTGTTGCCGCTGTTCGGCGGTATTGCGATAACGGTTTTGGGAATAAAAGTTTCGATAATTCTGTTCGTAATAGCGAGAATGATTGCGGACAAAGTCGGCGAGCTTATCGGAAAATATATCTTTAAAGGCGGCGTAAAATTTTTCAACGTGGCAAGACGAGTTCGCGAGGCACAAATTGTAAAAGTAATTGGCGATTATCTTAAGGAGTGGCTCAATCAGGCTACAAATAAAAAATGACGCGCACGGCGTCCAAAGCTCTCAAATTTCCCTTAAAAATCCACTGACCATTAAAAAACTTACACCCAAGAAAACTACGCAACCGAGAACGAAAACTATCCAATCGGGCTTGTACCTCCAAATAATTTCGCCGCTCAATTTTTCAAGTGACAGTTCAGAATTTTTTTCGGCGACCGGCAGATAAATTAATGCGCCGAGCATAAGTCCAAAAAATAAAATGCCAACCATGCCGATAATTACGTCCATTGGCGGCATTTCAAACAAACCCGAAAATGCGTCGCTTATGGAATTTTCCATTATTCAACCTCCGATTTCTGACCAAAGTACAATTTTATTTTGCTCATAAGTTTTTTTAACGTCAATGATTCGTTGATTGCGCGAGCCGCGAAATTGTAATTCTAAATCCCTCAAGCTCAAAATAAATTCGCCGTCAATCAGCACGTCGATATTTTCAAGCAGAGGCGCGGCGTCGGTTGGTAATTCCTCAAAAATATATCCCGTGTAGCACCAGACACTTAGTCCAAGATTTTTAGCGGCACGAGCAAGTTCAGTAGCCGCGCAGATTTGCAAAAACGGTTCGCCGCCCGTCAACGTTATCCCGTCTAAAAGCGGATTTTTTTTTATCGCGGAAATGATTTCTTCCGTGTCGATTAGCCGTCCGCCGTCAAGTGCGTGCGTATCGGGATTGTGACAGCCTTCGCAATTTCGTTGGCAGCCCTGCATGAAAATTGCAAAGCGAATTCCGTCGCCGTCAACATAACTTTCTGGCACAAGCCCCGCAATACGAATTTGCAAATCAATCAACCTCCGCCGTCGATTATAATTCTTCGCCCCGTTAGCGTCAACGAAAAAATCTCCCCGCATTTAACAGGGAGAAATTTTTTTGCTAAGTCACGGATTATTTTTTCTTGACTGCAGTTTTAATGTAAAGCTCGCGCAACTGTTTTTCGTCAACTTCGTTTGGAGCGTGGCTCATCGGGTCAATCGCACTTTGCGTCTTCGGGAAGGCAATCACGTCGCGGATAGATTTCCGCTTAGCCATTAACATAATCAATCTATCCAAGCCAAACGCAATGCCGCCGTGCGGAGGCGTGCCGTACTCGAAAGCGTCCATTAAGAATCCGAATTTCGCATAAGCTTCCTCGTGCGTCAAACCGATAGCCTCGAAAACTTTTTCCTGCACGTCGCGTTGATAAATTCTCAAGCTACCGCCGCCGACTTCCACGCCATTTAAAACTATGTCGTAAGCGTTCGCCTTAACTTTGTCGGGCGCAGTCAATAAAAGCGGAATATCTTCCTCACGCGGCGACGTGAACGGGTGGTGCATTGCTTTATAGCGTTTATCTTCCTCGACGTATTCAAACATCGGGAAATCGACAATCCACAGGAAACAAAGTTTATCGGCGTCAATTAAATTTCTGCGGCGTCCCATTTCCAAACGCAATTCGCCTAAAGCTTGCGCAACGACCGACGCTTTATCGCCGACGACCAAAAGTAAATCGCCTGTCTTGCAACCGGTAGCATTTTTAATCGTCTCAAAGGTTTCATCGCTGTAAAATTTCTTAAACGGAGACTTGACGCCCTCTTCCGTGTATTGAATCCACGCCAAACCTTTTGCGCCGTAAATCTTAACGTACTCAACTAAGCCGTCGAGTTCTCTGCGCGGAATGTTTGCATAATCATCGACGCGAATAACTTTAACTTGCCCGCCGCGCTCCAATACGCTGTTGAAAACTTTAAAGTCCGAGCCTTTGACGAATTCGGAAATGTCCTGCAGTTCCATACCAAATCTTAAATCGGGCTTATCGGTGCCAAAGCGCGTCATAGCCTCATCCCAACTCATGCGCAGGAACGGCGTCTCAACCTTAACGTCAAGAGTCGTCTCAAAAATTTTCTTAACCAAACCTTCCATAAGCGTTAAAAGTTGGTCTTGATTGAGGAATGAAGTTTCAATATCAAGTTGCGTAAATTCTGGTTGACGGTCGGCGCGTAAATCTTCATCGCGGAAACATCTGACGATTTGGAAATATTTTTCAAAGCCCGAAACCATAAGTAGCTGTTTAAAAATCTGCGGCGATTGCGGCAGTGCGTAAAATTGTCCCGGATTTAATCTGCTCGGTACCAAAAAGTCGCGGGCACCTTCCGGCGTCGAACGGCAGAGCATTGGCGTTTCAATTTCTAAAAAGCCGTTCTCGTCTAAGTAGTCGCGCATAATTTTAGTTACGCGGTGGCGCAACATAATATTTTTCTGCATTTCGGGGCGGCGCAAATCCAAATAACGATAGCGCAGACGAACCATTTCGTCCACGTCCACGCCGTCTTGAATGTAAAACGGCGGAGTTTTAGCCTTGTTGAGGACGCGCAATTCTTCGACGAGAATTTCAATTTCGCCCGTCGCCATTTTCGGATTGATTGTATCTTCAGAACGCGCACGAACTTTGCCGCGCACGCCGATAACAAATTCATTGCGGAGCGTTTCAGCCTTAGCAAAGTCAAGCCCTTCAGTCGAGCCGTCGAAAACAATCTGAACAATTCCGCTCCTGTCGCGCATGTCAACGAAAATTAAGCCGCCGTGATCGCGTCGACGAGATACCCAACCTGCCAATTTAACTTCAACGCCAACATCACTCTTGCGAAGTTCGCCGCAATGATGAGTTCGCTCCATGCCTGTCAATGTTTCCAAATTTATTACCTCCATTAAAAATATTGAATTAACCTTCCGCCTTAAAATTATAGACGGGCTTCATAACTTCAATTATGTCAACGGTGTCGCCGATAACGTCAATAATGTCGTCAAGGGATTTATAAGCTTGCGGGCTTTCGTCGAGAGTTCCCTCGCTGATTGAAGTCGTATAGATTCCCGCCATAGAATTTTTATAATCGTTCATGTTGAGCTGTTCTTTAGCCGCCGAACGCGACATGATACGCCCTGCGCCGTGTGGTGCCGAGAAGTTCCAATCAGCATTTCCCTTGCCGACTGCCAAAACAGAGCCGTCGCGCATATTTATCGGGATTAAAACTTTTTCGTCCTTGTGAGCGGCGATTGCGCCCTTGCGAATAATTAATTCTTCAACGTCAATATAATTGTGTGTCGTGTGAAAAGCCTCGCTGTAAGAAATACCCGCCTTGCCCAATAAAATTTTCGCGATAAGTTCACGATTGCGCCGCGCAAAAGTTTGACAAAGCTCCATGTCGTGTAAGTACTGATAAAAATATTTTCCGTAGACGTAGCACAAATCCTCTGGCATGGAGGTCTGCTTGCCGCGATATTCTTTTTCCAGTTCTTTAAGCTTATGTTGAATTTCACTCTTGCGACCGAGCGACTTATAAACGGCGATGATTTCTTCCTTCTGCGCGAAAAATTTATCCTTGCCCTTAGCCAAATCGATTGCGAGCCGCTGATAAATTTCTGCGACCTGTTTGCCCAAATTCCTACTGCCCGTGTGAATCACCAGATAAAAAGTTCCGTCGTTAGCGCGGTCAATTTCGATAAAGTGATTGCCGCCGCCGAGTGTGCCCAAACTCTTTTCAATGCGGCGCGTTTCTTTTAGCGAACGATAACAATTCAGTTCCGTTAAGTCAAATTTTTCTTGCCGATGTTCCCAAACATTTCTGCGCGAGGGAATATAATGCGCCGCGTCGTCGATTTTTTCAAAGTCAAGCGAATCAGTTTCAAGCTTAACAGTGTACATGCCGCAACCAATGTCGACGCCAACGATATTCGGAACTGCTTTATCAGTAACGGTCATAGTAGTGCCGATTGTGCAACCTTTGCCGGCGTGCACGTCAGGCATAATTCGGATTTTGCTGTCTTGGGTAAATTCATAGTTACACATGCGGCGAATTTGTTCGCGAGCCGAATCCTCAATGATTTTCGCGAAAGAAATTGCCGTATTGTACTTTCCTCTTATCTCTTCCATAAAAAATCACTCCGATCCGGCTTTAAAGTTGTAAACGGGCTTCATAACCTCGATAATTTCGACAGTATCGTCGATAACGTCGATAATATCGTCGAGCGACTTGTAAGCTTGGGGCGATTCGTCCAAAGTGCCCGTATTTATCGAAGTTGTATAGATTCCCGCCATAGATTCTTTGTATTCGTCCATATCGAGGAGTTGTTTGGCATCTGCGCGGGATAAAATACGACCTGCGCCGTGCGGAGCGGAGAAATTCCAGTCGGGATTGCCCTTTCCGACCGCTAAAACAGATCCGTCGCGCATATTTATGGGGATAAGGACCTTTTCGCTGTTATGAGCAGCGATTGCGCCTTTGCGAATGATTAATTCGTTCGTGTCGATGTAATTATGCGTGGTATGGAAGGCTTCAACGGCAGAAATGCCTGCTTTATCGAGTAAAATTTTAGCTATAAGCTCGCGATTACGCATTGCAAACGCCTGACAGATCTCCATATCGTGCAAATATTGTTCAAAATACTTTCCATAGACAAAGCAAAGGTCTTTAGGCATTGAAAGTGGTCTGCCGCGATATTCTTCTTCGAGTTTTTTAATCGTGGAGTTGATTTTTTTCTTTAAACTGCGCGATTTGTAAGTTGCAATGATTTCTTCGCGCTCTTGGAACATTTTATCCTTGCCTTTAGCCAAGTCGATAGCGAGTTGCTGATAAATCTCCGCGACTTGCCCGCCGAGATTCCTGCTTCCGGTGTGAATTATAAGATAAAAAGTGCCGTCCGCCGATTTATCGATTTCGATGAAATGATTGCCGCCGCCGAGTGTTCCGAGACTATTTTCAATGCGACGAACGTCTGTAAGGTCTTTATAGCAAATCAGTTCGGTTAAATCGAACTTTTCTTGCCGATTGTTCCAAACATTTCTGCGCGAGGGGATAAAGTGAGCCGCCTCGTCGATTTTTTCAAAGTCAAGCGAATTAGTCTCAAGCTTAACAGTGTACATGCCGCAACCGATGTCAAAGCCGACGATTCCGGGTACAGCCTTATCAGTAACGGTCATAGTTGTGCCGATTGTGCAACCTTTACCGGCGTGCACGTCAGGCATAATTCGGATTTTGCTGTCTTTGGTAAATTCGTAGTTACACATGCGGCGAATTTGTTCACGAGCCGAATCCTCAATAATTTTCGCAAAAGAAATCGCCGTATTGTACTTGCCTCTTATCTCTTCCATGAGAATTCTCCTTTCAAAAATTTTCGTGCAGCCGCGTTTGGAAATAATAAAGGAGCCAGCCACTTTTGGCAAGCTTTTACAAAAAATTTTCAAGTGATATAATACCCGCGAAAAATTTTTAGGAGGAAATTTTTTGATTAAAGAAGTTTTGATAGTAGAGGGCAAAGCTGACGTTATCGCCGTCAAACGTGCAGTTGAGGCGGAATGTATAACGACTGGCGGCTTTCACATTACGCGGCGGACGTTGGAAAATATCGCGGCGGCTTATAAGAAATGCGGAATAATTATTTTGACCGACCCTGATTCGGCGGGCGAAAATATCAGAAATTTTTTGTCGAAGAAATTTCCTGCCGCTAAACATGCTTACATACCACGCGACGAGGCAACCGCTAATGACGACGTGGGAGTTGAGCAGGCGTCGCCCGAATCAATCAGAAAAGCTTTGAGCAAAGTCCGTACACTTGAGCTTAATCCTCGCGAAGAATTTACAGCGGCGGAAATGATTAACTTCAAACTTGCGGGCGGTGTGCAAAGTTCCAAACTACGTGATAAAATTGGCGCGGCTTTAGGCATTGGTTACGGCAATGTTAAAACTTTTGTGCGGCGGCTAAATAGTTACGGCGTGACCCGCGAAGAATTTTTGGAGGCGTTAAAAAATGTTGCACCCGTTGATAGCTAACCCGTCGGCAACACGACATATATTAAAAAAATTTAAGTTGCGGGCAGTCAAAGGGCTTGGACAAAATTTTTTAATCGACGCTGACATAGTGAGGCAAATCGTTGAGGCGGCGGAAATCTGCGCGGGCGAAGACGTTTTAGAAATCGGCGCGGGAATCGGAACTTTAACGCAAGGATTACTTGAGGCGGGCGCGAACGTCACGGCAATCGAACTGGATAAAAAATTACCTGCCGTGTTAAATGAAACTCTTGCAGGCTACGAAAATTTCCGGCTCGTCGAAGGCGACGTTTTAAAAATAAATTTATCGGAACTCTTGCCGCGCAGATTTAAAGTTGTGGCGAATTTGCCGTATTACATCACGACGCAGATTTTGTTGACGTTGCTGGAAAAAAATTTACCGGTGACGAAAATCGTGACAATGGTTCAAAAGGAAGTTGCTGAACGCATGACAGCCGCGCCAGGCTCGAAAATTTATGGGGCGTTGTCGGTGGCAGTTCAATTCCGTTCACAGCCGCGAATCGCCTTTGAAGTGCCGCCCGAAAGTTTTTTGCCACCGCCCGAAGTCACAAGCGCGGTAGTCGTTTGCGACGTCCACAAGCCGCCCTTTCAAGTCGACGAAGATTTTTTTTTCAAAGTTGTGCGTACGGCATTTGCTAAGCGGCGAAAAACTTTGCTGAACTCTTTAGCGTGCTTTGGTAGGGAAAAAATTTTAGCATCGGGCATTGACGGCAAAAGACGCGCTGAAACTTTGAGCTTGGAAGAATTCGCTACGCTTTGTAAACATTTGAAAGGTTGATGTAATGATTATTGACGATAAAAAGTTTTGAATCAAGTCGCACGCTTCGACAAATGTTTTCAAGCGGCTGCGGAATTGGGCTTGGAGGTTTTGGATTTCACGAGTGCGGAATTTGAATCGAGCTTGCCGATAATGTCGATAAATCTTGCGGACTTCACGTCAAAGGAAAAATTATTCGTCGAGGCAATGCTTGAACCGACGATAAAAATTGCCGGCTCAACGGAAATTGTTAAATACGGCGTAGCAGTTTTGGGGAGGAAAGTCAAATGAAATAATTACACCTTCGGCGATTTACGTTGACAAGCGCGGTAAACGTTTCTACGGCAAGAAGGCTTATGAAAATTCTTTCCGCCAACCCGAAAATTGCGCAACGCTTTTTAAGCGATTCATGGGCACGAGTACGACTTTTAAACTAGGCAACGAAGAACTCAAGCCCGAAGAATGTAGCGCGGAAATTTTGCGCGAACTCTTTAAAAATTTGCCCGATGAAATTCGCGAGCATAAAGACGAAGTCGGAACGGTTATTACGGTACCTGCGGCGTTCAATCAAATGCAAAATGCGGCGACACTCGAAGCGGCAAAAGTCGCGGGGCTTGGCAAAGTTGCGCTCATGCAGGAACCGGTTGCGGCGATTATGCGCGTAATGAAAGACAATCAATCAGACGGGAAATTTTTAATCTTCGACTTGGGCGGTGGCACTCTTGATGTTGCGATTGCCGAGCGGATTTCGGGCAAGGTAAATTTTTTGGCGAACGGCGGCTTGACGATGTGCGGCGGGCGTGACTTTGACAGAATTTTATTCAATGAATTTGTCGTGTCGTGGCTGGAGGAAAATTATTCATTGCCGGAAGATTGGTCGACGCAAGAAAAATATCAACGGCTCCAAAGTATCGCAACATACATGGCAGAGATTGCGAAGATTGAACTTTCCGCCGATGAGCAAGTTAAAATTGAAGGCGAAACGGGCATTGCGGACGAGGACGGCGAAGAAATTTATCTTGACGTTGAAATTAATCGCGGGGATTATGACAGAGAAATTTCCGAACTCCTCACGAAGGCTATTGAAACTGCACGCCCTACGATTGAAAAATCGGGCTTGACGACGGAGGACATTGACAAAATAATTTTTATCGGCGGACCAAATAATTACAAGCCGATTCGCGAAAAAGTTGTTTCGGAGCTTGGGATTCCCGGCAGCATGGAAGTTAATCCGATGACGGCGGTTTCCGAAGGCGCGGCGATTTTCGCGGAGTCTGTCGATTGGACTTCGCAGGAGCACGAAAGAAAATCTACTCGAGAACAAGTCCAGAGCGATTCGGAACTCGGCTTGAGTTTCCGCTACGAATCACGCATGCCCGATAAGAAGGCACGAATTGCCGTTGCGCTCGAAAAAGAAATTGACGGCTACACTTTTGAAATTTCCTCTCTTGACAGCGGCTGGAATTCGGGGCTGGTCGAATTACAAAATAAAAAGCTCGTCACGGTTCCTCTTCACAAACGCGGTGAGAATAAATTTCTTGTGGAAGTTTACGACAAGAGCGGCGACGCGGTTTTTCTCGAAGACGATAAAATTATTATTGTTCAAACTTATGCAAACGTCGGCGCGTTATTGGCGGCTCATTCAATCGGAATTGAAGTCAAGGAACGACTCGGTAGCGGCGTTTCAAAACTTGATTATCTCGTTCGCGAAGGCGACACCTTGCCCGCCAAAGGACAGAAAAAATTCCGCGCCGGCAAAAAAATTCGTGCAGGCTCCAACGATTCGATTAACTTCAAACTTTATCAAGGCGAAATCGAAGACAAAATCGCGGACAATCTTTTTATCGGTGCACTGAAAATTTCGGGCGAGGATTTTGAATTCGGCACGATTATCGAAGGCACGGAAATTATTTGCGACTATACGCTTGACGATGCGGGCAGTATCAATTTGGAAATCGATATTCCGTCCGTTAATGAATCTTTTTACAAAAATTTTTATTCCCGTGAGGAGGGGCAAGTTAATTTCGACAAGGCAGCAATCAAACTCAATACCGACGGAAGAAATTTACTTGAACAGGTTCGCGACATTGGCAAGGCGATTAAAGACAATGCCGATTACGAAAAACTTCAACAGGCGGGCGAAATTGCGAGCACGGCGATAAACGCGAATCAAACCGACAACGACCGCGAAGAACTCAAGCACATTGAGGAAAATTTGCAGGCGGCTAAAAAAATTCTGGCGGACATTCGCGAAAGAAATCGTGAAAGCATTCGTCGTGAGGATTTGGACGGCTGGCGCGATTATTACGAGGATTATATAAAGAAATTCGCCAAGACGCAGGAAATTACTCAACTTGAAAATCTTTTCGACAGAGCGGAGACTTTAATCGAGCGCGACGATTCCGCTTATGACGACACCGTTCGGGAAATTGACTACTTGTGTTGGAAAATAAAATTTTACCGCGACGACGAATTTGTTGTTTACCGCTTTAACAGAATTACGAAAAATCCCGGCGACTTCGACGACCAAGCTACTTTTTATCGTCTGGTGCAGGCGGGCAAGAATGCCATCACTCAAAAAGATTTCAAAGCACTCCGCGATATTTTCTGGGATATTGTGGATTTGAGAGGAAGTAAAGGCGACGAACTTTTAACGGCGAACATAATCAAGGCTTGAGGCGGTGGAGCGGCTTTGACTTTTGAAGAAAATCCGTTCCGCATCCTGCAAGTTTCGATTTACGACACAAAGACGACGATTAACGAGCGGGCAGACGATTTATCTTTTGAAGACCCAGATCGCGAAGAAATTTTTGCTCAAGCGCGAGATATTTTGCTCAATCCCCGCAAGCGTATCGCCGCTGAAATGCGTTGGTTCGATACTGTAGATTTTGCGGATTTATTTCCGCTTGCCGGTCTTAATAGATTGATTTATTCATTCGACGACCTTAACGTTGAAGATAAATTGGAAGCGATTTTGGAAATCGATATTCTATATTCCGAATCAACTGCCAAAGCTGTTCGCGAACAAATCAAAGAGGCACGAGCCAAGTCAAATTTCCCTGCTGTCCAAGACACCGTTGCGATAAAATCAGAGCTGAAAAATATTCGCTACGATGTGCGCGAAAAAATTCAAGCACTACTAAAAAAATTAACTCATGAAGGTCGCACAAAATTTGCCAATGACCTCGCTGAAATAATCATTCATGACGAAGAAAATTTTGGAATAATCGTTGAGGATTTTTTCGAGTGCTACCGCTTGGAAATGAAACCGTTCCTTGACGAAACGGGCAAGCAAATTATTTCTTTGCTGACGAAAAATAAATCCAATCCGTGTTCTTTGAAATTTCAGGGGAGTGTTATACTTTTCGTCAACGCGATAAAACCGCTTGATAAATTTTCAATCGCTCTCGGCACGAACAATTTTGACGAGTCCGAAGAAATTTTTTACGCCATACGCAGAACGATGATAGACCTGCACAACGAGAAAAATTTAATCGACGAGCCGCTGACACTTTCGCGAATACTTGAACAAAATTTTTCTTATCTGCCTTCGCTCATAGAGGTGATTCGCAAGGATATAAAATTCTTAGAGGATGAAAAAGTTCGCCGACCGACTAAATCTTTCCTCGACGCCAAAGCCGCACTCGATAAAATTCAAGAGTCAATAAAGAAAAATCTTCACTTTGATAAAGGCTTTGAACAAGAGAATTGGAATTTCTACGAAAAAATTTTCAAGCCGCATCATGAGATTACTCTACGTAACTTAACGTTTAAAAACGGTATGAAATCGACGGAGTGGAAATATTTAAATGGAATGGCGGCAACGATTTATATTCAAGTTGCCAATGCCATGACTTGGATTCGCCGCGCAGATTTGGCATTGGAATTTTTTCAAAAAGCTCGTCCCCATGCTGAAAGTTCGGGCGACACGGAATTAATTTCGCTGGCACGCAAAAGGGTCGAGGAATGGCAAGAAATTAACCGGCAAATTTACGCCAAATCAAGTTCGTCGGGGTGCTTTAGTGTAATTGCCCTTGTTGTAGTAATCTTTTTATTGATGTTCTGAAAAATTTCTCCAATTTAATTTACAAAAGGATTGATGTAATGATTAAAGACGCTTTTAAAACGTTGGAGTTCGATAAAATTTTGACACGGCTTCGAGATTGCGCTACAAGTAATTTCGGCAAGGAATTAGCGATAAAATTAGAGCCGACGGACGATTTTGAGACGGTTAAAGAAAGTTTATCGCTGACGACGGAGGCAGTAAAAATTTTTGCAGTAAGTGCGCCGCCGCTCGGTGGATTTCGCGACGTTCGAGAGACGTTTAAGAAAATAAAAATTGGCAGTGTTGCTGACGCGGAAGAATTGCTTCACGTTTTATCAACTATGTACACTATGCGGCAGGTTAAAATTTTTTTC
Organism: Selenomonadaceae bacterium; assembly: GCA_017428215.1. Lineage (GTDB taxonomy): Bacteria > Bacillota > Negativicutes > Selenomonadales > Selenomonadaceae > Quinella. The sequence continues at coordinate 87,021 of JAFRRH010000022.1, forward strand.
AAGGAAACCGAAATCGACGCACCTCAATTAAAATCACGTGCAACAGAAATTGAAATTTTGGGCAACCTCGAACGTCAACTAGACAACGCGATTGACGAGCACGGCAAAGTTCGCGATTCGGCAAGTGCTGAACTACAAAAAATTCGCCGCGACTTGAGAACTGCTCAAAACCGAATCAAGAACGAAATTTTTAATATACTTCATGACGCGGGCAAGCAAAAATTTTTCCAAGACGCGATTGTTACCATGCGCGGCGATCGTTATGTTTTGCCCGTCAAGCTTGAATATAAATCGCAATTCCCCGGCATTGTCCACGACCAATCGGCGACCGGCGCAACGGTTTTTATCGAACCGCTCGCCGTCGTAAACTTGAATAACAGCGTTAAAGAACTCGAAGCCGCCGAACGCCACGAAGTCATGAGGATTTTGCGCAACTTAAGCGACGCCGTTAGGAAAAATCTTGAGCCGCTCACTAATAATATAAAAATTTTAGCGGACGTCGATTTACTTTTTGCTAAGGCTAAACTCGCCCGCGATTTGAACGCTACAGAACCTCAGCTTGAAAGTTTTACGGACTTAAAATCTGCGCGGCACCCGCTGATTGATTCAAACGCCGTAATTCCGATTGACATTCAGCTTGGCGAAAATTTTTCAATGCTTTTGGTTACAGGACCGAATACCGGCGGCAAAACCGTTTCCATGAAAACTTTGGGGCTTTTAGCTTTGATGACGCAATCGGGATTGTACATTCCTGCGGCAAGCGGCTCGCGAATTGCGGTCTTCACGAATATTTTTGCCGATATTGGCGACGAACAATCCATTGAGCAAAGTTTATCGACTTTCTCCGCGCACATGAAAAAAATTGTCGTGATTCTCGACGAAGTTACATCAACTGATTTAGTTTTACTCGACGAAATTGGCGCAGGTACCGATCCCGACGAGGGCGCGGCGTTGGCTATGTCAATCCTTGAACGGCTTTTACAAATCGGCGCGGCGACTATCGCTACAACGCACTACTCCGAGCTGAAAACTTTTGCCTACTCAACGGACGGGATTGAAAATGCTTGCGTCGAATTCGATTCAGAAACTCTTCGCCCGACTTATCGCCTTTTAATTGGCATTCCAGGCGCGAGCAACGCTTTTGCTATCAGTCAACGCTTAGGACTTCCGCAAAGTTTAATTCTACGCGCTAAACAGCTTATAACTGCTGACCACGCAAATTTTGAGCAAGTCATTTCCGAGCTTGAAAACGAACGTATGATTTTTGAACAACGCAACGCTGAAATTTTTGAGCGTCAACAACAAGTTAGCAAGCACGAGAAAAAAATCGCCGAAATGCGCGACGAAATCGCTAAAACTAAGGGCGACATTATCCGCAAGGCTAAAGAAAAATCAGCCGCCATGATTCGCGAAACTAAGCGCGAGGCGGAGGAAATTATTGCCGCACTTAAAGAACAATTCGACGATTCGGGCGTTAAACGTCGTCAACAAGTTATTCAACAGGCGCGGGATAAACTTCGCGAGGCTGAAATTGATTCGTCAACGGGAATTATCGTCGATAAATTTGTCGGAACACGTATTAATAAAAAAAATCTTGCCGTCGGCGACACAGTTTATTTAAAATCTCTCGACCAAAAGGGAACAATTCTTGCCATTGAAAATGATAATTTAATTGTTCAAATCGGCTCCATGCGCACTAAAGTTAAAATTTCCGCCTGCAGATTCGTCAGTCATAATCAACAAGAAAATATTTCTCCGCCCGTTACAAATCAAAATCGCGGTTCGTTTGGCTTATTACAAAAAACCGCAACTATTACACGCAGTTTGGATATTCGCGGCATGACAGTTGACGAAGCGGAGCAAATTTGCGGTAAATTTATTGATGACGCGCAACTTTCCGGACTCAAGCAAATTTTAATTATTCACGGCAAAGGAACGGGCGCACTTCGCAAAGGCGTACAAGATTTTCTGCGGATAAATAATTCCGTTGCAAGTTTTCAATTCGCCGACCAAGACGAAGGCGGCACCGGCGCAACACTCGTCACGATAAAATAATCGAAAATTAAATTGGATGAAAAAATTTTTCTTATTGTGCGCAATGTTCAAGTGCCTAATTTATCAGTACATAAGATTTAACAAAACACTGAATTTATCGAATCCGAAAACTAAAGTTATTAAAAATGTCGCGACAATCGCCGCGCAGATTTGAAATTCCGACTTAGAAAATTTTTCTGAGAATAAAAGCCAATGCAGATTGTTTTAAGCAACAAAATCAATCCACGCGGTAAAAATTTTTTATTTTGGAGCTTAGCGGCTGATTCCTTTAAAAATAAATAACCCGCGATGAAGTACGGATTGACGATTGAAATTAATTCGTGAGTAAAAATAGTGCTCTCAATATAAAAAATCCGTTCAGAAGCAAAAAAACTCCGTCGATTTGTACGGAGTAAATTTTTCAGCGTAAAAATTCAACCGGGCGGCCAAGTCATTTTTCTTTTGGCGAGAAAGTGAACATGCAAATGCGGAACGGTCTGCCCGCCGTCCTTGCCAGTGTTGATTGCAAGCCGAAAACCCGCCTCGTCAACGCCAAAGTCAGCGGCGAGTTTAGGCACCACGTCAACGAAAATATGCGCGGCAAGTTCTTTATCTTCCGCCTTAAAATGTGCGACGCTCTGAATATGTTTTTTAGGAACAATCAGCACGTGAATTGGAGCTTTGGGCGATAAATCCTTAAACGCAATGACAGTATCGTCCTCATAAACTTTTTGCGAGGGAACGTCGCCCGCCGCAATCTTGCAAAAAATACAATCAGCCATTTTAAAACCTCCTTATTCCTCAACGGCGATAACGTGTTTGACGCCGTAATATTGAGCAACGCAAGAATTTCTGCAACTGTTCAATTTGCCTTCAATGCCCGCGAAGTAATCTAATTCAGCCGCCGCGCTCCTGTCGCCGTGAATACTTTCAAAGCGGTGACGAATCGGCATGCGCGGCATAGGAATTGGGTCAAATTCGGCGTTGCGTTGAATATATCGCACTTGCCGCCGTGCCGCATTGAAGATTGATATGTCAACGTAAATCAGCGTGGCAAAATAGGATATAAAACTTACAGTCAAGATAAGTGAGACGCCGCGCAGAAAATTTTTAGGGAAATGCAAGCCAGATTTTAAATTTTGACGCTCTAATTCCAAAATCGCCGAGCTTGACGCAACCAAGATAAACGACAGCGACGTTATCGAAATTCTAGCGTTATATTCCGGCGAAAACAAAAGCGCAATCGGTACTAAAAAGCCCGTCGCAGTGAAGGCAAGCATTAAAATTTCCGCCATAGTTATTTTTGTCGAATTACGCCGCGCAAAATAGATAAACATCGGAATCAGCGCGATAAAATCAGCCGCTACGACTCGTAAAAAGCCGTTTGACATGTGTGACATAAAAAGTTCTTTGCTGTAGAAAAAATTCGGGTGGGCAAATTCCATTCTTACGAAATTTCCAGGCGCGAGTAACATGAACGCACAACCGACGCTTACGGCTATAAATCCCGCAATCATCCACGAACGAAAAATTTTTTGCACTTTGCACATTACGAGCAGGAAAAATGTTAAACAAACCGTCGCTAAAGCTCCCGCCTCGTTCGACCAGCCCGCAAATAATCCTAGAATAATCATCAACACGACGTTTAGCGCGGAATTTGCCGCATCATGTGAGCGCAACGCTTTAACATACGGCGTTAAGAAAAATAATTGGAAAAATGTCATCCACATATAGTTACACGAGCCAGTTAGCCAAAGCGTGCTCATCATCGACGACGCCTGCAAAATAAACAGCGTGAAAAAAATCCAAATCAAAGCCGCCCGCGAAATTTTCAGCCACGTATTTGATAAATTTATTATCGTCAAAACTAAAAATATAAAAATTACCGTGTTTGCAATGTCAAATATTGGTTTGCCTATCCAGATAAAAAATTGTACGAAGAAATGAGCAAAAATCCGCCCGCCCCAATCAAAATAATGCGACGTTAGCGATTTAAAAATATCGCCGAATGATTCAATGCGGTCTCTGTGCTCAATTTCCGGCGAACCGAATTGCATTGCCTCTAAATTTCCGCCGTGCGCCCCGTCCCAAATGAATGCGTAGCCGTAATCGTCGTGACTTAGCGGACATAATGCCGTTCGCACAAAGAAAAATCCCGCGAACGCCACAAATAAAATCAATGACCGCGAGGAATCCATTGTTTGAACCAAACGTTTAAAACTCAAGCAAAAGCCTCCCTTTTATCAGTTAGGACTTAGTGCCGCTGTAAGTGATGAAATTATTTTTATTCGCGCCGCTCGTTAAGTCTGAAGAGTAATTAAGTTCGGCTACGGAATAAGATTTGCTTTCGACAAGCGAACTGAGATTATCGGACGTCGCAAAATTATTTTCCTCGGCGAACCACAACTGCGCAACTTTTGCCGTCGTATACATTTTGGAGTAAGTCTCGCCCGATTCGCTGATAAAGTTAATGTTCTTCCCTGCGGCGTCTTTTAAAGTCAACGTGCTTGAACCGACCTTGACGACGACATCGGAGCCGCTCTTGGAAGTTTTATAACTGCCGCTCGTGATTTGAATCGTGTCACCGTCATTGAAGCCGACAACGGTATCCTTGCCGTCGCCCGCGCCGAATTCGTAAGTAATATCTTTGCCGCCTTCGTTGTCGTCGTCGTTGAAGTTGACGATATAATCGTTGCCGCCGCTGCCCGCAATCGTGATGTGGTTGCCGTAATTGGAAATGCTGTCATTGCCTGCGCCGCCGACCAAATAAACTTTGACGCCTTCGTTGATAATTGTATCTTTGCCCTCGCCGCCTTCGATAGTAACTTCAATTCCGGCGGAGTAAATGGAATCGTTGCCGCTCATGCCGTAGATAAGTGCCTTACTGCCGTAATTTGCAATCGTATCCTTGCCGTAGCCGCCGCTCAATGTAACTTCTTCGCCGTTATTGCTGATAGAGTCATTGCCCGTTCCGCCGTCGATAAAAACTTCGGTTGCAACATTTGAGGCGGTGTCATTGCCGCTGCCCAAGCTGATTGCGCACGTATTGCCTTCGTTTTCGACGTAATCGTCACCAATGCCGCCGTCAATGAGGACGTTATCGCCCGAATTTGCAATGGTGTCCGAATCGTCTTCGCCAAAAATTATGACAGAATCAGCCTCGTTAGTGATTTTGTCTTTGCCCGCGCCGCCGTAAATTTGGGACTTATAACCGGAAGTAAAGAGCGTGTCGTTACCGCTCGACCTGGTGAAAACGCTGTTTGTAATGTTGTCGTTGCCGTCACCGCCGTAAATTTGCGCTGCATAACCGTAGTTGGTGATTTTATCATTGCCTGCGTCGCCGTAAATTGTGGCATTGGTTCCGCCGTCATTTGTTATGGTATCTTTGCCTTCGCCGCCCAACATGGAAACATTTTTGCCGCCGGTGAATTTGACGGAATACATTTTACCGTCAGAAGAAACAATCCAGGCTCCGTTGGAAGGTTCTTCGCCGTCGGAAATTTTTTTACTCTTTGTAAAGCCCTTGCTGGTAAAGCCGTCAATATCGTTGAGTAAGTTATCATTACCGCTGCCGCCGATAAAAATCACGGAATTGCCTTCGGTGTTCATAAGCGTATCTTTACCCGCGCCGCCGATGAGCGTGACTTTCGACCCGGCACTTGAGACCAGGTCGTTGCCTTTGCCGCAGTCAATCGAAACATTTGATCCGCCACTATTTAATGTGTCATTGCCTTTGCCGCCGTCAATCGAAACCTTCGAGCCGGTATTACTTAATGCGTCATTGCCTTTGCCGCCGAGGATTGTAACTTTATCGTAGTAATTGTTGACAGCGTCGTCACCTGCGCCCGCATTGATTGAGACTTTCGCGCCCGAATTAACAATGTTATCGTTGCCGGAGCCGCCCTTCATGGTAACTTTGTCGTGATAGTTTATCGCGAAGTTGTCATTGACGGAAACGGTTTTGCGGTAAGTGTCGTAATCAAAAGTCGTATCAGTTCCGGCTTGCTTGGCGAAATAGCGCATGAACATGTAGCCGCCGGCATAAGCCTCAAGCGGGATACCTGTCGTTACGCTTTTGTTGACCAAAACTTTATCGAGGATGTCGGGATTTTGAGCGTATTCAATAATATCAAATGTACGTTCGTCGTCTATGCCGTGAATTAATTCTGCGGAGCCGCCCTCAAGCAAAAAGCCCGGCAGATACCCGAAGTAAAGGATATTGCTCGCCATTGTGCCATGAACAAATTCATGAGCCAAAACTCTGTCGAGGTCGCCCTGACCAACTGTTTGACCGTGCCGGTCATCGGAATCCATATCCTTAAAGAACGCCATGTTCACGGTAAGAGTTTGCGACTCAAAAGTTTCGCCGTCTTCGGAACCAAAACCGACCGCTGCCAAGAAACCGTTACTTTCGTCGTCAATGAACTCCAGCTTGAGGCGCGAAGAAGTAGTATCCGTCTCGTCAAAAGAGAAGCCGTAACTTTCCTTGATTAATTTAAGCGCGTCGGGAATCCACCAGCTGTAAAGTCCTTTAACGACGTATTGTTGGTCAGCGGTTAAGGATTTTTTGGGCGGAATGCCGTAAATTGTCAAGCCATCGACAGTGAACGACGTGCCCGAAGGATATTTTGCCTTGCCTTTCGAAGGCAGAATGTCATACTTGCCTTTTACTTTGGAGCCGCCCGCGTCCGAGCCGCTGATTGCGCCGGTGTCGTCGTTGGTGAGGATTATTCCGCACTTTTCGATCAAAAACGTCTGCCAATTCTTCGCCGAGCGCAAATCGTTCATGAATTGCTTTTTGACGGCGGCAAAATTTTTGAAATTAGAACTTGCACGAATCGCCTCGTTGACTGCGGCTCCTCCTTTGAGCGTCGTGTTGTCGAGGCTCTGCATAAAGTTGTAAATTACTTCCTGCTGTGTTGCCATAAAACTACCTCCAAAATTAAACTGCCCGTTAATTATAGCACAAAAAAAAAATTCCCGCCAAATTTGACGGGATTAAAATTTTGGTCGCGCAGATTATTTTTTGCTACTGTACGTTATGAGATTATCTTTCTGCTTTAGGCTCGTTAAGTCTGACGAGTAATCCAAATCGTCGGAAGAATAGACCGCCGCAGATTTATTTTTGACCAGCGAACTGAGATTATCGGACGTCGCGAAATTATTTTCTTCGGCGAACCACAACTGCGCAACTTTTGCCGTCGTATAAGTTTTGGAGTAAGTCTCGCCCGTTTCGCTGATAAAGTTAATGTTCTTCCCTGCGGCGTCTTTTAAAGTCAACGTACTCGAACTGACCTTGACGACGACATCGGAGCCGCTCTTGGAAGTTTTATAACTGCCTTCCGTGATTTGAACCGTGTCGCCGTCGTTAAAGCCGAGAATTGTATCTTTTCCGTCGCCCGCGCCGAATTGATAAACAATATGCTTGCCTTTGTTGCTGATACTGTCGTTTTCGGTGCCGCCCGCGATAGTTACGTGCTCGCCTTCGTTGTAAATCGTATCGTTGCCAGAATCTCCGAGAATAATTGCATTAACTCCCTCATTATACAGAGAATCTTTGCCACTTCCGCCAAATAATTTCGCCGCTGTTGTAGACATAATCGTTATCCGCGCCGCCATAAATGCTTGCAACCGTCCCGCTGTTGTTAATCGAGTCCAATCCGTTCTGCCCGTAGATTTTAACGCCAGAACTTTCATTATTTACGGTGTCATTGCCGTCGCCGCCATAAATTTTTGCCTCATTACCGCTCAATGAGATTGTTGCCGTACTGTTTAGAGGCACAGAGACAATTTCAAGCGTGTTATTGCCGTTAAAAATCAAATCGGCATCTGCGCCGCCGTAAGTCGTCGATTTCGAGCCGTAATTTTCTATAGAATCAACGCCATCGCCGCCGTAAAGCCGAGATTTATTCGCGTAATTCGTTAATGAATCACTTCCCGCGCCGCCGTAGACTGATGAGCTGTTTCCGCCGACCAATTCTATCGTGTAAGTAGAAATTTCAGCCTCTCCTGTCGATACCAAAGCAATATTATCGTTTATATTTCTTATTTCAGTACCAATCTGCTCCGAATTAATTACTGCGATTGTATTAAACGTAGAAATGCTGTTATTGATTGAATCATTGCCCGCATTGCCGCCGATTGAGGACTTTGCACCGAAATTTTTGATTAAATCATTACCAGTGCCGCCTAAAACAGTAACTTTATCGCCAAAGTTTTTAATTTCATATTTACCTGAACCGCTGTTTATCGAAATTTGTTCTCCGTCGTTAAAAATTGAGTCGTCTCCCGACCCGCCGTCGATTGTAACCTTGCTTGAATAATTTCTTATAACGTCAGTAGCCGCGCCCGCAGTAATTTTAACGTCAGAACCGCTGTTTGTTATCGTATCGTTGCCTTTTCCGCCCTTCATGGTGACTGTATACCAATAATTAGTCGCGAATCCGCCGTTTGAGCCAATCGAAACGGTTTTTCTATATTTATCGTAGGCAAAAGTCGTATCAGTCGCCGCTTGCTTGGCAAAATAGCGCATAAATATATATCCGCCTGCATAAGCCTCATAGATAATTTCAGTGAAGGTCGGGTCTAATATTTTTTCAAAAGCGGAAGGATCTTTGGCGTAATTGACAATATGTACATAACGAGAGTCGCCTGCGCCGTGAACTAACTCTGCTATGCCGCCCTCACGAAGAAAAATTGGCAAATCGGCGTAATAATTGACGTTAGACGCTATTTATAAATGTTTACGCCAAGAATACGAGATTCAAAGTTTTTAAAGTTGCGTTTTTATCTGTAGTAGGTAATGTAAGCAAAAAAATAACCGACATTTAGTCGGCGAACTTCAATTTCAGGCGAGAATTGGTCGTATAGGCGTCGTAAAAGGAATAACCGTAACTTTCTTTAATCAAAGCGAGCGCATCGCGAATCCACCAGCTGTAAAGCCATTTGACGACGTATTGTTGGTCTTTAGTGAGCAAATTTTTATCTTTAATGACAGTTGTAGCGGTTTTTTCAGTGCCGCCCGCGTCCGAACCCGAAATTGCGCCCGTGTCCGCGTTGTCGAGGATAATTCCGCACTTTTCGACCAAGAAAGTATGCCAATTCTTAGCAGATTTCTGGTCTGCGAGGAATTTATTCACGACTTCTTGATAGTTGGAGAAATTTGAACTTGCTTTGACTGCTTCGTCGAGTGCGGCGCGTCCACTAAGCTTGGTTTGATTCAAACTTTGGTTAAACGCCTTAATTACTTCCTGTTGAGTCATAAAACACTACCTCCAAATGAAAATGCGTCCTGATTATACTACAAAAAAATTTCCCGCCAAATGTGACGAGAAAATTTTTTTCTAAGCAAGCCGATTTGCCTTTGCAAGAGTTTCGCAGATATTTTCACGTATGACAAGTTCAGCGTCGGAATCTGCGCGGGTTGCGGTCTTGTTTATTAAAATCAAATGTTCGCCTCTGAAATAATCAATCAGTCCCGCCGCAGGATAAACAATTAAACTCGTGCCGCCGACAATGAGCGTATCAGCATTTAAAATCGCTTGAATCGAATTGGAAATAGTCTCGTTATCGAGTGATTCGCCGTAGAGAACAACATCGGGCTTGACAATGCCGCCGCAATCGCAGTAAGGAATCGGAACGTTATTCAAAATAAATTCGACGCCATATTTTTTTCCGCATTTAGTGCAATAACTGCGCCGAATCGAGCCGTGAAGTTCATAAACAACTTTCGAGCCGGCGATTTGATGAAGTCCGTCGATATTTTGCGTTATAACCGCGCTCAAAATTCCGCGCCGTTCAAGTTCGGCAAGCGCAAGATGTCCGGCGTTGGGTTTTGCGTCGAGATAAACAAAACGTTCGCGATAAAAGGCAAAAAATTCTTCGGGGTGGTTTAAAAAGAAATTATGCGACGCCATTTCCTCCGACGAAAAAGTTTTATTGAGTTTCTGATTATAAATGCCATTCGCGCTCCGAAAATCTGGAATGCCAGACTCGGTAGACATGCCCGCGCCGCCAAAGAAAACTGCGTTTGTACTTTTGGATAAAATATCGGCAAGTTTTTCAATGTCAGTCATCTCGTTCACCTCCAAAGTTTTTGTAGAATTTTAAATCAATGCACAGCTTTTGGCAACGCACCTTGAAATTTATTTTTCGTTTGATATAATTCGCGGCATAATAAATTACATAGGAGGAATTTTTATGCGAGGAAAATTTTTTGCGGCTCTGACATTGGCGGCGACGCTGTTAATTACAGGTTGTGGCGGCGGCGACAACCCAGCTAAAACCGAAGGCGATAAACCTGCCGCTAAGGAAGTTACACTTAAAATCGGCGCAACTCCCGTGCCACACGCGGAAATTTTGGAAGAAATTAAACCCGACCTCAAGGAAAAGGGCATTACGCTTGAAGTTATCGAGTTTAACGACTATGTTCAGCCGAATATCGCGCTTAACGATAAGGAACTCGACGCGAATTTCTTCCAACACGAGCCGTATTTAAATGACTTCGTTAAAGAGCACAAAGACGTTAAACTTAAGAACGCGGGCGGCGTGCATATCGAGCCTATGGGCATTTACTCTAAAAAAATTAAAGACTTAAAAGAACTTGCCGACGGCGCAACGGTTTCAATCCCGAATGACCCGACTAACGGCGGACGTGCCTTGCTGTTACTTCAAAAAGCTGGCTTGCTTAAGCTTAAAGACGGCGTAAACGAAATGGCGACTGTCCAAGACATTGCCGAGAATCCCAAAAACTTAAATATTCAAGAAGTTGAAGCGGCTCAACTCCCGCGCACACTTGAAGACGTGGATATTTCAATTATCAACACGAACTTTGCAATGAATGCTGACCTCAACCCTATGAAAGACGCGCTTTTTATCGAGGATAAAACTTCGCCGTATGTGAATATCATTGCCGTGCGCGACGGCGACGAAAATCGCGAGGAAATTAAAACTCTCCTGAACGTAATCAAAACCGACAAAGTTAAAAAGTTTATCGAAGAGAAATATAAAGGAGCTATTGTTCCTGCATTTTAACCTAATAGCGCGAGGATTCTTCCAAGATGAATCGCGGTTTAAAAAATTTACCCGCAGAAGATTTTATCTGCGGGATTTTTTATTTGGCAAGCAGAACTGCCTCTGCATAGAGTTTTACTCCTTTATCTGCGTTCGGGTGAATGAAGTCAACCAGATAATTTTTGTGCGGATAAACTTTCAGGTGGGCGTCGATATAAGGATTGGCATTTATAAAAATTTCTCCGTTCGCGGCGCAAAAATCTTTCAATGCGGCTGAATATTCATCGTTGAGTTTAATTTTCTCGTCAAACGGCAATTTGCTGATAAAATCTCCGTCCGTCGAAGTCCACGGCGCAATAAATATAAATTTTGCAATGGGAATTTTTTCTTTGATAGCGTCGCAAAGTTTTTGCAAATTAGCAACGTATTCTTCGGGCGTCATCGAACAAATATTTTCGTCACGATAGCGCACGTCATTTGTCCCGACTGCCACAACAAATAAATCCGCGTCGGTTTGAATAATTTCGTCGAGACGTTCAAGCAAAATTTTAGTCGTCGCGCCGCCTTGTGATATGTTGAAAATTTTTCCACGAATCAGCTGTTCAAGCGGCTCGAAATATGAAACGCCGCCATTTTTTGTGCCTTCAGTCAAGCTGTCGCCAATAAAGCAAACATTTTCCGCCGCCGTCAACGCCTTGTAAAAATCTCCGCGCATTTCTTCGGAAATTTCAAGCGGTGCAACTTTTTTACGCATAAAACCACCCTCATCAAAGAAATATTTTTGCTGATTGAAATTAATTTCATTGCCAAGCATAATTTTAGTTATATGGCTCAAAACTTCTTCGACGCGCTCAAAATCACGTGTACTAAGCTCGCCGCGCAGTTTTTTATTCGTGAAAATCTCGTTAATCGGCAATGCGCGATAATTTCCGTCAAGTTTTGATTCAGTCCACAGCGGAATAATCGCCCCGCCGATAATTTTTTTCGTATTTTTATCAATGTAAACCTCAATCATCGCGCTAGCGTCGCCATTATATTCGCGATAAATATTTGCAAAGTTGCCTGGACAAAAAACCGTTAAATTTTTTCCGTCGAATTCAATCGGCTGGACTGAATGCGTATGATCTCCCAAAATTATATCCGCTCCGCAATCCAAAAAGATTTTTTGCCACGTGCGCTGAAATTCGTCGGGCGCGTCAGTAAATTGCGTGCCCCAATGCGGCAAAACTATTATCAAATCTGGATTATGGCTCTTCGCCAATGCAAAATCTTCCGCAACTGCCGCTTTTACTTTTGAAAAATTTGGACTGTTTTCGCCTACAATAAACGAAGTCACAAAAGAATTTTCGCTGATAAGCTCGTCGGTGTCATGATAGTTCGTGCCGTAAGTGTAAGCCAAAATTGCAAATTTAATTCCGTCGCGCTCCAAAATTTTTACGCGATTATTGTTTTTATCGTCTAGGCTTGAATACGAGCCGATAAAGTCAATTTGCTTGTCGTTTAGAATTTTAATCGTGCGAAATGCGCCGTCAACGTCCATGTCAAGCAAGTGATTGTTAGCGGTTGTCACGAGGTCAAAACCAGCATTTTTAACGGCGTCGGCGAATTCGTCGGGGAAATTCAGATAAAGTTTCTTGCCGTCGTCAAAATTGCTTTGAGAAAAATTTTTGCTTGTACCACCGAGCGGACCTTCAAAAACTCCGATTGCAAAATCTGCGCGGCTGATGTAAGGTGTTGCGTACTCGAAAACTTCCGTGAAGTCGTAACCGGTGCCGTTAAAACCGCGCTTAACTTGGTCTTCAAGCAAAATTAAATCACCGCAGAATAAAATCTTAAACGAATTATCAAATTTGGCAGCAGTTTCATCGTTCATCACTCGAAAAATTTTATCCGCCGGCTTAACACTTGCAATTTGTAAAAACATCGGCAAAAACATAACGAAAATTACTAACGACAAGAAACTTAATCGGAATACAATGCCTTTAATACTCGTGAGCGATTCGACAATGCTGTTTAGGAATTTTTTGAGCAAGCCGCTGAATTTATCAGAACCGAAAACTAAAGTTATTAAAAATGTCGCGACAATCGCCGCGCAGATTTGAAATTCCGACGCAGAAAATTTTTCCGAGAATAAAAGCGTAAACGGTCTGTGCAAAAGATAAATCGCCAATGAATTTTTGCCCGCTTTAGTCAATAGTGGGATATTTTTTTCGACTGAGGCGACTAAAATTGTTACAATAGACAACGCGGAAACAATCATTATAAAAATTCTTCCGAAAAGTCCATTAAACGTTGCATAACTGTTAGGCAAAAGGTCTATGTCCGTTAAATGTAAATTTTCGTGAGCAAAATATCCTACAAAAATTGTTTCTAGCAGTAAGATTAACCCAAGTGGAAAAAATTTTTTATTTTGGAGCTTAGCGGCTGATTCCTTTGAAAATAAATAGCCCGCGATAAAGTACGGGAAGAAAACTACGACTTTAACCGCCGCGAATTGCATATTTATATCAGTCCAAAATCCTGCGGCGAGCGAAAACAAAATTATCAGCGGCAAAACATTTCGTATGCGTTCAATTAGCGGGATTAATAATCGCCAGACAATTAAAGCGAGCAAATACCACGCCGAAAAATATGGACAGACAATTGATAATATCCCCCCCCGGAACAAATATTTCACGAATTAAGAAAAATCCGTTCAACAGGATAAACGCAACGAGTAAATTCATAATCGGGAAGAAGGAGCGCGAATGTTCGCTTTTACTGAAATATCCCGAAATGAAAACGAACGCCGGCATGTGAAACATATAAATTGCGTCGACTAAAGCATTATTGAGCGGCGAATCTTGCAGGGCGAATAGGCAATGAGCAAACACGACAAGAATAATCAAGAAACCTTTGATGTTATCCCAATAAGCCGAGCGAAAAGCTTTTTCGGTAGTCAAAGCGAATTTCCTTTCTAAAATTTTTCAATATTATAACATAAAAAAGCTTAATTGATTTGTACGGAGCAAAATTTTTATTCAGCCGGGCAGTCAAGTAATTGATCTTTTGGCGAGGTTTTGGGGGAAAAATCAGCACGTGGATTGGAGCTTTGGGCGACAAATCTGCCTTTTAATTGAGAGCATAAATCGCTTGTCCAAGACAAATTCCGCCGTCGTTTGGTGGAATCAGTTCGTGGCGCAAAACTTTTAATCCGCAACGCTGTAATTTAGAAAATGTTAGCAAACTCAACAGCGAATTTTGAAATACTCCGCCGCTCAATGCGACGGTTTTTATTTTTGTCTTAAAGCTCAATTCCTCGCAAATCTGCGCGGTCATTTCAGCTAATCTCTCGTGGAATAATCGTGCCAAGTCGCAAATATTTTCTCCGTTCAATCGCCCATTTAATATTTCGCTAAAAATTTCGTCGGTGTTCATGAAATCTGTTCGGAATTTTTTATTTGAACGCTCCGCCAGTGCTTGCAAACGCATTGCCGCTTCGCCTTCGTAAGTAGAAACTTTGCAAACACCCAAAACCGCCGCTATTGCGTCAAAAAGTCTGCCAACACTAGTTGAGCGCACGCAATTTATATTCTTATCGAGTAAAAATTTTACGCCGCGCAGATTTTTTTCGTCAGCGAGGTTTAATTCGCGTGCAATGTCTAAATTTTTAATAAAGCTTAACGCAATTCTCCAGCCTTCCTTAGCAGATTTATCGCCGCCCGCTTGAACGAATGGATTAATCGACGCGACGCGCTCAAAATGCTTGGAATCGCAAACAAAGAATTCGCCGCCCCAAATCGTTCCGTCAAGTCCGTAGCCCGTGCCGTCAAAAGCTACGCCAATAACTTCGCCACCAAAATTATTTTCTGCAAGGCAACTTAGGACGTGTGCATAGTGATGTTGAATTTTTATCAAGGGAACGTCCAATTCTTTAGAAATCTTTTCGGCTAAAATTGTCGTTTGATAGCGCGGGTGCATGTCGCAAGCAATAATTTCCGGCTTAATTTCTAATAAATTGCTCATGCGCTGAATTGAACTTTTCAAAACTTCAATAGTCCGTAAATCGTCAACATCGCCGATATAGGGCGAGGAGTAAAGCAAATTATTTTTCGCAAGGCAAAAAGTATTTTTGAGTTCGCCGCCAATCGCCAGGACTTGAATTTTCTTGCCGTAATCATAGAAAATCGGAAGTGGAGCATAACCACGACTGCGCCGAATCATTGACGGACGATTATCGATAAAATCCATTACGGAATCATCTGCGCGGAGCAAAATTTTTCGGTTGTGGCTTAAAATGGCGTCGCAGTAGTCAAAATTTTTAATTGCGCCGTTGTCATCAATTGTAATTGGCACGCCTGAAGGATTCCCACTCGTCATAACTAAAGCGTCGGGAAAATCTTTAATTTCGTCGGGAAAATCGAATATCAACAAATGCAATGGCGTATAGGGCAACATGACACCGAGTTTATTTATATTCGGTGCGACGTTTTCGGCGATTGAGCCAACTTTTTTTTGTAAAAGTACAATAGGTTTCTGCGGAGAATCTAAAAAAATTTCTTCAGCGTCGGATAAAAAACATTCGCGCTTGACGGCAGAAATATTTTTGAACATGACGGCAAAAGGTTTAGTAGGGCGAATTTTTGAGTTGCGTAAACGTTGAACGGCTGAAAAATTTTTAGCGTCGCAAGCCAAATGAAAACCGCCAATACCTTTTATCGCAACAATTCCGCCCGCCGCTAAAATTTTCCGTACGAATTTAATTGCGTCGTGCCCGCGCAGATTTTTTCCGATTATATAAATTTCAGGACCGCAATCGTTGCAACAAACAGGCTGGGCGTCGAAGCGTCGCGAGTTCGGATTAAAATATTCTTCCGCGCAGGCGTCGCACATAGGAAATTCGCCCATAGAAGTTCGTTCGCGGTCGTAAGGCATATTTTTTAAAATCGTTAGGCGAGGTCCACAAGCAGTACAATTTATAAACGGGTGTAAATAGCGGCGGTCGGCGGGATTAAAAAGTTCATCAGCGCATTTGTCGCAAATAGAAATATCAGGCGAGACAAAAATATCTCCCGCCTCGTGAACGCTGTCGATAATTTGGAAGTCGTCAAAAATTTTATCGGGCAAATTATTCACATCAACTTTTAAAATTGCGGAGCGCGGAGGATTTTTACTTTGGAGCGCGGATAAAAAATTTTTCAAGTCACCTTCCGAACCTTGAGCAAAAATTTCGACGTAAGAGCCGCGATTGGCGACGGTACCAACGATTTTATTCATGTCTGCAAGATTTTTTACGAACGGACGAAAGCCGACGCCTTGAACAATACCGAAAATTTTTATATTGAGCAAAATGATTCGCCTCCCGTGCAGATTTTAACAAAAATTCTCTGTATCTTGTCTTTGTACCTTGTGCTTAAGTTAAAAATCTCGTAAAGATTTTTGTGCAGGAAAAAACTTTTATTAGCCGAATCAAACCAAAAAATAAGGAGGTTATCAGAGGACAAAATGGCTAAATATATTTTTGTGACCGGCGGAGTAGTTTCGTCGCTCGGCAAAGGAATTACTGCGGCGTCGCTTGGTAGACTTCTAAAAAGTCGCGGCTTGAAAGTTACTATTCAAAAGTTCGACCCTTACATAAATATCGACCCCGGCACAATGAGCCCATATCAGCACGGCGAAGTTTTCGTGACCGACGACGGCGCGGAAACCGACCTCGATTTAGGACATTACGAACGATTCATCGATATTAATCTAAGCAAACATTCTAACACCACAACGGGCAAAGTTTATTGGTCAGTTTTGTCCAAAGAGCGCAGAGGCGATTATCTCGGCTCGACGGTGCAAGTTATTCCTCACGTCACCAACGAGATTAAAGCCCGCGTCTACGCCGTAGCAGAGGCTGATAAAGCTGATGTCGTGATAACGGAAGTTGGCGGTACTGTTGGCGACATTGAGAGCTTGCCTTTCCTTGAGGCAATTCGTCAAGTTAAAAAGGAAGTCGGCAAGAACGACGCGCTTTATATCCACGTGACACTTTTGCCGTATATTGGCGCGGCGGGCGAACTAAAAACTAAACCGACTCAACACAGCGTCAAAGAATTACGAGCGATTGGAATTCAGCCGGATATTTTAGTTTGCAGGACGGATTATCCGATAACCCGCGAGCTAAAGAAAAAAATCGCGCTTTTCTGCGACGTAGACGAAAACGCAGTTATAGAAAATCGAACAGCCGCGACGATTTACGAAGTGCCGCTGATTATGGAAAGCGAAGGGCTTGATAAAATCGCGTTGGATAAATTAAATCTGCCGCAATCCCCGCCCAAACTCGATGAATGGCGGCGCATGGTTCATAAAATAAAAAATCCCGACCGCACGATTAAAATTGCGCTTGTCGGAAAATATGTGGAATTGCCCGACGCTTATATTTCAGTTGTTGAAGCACTTCACCACGCGGGCATTGAACATTCTGCCAAAGTCAAAATAAATTTCGTTAACGCGGCTAATCTTGAAGGTTCCGACGTTGACTTGGAAGAAGTTTTCAGCGGTTGCAGAGGAATTTTGGTGCCAGGCGGTTTTGGTGACAGGGGCATTGAGGGCAAGATTAAGGCGATAACTTTTGCCCGCGAAAATAAAATTCCGTTTCTTGGCTTGTGCTTAGGTATGCAATGCGCCGCGATTGAGTTTGCTCGCAATGTCTGCAACTTCGCCGACGCCAATTCTACTGAATTTAATTCTGATACTGAACACCCCGTTATTGCGCTTATGGATTCTCAAATTTCCGTGACGCAAAAGGGTGGAACTATGCGTTTAGGAGCTTATCCCTGCAAAGTTTTACCTGAAACTCACACTGCGGCGGCTTACGGCGTGGAAAATATTAGTGAACGACATCGCCACCGCTTTGAATTTAATAATAAGTTCCGCGAAATTTTTAAAGCAAACGGCATGATAATTGCGGGCGTGCTCCCCGACGACAGTTTAGTTGAGATTATTGAGCTGGATAAAAATTTGCACCCGTGGTTTGTCGGCTGCCAATTCCACCCCGAATTAAAATCGCGTCCCAATCGTCCACACCCACTTTTCCGCGAATTCGTTAAAGCTGCACTTAAACTCAAGTATCAACAATAAAATTTTTATAAATAAAAAGTCCCCTGCAATTTAACTGCAGAGGATTTTTTTATAAGCAAAAGCCCCCGAACTTGTCGAGGGCTTTGGGATTTTCTTTATTGGTCGGAACGACGAGACTTGAACTCACGACCTCTTCCACCCCAAGGAAGCGCTCTACCAAACTGAGCTACGTCCCGAAAACGTCTGTCATTGTAGCAGATTGATTTTCAAATTGCAAGGACTTTTTTTATTGTAAGGCTTTAGCTAAAGTCAAAATGTTCGCTAACATTCTGTCGACGTAATCAAGTAAATTTTCCGGCTTAGCCTCGCCCGTGACTATCGGGTCTAAGGTAAAAATTTGTGCGCCAGTTTCGCGTGCAATCGTTTCAGCCGCCTTTGGCGAATATTGCGGTTCCGTGAAAATTATTTTGACAGGCAGAGAATTTATTTTTTCTATCGTCTCGGCAAGCTCCTGCGGCGTCGGCTCGGTACCTGGTTCACGCTCAATAACTGCCGCGATTTTTAAACCGAATTCCTCCGCAAAATATGGGAACGCCTCGTGGAAAGTTACAATTTCTTTGTTAGGCAACATCGTTAGCGAAATATGAAGCTCGTCGCGTAAAGTCGTCAGCTCGTCAACGTAATCCAACGTGTAGCGTTTATATTTATCGGCGCGTTCAGGGTCAAGTTCGCAAAGTTTAGATGAAATATTTTTAACCTGCTGAATCGCATATGTTATGCTCAACCATACGTGGGGATTAGGCACGCCGTCCTCCATAATCGGGACAATTTCCGGCGAGTCGCTCGCATTTATAATTTTTAAATTGGGTTGCGCCTCAATTACTTTATCTAAAAAACTTTCCATGCCCAGCCCGTTAACGACAAAAATATCCGCCGTCTCCAAAGTCTTCATGTCTTCAGGCGTCAGTTGATAATCGTGCAGACAACCAGTTTGCGGCGGCGTCAAATTCACGACCTCAACGCCTTCAACGCCACGTGTAATATTTATCGTTTCAAGATATATCGGATAAAACGACGTGACGATTTTTAAATTGTTGTCGTCTTTTTTGTCGGAACCGCAACCGCTAATCATTAAAATCATCAGCAACAACAATAGAATTTTTTTCATGACAAGTACTCCGTCGCCAATTTTTTGAACAGCGGCAACGAACGTTCAATCGTCTCCGTTTTTATACAGTAAGCGGCGCGAAAATATCCAGGTGCTCCAAAATCTGCGCCAGGCACGAGGAGTAAATCATATTTCTTAGCCCGTTCGCAAAATGCATAGTCATCAGCTTCCAACGCTTTAGGGAATAGATAAAACGCGCCTTGAGGCTTGACGCACTCGAATCCCGCCGCGATTAATCCGTCATACAAAATTTTTCCATTGCGCTCGTAAGGCGTAATGTCGACGGCTTTACCTGCACACTTTGCAACAACTAACTGCCATAAGCTCGGCGCGTTCACGTGTGTTAAAACTCTCGCTGCACCCGCAATCGCTCCAAAAATTTTATTGAAATCTGCAACTTCATCAGGCACGACGATATAACCGATACGCTCGCCGGGCAAGGAAAAACTTTTGCTGTAAGAGTAGCAAACCAGCGTATTTTCATAGTAATCAGTGACCCACGGCACATCGACGCCATAAGCCAGCTCGCGATAAGGTTCGTCGCAAATCAGGAAAATTTCCTGTCCATAATCTTTAAGAATGTCAGTCAGTTGCTTTATCGTTTCTGCAGAATAAACTGCGCCGCTCGGATTGTTCGGAGAATTTATTATAACCGCCTTAGTTTTGGGCGACAAAAGTCTTTTGAAGTCGTCGAAGTCAATCTGCCAATCTTCAGGACGCGGCTTGACAACTTTAAGTTCCGCGCCAACCGATTCGACAAAAACTTTATATTCTGGGAAGTAAGGCGCAAAAGTTATAAACTCGTCGCCAGGCTCGGCAAGGGCTTTAAAACAAATCGTAATTGCCGCCGCCGCGCCGCTCGTGATAAAAATATTTTTCACCGCAAAATTTGTACCGAAGCGGGCGTTGATACTTTTTGCCAGCGTATCGCGAACATTCGGATTGCCGGGCGCAACCGTGTATCCGTGAACCTGCGCGGGCTCATAAGTTTTTAAAATCTCAATCGCCGCGTCGCGTACAAAATCCGGCGTAGGCACATTCGGATTGCCTAAGCTGAAGTCGAAAATATTTTCTTCTCCAACCTCAGCCGCCCGCTTGCGACCGAATTCAAATATCGTGCGGATTGTGGATTTCTTCGTTCCCAATTCATACATTTTAGCTGATACCATTAAAATCACTCCTTAATTCTGTAAGATGTCTGCAAATTTTTATTGAAGGATTCCGACAACGACAAATATATTTTACAGCAGGTTACGAAATTTATCAAACGAAAGAACTTCGACGCGGTTAAACTTGACATTGATTCTTGAAGTCTGATATTATATCAGAAAATTTTCAGGAGGAATGAGTTTTTTGGACAGAGCGTTTTACATTTCGGAGATAGACGAAAAAATTTTTGCGAGGATTGACGGCAAATCTTATAAAAAAGGTTGTCCGTTGCCATTGGACGAATTGCGCTATCTGCACGTCCTGCACAAAGATTTAAGCGGTAAAACTTTGGAAGGCGAGCTGATTTGCAACGTCAAAATTGCGGAGCCGCTGATTGATATTTTCACTAAACTTTACGCGGAGAATTATCCGATTGAAAAGATTCGGCTGATTGACGAATACGATGCCGACGACGAACTTTCAATGCGCGATAATAATTCTTCGTGTTTTAATTTCCGCTACGTTTCATTTACGAACAGAATTTCTCTGCACGGCTACGGATTGGCGGTCGATATTAATCCGCTTTACAATCCGTACATAAAAACTGTTGACGGCAAAAAAATTATCGCGCCGGACAATTCCGCTGACTTTGAAGACCGCACGAAAAATTTTCCGTACAAAATAACGGAAGATGATTTATGTTGCAAACTTTTTGCGGCTCACGGTTTTATTTGGGGCGGAAATTGCTGGGACGATGAAAAAGACTACCAACATTTTTTCATAGAAAGGACGAATTGACATGAAAAAAATTTTAATGGCGACGTTGCTCCTCGTGACGATGATTTTCACGGGTTGCGGCGGCGGAGATTCGGCTGGCGGCAATTCAAAATTGAGCGTCATGCTCGGTTCAAATGTCGTATCACTCGACAGCGCGAACGCTACCGACATTGCGTCTTTTGAAGTTATTGCCGATTGCATTGATGGCTTAATGCAACTTGATTCAAACGGCAAAGCAATTCCCGCGCTCGCTGAAAGCTTCGACATTTCCGAAGACGGCAAAACTTACACTTTCCACTTGCGCGACGCAAAATGGGCGAACGGTGAACCCGTCACGGCGGAAGATTTTGTTTTTGCATGGCGTCGTCACTGCCAAAAGGCTGAAGAATATGCTTACATAATGGGCAATACTGTTGCTTGCGTTAAAAATGCTGACGCGGTTATAAAAGGCGGCGACCCGAAAACTCTAGGCGTATCTGCTCCCGACGCTAAAACTTTTGTCGTAGAACTCGACGCGCCTGTTCCGTTTTTCCCGTCGCTTATGACTTTTGCAACTTTCTATCCGATTAACGAAAAATTTTATAATTCTGTCGCGGAAGGCAGCTACGGCACAAGCCCCGAAACTTTTTTATCTAATGGCGCGTTCATGCTTGCAAGCTACGTTCCTGGCGCGGCAAATATTCAGCTCAAGAAAAATGATTCTTACTGGAACGCCGCCAACGTTGCAATCGACGGCTTTCAATATCAAGTTGTCTCCTCGTCCGATAATGCTTTGACGTCCTTTAAAAATGGCACGCTTAACGTCGTGAGCATTTCCGGCAACCAAGTCGAACACGTTCAGCAGGACGGCGAACTTTCCAAGAGCTTCCAAACTTTTCCTGACGGTACCCTCCAATATCTCTCCTTTAACCAAGACCCGAAAAATCATCACGCGGGCGCACTCGCTAACGTTAATTTGCGCCTCGCCATTTCCAACGCCATTGACCGCGAATCCCTCGTAAATAACTACGTTGTAAACGGTGCAAAGGCAACTTATACCGCAGTGCCGATTGACTTCGCGCCCAATGCCAAGACGGGAAAATTTTTCTCTGAAGACCAAAAGAAATTCTCTGACGTTGTAAGTTTCAATGTTTCAAAGGCGCAAGAATTTTTGACTAAAGCTAAAGCTGAACTCGGCAAAGATGATTTTGACTTGCAGTTGATTTACTCCAATGACGGCGGCACCTCAACAAAAATTGTACAGGCGATTAAGTCTCAAGTCGAAGAGAATTTGCCTGGCGTGAAAATTAATCTTCAACCCATGCCTAAAGCAGAATATCTTAGCAATGTGACTTCCAACAATTACGATTTGGCTTTGGTAGATTGGAAGCCCGATTACGATGACCCGATGACTTTCTTGACGCTTTGGACGACTTCCGGCTGTGAAATTTCTGAACACTGGAGCAACGCCGAATACGACAAAATTATTGCCGATTGCACGACGGGCACGCTTGCTGAAAATTACGACGCCCGTTGGAATGCACTTTACGACGCGGAAAAAATTCTGTTAGACAATGCAGTTATCGCGCCGCTTTACACTGGTTCAAATGCCGTTTTGATTTCGCCGAACGTCGAGGGAATTGATTTCCATGTTGCCGGCGTTGATCGCGTCTTTAAAAATGTAAAACTCAAATGAGCAAGTACATAGCAAAAAGAATTTTAATGTCGGTGTTGACGCTGTTCATAATAATTTTCGTGCTGTTCGTGCTGATTCGGATAATGCCGGGCGACCCGTTCCCCGTCGAGCGCATGTCAGCTGAAATGATTATCCAAAAGCGCGAGGAACTCGGACTTAACAAGCCTATTTTAGAACAGTTCGTCAATTATATGTCAATGTTGTTGAGCGGGAGTTTCGGCAACGGAACTTCCCTGTACAACGGCGCACCGATTAAGCCGATAATGACTGCTTGCCTAATCAACTCGTTTAAAATTGGCGTGCTGTCAATATTATTCGGAACGCTGGTTGGACTGGCAATAGGAATTGTCGCGGCACTCAATCGCGGAAAATTTTTGGACGGATTATGCACAATCGTTTCAATTTTGGGCGTGTGCATTCCGTCCTATGTCTTTATGATTTTCCTGCAATATTTTTTCGCGTACAAAATTCCGTTCTTCCCGTATTTTTTCGACCCGTCAAATTTTATGGCGTCGTCGATAATGCCGGCGTTGTCGTTGAGTTTATTTGCGATTTCGACGATCGCTCGCTTTACGCGAAATGAAATGCTGGAAGTTATCAACAGCGATTACGTCAAATTAGCGGAGGCAAAAGGGCTTTACGGCTTTGAACTGATACGCAAGCATGTTTTAAGAAATGCGCTAATTCCAATCGTGACGGTTATCGCGCCGCTAGTTGTGAGTTTGCTGACGGGCGCAATGGTTATCGAAAAAATTTACGGGATAAACGGCGTTGGCAAACTCATGGTAGACGCGATAGCTGGGCAGGGCGTCGATTACAATTACGTTTTAGCGTTAAGCATAGTATTTTCCGCAATGTATATCGGCGTCATGCTCGTGCTTGATATTTTATACGGAATAATAGATCCGCGAATCAGATTGACGGCTAAGGAGGGGTGAACATGAACAAGGACGACTTTGAATTTATTAGCGACCGCGACATTAGCGTTGACGAAAATTTTGCCTCGCAAGGTTATTGGAAAGGCGTCGCCGTTCATTTCTTCCGCAATAAATTTGCCGTCACGGGTTTAGTTTTGATTGTCGTTATAATGTTGTTCGCGATTTTCGCGCCGATTGTTAGCACCTACAGCTACGACGAAATTGTTTCCATAACGGACACGAGCGGCAAGGAAGTTATTGCCAAAAGTTTATCGCCGCAAATTGGCGACGGTTCCGCGCAGAATTTTTTTGCTGATAGAACATTTATCTTCGGAACTGACGACATGGGGCGCGACCTCTGGACGAGAACTTGGCAAGGGGCGCGAGTTTCGCTGATAATTGCGTTCATGGCGATTTTTATTGACATGCTCATCGGCACGAGCTACGGATTAATATCGGGCTTTTTTGGCGGCGTCGTCGATCACATTTTACAACGCTTTATAGAAATTGCCGGCTCCGTCCCGACGCTGGTTATCATCTCAATCTTAGCAATTTTTATGGAAAAAGGAATTGGGCTAGTTATCGTGTCGTTGCTGATAACGGAATGGATTGGCATGAGCAAAATTGCGCGGGCGGAGTGTTTGAAGTTAAAAGAGCGCGAATACGTTCTGGCAAGTCGGACGCTGGGCGCGGGAAGTTTCCACATAATCTTTAAGCAAATTTTGCCGAACACAATCGGACCGATAATTACGCAAGTCATGTTCTCGATACCGGTTGCGATTTTCACGGAAGCATTTTTAAGTTTCGTCGGCGTCGGTATCGTCTTGCCGCAATGTTCGATAGGTTCGTTGATTGAGGCGGGCTTTGGCAACATAACAATTTTGCCGTATCAAATTTTGCCGCCAATATGTGTGCTGGCAATTTTAATGTTAGGATTTAATTTAATCGGCGACGGATTCCGCGAGGCATTAGCTCCGAAACTTGAGGACATGTAATGGAAAAAAATATTCTTACAGTAAAAAATTTGGACATAACCTTCCGCACAAACGCCGGCAACATTCATGCGATACGCGGTGTTGATTTTTATTTACCGAGCGGGAAAACTGTTGCGCTTGTCGGCGAAAGTGGCTCCGGTAAATCCGTCACGATGAAGGCAGTCACCGGACTTTTGGACAGCAACGCCATTATCAACAGCGGAAATATTTTCTACAACGGCGAAGACCTTTTGACTTTGACGAAAAAAGATTTGCGCCAAAAAATTAACGGTCAACAAATCGCTATGGTTTTTCAAGACCCGATGACGAGTTTGGATCCTACAATGTCAATCGGCGAACAGATTATGGAGGGCATGTTTCTACATAAAAAAATTTCCAGAGACGACGCCCGCCAAAGAGCCATTGAACTTTTAAATTTAGTTGGGATTACGGACGCCGAAAATCGCATGAAAAATTATCCGCACCAACTTTCCGGCGGTATGCGTCAACGTGTCGTCATTGCCATCGCGCTTTCTTGCGAGCCGAAAATTTTAATTTGCGACGAACCGACAACTGCCCTTGATGTCACCGTTCAGGCGCGGATTTTGAATTTGATTAAAGATATTCAAGCCGAAATGAATTTGTCGGTAATTTATATCACGCACGATTTAGGCGTTGTCGCGAAGGTTGCCGATTTTGTAAACGTAATGTACGCGGGCAAGGTGATTGAAGTCGGAACCGTCGAAGAAATTTTTTATGACCCGCGCCACCCGTATACTTGGGGATTGCTCTCCGCCATGCCAGATTTGGAAACTGACGACGATAGATTATATTCAATTCCAGGCAGTCCGCCGAATCTTTTACACGAACCAAAGGGCGATGCCTTTGCTCCTCGAAACAAATTTGCTATGAAAATCGACGAGCGCGAAGAGCCGCCCATGTTTAAAATTTCGGAAACACATTACGCGGCGACTTGGCTTTTGCACCCCGACGCGCCTAAAGTTGAATTGCCCGCCGAATTAAAATCAAGATTAATGCGTTCAAGGAAGGCGGCGAATTATGATTGAACCTCTGCTTAAAGTAAAAAATCTTCGTCAGCATTTTAAAATTTCGCGGAACTTTACGGTTAAAGCTGTCAACGGCGTGTCGTTTGAAATTTATCCCGGTGAAACTTATGGACTAGTCGGCGAATCCGGTAGCGGCAAAACTACAATCGGGCGCAGTATCATTCGACTTTACGACCCAACCGACGGTGAAATTTTTTTTAACCGCGATAAAATTTCCGGCGAACTTAGCCATAGAACTTGGCGCAGGCTCCGTAAAAATATGCAGATGATTTTTCAAGACCCAATGTCCAGTTTGAATCCGCGTAAAAAAATCGGTGACATAATCGGCGAAGGGCTTGATATTCACAAACTTTATTCCAGTCAAAAGGAGCGCAACGAAATTATCGGCGAGATTTTAAAAAAAGTTGGATTGTCGCCCGCGCACGCCGAACGCTATCCACAACAATTTTCCGGCGGTCAACGTCAGCGCGTCGGGATTGCTCGTGCGCTCGTCATGAATCCGAGATTAATTATTGCGGACGAATGTATTTCCGCGTTGGACGTTTCAATCCAGGCGCAAGTCGTCAACCTCATGAAGGATATTCAAGCCGAAACTAAATGCGCGTATCTTTTCATTGCGCACGATTTGAGCATGGTTAAATATATTTCTGATAGAATTGGCGTTTTGCACAAAGGCTATCTGGTTGAGACGGGAACGACGCGAGAAATTTTTTCCAATCCTGCTCACCCCTACACGCAAAGTTTATTATCAGCCGTACCGCAACCTAATCCCGCCGTCGAAAAGCAACGTCAGCTTATTTCCTACGACGCGGCTAAAGCAAATTATGAAAAGGCTACAATGCGCCGATTAAGTGACACACATTTTGTTATGACTTAACTAAAATTCTACAATGCGCCGTTTTATGCGGTGCTTATTTTTTTGCAAGCAAGAAATTACAAGTCATAAAAATTTTCCCCTAATTTATGAGTAATTGTTGGCAGGATTGTTAAAGAAAATTTCCACGTATTCAATATAATACAGCTAACCTAAAAAAGTTTTGGGAGGGCAAAATAAAATGAAAATCAGCATGAACGAGGCAACCGCTCTGAATTGCCAGGCGATGTCCATTGAGCAGGATATTCTCCTTGCCGAAAAGTACGGATATGACATGATTGAACCGCGCACTATGGACAGAATGCGCGATTATCTCGCCGAACACTCGATTGAGGAATTGGCGGAACTCTTCAAAGCGCATAACATTGAGCCGCTTGCGTTTAATACCCTGTGTTTCTTCAACAATCGTAGTCCCGAAGGTTGGCAGGGAATTTTGGACGAGCTTAAGCAAATGTGCGAATGGGGACAGAAAATCGGCTGCAAAACTGTTATCACCGTCCCGACCGTTGACTTGAAAAAAGTTACCCGCTCCGAAATTCACAAGTCAGCTATCGCTTGTCTTAAGGAAATGGGTAAACTCGCTGGCGATTACGGTATGAGAGTTTCGGTTGAGTTTATCGGACACCCCGCCGCCTCGATTAATACTTTTGGCGAAGCTTACGAAATTATTCAAGCTGTTGATATGGATAACGTCGGCATTACGCTTGACTGCTTCCACTTTCACGGCATGGATTCCAAGATTGAAGACCTCGCAAAAGCCGACGGCAAGAAAATCTTTATCGTACACCTCAACGACACGGAAGATTTCCCGATTGGCGCGTTGCTTGACGAAGACAGACTTTGGCCGGGCACCGGTTGCATTAACCTCGACGAAATTTTCCAGACGCTTAAGAAAATCGGCTGGGCGCAAGATGTAGTTTCCGTTGAACTTTTCCGCCCCGAATATTATCGCATGAATCCCAACGACGTTTACAGACTCGGTAAAGAACACGCCGAAAACGTTATCAAGAGGAATTTTTAAGGAGGAAATATTATGCTTAACGTAGGAGTTATCGGTTGCGGCGGCATGGGACGCGACCACATCAAGAGAATTACTGAACGCATTCAAGGCGCACAAGTTGTAGCAGTTGCTGATATGATTGAAGCTCTCGCGCAAAAAGGTCAAGCTATCGCGGGCGAAGGTTGCAAAATTTACTCCGACGGTAAAGATCTCATTAACGACGCTAATGTTGACGCAGTGTTTATCGTAAGTCCCGGTTTCGCGCATAAAGAAAGCCTGCTCGAAGCTATCAAAGCAGGCAAAAGAATTTTCTGCGAAAAACCGCTGTGCACCACTGCCGCCGATTGTTTGGAAGTTATCGACGCCGAAATTAAATCCGGCAAACATTTAATCCAACTCGGATTCATGCGCCGCTACGACAAGGGCTATCGTCAAGTCAAAGCCGCGATTCAATCCGGCGAATACGGCGAACCTTTAATCGTTCACTGCACGCACCGCAATCCCGTTGTCCCCGACAGTTATACAACTCGCATGGCTGTTGACGATACCGCCATTCATGAAATAGACGTTATTCACTGGCTCGTTAATGATGATTTTGTCTCCGCGCAGGTTCTCTTCCCGCGCAAAACCAAATACGCCGCAGATCATCTTGCAGACCCGCAGATTATGTTACTCCGCACCAAAAACGGCATTTGCGTTGATGATGAAGTTTTCGTTAACTGCAAATTCGGCTACGACATTAACTGCGAAGTCGTTTGCGAAGACGGCGCGATTAAAATGCCTCAGCCGCTCTATCCGAGCTATCGTAAGGGCGCACAAGTTTCCACGACCATTGATACCGACTGCTTCGTACGTTTCCATGACGCTTACGATGAGGAAGTTCAAGATTGGGTCAACGAGGCTGCCAAAGGCGTCGTCAGCGGTCCGAACGCTTGGGACGGCTACCTTGCAAACTGCACTGCCGACGCACTCGTTAAATCTCAACAGTCCGACGGCGCAATAGTTCCCATTGTCTTCAAGGATCGTCCCGACTTCTACAAGTAATTCGTTTCACTTCCCTAAGACCCTAATCCAACAAATGCTATAAAGCGGCTCACTTACTAAGCGAGCCGTCATTTTTTTAATCGTCTTCGGGCAGAATCAGATTGATTGAATTTTTTTTGAAGTATTCGAGATATTTTTCCGGCGGATTTTTATCGGTGACAACGTGATTAATGTCAATTAGTCTGCTGTAAGTCATAAGCGAGGCAACGTCGAATTTGGAGTTGTCAACGAGCAAATATTTCGGGCAGGATTTTTGGACGAGTTCTCTTTTAATTTCACATTCAAGCGGCGAGGCATTAGTTGCGCCGTGTTCGATAGAAATTCCCGTGCTTGCCAGAAATATTTTCGAGAAATTGTAGTTCTTTATGCAGTCTAAGACGCTGGGACCGACGAGAGCTTTTATCGGCGGCTGAAGATTTCCGCCCGTCGCAATGACGTTTAAGTTGCTGTAGCGCGTCGCCAAATCGAGGACGTAAACGCTTGCCGTAACGATTGTCAAAAAATTTTTTTCGGCGAGGTGCGGGAGCAAATGCATAGTTGTCGTTCCTGAATCAATATAGATAACATCACCGTCATTTACAAAAGTAGCAGCAATCGCGGCGATTCTTTTTTTCTCGTTAATGTTGCGTATTTCGCGGGCGGAAAATGGCTCCAGCGAAGTTATCTCCGCCTCTTTTAGCACAATGCCGCCATAAACTTTTCGGATTATCCCGTCCTCTTCAAGCTCGGCTATATCGCGACGGATTGTATTTTTCGACACACCAAAATTTTCACACAGCTCATCAAGCGATATACGCTTCCGCTCTTTTAGCAATTCGTGAATTTGGTGGATTCGTTCTACTTTCAACACAGAGCCTCCTTTTTTAGTGGTTAGTTGCTAATGGTTAATGTTTATTTAAATCATTGTAAACTAAAATCTAACTGCTGACAAGGATTTTTCAGAAAATATTCGCAAAATTTCAACGGACTTGCCCGCTCAAAAATCTGTAAAAATTTTCCGAAAAACTGATTGACATTATGCTTGATAAGTTTTAAAATTAAATCACGATATAACCAAGATTTAATCAAGAATTGAATTTTGTAAGGAGAGTGAATTTAATGGGCTACACATTCATGGTGCCGGCAAAAATTATTTCCGGCGTCAACGTTATCGCGGAATTGGGCGACCACATCGCGGGCAAGGGCACAAAGGCTCTTATCGTCACCGACCAATTTATGGTTAAATTCGGCAACGCCGCTAAGGTTGAGGACGCTCTTAAAAAGGTCAATATCCCCTATGTCATTTTCGACGGCGCGAACACCGAACCCACCGACAAAATCGTCGAGGCGGGCTTGAAAGTCTACAAAGAAGAAAAATGCGACTTCATCATTGCTTTGGGCGGCGGTTCACCTATGGACACCGCTAAGGCTATCGGCTTTATGACGACGGCTGGCGACCGCAAGATTAATTCCTACATGCATGAAGTTATTGATATGCCCGTTCCGTATCTCGTGGCGATTCCGACGACTGCGGGCACTGGCTCCGAAGTTACCAAAAATACAATCATTTCTGACACGGAAAATAACGTTAAAATGCTTCTCGGCGGACCGTCGATTATTCCGGCGTTGGCTGTCGTTGACCCAACCTTTACGATGACTGCGCCTCCTGGAGTCACTGCGGCAACTGGTATCGATGCACTTTGCCACGCGATTGAAGCTTATACTTCTAGAAAAGCTCAACCGCTGACTGATACCTTTGCAATTTCCGCTATCAAAAAAATTCATAAGAACCTGCCCATTTGCTACAAAGACGGCAAGAACGAAGAAGCTCGCCTTGCAATGTCGATTGCCGCGCTTGAGGCTGGTATTGCGTTCAACAATGCGTCGGTTACTATCGTTCACGGCATGAGCCGCCCGATTGGTGCACTTTTCCACATTGCACACGGCGTTTCCAATGCTGTCCTTCTGCCCGCTTGCCTTGAGTTTGCTATCGAAGAAAACACCGCTCGCTTTGCGCACATCGGTCGCATTATGGGCGTTGCTGATGAAAATACTCCTGACCACGACGCGGCAGTTGCTATGGTTAAAGAAGTTGAGCGTTTCTGCAAGGAAGTCGGCATTCCGCCCGTAATCGAACTGCTCAAAAAGGGCAATCACACTCAAGAAGAATTCTTCTCTTATCTCGACAAAATGGCAAGCGACGCACTCGAAAGCGGCTCGCCGCAAAATACAATGCGCATTCCTACTAAAGAACAAATCATTGAGATTTACAAGAAACTCTTTTGATAGGACTGCGTTTTTATGTTGTTTGAAGGCATAAAAAAATTCGGATTCGGTTTGATGCGCTTGCCTAAACTCGCTGACGATTCGATTGATGTTGAACTCGTTAAAAAGTTGGTTGATGAATTTTTAGCGGCGGGCTTTACATACTTCGATACGGCTTGGGCTTATCCCGGTTCTGAAGTTGCAATCCGTCAAGCGTTGATTGAACGTTATCCGCGTGAAAAATTTCAGCTCGCAACTAAGCTTGCCGCGTGGCGTGCAACCACTCAAGACGAGGCATTAAAGCAATTCGACGAATCACTTAATCGGACGAATGCAAAGTTCTTTGATTTTTATCTGTTGCACAATATGGGCGACTACCGCACAAAGTATTTCGACGACTTCAAAGTTTGGAATTTTGTTGCAGAGAAAAAATCTGCGGGCTTGATTAAAAATCTCGGTTTTTCCTTCCACTCCACGCCCGAAGAACTCGACGAAATTTTAACTAAGCACCCCGAAGTTGATTTTGTTCAGTTACAAATAAATTGGGCAGATTGGGACGCACCAGCTATTAAATCTCGCCAATGTTACGAAGTGGCACAACGTCACGGCAAAAAAGTTGTAGTAATGGAACCCGTTAAAGGCGGAATGTTAGCTAAGCCTCCCTCGCAGATTGAAAAAATTTTACGCGACGCCGAACCAAATTCCTCGCCGGCGTCATGGGCATTGAGATTCGCGGCAAATCTTGACGGAGTGGCAGTTGTTTTATCGGGCATGAACTCTTTGGAGCAAATGCGCGATAATATTTCCACGCTGAAAAACTTTACAAAGCTTATACCCGCGCAGGTTAAAGTTATCGACACCGCCCGCGCAGAACTTGCAAAAATTCCGCTGATACCTTGTACGGCTTGCGATTACTGCGCGACGGTTTGCCCGCAAAAACTCCCGATTAGCGGTTTCTTCATGATGTTAAATCACTTAACGTTGTTCGGCAACAAAACTTTTGCAAGTCGGCGCGAGGGACGTTTGGCAAGTGCTCGCGATAAAAATCCCGCGTCAAGTTGCATAAAGTGCGGACGTTGCGAAAAAGTTTGCCCGCAACATATCCCGATTAGAAAAAATTTAGTTAGATTCGTCAATGAGTTTGAGAGGTGATTAAATGCCGCTCGTAAAAATGACTGAACTTTTCGCGGCACATGATGATACTACGTTCGCAGTCGGCGCGTTCAATGTCTCGAATATGGAAATGGCAATGGGCGCGATAAAAGCCGCTGAAGAACTCAACACGCCGCTGATTTTACAAATCGCTGAAGGTCGGCTGAAATATTCGCCGCTCGATTTACTCGGACCGATAATGCTTGCCGCCGCTAAAAAATGCAAAATGCCTGTGGCTGTACATCTGGATCACGGCGGAACGCTTGAAACGATTAAACTTGCGTTGAGTCTGGGCTTTACGTCGGTGATGTTTGACGGCTCTAAATATCCGCTTGAAGAAAATATCCGTCGTACAAAAGAAGTCGTCGAATTAGCTCATGCAAAGGGCGCGGCAGTCGAGGCGGAAATTGGTCGCGTTGGTGGCGCGGAAGGCGATTATAAAGCCGTTGACGTTTTAGTTACCAGTGTTGACGAGGCTAAAAAATTCGCGGAAGAAACCGGCGTTGACGCGCTGGCAGTTGCAATCGGCACGGCGCACGGTAATTATAAGGAACAACCGAAACTCCGTATTGATAGGCTTAAAGAAATTTTCGACGCGATTAAAACTCCGCTGGTATTACACGGCGGCTCCGGCTTAACAGAAGACGACTTTAAAAATTGCATAGCCAACGGCATTAAAAAAATTAATATCGCTACGGCAAGTTACGACAACTCGGCTAGAAAAATTCGCGAAGTCTGCGCGGCTAATCCAAATGCTAAGTTCTTCGACTTCAGCGACGCCATAGTTCAAGGAACTCGCGAAAACGTTATCAAACATATGAAAATCTTTAATTTTGAGAGGAGATAAATGTAATGACAACTTTACAAGAGGCAATTAAGGCTTTCCCGCAAATGGAAGTTTGGAACGATTCCTGCTCCTGCAAAGAGCTGACCTACGCTCTCGAACAGTGCTCGGCAAGCGGCGCGACCACCAACCCCGCTATCGTTTTCAACGTCCTCAAGAAAGAACTCCCCGATTGGGAAGATACCATTAAACAAATCATCGCTGACAACCCGACCTACACCGAAGACGACGTTGCTTGGAAAGTTATCGAAGCTCTCGGACTGAAAGCCGCTAAATTGCTTGAGCCTATGCACGAACAGAATCACGGACAGCGCGGCAAAATTTCCTTCCAAGCCAATGCAAAATTCTATCAGAATCCCGAAAAGCTCGTTGAGCACGCTGTACAGCTCGCTAGCCTCGCTCCCAATATCCAAATCAAAGCTCCCGCAAGCAAAGCCGGTATCGAAGCTTTTGAGGAAATGACTTATCAGGGCGTCTCCATTAACGCAACTGTTTCGTTCACGGTTCCGCAA
The DNA here is from genome assembly GCA_017428215.1 of Selenomonadaceae bacterium. GTDB lineage: Bacteria > Bacillota > Negativicutes > Selenomonadales > Selenomonadaceae > Quinella. The sequence goes on from JAFRRH010000022.1 coordinate 120,508, forward strand.
GCTTTGGCAGTTGCTGAGGCTGTCGAACGCGGCTTGAAACGTCGTGAGGCGGAAGGCAAAGATATTTCTTGGATGCACCCCGTCTGCACGATTATGGGCGGACGCACCGACGATTATCTTAAAGCTTATCTTAAGGGCAAAGATTATATCGTTCACCCCGAAGCACTCGAATGGGCTGGCGTTGCTGTCTTCAAGAATGCGTATAAGATTTACAAAGAACGCGGCTATCGCACCAAGCTTTTGTTCGCGGCTTATCGTAACCTCCACCACTTTGAACAATTCATCGGCGGCGACGTTGTCCTCACCATTACCAGCGACTTCCAAAAGAAATACAACGGCATCAAAGTTGAAATTAAAAACAACATGGATACGCCCGTTCCGCAAAAATGGCTCGATGAACTCTTGACGATTGACGAATTCCGCCGCGCTTATGAACCCGACGGTATGAAACCCGAAGAATTCCAGCACTACGGCGCATTCCTCCGCACGATTAATCAATTCCTCGGCAGTTATGCAGGTCTCGTCGAACTCGTCCGCAAATATATGATAGTGTAATTAGGTTACGGGGAAAGGGGAGTTTCATACCCTTTCCCTTGTTCCCGATAAAGGAGAGATTTTTTTATGGCTCTCATTGAATTTGACCAGAAACGCGAACGTGACGTTGTAATAATTGGTCGCGCAACTCTGGACTTCAACCCTAACGAAATTCATCGCACTCTCGACAAGGTAAAAACTTTCTCAATGTATTTGGGCGGTTCGCCTGGCAATATCGCTGTCGGCTTGAATCAGCTCGGCAAAAAAGTCGGCTTTATCGGTTGTGTGTCTAATGATCAATTCGGCGACTTTATTATTAATTTTTTCAAGGACAGAGGCATTGATACTACGCAGATGACTCGCGCTAAACACGGCGAACGCATGGGCTTGACCTTTACGGAGATTAAAAGCCCGACTGAAAGCTCAATCCTCATGTACCGCGATAAAGTTGCCGATTTGCAGATTGCGCCCGAAGATGTCAGCGAAAATTATATCGCCGCGTCCAAAGCGTTAATCGTTTCTGGTTTGGCATTGGCGGCGGCTCCCAGTCGCGAAGCTTGCTTGACGGCGGCTCAATACGCTCGTATGCACGGCACTAAAATTATTTTCGACATTGACTATCGTCCTTACACGTGGCGTTCCAAAGAAGAAATTGCAATTTATTATTCACTCATGGCGCGGCTTAGTGATGTTATTATCGGCTCGCGTGATGAAGTCAACTTTGCTGAACTGTTGCCCGAAGACGCCGAAACTCCGCCCGATCATGAAATCGCAGAAAAATATTTGTCGTTCGGAAATAAAATCGTCGTAATTAAACACGGCAAGCGCGGCTCCGTTGCTTACACTGCAGACCGTCACGCTTACAAAGTCGAATCATATAACATTAAACTTTTGAAATCTTTTGGCGGCGGCGACGCTTATGCTAGCGCGTTTGTTCATGGTTTACTTGAAGGCTTGGAAGTTCCCGAAGCTCTTCGACACGCAACGGCACATGCGGCTATGGTTGTGGCAAGTCACAGTTGCTCCGAAGCTATGCAGACGATTGAGCAGATTGAAGCCTTTATCAAGGAGCACGCCGCAGAGGAAGTTATCACGGAAATTGGTTGGAAAGATAAAGTTTAGGAGGGTCTCTAAATGAAATTTGGTAGACTCGGCACCGAGTTAAAGCACGGCTACAACGCAATGACAACTCGCGAAAGCGATATGCTAATGGATATTGGCTATCAAGTCATGGACGCCAACGAAATTATCGAACTGGAAGATCCGTTTCAGGAAAGCGCGATTGTTATCTTGACGGGCGAAGTTGAAATTAGTTGGGACGATAAAAAGGAACTTATGCACCGCGAATCGCTCGTTGACGAAAATCCTTTCTGCTTGCAAGTTCCCCGCGCTAAAAAAGTTTGGATTAAGGCAAAAGTTAATTCCGAACTGTTGATTCAAAAGACTATGAACGACCGCGACTTTGCGCCCGTGTTCTATCGTCCGGAAGATGTTCAATGCGATATTTTCGGGCAAGGACTTTGGAACGCAACCGCTGAACGCACCGTCCGCACGATTTTTGACTATGGCAACGCGCCTTTCTCGAATCAAGTTAACGGCGAAGTTATTAACAGTCCTGGACGTTGGTCGGGATATATTCCGCACAATCACCCACAGCCGGAAGTTTATACTTACAAATTCGATAAGCCGCAAGGATTTGGCGCGGCGTTTATCGGCGATAACGCATTTAAAATTACCCATAACAGCTGGTCGGAAATTTCCGGCGGACTTATGCACCCGCAAGTTACGGCTCCTGGCTATGCAATGTGGTATTCGTGGATGATTCGTCATCTGCCCGACGAGCAGGGCGGTCCTTGGAAGAAGACACGCACCGATTTACCTGAACACACTTGGCTTTTAGATCCAAACGCTAAAATTTGGCAACCTAAACGTTGAGGAGGATTTTTACATGGCTAAAACAATTAGACTTACGGTGGCGCAAGCTCTCGTTAAGTTCCTCAATAATCAGTACATTGAATTTGACGGCAAAGAAAATAAAATGTTTGAAGGCATCTTCGGCATTTTCGGACATGGCAACGTTGTCGGCATGGGGCAAGCTCTTGAAGAAGACGCCGGCGATTTGATTATGCGCATGGGTCGCAACGAACAGGGTATGGCTCATGCGGCTATGGGTTTTGCTAAACAAAAACGCCGTAAACAAATGTATGCTTGCACGTCGTCTGTTGGTCCCGGCGCAATGAATATGGTTACTGCCGCCGCAACTGCTACTGCAAACTGCATTCCGGTATTGTTCCTGCCCGGCGACACTTACGCTGACCGTCAACCGGATCCCGTCCTTCAGCAAATGGAACAGCCGACGAATTTAGCAATCACCGCTAACGACGCCTTCAAAGCTGTTTGCAAATATTGGGACAGAGTTACCCGCCCCGAAATTTTAATGACGGCTTGTATTAACGCAATGCGCGTTCTCGCTGATCCTGCTGACACTGGCGCAGTTTGTATTGCTCTTCCGCAAGATGTCGAGGGCGAAGCTTACGATTATCCCGAATATTTCTTCCAAAAAAGAGTTCACCACATTGACAGACAAGCTCCGGCGGCTCGTGCAATCAAGGCGGCTGTCGAACTTCTCAAAACTAAGAAAAAACCGCTCCTTATCTTTGGCGGCGGCGTAAAATATTCCGAAGCTGAAGAATCCTTCCGTAAATTTGCCGAGAAATTTAATATTCCGTTTGGCGAAACTCAAGCGGGCAAAGGCACAATTCTTTGGAATCACCCGTTGAATTTGGGCGGCGTCGGCGAAACTGGCGGCTGTGGTGCTAATGACATTGCGGCGGTTGCTGATGTTGTTATCGGCGTTGGCACTCGTTACACCGACTTTACGACCTCTTCCAAATGGATTTTCCACAATCCCGAAGTTCAATTCATTAATATCAACGTTTCCAAATTCCACGCTTATAAACTCGACGGCTTGCAAATCGTTGCAGACGCGCAAGCAGGTATCGACGCACTTAGCGCGGAACTTGAAAAAACCGATTGGAAAGTTTCCGACGAATACAAAGCTGAAGTTAAAGCCTCCAAAGAAAAATATGACAAAGAAGTTGACCGCGTTTATCACGTCGAATATACGGGCAAAGATTTCGTTCCGGAAGTTGTTGACGGTTTGGATTTCGCAAAAGTCAGCGAAGAATTTATCAAACTCACCGGCTCCAGCTTGCCGCAATGTCGCGCTCTTGGTATCGTCAACGAAACTATCGACGAAAACGCGATTATGGTTGCCGCGTCGGGCTCAATTCCTGGCGACGTTCAGCGCGTGTGGCGTGCAAAATCCGTTGGCGGCTATCATGTCGAATACGGATTCAGTTGCATGGGCTATGAAGTCAACGCGGCTTTAGGCGTCAAACTCGCTGAACCCGACCGCGAAGTTTATGCTATGGTTGGCGACGCCGCTTATATGATGCTCCATTCCGAGTTGCCGCAATCAATCGCTGAAGGCGTCAAGATTAATGTTATCCTCTTCGACAACATGACTAACGGCTGCATTAACAATTTGGAAATTGGACACGGGCAAGAAAGCTACGGTACTGAATTCCGTTTCCGCACCCCGACAGGTCTCGACGGCGGCTTTGTTCCAATTGATTTCGCTATGAACGCCCGCTCCTATGGTTGCGTTGCGTACACCGTCCACACTGCTGAAGAACTTGTTGCGGCTATCGAAGACTCCAAGAAACAAAAAGTTTCCACGTTGATTGACGTTAAAGTTTTGCCCAAAACTATGGTGCACGGCTACGGCGATTGGTGGCGTGTTGGTGTCGCGCAAGTTTCCAAGTCCGAAAAAATTAACAAAATCTACAAAGAGTTAATGGCTCCGAATCTCGCGGCGGCAAGAAAATATTAAGCAATGGCGCAGGACATCACTCATCAGAATTATCTGCGCAGAGTGATGATCATCTCGACGATCGGCGGATTGTTGTTCGGTTACGATACGAGCGTTATTAACGGTGCACTTGCATTTATGGCGATGCCCGATCAGCTGAACTTATCGCCGGCAATGGAAGGCTTGATAACGAGCGGTCTATTGGCAGGCGCGGCGATTGGAGCGTTCTTAAGTGGACGCATTGCCGATTCCGTCGGTCGTCGCAAGATGATTCTGTATCTGTCATTTGTCTTCTTTTTTGCGGCAAGCGGTTGCGCACTGTCCATGAACGCCAGCGGCGTAATTATCTGTCGTTTTATACTAGGACTTGCAGTTGGTGGCGCGTCGGTTGCTGTTCCGGCGTTCCTAGCTGAAATGGCTCCCGTCGAACATCGTGGACGCATAGTTACTCAAAATCATTTGATGATTGTTACGGGGCAGTTGTTGTCGTTTTTCGTCAACGCGGCAATCGGCGTCGCTTTTGGGTCAACGAGTAGCGTCTGGCGATACATGTTAGCAATCGCGTCACTTCCGGCAGTTGTATTGTGGCTTGGCATGTTGAGCGTTCCCGAATCTCCGCGTTGGTTAATTGTTCAAGGTAAAATCGGCGAGGCTCTCAAAGTTCTTAAAAAAATTCGCGAGGAGAAACGCGCCCAAAAGGAATTTGACGAGATTAAAGAAACTATCGCACTTGAAAGTAGCATACAGCAAGCAACTTACTCTGATTTAGCAGTTCCTTGGGTTCGCAGAATTGTTTTTATCGCTATGGGCATTGCAATCTGCCAGCAAATTTCCGGCGTCAACTCGATTATGTATTACGGCACGCAAATTTTAACGGAGGCGGGTTTTTCGACACAAGCGGCGTTGATTGGCAACATTGCTAACGGCGTTATCTCTGTTGGTGCTACGTTCTTTGGAATTTGGATGATAGATCGTCACGGTCGTCGCCCACTGGTTATGACGGGGCAAATCGGAACTATGGTTTGTCTGTGTGCAATCGGTGTTGCCTCGAATGTTTTCGACGGTTCGGCGTCTCTGCCTTACGTTATCCTATGTTTGACTGTCACGTTCCTATTTTTTCAGCAAGGATTTTTATCTCCGGTTACGTGGCTATTGCTCTCTGAAATTTTCCCAGTAAGACTTCGCGGCATGGGCATGGGTTGTGCGGTCTTGTGCTTATGGGTTACGAATTTCTTTATCGGATTCTTCTTTCCGCAATGGCTTTTCGCATTCGGACTTTCGGCGACGTTCTTTATCTTTGCAGGTATCGAATTACTAGGTTTGCTCTTCGTTATCAAGTTCGTACCAGAAACCAAAGGTCGTTCGCTTGAACAAATCGAAATAGATTTTCGCAACTACGACAAGACAGCTACATAAATTAAAATTGCTTATAAGTGACTTCGGTCACTAAGATATAGAGTCATTTGTTGGATTAGGGCAAATATATAAACACTCATCTAAATGTGAGGGGGTTACAACAAATGGCTCAAGGGATTTCACATGAAACCTACCTGCGTCGAGTAATGATTGTTTCGACGTTCGGCGGCTTGCTGTTCGGTTATGACACGGGCGTTATCAATGGTGCGCTTGCTTTTATGGCAATGCCCGATCAGCTGAACTTAACGCCGGCAATGGAAGGTTTAGTTGCGAGCGGCTTATTAGCAGGTGCGGCAATCGGTTCGTTTTTGGGCGGACGTATTGCCGACACCGCAGGTCGTCGCAAAATGATTCTGTATTTGGCATTTATCTTTTTCTTCGCGGCGAATGGTTGCGCTCTGTCTCCTAACGCCGAAGTTCTGATTTTCTGCCGTTTCGTCTTAGGGCTTGCAGTCGGTGGCGCGTCGGTTACAGTTCCGGCGTTCTTAGCTGAAATGGCTCCTGCTGAACGACGCGGACGCATGGTTACACAAAACGAGTTGATGATTGTTACTGGTCAGCTGTTAGCGTTCGTCGTCAATGCGGCAATGGGTGTCACGTTTGGTTCGACGGGTGGCATTTGGCGTTATATGTTAGCTATCGCATCGACGCCGGCTGTTGTTCTGTGGCTTGGCATGTTGAGCGTTCCCGAATCTCCGCGTTGGTTAATTGTTCAAGGTCGCGTTGGTGAAGCTCTCGAAGTCCTTAAAAAGATTCGCGAAGAAAAACGCGCTCAAAAAGAGCTTGACGAGATTAAAGAAACTATCGCGCTTGAAAGCTCCGTTCAGCAGGCAACCTACTCTGATTTGGCAGTTCCCTGGGTTCGCCGTATCGTCTTTATCGCAATGGGCGTTGCTATCTGCCAGCAAATTTCCGGCGTCAACTCGATTATGTATTACGGTACGCAGATTTTGACGGAGGCAGGTTTCTCGACGCAAGCGGCGTTGATTGGTAACATTGCCAACGGCGTTATCTCCGTTAGTGCTACGTTCTTTGGAATTTGGATGATGGGGCGTCATGGTCGTCGCCCGCTGATTATGACGGGGCAAATTGGAACTATGGCTTGCCTTTGCTCAATCGGTATCGCGTCGAATGTTTTTGACGGCTCGGCAACATTACCTTATATCGTCCTGTGCTTAACTGTCACGTTCCTGTTCTTCCAGCAAGGATTTTTGTCGCCGGTTACGTGGTTGCTCTTGAGTGAGCTTTTCCCGGTAAGATTGCGCGGTATGGGCATGGGTTGCGCGGTCTTGTGCTTGTGGGTAACAAACTTCTTTATCGGATTCTTCTTCCCGCAACTGTTATTCAGCTTTGGACTTTCCGCGACGTTCTTTATCTTCGCTGGCGTCGGACTTTTGGGCTTGTTGTTTGTTATCAAGTTTGTACCTGAAACTAAAGGTCGTTCCCTTGAGCAGATCGAACGTGACTTCCGTAATTATGACAAAGCTAATGCTTAATATCCTATAAAAAATTTTTGGGGAGGGTTTTTAATGGCTAAAATTAAACTTGGTATTGCGCCGATTGCTTGGACTAATGATGATATGCCCGATCTCGGCGGCGAAAACACTTTTGAACAATGCGTCAGCGAAATGGCGTTGGCTGGCTTCACCGGCTGCGAAGTCGGCGGCAAATATCCTCGCGATACCGCTGTCCTCAAAAAGGCTCTCGACCTGCGCGGCATGAGCATTGCTAGCGCGTGGTTTAGCTCCTTCCTGCTCACTCAACCTTACGAGCAAGTCGAAAAAGATTTCATTGCGCACTGCGAATTCCTCCACACTATGGGCGCGAAATTCTGCAACGTCGCCGAGCAGGGCAACAGCATTCAAGGCAAATTCGACAAGGCTGTTTTCGCCGATAAGCCTTACAACACCAAAGAGCAATGGAAACTTTTAACCGAAGGCTTGAACAAACTCGGCGCGACTGCTAAGAAAATCGGCTTGACGATGACTTATCATCACCATATGGGCACCGGCGTCCAAACTACGGAAGAAATCGATAGATTAATGGCTGAAACGGATCCCGAACTCGTCTGGCTCCTCTACGATACCGGTCATCTCGTTTGCTCCGGCGAAGATTATCTTGCAATCCTCAAGAAATATTTGCCGCGCATTCGTCATATCCATTTAAAAGATGTCCGCATGGAAGTCCGCAATCGCGTTAAAGCCGAGAATATGAGTTTCCTTGACGGCGTCCGCGCAGGCATGTTTACCGTTCCTGGTGACGGCGATGTTGACTTTGAACCTATCTTTGACATTGTTAACGCAAGCGATTATGACGGCTGGTATATCGTTGAAGCTGAACAAGATCCCGCCAAAGCCAATCCGCTCGAATACGCGCTTAAGGCTCGCAAATATATCCGCGATAAAGCTCACATCTAATAAAAATTTTGTTTCAAGAAATAAAATTTACCCGTCAAACTGGCGGGGATTTTTTTTACAAGAAATTATAGTTTTGCATTTTGAGATTCTAAAATCTCACCATAAACTTACCAAAATTTTTTAGGATAAATTAGTACAGCAATCTATAATATTACCAACAAATTTTTAAGAGGCGATAATTATGCTTCAATACTTTGTCGAACGAAATTATAAATCAGTTTTCGGCAGAGGATATACTCCTTGCCTCGAATATATTTGCAATGTCGGTGCAGACTCCTCAACAATGCCGCGAAGTATGCACGAACATAAAAATCTTGTAGAAATTCTTTTACTATACGGCGGCGCGGGAATTTACATTATCGACGGGGAACGCTACACCGCTAAAAAGGGCGATTTAATCTTATACAACAGCGGCACTGTTCACGACGAATTCGGCGGCTCCGGTAATGACCTATCCACTTACTGCGTCGCTATCAGCAATTTAAAACTCGCCAATCTGCCCGCTAATAAAATTCTTTCCGAAGAGTACTCACCGATTTTGCCTAGCGGAGAATATTTCGATGAGCTACTAAGTATTTTTCGAGGAATCGAGCGCGAAAGTTATCGTCCAAGCGGTGCGGAAACTGCCAATTATCTTGCGCTGGCTCTCGTATCAAAAATCTGTACTCTTCTAAAAACTCACGGGAAGTATCACAAAGAAAAAATTCCGTCAATCAGTCGCCTCGCCAAAGATTTTATCGACGAACACTACACGGAAAATATCAAGCTCGAAGACATTGCCAACGCCGTCTGCGCTAACGTCTACAATCTCTCGAAAGTTTTCAAGGCGGAAATTGGTATTTCTCCCATGCGCTACGTTGTCCTCCGACGAATTGGCGAGGCGCAAAATCTTTTAATCAACACCGACATGACAATTACACGAATTGCGTTGAGTGTTGGCTATAACAACTCAAATTATTTCCAAAATGTATTCAAAGATTTTATGCAGATGACGCCTAAAGAATATCGCAAGCGTTGGACAAAATAAATTCCTGCCACATTGACAGGGATTTTTTTTTATGTATGATTAAATTACAGTTTTGATTATGGGGGAGGAATTTTTATGGCATTCCCGAAGAATTTTTTATGGGGCGGAGCAGTTGCCGCGAATCAATACGAGGGCGGCTATCTGGAAGGCGGCAAGGGTTTAAGCGTGCCCGATTTACTTTTGGGCGGCGACGTGAACACCCCGCGAACTTTTTGCCCGAAGATTGAGGACGGCGTTTTTTATCCGTCGCACACGGCGATTGATTTTTATCACCGCTATAAAGAGGACATCGCGCTTTTCGCCGAAATGGGCTTTAAGTGCTTCCGCTTTTCAATAAGTTGGGCGCGTATCTTCCCGAACGGCGACGACGCTGAACCCAACGAAGCGGGCTTGAAATTTTATGAGGACGTTATCGACGAGTGCATAAAATACGGTATCGAGCCGCTTATCACGCTTAATCATTACGAATTGCCCTTTGAACTCGTCAAAAAATATCGCGGCTACTACAATCGCAAAACTATTGATTTGTTTGTTAAGTACGCGACGACATGTTTTGAGCGTTTCAAGGACAAAGTTAAGTATTGGCTGACGTTCAACGAAATTAATATGACGCTTATGGAACCGTTTATGGGCAATCTTTACAGCGTCGGCATTATTCAAGACGAGGACTTAAATCGAACTGCGCCTTGCAAATTCCCCGAACTTAAAGACGTTCCTCAACAGAGGATTGAGGCTCTGCATAATCAATTTGTCGCGTCGGCTAAGGCAGTTATCGCCGGTCACAAAATCAATCCCGAATTCAAAATCGGCAACATGATTTGCCACATAACTTGGTATCCTTTGACGCCAAATCCAAAAGATATGCTTGAAGACCAGCGGCATGATTCGTTCTGCAACGATCTTTGCGGAGACGTGCAAGTTCGCGGTGCTTATCCTTACTTTGCCAAAAAATTCTATCAAGATATGGGAATTGATACGGCGTTCATGGACAACGAGGACGATAAAAAAATTCTGCGTGAGGGCAAGGTTGATTTTTACACGTTCAGCTACTACATGTCTAATTGCGTAACTGTTGACCCCAACGCCGCGCAGGTTAAAGGCAACATGATGGGCGGCGCGAAAAATCCCTACCTAAAGGCGAGCGATTGGGGCTGGCAAATTGACCCTGACGGCTTGCGTTGGACTTTAAATAAATTGGCGTCGCGTTATCCAGATACGCCGATTATGATTGTCGAAAACGGATTCGGAGCTTTTGATAAAGTCGAGGCTGACGGCTCCATTCATGATGACTACAGAATTAATTATTTCCGCGAACATATTCGGGCGATTGGCGAGGCGATTAATGACGGCGTTCCGCTTATCGGCTATACAACTTGGGGACCGATTGATTTAGTTAGCGCGGGCACCGGTCAATACGCTAAACGTTACGGATTTATTTATGTCAATCGCCATGACGACGGCACCGGAGATTTTTCGCGCAGTCGTAAGGATTCTTTCTACTGGTACAAAAAAGTTATCGCGAGCAACGGCGCAGAACTCTAATTAAAAATTTGTAGTTTTAACCCCGTCAAAGCGGCGGGGATTTTTTTATTGTTTGATAGTGATTGATTCCGCATTTCGTATTGTTTAATTCGATTTAGCAAGAATTTATAGTTTTGCCCGTCAAAATATTTTGAACTTAGCCGAAAGTTACCAATAAAAATGCCAAAATTTTTTAGGAAAGTTTACGGGAAAAAATTATAATGTATACAGTAAATTTTAAAGGAGTGATGGAAATGGCGATTCACATCACTGGCGCACCGTGCTGTTGGGGCGTTGATGACGTTAAAAATCCGTACTTGCCGCCTTGGAAAAAAGTTTTGGAAGAGGCAGGGCAAGCGGGCTTCTCGGCGATTGAGCTTGGTCCGTATGGATTTTTGCCGTTGGACATTGACGTTGTAAGCGCGGAACTTAGCAAGAACGGTATTTCAATCGTCGCGGGCACAATCTTTGATGATTTGCTTGCAGAGGACAATTATCAACCCGTCCTTAAGCAAGTCGATGACATCTGCGCGATTATTACGAAGTTGCCGCCACTTAAACGCGAGGAAGGTCAACGTTATCCTACGCCGTACCTTGTTGTTATTGACTGGGGACATGACGAACGCGATTATGCGGCGGGACACCCCGACAAAGCTCCGCGCCTTTCTGCGGAAGATTGGCAACGCATGGTTAATCACATTAAAGGTATTGCCGCGCAGGCTAAAAAATGGAACGTCCGCGCAGTAATTCATCCGCACGCAGGCGGTTATATAGAATTCGCTGACGAGATTGATAAAATCATGGAAGATATTCCCGCCGAAGTTGCTGGCTTGTGCTTAGACACGGGGCATTTGAGATATTCGCAAATGGATCCTGTCGAGTGGCTCCGCAAATACGCCGATCGCCTCGATTATGTTCACTTCAAGGACATTAACGAGAAAGTTTACAACGAAGTCCTTAGCGAGCACATCAGATTTTTTGAAGGTTGCGGTAAAGGTTCCATGTGTCCGATTGGTACGGGCATGTTGGATTATCCCGCGATTTATAAACTGTTGACGGAAGAAATTAAATATGCGGGCTATATTACGATTGAGCAGGAACGCGACCCGCGCAACGTTGCAACCAGTCTGCGCGACGTTAAAAAGAGCGTAGATTATTTAAAGAACTTGGGATTCCTCACTCAAAATTAAGCACAATTTGGATTTCTGCAAGTTTAGCTTGACGTTCTGCGCGAACTTTAGCCCAACGACGTCTATTCGCTTCAGATTTTTCTTCGCGAGCATTTGGATTTTCGCGATAAAATTTTTTAAGTGAAGTTGAGGTTTTTACATGTTCCTCTGGATCTTCATAACGTTTTAGTTGAGCTTTTGATGATTTCTCGTGTTCGGCAGGGTTTTCATAACGTCTTATTGCCGCTTTCGATTGCTTTGCTTTAGTTTCTTTAGTAACAGGATATTCTTCAAAACGTTTCCGTTGCTCAACAGACTTTCTTTCATGTTCAGCGGGGTCTTTGTAGCGTTTTTTCTGAGCTATCGAAAGTTTCTCGTGCTCAAGGGGATTTTCGTAACGTTTATTTTGTTCTTCGGAGCGTTTTTGACATTCTAGCGGATCTTCGTAACGTTTCTTTTGCGATAAAGACATTTTAAATCGAGATTTATCTGTATGGCGACCGCCAATAAAACCTTCGCCGCCGTCAGTGAGGTTATAGCCGTTCGGATATTTACAGTTGAAGGTGGCAATCCAAAAAATTTCGCGCTCATTGAGTTGCTCAATCGTCTCGCAAGTTTCAATAATTTCAATCGTAAAATTTTCCGCACCATATTTACGAATTGCGCAACCGATGTAAGAATCAGCTTTCTGATGTTCGGCAAAACGTTCTTCAACAGTACGTTGTGTTTGACCGACATAAAGTTTACCGTCGAATTTGTTGATAATTTTGTAGATAAGCATGTTCATTGCCCTTTCCTTGACAAGCAGGGCACAAGCTTTTAGAATAAAATTGCAAAAGGCTTTGTGTCTGCTGTCGATTGTGTTTTAGATAATTCAATCGTAGCGCACAGAGCTTTTTCTGTCAAGAAAGCTAAAATTTTTATCAAACAAGGGAGAAATTAAAATGATTAACGGCGAAAAAATTTCTGAACGTCCGATTCGTTGGGCGATGATTGGCGGCGGGCGCGGCTCGCAAATCGGCTACATTCACAGAAGTGCGGCTCTTCGCGATGCTAACTTTGAACTCGTCGCGGGCGCATTCGACATCAACCCCGAACGCGGCAAGGACTTTGGAAAAAATCTGCACGTAGATCCCGACCGTTGCTACAGCGATTATAAAGAACTTATCGCGGCGGAGGCAAAACGCGAAGACGGCGTTCAAGCAGTCTCAATCGCGACGCCGAATTTTACACACTTTGAAATTGCTAAGGCGGCATTAGAGGCGGGACTTCATGTTTATTGCGAAAAACCGTTGTGCTTTACGGTTGCTGAGGCTGAGGAATTGGAAGCCCTCGTTAAAAAGAGCGGCAAAATTATGTTCATCTCCTACGGCTATGCGGGACATCAGATGATTGAACAGGCGCGGCAACTCGTGGCAAACGGTGATTTAGGCAAAATCAGAATTATTCAAATGCAATTCGCTCACGGCGGCAACTCTGCACCTGTCGAGAAAAAATCTGGCGCGGCGGCTTGGCGTGTAGACCCGAAAAAATCTGGACCTTCATTTGTAATGGGCGATTTGGGAACTCACCCGCTGTATTTGAGCGAAGTTATTCTTCCCGACTTAAAAATTAAGCGTCTCATGTGCACACGTCAAAGTTTTGTCGAAGGTCGCGCACTTGAAGATAACGCGATGACGATTATGGAATATGACACGGGCGCGATTGCTTACATTTGGTCGAGCAGTGTCAACGCGGGCGCGGACTTTGGCTTTACGTTCCGTATCGTTGGCGAAAAGGCTTCCATTGCTTGGGACGCCGAACACCCGAATCAACTTGCCTATCAAGTTCAAGGCGAGGCTCCCAGAGTTTTGCAACGCGGCGCGGGTTATCTTTATGAATCTGCGCGGGCGGACGATAGAATTGGCGGCGGACACCCCGAAGGACTTTTCGAGGCTTGGAGCAACATTTACACCAAATTTGCCAAAGCTATCACGTTGAGCGAGGCGGGCAAACCGATTGATTTCTGGTATCCTGGCATTGAGGCGGGCGTCACGGGCGTCAAATGGGTAGAAAAATGCGTTGAATCGGCTGATAATAACTCGGCTTGGGTCGAGTTTTAAATAAAATGTTGGAGGGGTTTTTATGATTAAGGTTGGTATTGCGGGACTTGGTCGTTTGGGCAAAGTTCACGCGAAAAACATTTCTGTGGGCGTCGATGGTGCGCAACTTGTCGCGGCATGTTCGATTGTCCCTGCCGAGCTTGAGTTCGCTAAAGAAAATCTCAAGGTCGAGCAAACTTTTACGGACTTTGACGAAATGTTGAAGTCTGATATTGACGCGGTGGCAATCGTGACGACGAGCGGACTTCACTGCGGACAAATCGCCAAAGCTCTTGACGCGGGCAAGCATGTCTTCTGCGAAAAGCCGCTTGGTGTAACTGTCGAGGAATGCAAAATGGCTGAGGCGGCTGTTGAGCGTCATCCCGATAAAGTTTTCTTCTTGGGATTTATGCGCAGATTTGACCCGTCCTACGCCTATGCAATGCAAAAGATTCAAGCGGGCGTTATCGGCAAGCCGTACATGGTTAAGGCGACGGGCATTGACCCCGAAGCGTTGGTTCAAGGCGCGATTAAATTTGCTCCGACTTCCGGCGGCATTTTTATTGACATGGCGATTCATGATATTGATTTAATGCGTTGGTTCTTGGGCGAGGATCCCGTTGAAGTTTATGCGGCGGGCGCGACCTTCAAACACCCCGAATTTAAAGCCGCTAACGACGACGAAACGGGCGTTGCAATGTACAAATGCGCAAGTGGTGCAATAGGTTTTGTTCACGTCGGCAGAACGGCTCCACACGGCTATCACGTCGAAACGGAAATTGTTGGCACGGAAGGAACTTTACGGATTAGCCCCGTTCCCGAAAAAAATCTTTGCATGATTTACGATACTCACGGCGCGGTTAAAGAATGCGTTGGCGGATTCCCGGAAAGATTCGCGCAGGCTTATCAACTCGAAGTGCAAGAATTTATTAACTGCATTCGCGAAGGTCGCAAGCCCAATGTCACAGTCTACGACGGCACAAAGTCTACACAAATAGCTTTTGCCACTACCAAAGCTTATCAGACGGGCAAACCGCTCGCCATTACGTACTAAAAAAATTTATATAAAAATTTGTTGGGGGGTTTTAAAATGGCTGAACCTAATGCTGCAATGGCAACAGACGAGCGCGATAAAGTGCCGTGGCTAACACGAGTAGCCTACGGTTTGGGCGATACCGCGCAGAACGTCGTTTGGGGCGCAATGTCAATTCTGACGTTCTTTTATACTGACTACGCTGGTATCAATCCCGCGACTGTTGGTCTCGTAATGCTCTTATCCCGTTGTTTCGACGGCGTCTCCGACGTTATCATGGGTTTCTTTGTTGAAAAGACAAATTCTAAATGGGGCAAATCGCGTCCTTGGATTTTATGGGCGTCAATTCCTTTCGCAATTTCAATCGTCTTGATTTACGCGGTACCGCAGGGCGTCTCGGATACAATGCAATTCGCGTATATCTTCGTGACTTATAACTTGTGTACGACCGTCGTTTATACAATGCTTAACCTGCCGTACGGTTCGTTGTCAGCTATGATGACGCGCTCCTCTCAAGAACGCGACATGTTGTCAATCGTCCGTATGACACTTTCGCCTTTCGGAAAAATTTTAGCGGTCTCCGCAACATTGCCGTTGATTAAAGTTTTCGGCGATGACCAAATGGCTTGGGTTAAAGTCATGAGCATTTGGGCAGTTGTGGCGTTGCTGATGTTGCTGTTCTGCTTCTACAAGTGCGAAGAGAAAGTTGTTATCGAAGCACGCAAGAAAGAAGATAAACTTCCCGTCGGCAAGGCGTTAAAGGCTCTTGCGTTCAACCAATATTTCTGGATGGCGGCTGGTATCTGGATGATGCAGAACGTTATCTTTTACATTACCGGTACAATGCTTCCGTACTACTGCAAATATATTTTCATGGACGATACTCTGTTCAGCTTCCTGTTCCTGCTTGAAACTTTAACAATGGTTACTTGCCAAATGCTCTTGAGTCCGATACTGCTTAGAAAATTTGGTAAGCGCAAGATGTGTATTATGGGCATAATGGTTGCCTTCGTCGGTCACTTAATTTATCTGATTAATCCGCTTGATTATAACTGGGTTGTATTCAGCTGCTTTATTCGTGGCGTAGGCTTTGCTCCGTTGAACTCGGTTATCTTCGGTTTCTTGGGTGACGTTGTTGAGTATGCTCAATGGAAATTCCACCTCCGCATTGAAGGCTTAATCTTCTCCGGCGGTTCTGTCGGCACGAAGGTTGGCTCCGGTTTAACTGCTGCTATTCTTACTAACTTGCTTGCATGGGCTGGCTACGTTTCCTC
Organism: Selenomonadaceae bacterium; assembly: GCA_017428215.1. Taxonomy (GTDB): domain Bacteria; phylum Bacillota; class Negativicutes; order Selenomonadales; family Selenomonadaceae; genus Quinella. Next base: position 136,854 of record JAFRRH010000022.1, read on the forward strand.
CACTTCTGCGGACGCCACTCAACCAGAAAGTGCAATCAACATGATTATAAGCCTCTACGAATACGGTCCGATTTTCGTCTGGTTAATTATTCTGGGTATCCTCTTCGCGTGGAAACTTGAGGCTATTTATCCGCAGATCATGAACGAATTGGCAGAGCGCGAAGCTAAAGGTATCTTGTAATTCGACAAAAATTTACATTGAAATTAACCGCGATATGATATAAACTTTCCAATAAAAGGAGGTTTACTCATGAAAGAAAAAACTTTTATCACGATTACGCGCCAATACGGCTCCGGCGGCATGGCTATCGCTGAGGCTGTCGCAAAAGCTATGGGCGTAAAATGCTACAACCGCAATATCGTAGCGGCGGCGGCTGAAAGTCTCGACAATGCCGACGACATTCAAACCGTTATCGATCACGCTTACGACACGCCCAACGATTTTATCTCGTCGATTAGTTCGCTTATCGGGCAAGGCGTTCCGCGTCAAAATCAAATGTACATTCAGCAGGCTAGAATTATTCGTGAACTTGCTGAGGGCGATGAATCGGCGGTTTTCGTCGGACGTTGTGCCGATTACATTCTGCGCGACGTGCCCAATCATTACTCGTTCTTTATCTACGCCGAAGACGAATATCGCCGCGAAGTCGTCAGCAAACTTTACAAAGATTTTTCCTTTGAAGACGTTCGCGACGTGGATAAAAAGCGCAAAAGTTACTACGCATATTACACCGGTAGGACTTGGGGCGACCCGCAAAATTACGACTTGATGATTAACACAACGAAACTTTCAACCGAAGCGGCGGCTAAAATTATTTTGGATTATGTCGACCTTCGGCAAAAATAAAGGAGGAATTTTAATGATTAAAGTTGGCATTATCGGAGCAGGACGTATCGGACACGTTCACAGCGAAAGCATTTCCAAATTCGTTAAGAACGCGACAGTCAAGACGATTGCCGATCCGTTCATGAACGAAAAGACCGAGGCTTGGGCAAAGTCAATCGGCGTTGAGAAAACCACCAAAGATTACAAAGAAATTCTCAGCGACCCCGAAATTGCGGCAGTGTTAATCTGCGCGTCCACTGACCAGCATTCTCCGCTGTCGATTGAGGCTCTCAAGGCGGGCAAGCATGTCTTCTGCGAAAAGCCGATTGATCACGACGTCGAGAAAATTAAAGAAGTCCTCGCCGTTGTCAAAGAGAGTGGCAAGAAATATCAAGTTGGTTTCAATCGCCGTTTCGATCACAACTTCCGCGCAATCCGCAAGGCTGTTGAGGCTGGCAAAGTCGGCAAGCAACAGATTATCAAAATCAGCTCGCGTGACCCTGAACCGCCACCGATTAGCTACGTCAAAGTTTCGGGCGGAATTTTCCTTGACATGACGATTCACGATTTCGACATGGTGCGCTATCTTTCCGGCGCGGAAGTCGAAGAAGTCTACGCTGAAGGCTCAATCACGGTTGATCCGGCAATCGGCGAGGCTGGCGACGTCGACACTGCAGTTATCACGCTCAAACTTACAAATGGCGCAACTGCCGTTATCGATAACTGCCGTGCTTGTTGCTACGGCTACGACCAACGCGCTGAAGTTTTCGGCGACAAAGGTTGCGTGGCAATCAGCAACGACAGCGACTCCAACGCGGTTTACAGCAACAAAGACGGCGTCACTGCTGAAAAGCCAATGTTCTTCTTCCTTGAACGCTACATGATGGCTTATGCTACCGAAGTTGATGAATTTGTCGAGGCTATCGTCAACGACACCGAGACGCCTGTCACTGCGCAGGACGGCTTGGAACCTGTGCTTATCGGTTTGGCGGCTACTAAGTCCGTTAAGGAACATCGTCCCGTTAAAATCGACGAGATTCGCAAGGAGTACAATCTTTAATCTAACCTCTAACATTTCAATGAAATAAATTTTCCCTTCCCTTCCGTAAATATGCGCGGGAGGGAATTTTTTTGTTATCACATAAGCTGAAAATTACTTGAAAGTTTAAAATTGATGTCGTATAATCTTAGTGCTTGATGCCACGCGGCAAAGGCGGTTTCAATCCAAAAGAAAGCCCCCAGAAAGGGGGTGGCGCGAATGTTTAAGATTATCATCCGCGTTACGATTATCACGGTAATAATCCTCTGGGCATTAACGAAAACAGCCGCCTAAGCCCTGACCAGCTCAGACGGTTGTACTCTAGTTTCTCTAATTAACTATTTTATATATGAGGGGCTAAACCGCCTTCAAGCAACCTTCGCCTCGCAAGCTCGCGGGGCATTTTTGTTTACATTAAAATTATAATCGACGTGGAATCTTTTTGCAAGCCGTAGCTAAATGAAAATCGCTTGAAAAACTCCGATTCATGCTTTATAATCTCAATGCTTGATGCCACGCGGCAAAGGCGGTTTTAATCCAAAAGAAAGCCCCCAGAAAGGGGGTGAAGCTGATGTTTAAGATTATTGTTCGCGTCGTAGTTTTGACGGTCATAATCCTCTTAGTCCTCAGCAAAACAGCCGCCTAAGCTCCCCAAAGCACGGCGACTGTTCGTAGTTTTATCCGTATCACTAACCTACATATGAGGGGCTAAACCGCCTTCAAGCACTTTGAGCCTTGCCGAAGAACTGCGAGGCTCTTTTGTTTACGTTAAAATTATAATCTGCGCAAAAATTTTTTGCAAGCTTTAAAGTATGAAAATCGCTTGAAAAACTCCGTTGCATGATTTATAATTTTAGTGCTTGATGCCACGCGGCAAAGGCGGTTTAAATCTAAAAGAAAGCCCCCAGAAAGGGGGTGGAGCTGATGACTAAGATTATCGTTAGGATTACAATCCTTGTGCCGATAATCCTCTTGGCACTTAGCAAAACAGCCGCCTAAGCATTCTCGGTGCATAGCGGCTGAGGTACTTCCATAGTAGTTCACCAATATACGAGGGGCTAAACCGCCTTCAAGCAACTTTTGCCTCGCAAACTCGCGGGGCATTTCTGTTTTTCCAGCAATTAAATTATAATCAATAAGAGAAATTTTTTCAAGGAAATTTTTTGTGACGTAAAGGATTTTATCTTTGTAATGTGTTGAATATTTTTTGAGTAAAACTATTGCCTGCAAAATTTTTATGATATAAAATTATCCAAAGAAATTTTTAACGAGGTGGAGAACTTTGGGAATCACGATGATTGCATTGAGCTTGGTACTGCTGATATTTTTTGCGTATCGTGGCTACTCGATAATTTTTATTGCGCCGTTGTTCGCAGTCGTGGCGAGTATCGGGAGCGGACATGATCCAATGCCGGTTTTCAGCGAAATTTACATGACAAAAGCGGCGGAGTATGTCAAGACTTATTATCCCGTATTTTTATTGGGCGCGATATTCGCCAAAATCATGGAGGAAGGCGGCTTGGCGGCGTCGGTTGCAAATAAAATCGTTCAGACGCTCGGCAAGGAAAAAGCAATCCTAGCAATTTTAATCGGGTGCGGCGTTTTGACTTACGGCGGCTTAAGCGTATTCGTCGTGGCGTTCGTAATGTATCCTTTTGCGGCGATTTTGTTCAAAGAGGCTAATTATGCCAAAAAACTTTTGCCGGGCTTGCTGTGGATGGGAATTTTTACTTACAGCATGGTTGCAATTCCCGGCACTCCGCAAATTCAAAATATAATCCCGACGGCATATTTCGGAACTACGACTTGGGCAGGAATTGGATTGGGCTTAATCGGCGCGGCGTTGTATTTTATAATGTCGTGGGGCTGGGTCAGTTATCGCGCTAAAAAGTTGCGGGCGGCTGGCGAAGGTTACGGCACTAATTTAAAAAACGAGCCGGAAATTTCTTCCACCGCAGACTTGCCCGATTGGAAGTTGTCGTCAATTCCGCTGGTTATGGTTATCGCGTTGAACTTGATTATCAGTAATCCGTTTGATTGGAGTTGGGCTTATCACTGGGATCAAAGAAGTTTGGATAGCATGGCACCGTTGAATTTGAGTTTGTTGGCGGGTAGTGTCGGCAAAGTTCAAGCGATTTGGTCGATTAACGCGGCGTTGATTATAAGCTGTATTGTTGCGGCGATTATCGGAAGGAAATGTTTAGCTCCAAAGGGCGGCGTAGTTCACCCGATAAATACTGGCGCGGTCGGTTCTATGGCGGCAATTTTAAACGTCGCCTCGTGTTATGCGTTCGGTTGCGTCGTCGCGGCGGTTCCGGCTTTTGAGATGATTAAAGAAGCTTTGCTGAACGTTTCAATCGGTGACGGTCCCTTAGGCTCGGCGGTTATAACAACAATGATTATGTGCGGTATAACCGGTTCGGCGTCGGGCGGCGAAACGATTGCTCTTGGTATGCTCGGCGAACAATGGCTGACTATGGCTAATCAAATCGGCATGAGTCCTGAAGTTTTGCACAGAATCGTTGCGCTCGCCTCTGAATGTATAGACACGCCGCCACATTCGGGCGCACTGATAACTTTAATGGCAGTTTGCGGCTTGAGCCATAAAGAATCTTATTACGATGTGTTTGTTTTAACGTTGCTGAAAACTTCGGTTGCGTTTATCTGCTTAGCGATTTTTGCCATAACAGGCATTATCTAAACAAAAAATTTCTAACAAAAAACTCCCGCCATTGTTGACGGGAATTTTTTTTATGTACTGCTGAAAAATTTTTACTTGCTAAGAAGTTCGCGTTTAATGCGGTCAAGAGCTTCCGGAGCTTGTTTATCCATTTTTTCGGGGAAACCAAAGTAGCTGACGCAAATGATGTTGTCGCCGCCGACTTTAGGAGCATCGGGTTTAAGTTGCTTATTAGCAAAGTCCATTTCGCGGAGCGTCTCAAAAATGCCGTCGAAGTCAACTTCGCCCTCGCCCATAGCCGTATGCTGATGAATTGTATAATCAGCTTTACCGCGACCATTGAGCCAAGGAGGATTGACGATATAGCGGCAGTCGATAGTTTGATTCCACGTGTCAGCTAAAAGAACGTGCGTCAATTCGTCGCCGGCATATTTGAGCATATGACGAACGTCGCCCTTGCCCTGATCGTAGAAGAAACCATGACTTGCGCTGTAGACGTAGCCGAGATTTTTGGAGCGGAAAGATTTTACAATGTCGCAAGTCTCGTCGTTGAGTTCGCAAAAGTCGTAGGGGTGCGATTGAATTTCGACGCGCAAGCCCTCACGTTCGATAATCGGCAGGAGTTCTTCCATTGAGCGGAAAAACATTCCGTTACAAATTTCCTGCTGATTGGGGTCGCCGCTGAATTCGGTATTGATGACAGGTACGCCCATGTTAACGGCGATTTCAATGATTTTCTTCCAGTTAGCGACGGCATGTTGACGCTGCTCTTCGGTGGGACCAGACCAACGATAGACGACGATAAACGACGAAATTTCAACGCCGGTTTCCTTGAGAGCCTTGCGATATTCTGCCTCGCACTCTTTAGAGAAAAGCGGGTGTTTGTAAAACGGATTAATGCGCGGGTGCGGCGATTGCTCAATGTATTTGTAACCCCAATCGGCAACCTTGTGCACATAATCATTAATGCTCATCTGTTTAGCCAGAACGTCAACGTCAAAAGCAATTTTCATTTAAAAGCCCTCCTTTGATTAATTCATGATGATGTAAAGTTATCATACGAAATAAACGTTGTCAATACTTTTCAAGCTTATTTGCAGTACTGGCAATAAAGTAAGCAGGATTTTACAATTATATGTAAAAATATCACCGCAGGATAGCTCTCGATAAACAATTTTGTACAACTTTAAAGATGAAGGCGAGGTATTTAATATGGCGGTCATCTACTACAACAACCAAAATTTTTCGGATAATCCCGTTGCCGAGCAAAAATTAAAGCTCCTTTATGTCTGTCAAACTGAAACAATGATTCCGACTGCCATGCACGCCCATGATAATCTTTTGGAGTTGCAATATATTAGCGGCGGCAAAGCTCTTATCCGTATTGACGGGCACGCCTATCAAGTTCAAAAAGGCGACGTGGTGATTTATAATGCGGGCGTTTTGCACGATGAATGCGCCGACGCGAATTTTGGCATGTCCTTTTACAACTGCGGAATAAAAAATTTTAAACTGCCCGACCTGCCGAAAAATCATCTCTTGCCGCATGACGTTAAGCCGATTTTGCACACGCAAGATAAGGCGGATTGTATCGAAACGATTTTCCGTGAACTTTTTGAGCAAGTTTCACAGAAAAAAATTTTCTCTGGCGCGATTTGTCATTATCTGCTGAATGCGTTGCTGGTAATTTTAATGGAGCAAATTACTCACGAAAAAACTGCGCGGCGTGATAGATTTGATGAGTCGTTCCGCAGGTGTAAAAAATTTATCGACGAACATTTTACAGAAAATATTTCTATTGAGCAGATGAGCGAAATTGCAAATATGAGCGTCTCTGGTTTCTCGCACCACTTTAAAAAAATTTTAGGACTTTCGCCCGGTCAATATTTAATTAGACTTAAAATCGGCATGGGACAAAAACTTTTAATGAGTACGGATAAAAGTATCACTGAAATTAGCATGGAGCTTGGCTATGATAACGTCAGCCATTTCAACAAGCAGTTTAAAAAATTTGTCGGAACATCGCCGCGCAGTTACAGGAAACTTTGGGTCGGCAACGAACAATTTAAAAATCTAAATCATATTTACAATCAGCTGATGAAAAGTTAAGAGGAGGCGGACAGATGATATTTGATTCACACATGCACACGAAATTTTCTGCGGATTCGGAAATGCTTGCGGCAGACGCGATTAACAAGGCGTCAAAGTTAAATATTGGCGTGGTGTTCACGGAGCATTTTGATTACGGTCTGGAGTTGAATGGCAAAAAATTTTCCTTCGACCCCGCCGCTTACATGGACGAATATAAAAATCTGCGCGGCGAAAAAATTCGGCTCGGCGTGGAAGTTGGCTTAAGAAAATTTGCACGGGCGGCTAATAAAAAATTTATCGCGCAGGCGGACTTTGATTTAGTTATCGGCTCAATTCATCTCGTAGACGACATTGACATTTACTATCCAGATTTTTACGTTGGCAAGGACAAGACAACGGCTTATAAAAAATATTTTGAGCAAATGGCGACGGAGGCGGAAGTTTGCGACTATGACGTATTGGGGCATATTGATTACATTTGCCGCGCCGCTCCCTATGACAATCCCGAAATTGATTATCCGACGTTTAAGGCGGAGATTGATACGGTTTTAAAAATCGTCGTTGAGCGCGGAAAAGTTTTGGAACTTAACACGCGCCGTTTTGATAAGCCGCGCAGTATTGAAGAACTGGTGCCCGTCTATAAAAAATATCGCGAACTCGGCGGGCGATTCGTTACGCTTGGTTCAGACGCTCACAGAGTTGCGGCTGTCGGAAATTATTTTAATCGCGCTTTAGATTTTGCTCGTAAACTCGACTTGACGCCTGTAACTTTCTGTGAACGCAAACTTGAGGAGATTACGTTATGAAAAATTTTTTAGCTAAGCAAAGGCAAGCGGGCTTTTATTCGATTAGATTTAAGTCGTCAGCGGGCAGATTAACCAACGCGCAACTTTTAGCGATTCACGGGCTGGCAGAAAAATTTGGCGCGGGATATATCCATTTGACCAGTCGGCAGGAAATATCAATTCCGTTTGTGCGTCAAGAGAATTTGGCGGAGATAGAAAAAATCTGCGCGGCGAACGGATTAGAAATATCGCCAGCGGGCACGATTGTGAAAATGGTTACGGCATGTCAGGGCAATGAAATTTGTCCGTCGGGGATAATTGATTCGCCTGAAATTGCCCGCGAGATTGAACGTCGGCACGGCGGGCGCGAACTTCCGAATAAAATTACCTGCTCGGTGACGGGTTGCCCGAATAATTGCATGAAAGTTCACTACAACGACATTGGCATTAAGGGCGCAGTGGATCCGCAGTTTATCGCGGAGAATTGTATTTATTGCGGCGGCTGTGCTAAAGTTTGTCGCGTCGGTGCGATTGAAGTTGACCGCCAATCAAAAACTTGGACGATTAATCGCGATAAGTGCATTAACTGCGGACGTTGTGTAAAAATTTGCAAGAAAGATGCTCTGCGCGGCGTGGTCGGTTACAAAATTTATTTGGCGGGTGAAATTCTTCCGCAGTTCATTGACAACGAGGAAACTGTTTATCAAATTATCGACACGACGTTAAATTATTTCGCTGAACACGCTAAGCCTCGCGAACGCTTAAGCAAAATGTTTGAACGGCTCGGCTCCCAAGATTTGACGCAAGTATTGTTGTCTGCTAAAATCTTGCCGAAATAATTTTTAAGGAGCTGGGACTTTTGGTTGAGCTTCAATATTTAATCATAACGGTGATAATTCTAGCTTTGGTGTTTGACTTTATCAACGGTTTTCACGATACGGCAAACGCCATAGCGACTTCAGTAAGCACACGCGCCCTTAATCCGAATCATGCAACGATTATGGCGGCGTGTTTAAATTTTTTAGGGGCAATGGTTTCGACGGGTGTGGCAAAAACTATCGGCGGAGATATTGTAAGTTCGCCCAGTCTCGTCGATGAAAAAATAATTATCGCGGCTTTGATAGGTGCAATTTTTTGGAATTTGCTAACATGGCGGCTAGGATTGCCGTCTAGTTCATCTCATGCGCTGATTGGTGGGTTAATCGGCGCAGTTTTAATTTCCGTCGGATTGAGTGGTTTGAATTTTAACGGTATAGGAAAAATTTTAGTCGCGCTTATCGCGTCGCCGGCAATCGCATTCGTTACGGGAATTATCATCATGAATATAATTTTTAGGCTGTTTGAAAATTTCCCGCCGCATTTTATCAACGACAAATTCCGCAAAATGCAAGTCGTTTCAGCGGCAATGATAGCTTTTTCTAACGGCTCAAACGACGCGCAAAAATCTATGGGCATAATAACGTTGGCATTATTTAGCGGCGGTTTTATTTCTGAATTTGAAGTTCCGACTTATGTAAAAGTTCTGTGCGCGGCGGCAATGGCATTGGGCACGGCGACAGGCGGTTGGCGCATAATAAAAACCGTCGGCGGCAAAATCTTTAAATTAGAGCCTCCGAGCGGCTTTGCGGCAGATTTAAATTCATCAACAGTAGTTTTCAGCGCGACGCTCTTAAATTTGCCGGTTTCAACGACGCACGTTGTATCCGGTTCGATAATGGGTGTTGGCACAGCTAAAAGGATAAACGCAGTTCATTGGGGCGTTGCTAAACAAATGGTCAAAGCTTGGGGAATAACAATTCCTATCACGGCGGCAATCGGCGCGTCGGCTTTCTTTTTAGTCAAGGCAGTCTTTTAATTTATGATTATTTTATGGTCGGATTATCAGTTTCAGCAATATAAGCTCGTGCCGCGTCGATGACAGCCTTTTTTAGCTCAAGAATCGGTGTGTTTTTGACTTGTGCACCAGCAACATTTTGATGGCCGCCGCCGCCGAATTTCTCCATGATAACTTGAACGTTTAAATCCCCGCTGGAGCGCGCACTTATCCCGACAGTATCATTTTTCATTTGGAACAGGATAATCGTCATGCGCACGCCTTCAACCCTTAAAAGACCGTCCGCCGCTTGTCCCGCGATAGCTTGCACGTTCGGAATAATGTTATCAATGTAAGAAACGACAAGTCCGCCTTCGTAATACTCCGATTGCGCTTTGGTTTTGGCAAGAGAAACTGTCGTCTCGTAATCCGATTTGAAAAGATAATTCACGACAACAGGGTCGGCTCCGCTCCTGCGCAAATAAGCCGCCGCCTCAAAAGTTCTCGCGCCCGCCTGTATCGAAAAGTTTTTCGTGTCGACGACAATGCCCGAATAAAGCGCGGTCGCCGCCAATTTGCCAAGTTTAACTTTATCGTCAAAGTACATCAAAAGTTCCGTAACCATTTCGCACGTCGAACTTGAGCCTGGCTCCAGATAAGTTATCGCGGGATTTTTAATTGTATTCTCGCTACGTCTGTGGTGGTCAATGACTACCACTTTTTTTATACGCTCAAGTAAATTCGGCGCGGCAACCAAATTTGGAATAAAAGTATCAACGACAACCAACAGCGGCTCAAGCGCGGTGGAAATGGAAACTTCATTCGCGCTGACGAATAAATCTTTATACGCCTCGTCCTTTTCAAGCAGGTCGATAATTTTTTCCACACTGTCAAGCCAGTTGCTAAGGACGATATGCGCGGGCTTATTTAAACTACGCGCCATGAGTGCGACGCCAACCGCCGCTCCAAATGCGTCATAATCCTCGCGGGTGTGCCCCATTATAAAAACTTCGTCCGCCGCTTCCATAGTGTCGCGTATCGAATGGCTCATGACACGCGCCTTGACACGAGTATTTCTCTCGACTGCCTTAGCTCGTCCGCCGAAGAATTGCATTTTGTCGTTGCGGTTGACTGCTACTTGGTCTCCGCCGCGTGCCAATGCCAAATCCAATCCCGATTGCGCCTTAACGTCTAATTCGTTCATTGACTGTTCAGCGGACGGTTTTTCAGCGACTGCCGCGCCCATTGATAACGTTACCGGTAATTGGTTTTTGTTAACTAACTGGCGTACTTTATCCAGCACTATAAATTTTCTTTCAATCTCCAATTCTAAAGCGCGTTGCTCCAAAATCACCAAATATAAATCGCTCGATACCCGCCGCATAAAACCTGCTAGCGACGTAACCCACTCCTCCAAAATTTCGCTGACTGATAACAATAACGAAGTTTTTTCCGCCTCGTTAAGTCCTTGCGTTACTTCGTCGTAGTTGTCAATTTGTACATAAATAATCGCCGTGCGACTATTTGCATACTCAACCTTTAAATCCTCGTAAGGCGTAATTTCCCGTGCAAACAATACAATCATTCGCGAATAATCTTTGTTGGCTTGCAAGCGACGATATTTAATTAAAAAGTGCCGATTAAATTCCTCAACCGTATTATCTGCTGTTTTACGTCGACGCAATGATTTAACGGGATATTCGCCTTCCATTTCTAAAGGTTTGCCGTCTTTGGGAACGAACGAAAGAATTTCTTTGGGCACAAGCCCTTCCCAAAATTCCTCAACGTCCATGCCCTGCTGAGGAACTAATTCCGCAAAATCCTGCATTACGGAATTGCACCATTGAAGCCGCCCGTCCTCGTCTACAACTAATATTCCTTCTGGCAATTTCGTCATCGCGTAATACATCATGTCGTTTAAGTTGCCTATGACATTTTCCGTGTATTCTTTAAATCTTTTTTCGCGCTCAATTCGGCGCACGCGAGCAAACCAAATTAATAATACCCACATTAAAAGAGCCATTGCGCCCAAAATTTTGTTGTACTGCGAAAGTGTCACGACCATTACTAACATTACGGATAAATTTATTACGGCGTCTGGCCACGCAGATAAAATTCTCGGCATTTAATCACCGCCCTTTAAAAGTCTTTTGCGGTAATCAAACAACATATCTATCAAACCAGTTACCGCAACCAGTTGCAGGAAAAACATATTCAGCAGAAATATCACGTACAAAAAACGCCGTATGAACTTTGAAACTTTATATCGGTCGAAGATAAAAGACAGCAACGAAAATCCTTGCACAAGTCCGACTAACGCGGAAATTATCAGCAAATTCAGCGATATTTCGTAAATCTCCGTCCAATTTCGCGTGAAGCCCCAATATATTCCCAATCCGCCGATTAGAGCTGTGTAGCAGAACACCGCAGGGAATTTCCATTCGGCGAAAGGCGGCATTGTCGGGAGTTTAAGTTGCAGTTTAGGGAAAATCCAACGCGCCGTGAACCAAACCGCAAATGTATTTATCAGCGCAGTCAACATTATCAGCGTCGGCATAAGAAAAGCTAACGTCTGCAATGCCGGCTCGACTTGCGTTTTTGCTTCGGCAATGCGTTCTTTTTCAACGCCCATGCTTTCATACAGTGCAAAGGAATCGTCAAATGATTCGCGCACCATTTCAATTTGCGTTTCGACTAAATTTATGTCCATAACGACAATCAGCAAGGCGAGTGTTAAAATCTGCGCGGTGGACGCAACTATTAACGTTGAGAAAAAAATTTTTGCCGCACCGAAATTTTTTCGCACGCACCAACCGAGTATCACGCCGCATATCCCAAAGCTTAAGGCGAGCCGTATTGCCATAATCGGACTAATTAACATTGACAGCAAAATAAACGAGACGACAAGCGCACTTAAGCCTTTGCCCGCTCCTTGTCGTGCCGTCAAAACTGCCAGCGGCACCGCGCAGAAAAATTCCGCAAACATGCCGATAATCGGGACGTAGACCGTGACAAGCCCGATTATTACCGTTATCGCCACGAGCAAGCCGCTTTCGATTGTCGGAGTAATTCCTCTTCCCATTTTATTTACCTACCAATTTTGTACCACTGATTTTATATGACGTTCCGTTGATGTTAAAGCTTGTCGCTGTGAAATCTTTCAAAGTGATTGCGTTTTTCGTCGAGCCAACTTTAAATGCAAGTTCTTTTTTACTTTTGTTATAGCTTGCCGAAAATGCGCCAGTAATCTGGAGCATGTCATTGTTTTCAAAGCCGTAGATAACGTCCTTGCCTTCGCCGCTTTCGTAAATAAAAGTGTCAGCTCCCGCGTTGCCCCAGAGTGTATCATTACCCTTGCCGCCCCAAAGCGAATCATTACCTGAGCCGCCATAAAGTTTATCGTTGCCAGCGTTGCCGTAAAGTTCATCGTTGTCAGCGTCGCCATTTAGCAAATCATTACCCGCGCCGCCATAAATCGTGTCTAAACCTGCACCGCCGTAAAGTTTATCGTTGCCTGCGTCGCCATTTAGCGAATCATTACCTGCGTCGCCATAAATCGTATCTAAACCTGAGCCGCCGTAAAGTTTATCGTTGTCAGCGTCGCCATTTAGCAAATCATTACCCGCGCCGCCATAAATCGTATCTAAACCTGCACCGCCGTAAAGTTTATCGTTGCCAGCGTCGCCGTTTAGCGAATCATTACCCGTGCCGCCATAAATCGTGTCTAAACCTGCGCCACCGTAAAGTTTATCGTTGCCTGCGTCGCCATTTAGCGAATCATTACCTGCGCCGCCATAAATCGTATCGTTGCCTTTTCCCGCCGCGATTGTGTTTGCACTGCTGTTGCCGGTAATCTTTATGCCGTTGCTAAGTGCTGTGGCGTCAACTTTTTTAACGGAGGAAGAATATTTGCTTAAATCAAGCGTAGTGTCGCTATAATTTTCCGAGACCGTCAAAACGGAGCCTTTAACTGTGACGTCCTTAGAATTATCAGCCGTGCTTGTAGTCGTGCTTGTAGAATTTGAAGCGGCAGCTTGTTTAGCGAGATAGCGCAATAACATGTAGCCACCTGCATAAGTATAAATACTGTTGCTTGTTAAGCTCAAAATTTTCTCAAGCCTTGCAGGATTTTTAGCTAAAGTTTCAATGGCGTCCTTCCTCAAGTCGTCAATGCCGTGCGTGAGTTCCGCTAAACCTTCTTTGATAAAAAGCGGCAAGGACTTAAAATTATCAACCTTAGCCATCATTATGGAATGGGTCAATTCGTGCGAAATTGTCCTGTCCAAATAGCCTTTCTTGTTGCTTATGCCGTTAACGTCCGTGCTCTTTAAATTTTTAAAATACGCTCTGTTAATCGTCAAAGTCAGCGTGTAGCGACCGTTAACTTTTTTAGGATAATCGCTGTAGGCAAGATAGCTGGCGTTGGCTTTATTTTCAAACACAATCAAAATTTCTTTGACAGTGGCGTCTTTGTCACTAAAGCTGTAGCCGTAAGATTCTTTGATGAGGTTCAAAGTTTCTTTTGCCCACCAAGTTTTAAGCGATTGCCAAATTTGAGTTTCGTCACTCGTTAATTTAGTAGTTTTACCGAGCCGAAAAGTTAAACCGTTCGTAGTAAACGAGGTACCGGTAAAGCTCGTATCCAAACTTCCGCTTTCGGGCACGACGCTATCAGCAGTTTTAGTAGTCTTGCCGCCTGCGTCCGAGCCGGTTATCGCGCCGGTGTCGTCGTTATCTAAAATTATCCCGCACTTTTTGAGCAGAAAATTTGTCGCGCCCAAACTTTTACAATCAGCAATCATTTTATTTATTGCGGTGGCTATGTTAGAAAAATATCCGTTCGAGGCGTATTTAACTGCCGCATCAAGTGCCGCTGTGCCAGAAAGGGTTGTGGTATCCAGCGAACTCATAAATTTTTTTATCACGCTTAATTGACTGGTTGCCATAAAATTCGCTCCTTCCCATGTAATAAAAAATTTGGCTAAGTATAACATAAGCACGAAACTTTTTGCAAAAAATTCCGCCTCATTATTCGCGAGAAAAAATTTTGGACAAGTGTATTCAATATACCGTCAAAAAATTTCTTGACACTCGGCGGGCGTTATGATAATCTACGCAAGGTTTTTAAAGCAGTAAGGAGCAGTACCCAAGTCGGTGAAGGGGACGGTTTGCTAAATCGTTAGGCTCGAAAGGGCGCGGAGGTTCGAGTCCTCTCTGCTCCGCCATAATGAAAATATTTCCGCCCTTCAATGAGCGGTTCTCTAAAATCGTCGTGCGAAGTGCCGTGCGGCGATTTAAACGTTTAAGGAGGTTTTACCAGTGGCAAAAGTCAACGAAAATTATTTGAAACTCCCCGGTAGCTATCTTTTCTCGGAAGTCGGTAAACGCGCTGCCAAATTCCAAAAAGAAAATCCTGACGCAAAAATTATTCGACTCGGTATCGGCGACGTTACTCGCCCGCTCCCGCAAGTTTGTATTGACGCAATGAAACGCGCCGCCGACGAAATGGGCAAGGTTGAAACTTTCCGCGGCTATGGTCCCGAACAAGGCTATGCATTTCTGCGCGAAAAAATTGTTGATTTTAATTATAAGCGTCGCGGGCTTGACGTTAGCGCGGACGAAATTTTTATTAGCGACGGCTCCAAGTGCGACTGCGGAAATATCCAAGAGATTTTCTCGCTCGACAGCAAAATTGCAATCGCCGATCCTGTTTATCCCGTTTATCTCGATACAAACGTTATGGCGGGTAGAACTGGCAACTTGAAAGCCGACGGACATTTTGAGGGCGTTACTTATCTGCCATGCAGTGCTGAAAATAATTTCTCGCCGAAGCCGCCCGCTGAAAAAGTCGACATGGTTTATCTTTGCTCTCCGAACAATCCGACGGGCACGACGCTTGATAAGCCCGCGCTTGAAGCTTGGGTTGCCTACGCTAAAGAAAATGACGCCGTGATCCTCTTCGACGCCGCCTATGCCGCTTATATTACCGAAGATAACGTTCCGCGTTCCATTTACGAAATTGACGGTGCACGCGACGTAGCGATTGAGTTCCGCTCCTTTAGCAAAACTGCCGGCTTTACTGGTACACGTTGCGGCTACATTGTCATTCCCGAAGGTTTGACAGGCACAACATCGACGGGCGAGCGCGTTCCGTTTAAAAATCTTTGGGCGCGTCGTCACACTACAAAGTTTAATGGCACGAGCTATATTACTCAACGCGGCGCAGAAGCGATTTACTCCGACGAAGGGCAATCGCAAGTCAAAGAGCTTGTAACTTACTATCTGGAGAACGCCAAAATTATCCGTGAGAGTTTAAGCGCGGCGGGTTTGACAACTTATGGCGGAATTAACGCTCCTTATATATGGCTTAAAACTCCCGCTGATATTCCTTCGAGTTGGGACTTCTTCGACGTGCTCCTGCGTAAATTGCACATTATCGGAACGCCTGGTGCGGGCTTTGGTCCTTGCGGCGAAGGCTACTTGCGATTAACTTCCTTTAACAGCAGAGAAAATACCATTGAGGCTTGCGAACGTCTGAAAAAGTTTTAAATTGTTCGATTCGTACTGCACCAACAATTTTATCCATAAAAACCGGCATATGCCGGAATTTTTTTGTCTAAATAATTCATATACCTGCTGAAGGAAATAATTACGGCACAACGAATAATTTTTAGTGATTAATGCAGTTTTAACAAAGGTATGGTAAATTTTATTTAAGGAGAGTGATGAAAATGAAGGTGCCAAAAATTTTAACGGCAATCGCAACGGCGGCGATATTGCTGGCAACGAGCGCGGGCGTATCAGCTGAAACCAAGACATTTGTCGACGGCGTGGACTGGAAAAACCGAGTAATCACCGTGACGGGCGAAGGCGTCGTTCCGCCGGACGCGGTCAATTACACGCAGGCAAAAGGTTTGGCGTCAAAAGCTGCAAGGGCTGATGCTTATCGCAAATTGGGCGAAATTATCAACGGCGTGCGAGTCGAGGGCGAAACGACTGTTGAAAAAATGCTTACAGTTCGAGACCAAATAAAACTTAAAGTTGCCGCGACGATAAAGGGCGCAACGGTTATCAATGAAACATTTTTGAGCGACGGCGGCTATCGCGTAGTAATGCAAGTTCCGCTGTTCGCCTCGTCGAATTCACTTGCGAGCGCGGTCTTTGAAAAGACGTCGGCAGTAGAGCCTTTCCCAAATCCGGTGTTAGAAGTAGAACCTAGCGTAGCTCCTTACGGCTCCACGACACCCGTTAAACAAAGAATCAATGTCACGACAACTGTAACTGTGCAGGAAGAAACTGTTACGCCCACGACACCTTATCGGTCGCCGCTTTCGAGAATGTCCGTTAAATCGCTGGACTCAATCATCTTGCAAAAGCTGGAGGCAAATTCATTCACGGTGCAACAGCCAACTTATCAACAGCCCGTTCCTAATTCCCAAATTACCGCCGACGTCCCAACAAGTAGCACGCCTGTACGCAGAACAGTAGCAGAATACGCCTCACTTGCGCAAGGCGATTACACGGGCTTAATCGTCGACTGCAGAGGTTTGGACTTGCAACCGGTCATGAGTGCTGTAATTAAAAATTCTAACGGCACGAAAATTTACGGTCACAAAAACCTTGATATTGACAAAGTAATTTCTATGGGAATGGCGGATTACGTTGACGATACGGAAAATGTCGCCCGCGCTGGAGAAAATCCGTTGGTGGTTAAAGCGGTAGCAGTGGAAGACTTCAACAGTAATCCCGTCTTGGCTATTCCAGATTCAAATCGTGTATTGATTGAAAATCACGCCACGAAATTTTTGAAGGACTTAAAAGTTGTATTCCTCTTCGACGAATGATAAATAAAAATTTGCAATAAAAAAACCGCTCCGAATTTTAGGGCGGTTAATTTTTTATGTCATTACAAAACTTATTTTGTTAATGCCGTCTACATTTTTAAAAGACTTAGAAGATAAGTTAAGAAACGATTAAGCCAAAAATAAAATCTTGATCACAATCTATTGCTTAATTGTCGAATAAAGCTTACGTTTTAAGAACTGGTGTTCATAACCGCTTAAGTAAGGTGTGAATATAGGAAATCTTAATCAAGGTTTTAGCAGAAGTAACGCTCAGCTCGTAATCCTTTGAAAGACGACGAGAATGATTGAACCAAGCAAACTTTCTACTCTCAAACCGAAATATTTGCATACTTCGTAGACAAAGGAGCCGCGATAACCACCATTAATGTTTGCGTCGGTTCTTCGCTTAAACCTGCTGAGCGACGAGTAAGCCGCACAAGGTTAGTGAGAATTGAGTCCCAAAGACCGGAAAAGCGTGCTCGGCGATAAAAGCTGTGCACCGTGAACATTGGTGGAAAATCATGCGGTAAATTACGCCACTGACAAGGCGTCTTTACCAAGTACAGCACTGCATTTAACAATTCGAGCTTTTCCCATATAAGTGTGGCGCAGGTGTGGCGTCCGTCGTGCGGCAAATGATTCGCCAATAGTGGCAATTCATCCCAAATTTGCAAACTTTTTTTAGCCATTGGAACAAGGCGATTCTTTCCCGCCTTAGTATTTCTGCCGCTCTGCTAAATTAAAGCGACATTCGCGCCCAAATCCTCTTCACTTTCCTCTTTCGTGGGAAGTTCGACTAATGTAGCGTAGTTCGTCGTGACAAT